>LDXM01000012.1 GCA_001443375.1 Chloroflexi bacterium CSP1-4
GTTCAGCGCGAGCCAGGCAACGAGGCCCAGGAGCGTTCCAGAGAACGGGATGAGAGGCAACACCGATGCCGGGGGATAGGCATATCCGGCCGGCACGGTGTCGGGCAGAAAGTAGGTGCCGGACAGCTGTCTTGCTTCGAACAAGGCCTGCCCAGCGAACACCCTTCCGACCGCACTACCGTGGACGATCCAGTCCACGAAGGGCGGGTTCTTGCCGTCTCTCGCCACGGCCTCCGCGAAGAGGATCATCAACCAGGTGAGGGCCAAGGACGGGATGCCGACCATAAGCCCGGTCGCTATCCACCGGGTTCGTGGGCTCCGATCGTCAGCACGGACCATGACCGCGAATGGACCCCCGTTCCGTTGGAGTGCGGACCGTCGTCGGTCGGATTCGGCTCCCGCCTATGCCCGGACGGGCGTCCAGGTCCTCTCGGCGAAGCCGCGCATGCCGCCCGCCAGGGCCACGCGCGCGTGGAAGCCGGCGAGGTCGTCGCGCATGCCCTGCTCGCTCTCGAAGAGGCGCACGACCTGGCTGGCGTACAGGGTCAGGCCGCTGGCCTTGCGCTCGAGCACCTCGCCGATGTCGCAGTAGCGCGCTTGGAGCGAGACGCCGGGCGGCAGGGCCATCGTGCCGGCCAGGTCCGCGGCGCCGGCGAAGTCGTGCCACCAGGCGTAGGGGAAGTCCTCGTAGAAGGCGGTCCGGCCCACGAGGTCGGGACCGGGCATCACC
Organism: Chloroflexi bacterium CSP1-4; assembly: GCA_001443375.1. Taxonomy (GTDB): domain Bacteria; phylum Chloroflexota; class Limnocylindria; order Limnocylindrales; family CSP1-4; genus CSP1-4. Next base: position 731 of record LDXM01000012.1, read on the forward strand.
CATTGGCGGCCCTCGTCGAGCATGGCCAGTCCGACCTCGCGGCAGAGCTGGTGGTCCACGTGACCCCCGATGGCGAGCGGGAAGTAGACGATCTGGGGCTCGAGGCGCAAGATCTCGCGGCGCAGCAGCTCGTACGGCGCCGGGTCGTCCTCGCGCACGGCGCCGAGCAGCTGCTCGTCGCCCTCGTAGCCGCGGAAGACGGCGTCGGGCAGGTCGAGCTGGATGAGCGAGGCCTCCATGAAGAAGGCATAGCGCTCGTCTTCGGCACGGCGGATGGTCATCGCGTCGGCGGCGGCGAAGTCGATCGTCTCGCCCGAACCCTGTCCGCCGACCGCGTCCGCCAGCGGGCGCTCGGGCGTTGCGATGTTCGTGACGTTGGCGCTCCGCGTCCACGCGGCGCGCTGCCAGAACTGGCGGGCCTGGGTGTTGGCGTACTCCTGGGTCAGCGCCACCCGCTCGGGGTCGGCAGCCCACGGGGCGGCGCCGGCGGGGACCGGCACGTCCGCCCCGATGTTGTCGCGCCGGAACGCCTCCGTCGAGGGCCAGATCGCCTTGGACCCGAAGCCCAGCGCGGCCCGCTGGTACTCGCTCAGCCCGTTGCCGGCCCGCGGACCGCCGGAGAAGACGGAGATGATGGTCACGTTCTGGCCCAGCTCGCGCAGGCTGGCGATGAGGCCGCCGCACGAGAGCGCCGCGTCGTCCGGATGCGGGGAGATGAAGACGTGGGTCATCGCGCCGGAGGATAGCATCGGGGACGTGCCAACGGTGGTCCGTGCCGGGTCCGGTCGCCGCGGCGGGCGATCCCTCTCCCTGAGGCCGTTCGTGTCAGTACTACTGGCGCGGTTCAACGCGATCCGCGTCGACGCCACGTCCGCGGCGGTGAGACCTCCTCTTGACGATCAGTGCACCACTACTACTGGCAATCCGTGCGCCAGGTGCGGTCCGCGGGCTCCGTCCGAGGCCTTTCGATGCCGCGTGCCAGTACTACTGACAATGCGGACGCAGGACGCAGGACGCCGGACGCCGGACGCCGATCGGCCTTCCGGGTCGGCCGCGATCCACGGCTGCACTACTGCGGGAAGCCGAACCTCCCCACGAGCGGCACGAAGACGCACGGCTCCAGCCGCTCGGTCTCCAGCCGCTTCCCCACCCGGTGCACCACGGTCAGCTCCTGGAGGTCGCGCCGCCCCACGGGAACCACGAGCCGGGCGCCGTCGGCCAGCTCGGCGATGAGCGGCTCGGGCGGTTCCGGAGCGGCGGCGGCGACGAGGATCCCGGCGTAGGGTGCGAAGGCCGGCAGGCCGGCGCTGCCGTCGCCCACCTCGACGCGGATGTCCCAGTAGCCGAGTTCCTCGAGCCGCGCCTTCGCCTCGGCGGCCAGCTCCGGGTCGCGCTCGACCGAGATGACGCTGGCACCCATCCGCGCCAGCACGGCCGCCTGGTAGCCGGAGCCGGTGCCGATGTCCAGCACGCGCGGCGGCCCCTCCGGGTGCGCGGCAATCCACGCACCGAGCTCGAGCGACTCGCTCATGCGGGCGACCATGTACGGCTGCGAGATCGTCTGGCCGCCGCCGATCCCGAGCGCGCCGTCGGTGTAGGCCAGCTCCAGAAGGAACTCGTCGACGAACCGCTCGCGGGGAACCTCGGCCATCGCCGCCAGGACCAGCGCGTCGGCCACGCCCCGCTGCCGAAGCTGGGTCTCGACCATGCGGGCGCGGAGACGTGCGAAGCGCTCCGCATCCCGCTCTCGCCGCACGTCGCGCCTCCGGGATTCGCCGCCGTCAGACCCGACTCAGCTCGGGCTGGGCGTGGGGCTGGGGGAGGCGCTGGCGGGGCTGGCGCTCGGGGCGGCGGACGGGGCCACCGTGGGCGCGGGGCTGGGCGACGGGCTGGCGGGGCTGGCGCTCGGGGCCACTGTGGGCGCGGGGCTCGGCGAGGGCAGCGGCGTCAGCACTCCGCCCTGGCCGAGGAAGATGCCGAAGGCGAAGATGGCCACGAAGGTCAGGACGATGAGGCCGACCCACAACTTCGAGACGCGATCGTCGATGTAGGGCAGCTCCTCGACGGTCGGCGCCGGGACTGCGCCGGGCTTTGCCGCGACCTCGGGTGCGGCGGGCCGCTTGGGCGCCATGGCGGCCGCCGCCTCTGCGGCCTCGACGAGCACGGCCTCCTTGCGCGCGGCCTCCTCCTGGGCCTCGGTCTCCTCGAACGCCTCGGGTTCGAGCGCCTCTGGCTCGGGCTCGGTCTCCTCGATGGCCTCGCTCAGCGCCGCGGTCTCCGCGGCGGCCAGCTCCTCGGGGGTCGGCGCCTCGCCCGGTGTCTGCGGGTCCGGTCGCTGGGGGTCCGTCATCTACCTCGTCCGTCTCTGTTCGTTCGGGTCCGTCGCGGTCGGCCCGGTCGGGCGTCCGGCGGAAGGGGGAGTCGCCGTAGTATGCCGACCCGCTCGCCCGCGCGCACGGGTCACGAGTCCCTGATCGCCGGCAGCAGCCACGCCACGCCCCCGGCGGCGACGGTCACGAGGCCGAAGATCGTGATGACCACGCCGGCCGACAGCACCTCGGCCATCGCCCCCGAGACGGCCATGGCCAGCGTCAGCGAGCCGAAGACGAGGCTCGATCGGATGGCGACCACGCGGCCCATCATGCGCAGCGGCGTCAGCTCGGCGAAGAGCGTCTGGGTGGGGATGACGTAGACGAGGTTGGCCACGCCGTAGCCGACCGAGGCCGCGGACGCCAGGAGCAGGTTGCCCGTCGCGCCGAGGAGCGCGATCGAGGCGCCCATGACGACGATGCCGCCGACGATCAGGCGGCCCTTGCGGAAGTGCGCCCCGACCGCGCCCACGGCCAGGCCGCCGACGAGGTTTCCGACGCCGATGGCGGCCTCGATGAGCGTGTAGTTCTGCGGATAGGCGACGAGCGAGCCATCGAGGACGTCGCGGGCATAGACCACCGTCAGGGCGATCGTGGCGCCGATGGAGACCTGTGCCACGGCGCTCACGAGCGTGTTCTGGTAGAGCGACGGGACGCCACGCAGGAAGCGCCACCCGTCGCGCAGCTCCCCGAGGAAGCGCCGCACCGCGCCGCCGACAGCTGGGCCCGCCGCGCGCACGATGGGTGGGACCGAGATGCCCAGGATGAGCGCCGCGCTGACCACGTACGTGGCCGCATCGGCCCAGAAGGCGAGCCTGATGTCCGCGCCGAGGAAGGCCACGAAGAAGCCGGCCAGCGGGTAGCCGGCGATGTCGGCGATGGTCTCGCCGGTCCACGTCGCACTGTTGGCGGCGAGCAGGTCGTCCCGGCGCACGATGCGCGGCACCGTCGCCGCCTTGGCCGGCCGGAAGAACAGGCTGACCGTGGTCACGGCGAAGACGAGCGGGAAGACCAGCCACACGTCCTGCGCCGCGGCGACCGGGATGAGCAGCACGATGGACGCGCGCAGCAGGTCGCTCACGACCATCGTCGTCTTGAGGTCCCAGCGGTCCACGAAGGTGCCCGCGATGGGCGAGATGAAGAGGTTCGGGAGGGCCGCGGTCAGGAAGACGAGACCGGTCGCGAGGGGCGAGTTCGTGATGCCCAGGACGAGGACGGCGAGAGCGACCTGGTGCAGGCGATCGCCGAAGAGGCTGATCGTCTGGCCGATCCAGAAGGCCGAGAAGCGGGCGTCGAGCGCCAGCCGGACGTACGGATGCCGTCCGATGCGCACGACGATCGGCGGCACCGCCGTCTGGGCGCCGAGGAGGGCCGGAGCCGTGGAAGCGAGATCGCCCCAGTAGGTCGTGGCCGGCATGGCGCCGGCGCTGGTGCCGCCCAGCAACGTCGGGCGGTCGAGGGCGATCGACTCGGCATAGGCCAGCGGCGGGGCCAGCCCCGTTTCGGGCGCGATGCCGGTCCTGGAGAGGGCCGCCGCGATGGGCCGCCGCAGCCGGATCGACCCGACCATGCCCGCCGCGGCCGGGTCCGTGATGTAGAGCGTGCCCTCGCCGGTGGGACGCGTGCCGCGCAGCATCGTGGCCAGCACGAACCAGCCCAGGCCGGCGCTGATGAACGCATCGCCGATGCTGGCCACGTTGGCGAGGATGGGCAGGGGCAGCGGGATGAGGTCGCCGAAGGGGCCGGCCATGCGCAGGAACTGCACGTCCAGCGCCTCCGGCAGGAGCACGTGGAACGTGGGCACGAGGTCGTTCGTGGAGAACCCGGCCAGGGCCAGCGAGGGACCCCAGACGGGCATCCAACCGCCGTTGGCGACGACGGCCAGGGTGTTCGAGGCGACCCCGACGCAGACGACCAGCATGCCCGGCTGCGCTCGGTTGAGCCACAGCGCCGCGAGGAGCAGCCCGAAGGCACCTGCGTACAGCGGCAGGCGCAGCGTCTCGGCGAGCGTCACGCCGTCGCGGATGGCGATCTCCGTCCCGAAGCGGACGATGACCGCGAAGAACAGCCCGGCCGGCCAGCGCAGCCGTGCGTCGAGGAGGTTGCCGGGGCGGCCGCGCAGGACGAGCCCGAGCAGGAAGCCGAGGACGATGCCGCCGATCAGCACCCCGTCAGACTAGCGGCCGCGATGCCCGGTCGTGCCGCTCCTCGGCGTATGCCCCGCGGTCATCCGAAGTGCCGGATCTGAGCGTGGCTGCCTCGCGATCGAACCTCATCGCGAGGCGATCACACTCGGTTTCGTGGCCCCGCATGACCGCCAGGCATGCCCCTACCCGGCCTCGACCATCGGCTTCACCTCGGTCACCAGCCGCTCGATCGACTCGATGTCGTAGGGCGCGGGGTGCTCGGAGATGAAGGCGCGGAAGCCGATGGTCAGGTAGCCGGCCATCGTCTCGGCGACCTGCTCCGGCGTGCCGACGAACCAGGTGACGTCGTCGCTGACGTCCTCCATCGGCGTCCGGTTGGCGGCCATCTGCTCCCCCCAGGCGCGCCGCGCCGCCTCGGCGGTGTCGCGGATGACGATCTTGCAGTTCACCGTGCGCTCGATCGTCTCCGGGTCGCGCCCCACGTCCGCGCAGTGCCGCCGCAGCACGGCGTCCTTGTGGGTCAGCGTCTCCACGGTCCCGCCCGCGTTCCACTGGTCGCCGTACTTCGCCAGCGTGCGCAGCGTCTTCTTCTCGCCCGTGCCGCCGATCATGATCGGCACGTGCGCCTGGACGGGCCGCGGGTGGTGGACCAGCTGCTCGGTGTGGTACCGGGGCCCGTGGTGCGTGACCGTCTCGCCGTCGAGCAGGGCGCGGATGATGCCCACCGACTCGTCGAGCCAGTCGAGCCGCTGCCCGAAGCCGGAGCCGAAGTCGATGCCGTGGGCGCTGTGCTCCAGCTCCATCCAGGCGCCGCCGAGGCCGCAGATGGCGCGACCGCCGCTGATGTGGTCGACCGTGGCGATCGACTTGGCCACGAGGCCCGGATTGCGGAACGTGTTGGCGCTGACCATCAGCCCGATCGAGATGCGTTCGGTCATCGCCGCCCACGCGCCGAGCGTGGTGTAGGCCTCGAAGATCGGCTGGTAGGGGTCGCCGAAGATGGCGTAGAGATGGTCCCACGACCAAAGGCTGTCGTAGCCGAGCGCCTCGGCTCGGACGGCGATGTCGGCGTAGGCAGGCCAGTCGGTGGCCTGGGACCAGGGCAGCAGCCCGAGCTTTACGATGGTCATCGAGGGTCTCCGTGCGGAAGGGCGTCAGGGTTTCGCGGCGGCCACGATAGTCGCCGGGCGGGGGGCGACGGCAGGGCCGTCCGTCACGACGATCCCGCCGAGGTGAGCGCGATCCTGGTGGCCAGCCGGCGCGCCTCGTCCGGATCGAGCTCACCTGCCCCGGGCACGAGCGCGTTGGCGGCCGCCGCACCGGCGCCCGCGAAGAAGGCGGGGCCGAGGCCGAGGCCCGCGGCGAGACCGGCGGCCATGCCGGCCAGGAAGGCGTCGCCCGATCCGACCGGATAGCGACCCCGCACCGGGGGCGGACCGAGCCGAAGCTCGAGCCCCGTCCCGACGAGGACGGAGCCGCTGCTGCCGGCGGTGACCACGGCGTTGCCGGCGCCCCGCTCCACGAGCGCCTGCGCCAGGTCGCGGATGCCAGCCCCGGGCCCACCGACTGAGTCGGCGCCGAGTGCCTCGGCCGCTTCGGTGGTGTTGACCTTGACCAGCCAGGGATGTTTGGCCAGGGCGGCCGCGAGGCCCGGCCCGTACGCGTCGACGAGCGTCCGGGCACCCCAAGCGTGAGCCGTGGCCACGACCCGCGCGAAGGCATCGTCGGGCGAGCCGGTGGGCAGGCCGCCGGAGATGGTGACGATCGTCCCGTCGCCGGTGGCGGCGGCATGGCTCGCGATCGTCTCATCCAGCAGCGCCAGCAGCGCATCCCAATCCCCCGCGCCCACGGCGGGGCTGGGCTCGTAGATCTCCGTCAGCTCGGCCGTCGCGCGATCAAGGATCGAGACACAGGTCCGGGTTTCGCCGTCGACCCAGGTGAAGCGGCCGCTCACGCCGATGCCGGTCAGCGCTTCTTGGACCCAACGGCCGGCGTGGCCGGCCAGGAAGCCGATGGCCGTCACCGGGGCGCCGAGCCGGTGCGCGGCCCGGGCCACGTTCAGTCCCTTGCCGCCGGGCAGCGTGGTCACGGCCACCGGCCGGTGGATCGCCCCGGCCCGCAGCGCCTCGACCTCCTCGAGGCGGTCGATGGCCGGCGCAGGGGCGACGCAGATCAGCCGGCCACCGCTCACTCCGGCAGGTCTCGTCCGGCGGCGAGCAGGGCCGCGCGCGCCTCCTCGAGCGTGGGTTGCCCGTCGGTGCCGCCCGCGCGCCGCGTGGACAGGGCGCCACAGGCCACGGCCAGCTCGAGTGCATCCGCCAAGGGCCAGCCTTGCAGGTACCCGCACAGGAAGCCGGCGTCGAACGAGTCCCCGGCCCCCACCGCGTCGGCCACGGTCACCTGCAGCGCGGCGCTGGTGACTGAGGCGGAGCCGCGCACGGCGAGAGCGCCCCGGTCGGCCTGCTTGACCACGACGGTCATGCCCTCCGGCCCGACCCCTCGGATCGCCTGTGCCGCGGCCGCGACGTCGCTCGTGCCGCCGATCGCCCGTGCCTCGGCCGTGTTGGGCAGGAAGACGTCCGTCAGCGCGAGGATGTCCTGCAGCCCCTGCCACTCCTCGGCGGGGTCCCAGCCCGGGTCGAGCGAGGTCGTGAGGCCCTCGGCGTGTGCTGCTGCGAAGAGCCCGGGCAGGCCGGGGCGCAGCCGGTCCTGGAGGAACCAGCTGCCGACGTGCAGGTGGCGCGCCCGCATGAGCAGGGCCCGGGGGACTTCCTCCGCGTGGAGCGACGCCATCGCTCCCGGGGCGGTCAGGATCGCCCGGTCGGCGCCGGTATCGAGGACCACGGTCACACCGGTCGGCAGCTCCGGGTCGATGCGGCAGGCGCTCACGTCGATGCCGCGGGCGCGCATCTCGTCGAGCATGAAGCGCCCGAACAGGTCGTCCCCCACGACGCCCACGAAGGCGGTGCGCAGCCCCAGCCGCGTGGCGCCGCAGGCGGTGATGACCGACGAGCTGCCCACGGCCAGCCGGATGGCGCGCACGTACCGCTCCGCCTGCCCGAAGCGTGGCTGCGCGTGGGCGCCGGCGACGATGATGTCCGGGTTGATCTCGCCCACCACGAGCAGCCCGAGGTCGACCGGCGGCCCCACGCTCAGTACTCCCGGTACCAGCCGTCGCCCGGCGGCTTCATGGCGGCCAGCCGGCTGGCCGTCTCCCACGGTCGTCCCAGCGCGTCCACGCGGTCTGCGAGCGCGGCGAGGCGGCGGCGACCCTCGCCGGTGAGGAAGGCATCGCGCTCGGCCGGCGGCATCGTCGCGGCCTGGGCCCAGATGGCGCGTCCCGCGAGCACGCCGCTGGCGCCGGCGGCGCAGGCGACCTCGACCTGGTGCTCGAACGTCCGCTCGTCCACGCCGCCCGAGAGGAGCACCCAGGGCACGCTCGAGGCCGCGGTCAGCTCGTCACACGCCTCGCGCCAGCGCTCTTCGTCGGCCACGGCCGCGTCGTAGGGGAACTCGGCCTTGAGGATGTCGCCGCCGATGGCCGTCAGGCGCCGCGCCGTCTCGATCACGACGCGACGCCGCTCCTCGCCGGTCAGCTTCCCGCCGTCCGCGATCGAGTAGCCCAGCGGCTCCAGGAAGAGTGGCAGGTCGCTGGCGCGCGCCTCGTCGGCGACGTAGGCCACGAGCGCCTCCTGGGCGGGCGCGTTGACGGCCTGGGGGTGGTAGTAGACGAGCAGCTTGACCGCCGACGCGCCCAGCCGCGCCGCCTGCTCCACGCTCCAGCCCTCCAGGAGGCGGCTCTGGCGCGCGGTGGACGGGCCGTCGTAGCCGGTCGCCTCGACCGCCACGATGAGGCCCGCCGACGCAGGCAGCGACCCGTCGGCGATGCACTGCGCCGCGCCGATCTCGGGATCGAGCAGGACGCCGGTGGCGGCACCGGCGAGCGCCCGCACCACGGCGCGCTTGAACTCGACCATCTCCTCGAAGGTCACCGAGGCCGGATCCGCGAGCCGCAGCTCGCGGCGCAGGTTCTGGCGATGATCCAGCGCGAGCACGGTGAACGTGCCCCGCGGGGAGGCGCACTGGCGGAGGCCGCGCAGCGTGCCGGGGCGGAACGTCATGGCGGGATGGTATCATCCGCGGAGGTACGGACGTCCGTATGTCTGGAGGCGCTGATGACCCGGATCGTGCTGATCGGCGCGGGCAGCGTCGAGTTCACGCGCAACCTCCTGGGCGACTTCCTCTCCTACCCGGAACTGCACGACGCGACGTTCGCCCTCCACGACATCGATGCCGACCGGCTCGCCACGGCCGAGCGCATGGCGCACTGGACCGCCGGCGCCCTGGGGGCGACCCCGCGCATCGAGGTCCATCTCGACCGCCGCGATGCCCTGCGCGGCGCCGACTTCGTCGTGGACACGATCCAGGTCGGCGGTGCCCGGGCGACGCAGATCGACTTCGGCGTGCCGGCGCGCCACGGCCTGCGCTACACGATCAACGACACCATCAACATCGGCGGCGTGATGCGCGGCCTGCGCACCATCCCGGTCGTGCTCGACATCGTGCGCGACATGGAGGAGCTCTGCCCCGACGCCTGGTTCCTCAACTACACCAACCCCATGTCGATGCTCATCTGGGCCGTGGCCGAGCGGAGCGACATCCGCACGGTGGGGCTGTGCCACTCCGTCTACTGGACGGTGGACACGATCGGTCGCTACCTGGGCATCCCGCGCGAGGAGATCGAGCACGTCTCGGCGGGCGTCAACCACCTCGCCTTCCTGCTGCGACTGGAGCATCGCGGCCGCGACCTGTATCCGGACCTGCGCCGCTTCGTGGCCGACGACCGGATCCCCCCGGACGACCTGGTGCGCGCGGAGCTGTTCCGGCGCCTGGGCTACTACCCCACCGAGTCCTCCGAGCACCACGCCGAGTACAACCCCTGGTTCATCCCCAAGGGGGACGCCGTGGAGCGCTTCAACATCCCCATCGGGGAGTACCTCTCGCGCGTGGCCGCGAACCTCGATGAGTACGCGGAGACGAAGCGCCGGCTCGACGCCGGCGAGCCGTTCGAGATCGAGCGCAGCGGCGAGTACGCCGCGGTCTTCGTCCATGCCCTCCTGACCGGCCAGACGGAACGGATCGTGGGCAACGTCATGAACCGCGGTTTCGTGGCCAACCTGGATCCGGACGCCTGCGTCGAGGTGCCCTGTCTCGTGGACGGCGGCGGGATCCATCCCCAGACCGTGGGCCCCCTGCCGCCCCAGTGCGCCGCGTACATCCGGCCGGCCATCGACGCCCAGCGCCTGACCATCCGTGCGGCGCTCGACGAGGACCGCGACGCCGTCTACCACGCGGCCATGCAGGACCCGCAGATCCAGGCCCGCCTCTCCCTCGAGGAGACGTGGCGCCTGGTCGACGAGCTGATCGCGGCCGAAGGGGAGTGGCTGCCGGCGTGGCTCCGCCCCGGTTGACAGGCAGGGCTAGGCTGGAGACATACGGACGTCTGGACAACCTCGGTCACTCACTGACCGGGGCCATGGAGGAGATGCGATGACCCGGTCCACTGCACGCCTCGGAGCGCTCCGGCGGGTCGCCGGTATCGCGGCGCTCCCGGTGATCCTCGCCTTCGTCGCCGCAGGCTGCGGCCAGGCCGCGACGACCATCGAGTACTCGATCTGGGGCGACCCGGCCGAGCTGGCCAGCCAGCAGGCGATCGTGGACGCCTTCCACGAGGCCAACCCGTCGATCACGGTCAAGGTGACCGTCTCGGACTGGGACACCTACTGGGACAAGCTCCAGACGGGCCTGGCCGGCGGCGCAGCGCCGGACGTCTTCGCCATGGACGGCCCGCTCTTCCCGGACTTCCAGTCCCGCGGCGTGCTGCTCGACCTGAAGTCGTACGTCGAGAAGGACAAGTACGACCTGACGCAGCTCGCCGACCAGGGCGTGAAGGACTTCACGACCGCCGACGGCGGCCAGTACGGCCTGCCCCGCGACCTGAACGTGATCGTCCTCTACTACAACAAGGCGATGTTCGACGAGGCGGGCGTGGCCTACCCGGACGACACCTGGGACTGGGCCAAGCTCGTCGAGGCCGCCCACAAGCTGACCCTCGACAAGGACGGCGACGGCACGACCGACCAGTGGGGCCTCTACACCGAGACCACGGACATGGAGAACTACTGGTCGTCGCTGGTCTGGCAGAACGGCGGCGACATCATCGCCCCCGACGGCAAGTCGACGCTCCTCGGCAGCGAGGAGGCGGTCGGGGGCCTGCAGTTCCTGCAGGACCTGATCTGGAAGGAGAAGGTCGTTCCCGAGCCGGCCCTCTTCGCCGAGACGGGCGACGCCTTCGAGCAGGGCCAGGCGGCCATGGAGGCCAACGGCTCCTGGCTGGTCCCGACGCTCGAGGCCGCCGGCATCGAGCTGGGCATCGCGCCGCTGCCGCAGGGTCCGGCCGGCCGGGCGACCTCGGTCAATCCGACCGGCGCCGTCGTCTACAAGGACAGCAAGAACCCCGACGCGGCCTGGCTCTTCGTCAAGTACCTCGCCAGCCCCGCGGCGCAGGAGAAGCTCATGGCGCTGAAGGCGTCGCTGCCGGTCTCCAAGGAAGTGCTCGCCGGGCCGTACGCGGCATCGTTCGACGGCGCGCAGGTGTTCGCCGATTCGCTCGCCTATGCGCACCTCAAGCCATCGTTCCTGGGCTACAACGAGTTCACGGCGATCCTCCAGGAGGAGCTTGATACCAACGTCTTCAACGAACCGAAGAAGACCGCGCGCGATGCCATCGACACGGTCCTGGCCGAGCTGAACGCCCTCCTGGCGGGTCAGTGACCGTCGGCCCCGCGAGGGCCCGGCGGCGCACCGGGCCGCTCGCATCGGAGGCCCGCTGGGCCTGGTTCTTCCTGGCCCCGACGATCCTCGGCCTGGTCCTGCTCTCGGCGGGACCGATCCTGGCCACGCTGGCCATCAGCCTCACGAGCTGGGACCTGCTCCAGGCCCCCCGGCTCGTGGGGCTACAGAACTTCGTCGACCTGCTGGGCGACGACCGCTTCCTGCACGCGCTGCGCAACACGGTCTTCTACACGGTGACCTCCGTGCCGCTCGGCCTGGCGCTCGCGCTCGGGCTCGCCCTGGCGCTCAACCGGACGATCCGGGGCATCGCCTGGATCCGCACGGCCTACTTCCTGCCCGTGGTCACCTCGACCGTGGCCATCTCCCTGGTGTGGGCCTGGATCTACAGCCCCGAGCAGGGCATCCTCAACCAGGTCCTCGGCCTCTTCGGCGTGCCCGCGCAGAGGTGGATCTCGGACCCGTTCTGGGCGATGCCGGCGATCGTGGTCATGGCCGTCTGGCAGGGCCTCGGGACGAACGTGATCATCTTCCTGGCCGGCCTGCAAGCGATCCCGGAGGAGTACTACGACGCCGCGCAGGTGGACGGCGCCGGCCGCTGGGGCCGCTTCCGCCACGTCACGCTGCCGATGCTCACCCCGAGCATCTTCTTCACCGGCATCCTGAGCCTGATCGGCAGCTTCCAGGTCTTCGATCAGGTCTACGTCCTGGCGCGTCCCGGCAGGCCCACCGAGGCCACGACCACGGTGGTCTACTTCATCTACGAGAACGGCTTCCGCAACTTCAAGATGGGCTACGCGAGCGCGGCCTCGTGGGTCCTGTTCATGATCGTGGCGCTGCTCACCGCCCTCTACTTCCGCTCCCAATCGCGCTGGGTCCACTACGGCTGAGGCGATGGACCAGGCATCCGCCCTAGCCACCCTCGCGCCCCGGCGCCGGCCCCGGCGGCGGCCCTGGGCCCGGATCGGCCGGCGCACGATCGTCTACGCGCTGCTCATCGCGGGCGGGCTGCTGATGATGGGGCCATTCCTGTGGATGATGGCCACCTCGCTCAAGACGCGCGCCGAGGTCTTCGGCTCGCCGCCGCTCTCGCTGCCGTCGGGCGCGCACTGGGAGAACTACGCGCGGATGTGGGATGCGCTCCCCTTCTCGACCTTCTTCTTCAACTCGGTGAAGCTGGCCCTGCTCAATACGGCCGGCCAGCTCGTCAGCAGCTCGATGGCGGCGTTCGCCTTCGCCACCCTCCAGTTCCGCTTCAAGGGACCGCTCTTCGGGATCCTGCTGGCGACGCTGATCATCCCCTTCCAAGTCGTGCTGGTGCCGAACTTCATCCTCTACCGCATCCTGCCGCACCCGCTCTCGAGCAGTGGCAACTGGATCAACACGCATGAGCCGCTGTGGGTCGGGGCGTGGCTGGGCGGCGCCTTCGGCACGTTCCTGCTGCGCCAGTTCTTCCTTACCATCCCGAGGGAGCTGGCCGACGCCGCCCGGGTGGACGGCGCCAACCCCTTGCGGATCTTCTGGCACGTCTACCTCCCGCTGGCCCGGCCCGCCCTGGCGACGCTCGCGATCTTCACCTTCATGTGGACATGGAACGACCTCATCGACCCGCTCATCTACCTGCGCGACACGGAGCTCCAGACGGTGACCGTGGGGCTCTCGCTGTTCAAGGGACAGTTCGTCGGGAAGTGGCCGGAGATGATGGCCGGGGCGCTGGTCAGCCTGCTGCCGATGATCGTGCTGTTCGTGATCGCACAGAAGCACTTCGTGCGCGGCATCACGCTGAGCGGCCTGAAGGGCTGAGGTCAAGATGATCGTCGACGGGGTCCCGCTCTACCGCCAGATCAAGGCCGACCTGCTCGAGCAGATCAAGAGCGGCCAGCTGGCGCCCGGGGAGCGCATCGAGTCGGAGCTCGAGCTGATGGCGCGCTACGGCGTGAGCCGGGCCACCGTGCGGCAGGCGCTCGGCCAGCTCGTGGCCGAGGGCTACCTGGAGATCCGCCGCGGGCTCGGGACGTACGTCGCCACACCCAAGCTGGAGCAGGGGCTGGGCGGCTTCTACTCCTTCAGCCGCGAGATCGAGCGGCTGGGCATGCGACCGGGCACGCGCGTGCTCGGGGTCCGCCTGGAGCCGGCTACCCGGACGGTGGCGGCGGCCCTGGGGCTGCCCCTGGAGACGCCGGTCGTGGCGCTGCGACGCCTGCGCCTCGCCGACGACGAGCCGCTGGTGGCCGAGACGAGCTACCTGCCGGCGGCGCGCTTCCCCGGCCTCGCCGAGCGGGACTTCTCCCGTCGCCGTCTCTACGACACGCTGTTGGCCGACTACGGCGTTCGCCCCGCGCGTGCCCACGAGGTGTTCGAGCCGGTCCTGCTCACGACCGAGGAGGCGTCGCTGCTGGGCAAGCACCGCGGCGACCCGGCGCTGGTGGTCGAGCGCACGGCCTTCGACACCACGATGCAGCCGATCGAGTTCTGCCGCAGCGTCGTGCGCAGCGACCGCGTGCGTTACTTCGTCGACCTGGGCGAGGCGCAGGCATGATCGCAGACGCTCGAGCCAGCGTCACCTGGCGCGAGGCGGCGACGAGCGGGGAGGCGGTGGCGGCAGCCCTGGAGGCAAGCGCGGCCGCGCCCGGGCGGATCGTCGAGTCGCTCCTCTCGGCGGACCTCGTCGTGTTCAGCGGCGCCGGATCCTCCTACCACCTCGCCCAGGTGGTGGCCTGGACCTACCGCGCGGAGACCGGGCGGCCGGCGATCGCCGTGCCGCTCTCGGAGATCCTGCTGCGGCCGGCGGGGGTCTTCGGGGCCGGCCCGGAGCGTGCCGTGGCCGTCGTCATCTCGCGCTCGGGCGAGACCTCCGAGGCGGTCGCGGTGGCCGCTCAGCGACGGGCGGCCGGCGCCGTCACCATCGCCGTCACCTGCCGCGCGGAGAGCCCGCTCGCGTCCCTGGCCACCGAGCGCCTGGTCTCGCCGCTCGGTGACGAGCGTGCGATCGTCATGACACGCTCGTTCACGAGCATGCTGGCGCTGCTGCTGGGCATCGTCGGGCGGGGCGCGGTGGGATCGGCGCTCGGCGCAGACCTGGCTCGCCTGCCGGATCGCTTCGACGCCCTCACTGGCCCGGAGGTCGAGCGGGCGTGGGCTCGGTCGGCCGAGATGTCCTGGTCGCGCATCGTCGTCCTGGGCGGCGGCGCCACCTTCGGCCTGGCGCACGAGGCCTGCCTGAAGGTGACCGAGACGAGCCAGCTGCCGGCTTCGGCGTATGAACCGCTCGAGTTCCGCCACGGTCCCATCTCGGTGTGCGAACCCGGTGTCCTCGTGCTCGGCCTGCCCGGCGGACCGGGCGCTGCCGAGGAGCGCAGGGTCCTCGACGAGTGCGCCGACCTGGGCGCCTCGACGTGGTGGCTGGACCCGGCCCCGGACCTCTACCATGCCGCCCGACTGCCCCTGCTCCTGCCGCCCATCCAGGCGCTCGCGCTCGGCCTCGCCGCGGCCCGCGGCCGCGATCCCGACGCGCCCCGCCACCTCTCGCAGGTGGTCGTGCTGGAGTGACCGCCGACGAGCTGCGCCTGGCCGACTTCCGGCCGCGCTCGCGGCTGCGGGTGGCCGCGCACGGGGTGCCCCGGCCGGCCGTACCGGCGATCGATGCCCACAACCACCTCGGTGCGGCGTTCGGCGGCGCCTGGGCCTCCCGCCCGCCGGACGAGCTGCTGCCGATCCTCGATGAAGCCGGCGTCGAAGCCATCGTCGACCTCGACGGGGGATGGGGCGAGGCGCTCGTGGCGGAGATCGAGCGCTGGCAGCGGCCGCATCCCGATCGCATCGCCGTCTTCGCCGGCCTCGACTACGAACGCTGGGCCGAGGACGAACGCTTCGGCGAGACCGAGGCCCGACGACTCGAGGCGGCGGCCCTGGCGGGGGCTCGGGGCCTGAAGGTCTGGAAGGTGCTCGGGCTTCGGGCGCGCGACACGGTGGGTCGTCTCGTGGCCGTGGACGACGCGCGGTTGGACCCGCTGTGGGCTGCGGCTGCTCGGCTGGCGCTGCCGGTCGTCATCCACGTCGCGGACCCGGTCGCCTTCTTCGAGTCCCTGGACCCGACCAATGAGCGCTGGGAGGAGCTCCACGCCCACCCCGACTGGCACTTCTGGCCCACGCGGCCGCCGGGACGCCCCGATCTGCCCGGCTTCCCGCCCTTCGACGAACTGCTGGAGGGGTTGCGCCGGGTACTGCTGCGCCACCCGGTGACGACGTTCATCGGCGCGCACGTGGGTTGCGCCGCCGAGGACCTGGCCTGGGTGGGGGCGACGCTCGAGGCGTGCCCGAACTTCCACGTGGACATCGCGGCCCGCCTGGGCGAGCTGGGGCGGCAGCCGTACACCGCGCGGGCGTTCTTCGAGCGCTACGCCGACCGCGTCCTCTTCGGTGTGGACGTCGAGCCGGACCCGGAGGTCTACCGCCGCTACTACCGCTTCCTCGAGACCCGCGACGAGTCCTTCGATTACGACGCCGACGAGGTGCCCGGGCAGGGCCGCTGGCAGATCCACGGCATCGGGCTGCCCGAGGACGTGCTGCGCCGCGTCTACCGCGACAACGCCCGGCGGCTCATCTTCGAGCGGTAGCGGGCCGCCGCGCGCGGGGGATGACCAGGCGCAGCGCGGTGTGCGTCGGCGAGAACGCGACCACCTTGTTGTCGACGAGTCCGGCGGCCTTCGCCGCGCCGATCACGTCCACATCCCGGATGGTCGCCGCCTTGCCCTTGCGCGAGACGACCCAGATGGCGCCGTTCGGCTTCAGCGCCCGCTCCAGTTCGCCGAGCGAGGCCAGCTCGGCGAGCGAGTCGGCGGCGAGGAAGATGAGGTCCGTCCCAGGCAGCGGCGCCCCATCGGTGATGTCCTGCGTGTGGGCCTCCAGCGCCGCCCGGAAGTCGGGGTCCGCGACGCCCATCACGGCCACGCGAGCACCCGGGAAGACGCCGAGCTTGTCGATGACCGGCTTGTCGTAGACGCGCTCCGGGCTCACGCGGACGGGACGCGGCTCGCGCTCGGGGCTGCGGCCGCGCGCGAGGTCGCTGACGCCCGCGGGCCACGTTCGATGGCGCCCTCGAGGAGGGCCAGCATGGTCGGCGATCCCAGTTCCGCGATGAGCGCGCGGGCCTGGTCGGCCGCCACGCGCCCATACGGCTCGTCCACGCCGAGGAGCCCGACGGCAGCCGTGAGCATGAGCGCCCGGTCCACCCGGAAGCCCAGCTGGTCGAGGACCTCGATGGCCGACCGGAAGCCCGCCGCCCCGGCCGCCACGCGGCCCTCGAAGACGTCGATGGCGGCATCGAAGGCCGTCGTACTCACGTCGGCCACCCGGCCGCGAACGCCGACGGATCGCCAGCCCTCGCGAACGACTCGCACGGCGGCCTCGTCGCCGGCCAGGAGCGCGTGGGTGCCGGCGACGATGTGTCCGGACATGGCCCAGGTCCCGCTCATCGTGGGCAGCGCCGCCATGACGGTCCGGTAACCTGCGTCTGGGTCGCCGGACAGCGTCCGAAGAAGGCCCGCGTTGAAGGCGTGATAGAAGTGCGACTGCGGATCGCCTTCGGCGGGGAGCTGAGCCTCGATCTCGTTGCGCTGCCGGAAGGCGCCCTCGAGGTCGCCCTGATAGGCGGCGATGGCCATGCGCGTCTCGGCGAAACCCAAGCGATATCCGAGCGGCACCTCGTCGCCGGCGAACACGTCGGCCTGCGCCAGGCACCACGCCCAATCGCCCAGGTCGTGGGTGGCGGTCCCCAGACTCACGGCCACGAGTTGGCGTTCCCAGTCGCGGAGCCCGACGCGGCGCGCCGTGACGAGCCCCTGGCGGGCCCCTTCCAAAGAGTCGGCGGGATCGTCGAGGTCGAGGAACAGGAGGTTGTTGCGGGCGCGCAGCTCGGCCTCGATCAGGCCGTGCGCCTCCGCGAAGCGGACGGCGCCGCGCATCAGCGCCAGCGCCTCCTGGAGGCGGCCCACGTCGGCCATCGCGCCGGCCTTCGTGTTGAGTGTCTCGGCGATGACCGGCGCCAGGCCGAGGCGCTCGGCCGCGATGAGCGCCTTCTCCGCCCAGGGCAGCACGTTTTCGGGCGGCTCCGCGCTCCGCCAGTGAGCGCGCGCGAGCTCCGAGGCCAGGCCGGCGAAGACGGCGTCATCGACCCCCTCGCCGGCCTCGATCCGCGCCGCCGCTGCCTCGAGCGTCGCGAGACCCGCGGAAACCTCGCCCTCATGCAGGAGGATGGCGCCGAGACGCGTCGCGGCACGCACAGCGTCGGCGGTCAGTCCGGCTCCGCCATACCATGCGATGGCTTCACCCAGCGCGCTTTTGGCGGCCTCGAAGTGGCCTCCGAAATAGGCGGCATCGGCCAGCCGTTCCGTGACCGCCGCCTGCTCCGCCGCGTCGGTCGTGACGGTCAGCGTCTGGCGGTACAGCGCCGCCGCCTGGTCATGCGAGTGGAGCGCCAGGGCGCGCTCGGCGGCGGCACGGAGCGTGACCCGTGCCTGGGCGGCAACGGCCTCGCCCTCCGGACCGGCCGGGCTGGCCTCGTAGGCGGCGACGTAGTGGCTGGCCAGGATGCCCGCCAGTTCGTCGTCGTCGAGGATCTCGTAGAAGCGTGCTGCGGCCAGGTGGCGGGCACGTCGCTCGCGACGACCGAGGGTCCCGTAGGCGACCTCCCGGATGACCGACTGGACGAAGCCGTACTGGCCGCGCTCGGGCGATCGGGGGTCGACATCGAGCTCGAGGATGTCGCGCCGGATGAGGCCGTGCAGCCGGCTCTCGAGCGCCGCTTCGGCCTCTCCGGAGATGCCCGACAAGCCGGCCAGCGTGAAGGTCTTGCCCAGGATCGAGGCGTCCTGGAGCAGGCCGCGGTCGGCCGCGGGGAGCGCATCGAGGCGGGCCGCGATGAGCGCCTGCAGGTTGGCCGGGATCTCCAGGCGATCGAGGGAACCGGTAGCCCGGAAACCACCCTCGGTCGCCTCGAGGCGCCCGCTGTCGAGGAGCATGCGGAAGGTCTCCACCGCGTAGAGCGGGACGCCGTCGGCCTGCTCGACGATGCGCCGGACCACGCTGGCATCCAGCCCCGCCGCCATCCCTTCGACCAGCTGGATCATGGTCCCGTCGGCCAGGGGCTCCAGGTGGATGGCGGTGAAGTGGTGCTGCCCCGCGCCCCACGTCGGGCGGCGGTCGATGAGTTCCGGTCGTGCCAGGCTGACGATGAAGATGGGACGCCCGCGCGACCATTCGAGGATCGACTCGATGAAGTCGAGCAGGCCGGCATCAGCCCAATGGAGGTCCTCGAAGACCATCATCACCGGACCGCGGTCGGCGACCCGCTCGAAGAACGTCCGCCAGGCGGCGAAGAGCTCCTCCCGCTGGCCCGGCGGCGCCTCCTCGAGGCCGAGCAGGGCCAGGATGCGCGGCGCGATCCAGTGCCGTTCGTCGTCGTCGGCCACGTACTCGGCAAGCGTCGCGGCCACCTTTGCCCGGGTGGTCGCCTCGTCGTCGCCCTCGGCCAGCCCGGCCCGCCGGCGAACCATCTCCCCGAGCGCCCAGAACGTCACGCCATCCCCATAGGACGGCGACCGGCCCTGGTGCCAGAAGACGTCCTGCGCCAGGCCGTCGAGGTACTTCTCCAGCTCCCAGGCCAGTCGGCTCTTGCCGATGCCCGCGATGCCCACCAGCGAGACCAGCCGCGCTCGTCGCTCCCGCGCCGTGGCGTGATAGAGATCCTTGAGGAGCTGCAACTCGTGGTCGCGACCGACGAAGGGCGGCTCGATGCCGGTCGTGCGACCCATGCCCTTGCGTCCGGCCACGACGCGCACCGCCCGCCAGGCCGCCACGGGCAGGGCCTTGCCCTTGACCGTCTGATCGCCGGCCGGCTCGAAGGTGATGGCGTCACTGGCAGCGAGGAGGGTCGCCTCGCCGACCAGGACCTCGCCCGCCGCGGCGGCCGACTGCAATCGTGACGCGGTGTTGACGAGGTCTCCGGCGACCATCCCTTCGCCCTGCGCCCCGACCGTGACCGCCGCTTCGCCGGTCAGGACGCCCACCCGCAGCTGCAGCCCGCCGACCGAGCCGACCTGGAGCGATGGGCCCGCCTCCACCAGGTCGAGGCCGGCCCGCACCGCCCGCTCGGCGTCGTCCTCGTTGGCGATGGGCGCGCCCCAGATGGCCATCACGGCATCGCCGATGAATTTCTCGACCGTGCCGCCGTAGCGGCCGATGATTTCGCGCGCGACGTCGAAATAGCGCGAGAGGTACTCGCGAACGTCCTCTGGGTCGCGATCCTCGGAGGCGGCCGTGAACCCCACCAGGTCGGCGAAGAGGACGGACACCAGGCGGCGCTCCGCCTCCGGGGCCGTCGCGGCGACCCCCGGGGCGGGCGCCTCCCCCACCGACATCGGCGTTCCGCACTCGCCGCAGAAGCGATCGGCCGGCGGGTTCTCGTGGCCGCACTTCGGGCAAACGGCGGCAAGGCGCGTGCCGCACTGGCCGCAGAACTTGCGGCCCGGCTCGTTCTCGTGTCCGCAGGTCGTACAGCGCATCCGCGGAGCGTAGCCGAAGGCGCGCCACGAGGGTAGTGCGTACCATCGACCCGATGCCCGAGAACCGCCTTGCCGGCGAGACGAGCCCGTACCTCCTCCAGCACGCCCACAACCCGGTGGACTGGTATCCCTGGGGGCCGGAGGCGCTGGCCCGCGCTCGCGAGCTCGACCGCCCGATCTTCCTGTCCATCGGCTACGCCGCCTGCCACTGGTGCCACGTCATGGAGCGCGAGTCGTTCGAGGACGAGGCCACCGCGGGGCAGATGAACGCCGACTTCGTGGCCATCAAGGTGGACCGCGAGGAGCGACCCGACCTCGACGCGATCTACATGGACGCGGTCCAGGCCCTCACCGGAAGCGGCGGCTGGCCCATGAGCGTCTTCCTCACCCCGGACGGGCGACCGTTCTACGGCGGCACGTACTTCCCCGACACCCCGCGCCACGGGATGCCCTCCTTCCGCCAGGTGCTCGCGAGCATCGCCGGAGTCTGGCGCGACGACCGAGCGCGAGCCGAAGCGGTGGCCGATCGACTCAGCGGCGCCCTGCGCGCCCGGGCGGCGCACGTTCACGAGGAAGGCCAGGGCGCTCAGGCCCCGGCCTCCAGCCTGGTCGGTCCGGAAGGGCGCCCGCTCTTCAGCTCGACCCAGGCGCCGTCGATCGCCCCGGGTCTGCTCGATGAGGCGACCAAGGCCCTGGCCGAGGGCTTCGACCCCGTCCACGGCGGCTTCGGCGGAGCCCCGAAGTTCCCCGCGCCGATGACCATCGAGCACCTGTTGCGCCGCTCCGTGCGCTCGGGCGACGCACAGGCCCTGGCCATGGCGCAGCGCACGCTCGACGCGATGGCCGCGGGCGGCATCTACGACCAGCTGGGCGGAGGCTTCGCCCGCTACGCCACGGACGCCGAGTGGCTCGTGCCGCACTTCGAGAAGATGCTCTACGACAACGCCCAGCTCGCCCGCGTCTACCTCCACGCGTGGCAGGTCACCGGGGAGGGGCGCTACCGCGAGGTCGTCGAGGAGACGCTCGATTACCTGCTGCGCGAGATGGCCACGCCCGAGGGCGGCTTCGCGGCCAGCCAGGACGCCGACACCGAGGGCGAAGAGGGGGCGACCTACGTGTGGACGGCCGCCGAGGTGGCCGACGTGCTCGGCGCCGCCGCGCCGCTCTTCGCCGACGCCTACGACGTGACCGAGCGTGGCAACTGGGAGGGGCGCACGATCCTGCGCCGCGTGCGCCCCGACGAGGGCCTGGAGTCACGACTGCGGGAGGCCCGACGCCGCCTCCTCGCCCGCCGCCGCGAGCGGCCCCAGCCCGCCCGAGACGGCAAGGTCATCGCGGCCTGGAACGGGCTCACGCTGGCCGCGCTGGCGGAGGCGGCCTCGGCCTTTGGGCGAGACGACTATCGGGCAGCCGCGGAGCGCGCCGCCGGGTTCCTGCTGGATGCGCTGCGCGGCCCGGATGGCCGGCTGCGGCGCTCCTGGAAGGACGGCCGTGCCCTGGCCGCGGCGGTGCTGGAGGATCACGCCGACCTGGCCGAAGGCCTGCTCGCGCTCTACCAAGGGACCTTCCACGATCGCTGGTTCGTCGCCGCCCGCGAGCTGGGTGAGATGATCCTCGGCCACTTCACCGACCCGGCCGGGGGCTGGTTCGACACCGCCGACGACCACGAGGCCCTGATCGCACGCCCCAAGGGGCTCCAGGACAACGCGCTGCCGAGCGGCGGCGCCATGGCGGCCACGGTCCTCCTGCGCCTGGCCGCCTTGACCGGGGAGGGGCGCTATCGCGCGGCGGCGGAATCGGCCGTCGCCGCGGTCGCCCCACTGGCCGGCCGCTACCCCACCGGCTTCGCCCAGTGGCTCGTCGCGCACGACCTCGCGGCGTACCCCATCGACGAGGTGGCGGTCATCGGGGAGCCGGACGACGCTGCGACGGCCGCATTGCTGGCTGTCGTGCGCGAGCGCTTCCGGCCGGGGGTCGTGGTCGCGCTCGCATCTCCGGCCGCGTCGGGTTCGTCGGCCGTGCCGCTGCTCCACGACCGGCCGCAGCTCCACGGCCGCGCCACCGCCTACGTCTGCCGTGGCTTCGCCTGCGAGAAGCCGACGACCTCGCCGGAGGAGCTGGTTAGCCAGCTTGCTGGATAGCTGGGTTGGCGGGTATCATGCCGACGTGAAGATCACCCTGGACCTCGCCGATGCCGAGCTCTACCGCGCCATCAAGGTGGAGGCGGCGCGAAGTGACCTGACCGTGCGCGAGATCGTCGAGGCCGCGCTCCGGGACTGGCTCGAGCGCCGCGAGGACGAGGAGGACCGCCAGGCGGCCGCGGACGCACTCGCGGAGTACGAACGCGACGGGGGCGTGGCGGTCGAGGAGTTCCTGAGCCGTGCGGCCGCCGAGCTGCGCGGGACGTACGGCGACGAGCCCGGTCAGGGGGCGTGACCAGGGAGCCGCCTCGCCACCGCGTGGAGATCGCCCCGGCGGCCCAGCGCGAGTTCAGCCGTCTGCGGCCCGACGATGCCGCCCGTCTTCGAGGCCCCATCCTCGCCCTGGCCCTGGATCCCCGTCCGCCGGGGGCGGCGACGCTCGTTGGGTCGGACTTCTGGCGTGTGCGGCTCGGGGATCTGCGGCTCGTCTACCTGATCGACGACGAGCGACGGCTCGTCGTGATCCTGCGCGTCGCCCGTCGCAGCGAGCGGACCTACCGGCGCCTGCGCGGCTAGCGGTGGCGCCTCACGCGCGGCTCACGTCGGGCGGCCGTCCCAGATCGGGTCGACGATTCGGCCGATGATGTAGCCCGCCCCGGTGATGGCGAGGGCGACGATCACGGGGTCCACGAGGACCACGAGGTCGATCTCGGGCGGCTCGAGGCCGTAGCCGAGGAGGCCGGCGCCGATCACCCCGACCCAGAGCGCAAGCAACCCCACGAGCCCACGTCCGAAGGCGCCGCCGACGCCGCCGATGACGAAGCCGGCTGCGAGGACCGCGAACGTGTGGGCCAGCTCCCCATCAACGTTCGCCACCAGGGCGTCCGCGGCCCACGAGCCGCCCAGCCCGGCGCCGCAAGCCAACAGCGTACCGAGAATCAGGCCGCGGCTGACGACGACGGTCGAGGTTGCGGTCACGCCTTTGAGGGTAGCCACCCGGCGCGTCGGCGGGAAGGGGTCGCCGCCGCTACATTCCCCGCGTGACGACGGACGACCTCGCCGCGCTGCCGCTGCCGGGCGCCCTGCTCTTCGATCTCGACGGTACCCTCGTCGATACTGTCGGGCGGCGCGTCGAGGGCTGGCAGGCGGCCTTCGCGGAGATCGGCATCGCCGCGGACCGCGACCGGATCGCGGCTCTCATCGGGTCCGACGGCAAGCGCCTCGCCCGCGAGGTGAGCCGGGCCGCTGGGCACCGGCTGGCGGAGGACGTGATCGCACGCGTCGACCGGAGGGCCGGTGCCCTCTTCAGCGCGCTCAACCACGACCCCCACCCGCTGCCCGGCGCGGCCGAGCTGCTCCAGGCGCTGCTCGACGGGCCGTTGCCGTTCGCGATCGCGACCTCGAGCCTGGGCGCCCAGGTGATGGCCTCGGTGGACGCCCTGCGCCTGCCGCACCGACCGCCGATCGTGGACGGCGAGCACGTCGAGCACGCCAAGCCCGCGCCGGACCTGCTGTTGCTCGCCGCGGAGCGAATGGGCACGCCGCCGGAGCGCTGCTGGTACGTGGGCGACGCGGTCTGGGACTTCCTCGCCTGCCGCGCCGTCGGCATGACGGGCGTGGCCGTGCCGACGGGCGCCGCGGGCGCGGACGAGCTGCTGGCCGCCGGCGCCGACGTCGCGCTCGACTCCCTGGATGAGCTGGCGGCCGAGCTGCGGCGCAGGGGCCTTCTGGCTGGTTAGGCCACGTTCCCGCTGGCGAAGGGCAGCACGAGGGGCCACGCCGGCGCCATCCCCCGCAACGGCGCGTCGGGCGGCGTATCGACCAACCAGAAAGTCAGGAAGCCGGCCCGAAGGCCGGCTTCCCGGGTAGGTAGGTCGACGCGAGGCGGCTGGGTCAGTCGTCAGGCCCGATGACGTCGAGGCTCCAGCCCTGCTGCGGGCCCATCAGTTCCAGCTCCCCGTAGACCAGCTGTTGCCCGACCAGCTGTTGCCCGACCAGGAGTTGCCGTTCCAAGTGCCGCCCGACCAGGAGTTGCCGTTCCAAGTGCCGCCGGACCAGCTGTTGCCGGCCGCCTCGGCGGTCGCCATTGCAGCCGAATCGAAGGCCTGACCGAAGATGTCCTGTTCGCCGGAGAGCACGACGCCGTCGCGGGTGAGGTGCTCTGAGCCACGCGAGAGCTCGAGCGAACCGGTGCCGGTCGAGGCTTTGGGAAGGGCGCCCTTCTTCGTGTACGGTGTAAGCGCCAGCATCTTCGCGAGGTCGATCTCCCCTTGGCCCTGGGCGCGCTGCGAGCAGCCCCCGCAGGGGAGGACGTGCGCGCTGCTACGGAACAGGTACTTCAGCGTCAGCGGGTCGATCGAAGGGTACCGCTGGATGGCGAGTGCCGCCGCGCCTGCCACGATCGCCGCCGCCTGGCTCGTACCGCTTCCGCGGAAGAAGCGCGTGTCGATCCGCCCTCCCGGATAGGTCGCGTCGATGTACGAGTTGGGGACTTGCAGGCCCTGGAGGTGCGACCCGGGGGCGACGACGTCGACGTACCGTGAGGGACTCCCGGTGGAGGAGAATGCCGCGACGACGTCGTCGGCAAGTCCGGCCGTCCCCATCGAGTCCGAGGCGCCGACTGCGAGGATGTTGGGGTCGTACGCCGGGTTGGTCAGCGAGCCCGTCCTCGCCACGTAGCCCTCGTTGCCGGTGGCCGCGACGACGAAGATTCCGGCGTTCCACGCCTGCTCGACCGCGAAGGCGAGCGGATCGGCGACGTAGGACTGGCTCGAGTCCGTCCCGTAGGACAGGTTGAGCACCCGGATGTTCATGCCGTTGTCGTTCTTGTGCTGGACCACCCAGTCGATCGCCGCGATCATCTGGGAGACGTCGGTTCCGCCGTCGGCGACGCCGACCTTGAGGCTGACGATCCGCGCGTCGGGGGCCACGCCGAGGAAGTCGGCCATGTCGGTCGCATAGGTCCCGGGTTGGGCGTTGCTACCCCGGCCGGCGATGATGCCGGCCATGAATGTCCCGTGCCCGTTCGTGTCGAGGTTCGTGAGGTTCGACGCCTGGGACTCGAGTGAGAGGTCCGGGCCGTAGATGATCTTGCCGGCGGTAGCGAGGCCCTCGACCGGGCTGACGCCCGTGTCGATGAGCGCGACGTCGACGCCCGCGCCCGTGTAGCCGGCGGCCCACCAGGCCGTCGCGCCGGTGTACGCCGTCGTGTTGTACATCGAGTTCATGTCGCTCGCAGGGTCGTAGGGATCTGCGGCGTGCGCGGGTGCCGGCACAAGGAGGGCCGAGCCCAAGAACGCGACGGACATGACTGTCGCGAGCCGGCGCGTCGCACCGGTGAAGTCGAGGCTCCAGCCGAACGAGATGGTCATCTCGTCACCGTCCGGCCAGCTGGCGGACGGGACCTGCTGCTCCGCGCCCGGTCACAGACGGCGATGAGCCCGGCGCGACAGCACGTGGGAAAGGGGAGCCTGCACGTACCGCGGGCGGCCGATCCTGCCACATCAAACCCACTCCCTTCGAGTGCGGTGCTGATGCGGTTCCTGGCAGCCGGGCGGTCCTTGGCGTTGAGCCCGAGGATCCCTGGCTTTGCGTCCCCGCCTCTCGACGGGTTTGCCGTACTTCAGACCGATCACGCGGGCGACGGTCGTCGTCGCCTCATGTGACCCAGAGGCTAGGGCCGGGCGTGCGGGCGGCCAGCCCGACGATGGTACCGGTCGGTGCACCGGTGCACAGCCCATTCGGCGGGGGCGCCAGGCTGTTGCCGGGTCAGGCAGCTCCTGCGGTGAGGCCGTCCTCGCCCGAGGTGCGGCGACCGTGCGGGAACCGTGCCTCGAGGTCGCTCGCGGGCATCGGCCGGGCGAGCAGGAACCCCTGCGCCCGTCGGCAGCCGAGCTCCTGGAGCCTCTGGAGCTGCGCCTCCTCCTCGACCCCCTCCGCGACCACGTCGAGGCCGAGGGTGTTGGCCATGGCGATGATGGCGGCAGCCAGGCCCCAGCCGTGCGGCCGATCGGCAGCGATGTCGACGAACTCGCGGGCGATCTTGAGCCCGTCGACCGGGAACCGTTGGAGGTAGCCCAGGGATGAGTAGCCCGTCCCGAAGTCGTCGATCATCAGATGAACGCCCAGCTTCCTAAGCGCTTGGAGCTTGTCGCTGGACTCCCGGGCGTTGGGGATGAGGCCGGACTCGGTCACCTCAAGGGCCAACCGACCCGGTGCGATCCCGCTCGCCTCCAGGAGCAGCCTGATGTCGTCGACGAAGTCGGCCTGCTCGAGCTGCCTCGGCGACACGTTCACGCTCAGCCACCAGGACCGGAACGGCTCCCCGAGTTCCTGCCAGGCATCCAGCTGCTCGAGTGACGCCCGGAGCACCCAGCGTCCGACATCCAGGATCAGGTTCGACTGCTCCGCGAGGCCGATGAACTCGAGCGGTTCGAGCAGGCCTCGGTGCGGGTCGTTCCAGCGCACCAGAGCCTCTGCGCCGACGATCTGCTCCGTCTCCAGGTCGAACACCGGCTGGAAATGAAGGACGAGCTGATCATCGACGACGGCTCGCTTGAGCTTCGCCGACATGTCGCGTCGCTGCGAGAGAGCGGCCGCCATGTTGGGCTCGAACAGCACGACACGGCCCTTGCCGCTCGCCTTCGCGACGTACATCGCGACGTCGGCGTTCAGCATCAGCTCATCGGCCGAGGCGCGGCCTCGCCGACCGGCGGCGATCCCGAGGCTCGCGTGGACCGAGACGATCGACGTATCGAGGACGAACGGCTCGTCGATAGCGGCCATGAGCCGTTCGGCCGTTCGACGTGCGCCGACGAGGTCAGCACGATCCTCGAGCAGAACGGCGAACTCGTCGCCGCCGAGCCGGGCAGCGACGTCTTCTGCCCGCACGCTCGCCGTGATCCGCTGACCGACCGCGCGCAGCAACGCGTCTCCGACCGGGTGCCCCATCGTATCGTTGACGAGCTTGAAGTCGTCGAGGTCGAGGAACAGCACGACGGGGACCAGCTCCGCTGGACCGCTCGCCGCCAACCGTTCGCTGACCGCCTGTCCGAACAGCGCACGGTTGGCCAGTCCGGTCAGCGGGTCGTGGTTCGCCTGGTGGTGCAGCTCCTCCTTCAGCTCGGCAAGCCGATGGAGCGACTGCTCCAGCTGTCCGTTCTCGAGGGAGATCGCAATGTGGCTGGCGAGCGTCTCGAACAGGCGAAGGTCGGATGCGTCGAACGTGCTGATATCGCTCAGGCGGTTCGCGACTACGAGCGTCCCGATCAGCCGGTTCTCGCCGACGAGCGGGGCCACCATGGCGTTCCGGAACCGTGGCGCGGACGCCGGGTCCGCGACCGTCACGAGGAGTGACCGGCGTTCATCCATCGCCCGGAGGAGGAGCGGGTCGTCGACGGTTGTCCCCACGGGCACCATCGACCCCCCCTCGGCGTCGCTTCGGCTGGTCGTTCTCAGGAGCTCGTCGCCTTCGCGCGCCGGGAGCAGCGTGAGTTCCGCGACATCGGCCCTGAACATCGTCCGGGCATGCTGGAGGAGCTCCGCCACCGCGCGCTCCACCTGGGGGCTGCGCTGGAGGATGCGCGTCGACTCGTGCAGCATCTCCAGCCCCTCGGTCTGCTGGCGCTGCCCGACATACGCACGATAGGAGACGAAGGCGACGCCGACCGGGACGGCGAGAAGGATCGAGGCAATCGGCTCGTACTGAAGGATGACGATGGCGAGCAGGGCGAGGCTCGCGTTCGCGAGCGCGATGAACAGGCCCGTGCGCAGCATCTCCGGGATCCGGTGGAGCTGGGCCTTGCCCTCGGCGAGTGAGATCGCGGTCGCGATCGCGGACACGCTGACCACGTTCTCCGCAGTCGTCGCGAGGTACGCGGCCCCCCACTCGAGCGGACCGAAGCCGGTGCGTCCCGCGGCGAGGACGTGGATGATTCCGATGGCCACCACCGAGCCGAACAGGAACTGGGCGAGGTTGAACGCCAGCTTCACGGACCGCTGGCGGCGCACGAACGCGAGTGCGAAGCCGCCGCCGAGCATCCGCGCGATGATGAACGACATCGGTTCGAGGAAGAAGAGGCCGAAGAGGATCGGGATCTCGGCCATCGAGAACGAGTGCGCGCTGCGTCCGATGTGCAGGTGAACGACCCTGGCTTCGACGATGAAGAAGGCCAGCGCTACCAGGGGCCAGGGGACCGGAAACGGGAGCGAGCGTGGGGCGCCCCGAGGCAGCTCGAGGACCGAGATAACGAGCGCGCTCACGACAAGCACGATCGTCAGGATCCCGACGCGCTGGGTTCCCGTCATGCCGCGGATGAGACCGCGGACGCCGATCGTGGCGATCCGCGGCTGGGCTCGCGGGACATTCACGTCGGGGTGCGCTCCCTCGTTCAGATTCGGATGCCGACGGAAGCCCCGATGCGGCAACACCCCGGCGGCCTGACGGTACGGGCCACCCCGGCGCGGGGCCATGACCCGAACGGCGGACGCTGCCGGTACCTGGGTACCGGCTCCCGCGCGATCTCGGCACGCCGCGCACCAGCCATTCGGGAACAGCCAACGCGTCGTCGGTGCCGCCGGCGTGACGAACGGGAGCGTTGAGTCCTGCCCACTCGAACCTGCCCCGGCATCGGTCAGTCGGCGCCCGTGCCGGCGCCGGCCGCCTCAGGCAGGACCTTGGAGCTCGATCCGGATGCGCTTGTTGATCCGGCCCTTGCTCTCGTAGCCGGTGACGCGAATCTGGCCGACCTCGCGTGTGTTGGCGACATGGGTCCCGCCGTCGGCCTGGAGGTCGAGGCCGACGATCTCGATGGTCCGGATCTCCTCGATCCCCGGCGGCAGGAGGTTGATCTTGGTCCGGATGAGGTCGGGGATGGCGAAGGCCTCGTCGCGCGGCAGGATCTTCACGCGCACCTCGCGCTCGGCCGCCAGCTCGGCGTTCACCCTGGCCTCGATCTCGCCCACGAGCTCGCCGGACATCGTCTCGAACTCGAAGTCCATGCGCCCGGCGCCGGGCTCCATGTTGCCCCCGGTGACGAGCGCCCTGTAGTCGCGCCAGACCACGCCGCACAGCGTGTGCAGCGCGGTGTGGGTGCGCATCAAAAGGTGGCGGCGCTCCCAGTCGATGGTGGCCGTGACCGCGTCGCCCACCGCCGGTCCCTCGACCGCGTCGAGGAGGTGGACGATCCCCCCGCCCGACTTGCGGGCGCCGAGGACGGTCCAGGTCGTCCCGTCCGCCCGGACGATCGTGCCGCTGTCCGCGGGCTGGCCGCCGCCGCCGGGGTAGAAGACGGTCCGGTCCAGCGTGACGAGCGTGCGCCCATCGTCGCCGGTCTCGACCGCGGTGACGGCGGCCTCGACGGATCGGGCGTAGGCATCCCGGTAGCAGACCGCGTCGGTCACGGTACGATCGTGAAGGTGCCCTTCATCACGGAGTAGTGGCCGGGGAGGGTGCACCCGAAGGCCAGCGGGCCGTCAGCGTCGAAGGTGTACGTGAACTCCTTCGTGCCGCTCGAGAACGGCAACACGCCGGCCATGTGCTCGTGCCCGCCGCCCTTCAGCTCCTCGTCCGTCGCGACGTGGAAGTCGTGGTCGTAGCCGGCCGTGTTCTTGATGCGGAAGGTGTACGTCTCGCCCTTCTTCACCGTGATCGACGCGACCTGCTGGCCAGCCTGCTCGATCTTGAGGGCGCCGGTCAGCTCCAGCTCGATGACCTCGCCCGGGATGGGCGTACCGGTCACGGGGGTAGGCGTGGCCGCCGTCGCGCCACCGCAGGCGGCAAGAAGGGCAACGACGGCGATCGCGACGATGACGGTGAGGGCGCGCCGGGGGCGCGGTCTGCGTGTGTACATGCGGATAGTGTCGCGCACGGCGACCATGTCCGCCCTTGTTGCCGATCGTTCAGCACGCAGCGCGCTGGCGAGCAGGGCGCGCACCGGCCCGCGTGTCCTGGCTGCTGCCTCCTATCGACCCGCCCTCGGCGCCACGCCGGGTACGAGCCCCAGCCGGATGGCCACGCTGGTCGCCTCGACGCGGCCCGACACGCCGAGCTTGGCCAGGATGTTGCGCACGTGCACGGCCACGGTTCGCTCGCTGATGAAGAGCCGCTCGGCGATCTCGCGGTTGGTGCGCCCCTCGGCGATGATCGCCAGCACCTCGTACTCGCGCGGGCTGAGGTTGAAGGGGTCGCGCGGCGGCGGCGGCTCGATGGGCAGCAGGCGCTCGCTGATGGCACGCCCGGTGGCGCTCGTGGGGAAGGCCACGAGCGGCGCGCCAGCATCGCTCCACGCGTCGGCCGCCGGCAGCCCGGCCAGGGCCTCGACGATCGTCGTCGGCGCCGTCTCCTCCGCGGACAGCTCGACTGGCCAGCGCCCGGTGGCGTCGAGGCTGAGCTGCGTCGCGTCGGCGGCCTCGGGCGCCCAGAAGGAGAACGCCGGACCGGCCACGGCGTCGGAGGGACGCCCGGGTCCGACCGCCACGATGGCGGGCCGCACCCGAGCCTCGGTTCCGGCCTCGGGCAGGGAGATCCGCCCCCGTTGCGCCAGCCGCGCCAGCTCGCGTAGGAGCGGACGTGCGGGCAGCGCCGCCGCCAGCTCCCAGGCCGCGCGCAGCGCATCCTTGGCCCGCGGCCGCTGGTCACGCGCCTGGAGGGCGGCGGCGGCCTCCCACCAGCGCGCCCTGGCGGCCGAGTACGGGACGTGCAGCTCGAGCCAGCCCTCGGCGACGGCGGCCCAGTCGGCGGGGTCCGCGCGGCCGCGTAGCCGGGAGTGGTGCGCGCGAGCGGTCGCGACGTGGAGCCGGGCCTCCCGCGTCGAACCGAGCCCGGCCGGCATGACGTCGCCGCCCGTCCGACGCTCGGCCTCGGCCACGACCGACGCGGCAAGCTCGCCGGCCGCAGCCACGGCGCCCATGTCGCGCCGCGAGCGAGCGGCGTCGGCGACGGCGGCACAGACCTCGGCCGTGGTCGAGGCGGCCAGCGCGACCTGGCGGCGGTCGTCCGTCTGGAGGACGCGCTCCCAGCCACGCCGCGCGACGCGCTCGGCGTCCGCGATGTCGTCGCGCCAGAGTGCGAAGCTGACGGCGTTGCGCTGCACCGTCGCCGACCACTGGCCCTCGGGGACGGCCTCGAGCTGGAGGAGGATCTGGCCCACCAGGCGGCTCGCCTCCTCGTCGCCACGGGACTCGACGAGGACGGCGCCCAGCGCCAGCAGCGGGCTCCAGGCGAGGCGGCTCGGGCTCCACTCGAGAGCCGCCCGGCATTCCGCCTCGGACTCTGCCCAGCGTCCGAGCTTGAACAGGATGTCGGCGGCGTTGCCGCGCAGGAAGGCGCCGTAGGCCGCCTCTTGGCCCCACCGGCGCGCCTCCGCGATGCCTTCCTGGACGACGGCCAGGGCGGCTTCGCCACGCGCGTCGAGCTCCAGCAGGTGGGTGCGGTTGGCGTACGTCCGCATGAGGTCATCGAGCCGCCCCGCCCGACGGGCGATCGCTGCCGCATCCTCGAGGACGGCCAGCGCACGGTCGATCTCGCCGCCGTAACCAAGGTCGACGCCCAGCGTGCACGTCGCGTGGCCCAGCTCCGCGTCGGCGGTCTCCCCGGCGCCGGCGGCCGTGGACCGCGCCTGCTCCGCCAGGGCGGCGCTCTCGGGGAAGCGGCCGTCGAGCATGAGCAGCTGGGCGAGCGACCCCAGGGCGCGTGCCCGCTCGGGCGTCGGCTCGTCGGGGATGAGCTGGGCCGCCGTCTCGAGCGCGTGCTGCGCGCCCACGTGGTCGCCGGCCGCGGAACGGTACTGGCCGAGGCGCAGGTACAGCAGCCCCACCTCGACCTGGAGGTCGCGGCGGGCGTGATCGCCGCGTCGCGCGGCGTCGGCCACGGCCGACGCGCCGGCCAGCTCGGTGATCGCCTGCTGGGCGAGGCCGGCGGCGCGGCTGGCGTTGTCGTCGGCGAATGCGGCATCGGCGGCTCGGGCGAGCAGCTCCGGCGTGGAGATGGCCAGCGCGGGGACACGCGGCTCGCGCGCGTCCACGAGCTCCAGGGCCCGCTGGTAGTGCAGGAGCGTCGTGCCGCCGGGGTCGAGCCGCTCCGCCGCGGTCCCGGCCGCAAGGTGTGCGTTCCGGGCGGCGGCGAAGCGCATCGCCGCCTCCAGGTGCCACGCCTGTTCGGCCGGCGCACCGGCAAGAGTCCGGGCGAGCGCATCGTGGACGGGCTGGCGTTCGGCCGGCAACCCGAGCGCCTCGATCGCCTCCGCGTGACGTTCGTGGAGGATGGCCATGGTGCGCTGTTCGTCCCGCGAGGTGGACTCGGTCGCCAGACCGCAGGCGATGGCCTCGGCGAGCGATGCCTTGGACAACCGGCCGTCCGGCAGGTCGACCGCGAGGATCGTATCCACCGGCAACGGGCGTCGCGCGGCGGCGAGCAGGCGCAGGCAGCGCGCGGCGCCCACGCTGAGGGTAGCCAGACGGGCCCGCACGATGTCGTCGAAGGGGTCGGAGAGCCGGATCCCCTCGTGGACCTGGGCGGCGACGAGCTGCTCGGCGATGAGCGGGTTGCCGCCGCTGCCCTCGACCACGGCAGCCACGAAGGCACCGGACGGCCGCTCGCCGAGCAACGCCTCGAGCAAGCGCACGATCTCGTGCCGCTCCAGCGGCCCGACGTTCAGGCGCTCCACGCTGCCATCCGTCTCGATCGCTGTGGCCAGGCCGCTCATCGGGTGGCGGCGGTGGATCTCGTCGGGGCGGTAGGCCAGGACCAGGCAGACAGGGAGGCCGCGCCCGATGCGGAGCACGGTCTCGACGAAACGCCGCGTGCCGGGATCGGCCCAGTGGAGGTCCTCGAGGGCGAGCAGCACGACGCCTTGCCCGGCCAGCCGCTCGAGGGTGCCCAGGATCCCCTCGGCGAGGCGGCTGGCCTGCTGGTCGGGGGACGAGCGCAGCGGCGCTTCCGGTACGACGCCGAGGCTCTCGAGGCGCTCGGCCAGCCCGGGCAGGAGCGCGGCGACCTCCGTGCCGGCCGGTCCCACGACGGCCGCCAGGCGTTCATCGGGCAGCCGCGCCAGGACGGGCTCGAGCGCCGCCGCGAGCGGCGCGTAGGGCACGCCGCCGAGGGGCTCGTGGGCGGTACCGCGGGCGACGATCACGTCGGGCAGGTCCGCCAGGCGGACCTCCAGCTCGGTCACGAGGCGCGAGATGCCGATGCCGGTCGGTCCGGTGAGCGCGAGGCGGCCCGGGCGGCGATCGGCCGCCCGTTCGAGACCGGCGGCGAGGCGTGCGAGCTCCCGATCCCTGCCGACGAAGGCCATCGGCACAGGATACGCGTCCGAAGCCGGATGCTGCGGGCCCACGCCAGGCGCCTGGGCGATACTGCGCCCGTGTCCGACCCTAGGCCCGCGATCCACCCGAGCAACCGCCTCAACGAGCTGGGCGGTGAAGCCTGGCTCTACTTCACGAAATCGCTCTGGACGACGGCCTACCCGTCCGAGCTGGGCCACGCGGCGCGCAAGGCGCACGGCGCCAACAAGCCGCCGCGGCTGATGGCCCGCCTGATCGAGTTCTTCACGGTCGGCGGCGAACTCGTGCTCGACCCGTTCGCCGGCGTGGGCGGGACACTGCTGGGTGCCGCCATCTGCCGAACGCCCCGCAGGGCCCTGGGCTTCGAGCTCGAGCCGCGCTGGGCACAGGTCTACGACGAGGTGGTGCGCGCGGCGCTCGACGAGCGCGGCGGCCTTGGCCCCGAGCTGGCCGACCTCGGGCCCTCCGACCCCGGCGGCCCGCGCCGTTTCGACCCCTCGGGTTGCCGGCTGGAGGTCGGCGACGCGGTCGGGCTCCTGGCGGCGCTGCCCGAAACGTCGGTCGACTTCGTGGCCACCGATCCGCCCTACAACCCTCAGCTGAAGCTGACCATGGCCGGTGGCCCGCTGGCCGAGACGCACGCCAACCGGCGCACCGACTACGCGATGGTCACCGACTCACCGGCCGACCTCGCCAACAGCTCCACGTACGAGGAGTACCTGGAGCGGATGGGCGCCGTCTTCGCCGAGCTTCGGCGCGTCCTGCGGCCCCGGCGGTACGCGACGATCATCGTCCGCGACGCCTACCAGGACGGCCGCTACCGCTTTACCGGGGCGGACCTGGCCGCGCGTGCCGAGGCCGTGGGCCTCGTGCCGAAGGGCGACCTGGTCTGGTATCAGGCCGGCACGCGGCTGCGCCCGTACGGCTATCCGCACGGTTTCGTGCCCAACATCGTGCACCAGCACATCCTCGTCGTGCGCGCCGGCTGACGGCGACGGGCGAGCGCCGGGCTCTGGTTAGTGGATGCCCCGCTCACGCAGGAAGCGGGCGGCGAGGCCCTCACCGCCCAGGATCGGCTCCGGCTCGAAGATCCGGCGCAGCTGGAGTTCCCCGAAAGCCGTCCGCACGTCGTCGTCGATGTCCTCGGCGCCGGGGGCGAAGCTCGTCGGGTCCGGAGCGACGAGGTCGCCCAGCGTCATCTTGTGGACCCAGCCGACCTGGCCCAGCGGCGTGCGCACCTGCCAGTAGAGGCCGGAGCGCTCCAGCAGCTCGACCTCGTCGTCCTCATCGAGGCGCCCGATCTCGGCGCCACGGAGTTCGTCCGGCGCGTCGGTCAGGCGGACCATGCGGTAACGGATCCTGCGCCGCTCGAGATCGTCGCCAGGCGCCACGAAGGCCCGATCGAAGGTGAGCCGCTCCGAATGGAGCGGGGCGAGGCTGGTGCCGGGATCGGACCTGCGGGCCGCGGCGAGGGAGGGGCGGCGCCAGCGGGGCAGGGCCATCTCCTGGCTCGCGGCGTCGAAGCCTGTTGCCGGCCGGGTATGGTCGTTGCTCGACCGATCCGCGTCGCGCCGCTCCCGTAGGTCCTCGTCCTCTTCGCGGCGGCGCCGCTTGAACGTGAAGAGGGCCATGGCCACGGCCGCTGAGCCTGCCGCGGAGATGGCCGCGCTGCGGGAGGCGAGAAGCAACCACTCTTCGCTGCCGAAGCCGGGCAGGCGCGCGGCCAGGAGGGCGATCCCTTGCACCGGCGGTCCTTCGCCTCCGGGCGCGTCACCCGGTCCGAGGACGGACGTCGAGACATCGCCGACGGGCGCCTCAGGGAGTCCACCGTCCATACCAGGACCACCCTGCGTCTGGCCTCCGCCGGAGATGCCGTTGGAATCGGGTGCGATGACGCCGGCGACAAAGCCGCCGCCCACATCGGGGGTGGCCGTGGTGGCGGGCGTGGGGGCCGGGGTCGGCGCGGGCGTCGGTGCGGGGGCCACGGCGATCGTGCCGCCGGACAGCTCGACCGTCCGATCCTTGCCGTCGGTGGCCGCGAACGAGTAGGTATGGCTGCCGGCGTCCAGCTGCACGATGGTGCGATAGCGGGTGCCGTCGCGGAAGTTGGTGTCGGAGGCGTCCACCTGCGCCATGTCGACGGCCACGCCGTCGATGAGCACGCGGACCCAGGCCGGCTGCACGTCGTCCTTGCTGAGGTAGGTGACGGAGAACGTGAAGGGGTCGCCGGCCGTGCCCGCCCCGGGCGAGGCCTGTCCGCCGGACAGACTCAGGGGCCCGGAAGCCCATGCCGACGCGGTGGCCGAGAGGCAGAGGAGCAGGACGAGCGGGAGGATCACGAGAAGCGCCCGCACGCGCTGGCCCCGGATGATTCCGTAGACGTTCAAAGAGAT
The DNA here is from genome assembly GCA_001443375.1 of Chloroflexi bacterium CSP1-4. Taxonomy (GTDB): domain Bacteria; phylum Chloroflexota; class Limnocylindria; order Limnocylindrales; family CSP1-4; genus CSP1-4. The sequence continues at coordinate 36,477 of LDXM01000012.1, forward strand.
GATCCTCCGGTCCTGGGCCTATGGCCCGGAAGTGACCCGAGGATGCGCCCCTGCCGGAGCGCGGGCAATGGTACGAGGGTCCCCCCGACGATGGCCCGCGTGTCGCCATCCGGCGACGGGGGCATGACCCGATGGCGCCATGGCACTCGGGGGGCGCGCGCGAGCATGATGCGCGCATGCAGGTGATCCGAGCGGCAGGTCCGCAGCGGCGACGCGCCGCCGCCTCGGTCGTGGCGGGTCTCGTGGCCGGCCTCATCCTGCTCGCCATCGGCGCCGTCATCGTCTGGTCCATCTTCACCTCAAACCTGCTCGACGGGCTCGACCGGGTGGGCAGCTCCGCCCTCGAACAGCAGCTGCTGGGCACGCTGGCCTGGGGGCTGGCCTTCCTCGTGCCTGGCTCGTTCGCCGTGCTGGGGCTCCTGAGCATCGTGCGGGCGGCGGATGGGCGGCCACGGAGCCGCCGCTTGCGCCCGGCGGCGTCGCTGCAGGCCGCCCTGTCCGATGACTACATCGTGGCCGAAGACGTGCGTCTGCCCGATGGGCGCCTCGTGCCCGAGATCGTGATCGGGCCGCACGGGCTGACCGTCATCGAGGAGCTTCCGCCGGCTGCTGTCAGTCGCCCCGGCAGCCACGGCTGGGAGGTGCGCGGTGCGGGTGGCCGGTGGCTCAACATCGAGAACCCGCTCGACCGCGCCGCCCGAGACGGCGAGCGGGTGCGCCGATGGCTTGGTAGTCACATGGAGGACTTCGTGCCCCGCATCAGCGTGGCCGTCGTGGCCGACGATCGGCGCGTGGCGCGCACGGCCGAGGTGGCCGTGCTGCGTCCCGAGGAGCTGCCCGGCTTCTTGGCGGCCCAGCCGGCCCTGCGCCAGATGTCGCCCGATCGCCGCGGGCGCATCGAGGCGCTGCTCCGGGAGCTGCTGGTCGCCTGACGCCCTGCGGGGTGTTACTTCGGCTGCTGCTCCTGCAGGTTCGTCAGCAGTCCCTTGAGGTCGAAGAGGAACTGCTGTCCGCCCGGTACGACCACCACCTGCAGCTTGTCGGTGAGCTTCTGGATGTAGGTGTAGATGAGCACCGGGTCCGTCAGCGACTCGGCCAGCTGCCGGTTCGCCTCCGCCTGGCCGTTCGCCCGCTCGACCGTGGCGGTGGCCTCGCCCTTGGCCGTGACGACGTTGGCGTCGGCGGCGCCCTGCGCCTCGGCCACCCGTTGCTGGGCCTGGATCTGCTTCTGGGCCAGGATCTCGCGCTCGGTCTCGACCTGCTGCTGCGCCACCTGCTTCTGCTCGATGGCCGCCCCGTACTCGGGGCTGAAGGCGATGTTCGAGATGTAGATGTCGTCCACGATGAGGTGGTAGCGGGCGAGATTGTCGCCCAGCGCCTGCTTCGCCCGCGAGCGGATCTCGTCGCGTTTGCCCAGGATCTCGCCGATGGCGTAGGTGGGCACGACCTCCTTGATGAAGTCGTTGAAGGCCGGGTCGATGACCTTCTCTGCGAAATCGGGACCCACAAGCCGATACAGGTCGAAGGCCTGTGCCGGGTCGATGTGGTAGTTCATGTTCCCCGTCAGCTTGACGATCTGGTACTCCTTCGACGCCGCGTCGATCTCCTGGAAGGGGTGCGGCTGGACGCGCACGTCGATCAGCACGACCTGCTCCGCGATCGGTGTGACCACCTGGAGACCGGCCGGCAGCGTCCGCTCCTCGACGCGCCCGAAGTTGGTGACCACGCCGACGTGGCCGGCGGGGATCACGACCACGAAGGTCGTGACGAGAGCGATGAACATGGCCACCGCGCCGCCGATGACGAAGAGCCGCCATGCCGCGGCGAAGGGGGCCGTCTCGACGTCTCGCCCGCGGGCCGTGGCCGTGATGTGCTGCGCCCGGCCGACCACGAACGCCGAGATGCCGATGGCGACGAGAGCGCCGCCGATGATGAAGAGGATCGTAGACATCTTGCGTTGACTCCCCTGACGAGCGGCCCGATCGGGCCAAGCCTACATCTGCGGCTGACGCGCGGGACGCCCGACCGTCACGGGCACGACACGCGCCTCCCCTATCCTGTCGGTCATGCAGAGTGCCACGCTGGCGCGGCCGATCCTCGCCGCCACCGGTCTCGCCCACGAGGTCGCGGGCGCCTTCGGGGATATCGGCGTCTTCCTGCCCCTCGCGCTGGGGCTGATCGCGGTCAACGGCATGGACCCGACCCTCGTCTTCGGCCTCGCCGGTGCCTACTACCTGCTCACGGGCCGCTTCTACCGGCTGCCGCTGCCGGTCCAGCCGTTCAAGGCTGTCTCGGCCATCGCCATCGCCGGCGGGCTCTCGGCGGGCACCGTGCAGGGCGCCGCGCTGGGCATGAGCGTCGGGCTGCTGCTCCTGTCCCTGGGCCGCGCGCCGGCGATCATCGACCGCCTCTTCGCGCCGCCGGTCGTGCGCGGCATCCAGCTCGGGCTGGGCATCATCCTGCTGCAGGGCGGCCTGCAGCTCGTGGTGCGCGACCAGCGGCTGCCCGCCGGAGCAGGAACGATCGGCGCGGGTGCCCTCCTCCTGGCGGGCGTCATGGCGGTGGCGCTCGTGCAGGCGCGGGGCCGCGTTCCCGCCATCCTCGTGGCCGGCGTGGTGGGCCTCATCTGGGGGGCGCTGACGCTGCCCGCTGCCCTGCCACCGGTCTCATTGGGGCCGGTGCTGGCCCTGCCGGTTCTGCCCACCGCCGCCGAGCTGGGCACTGCCCTCGCCGTCCTCGTCCTGCCGCAGCTGCCGCTGACGCTGGGCAACTCGGTCGTCTCGACCGCGGCCGTCGCGCAGGAGTACTTCGGGGAGCGGGCCGTCCGGGTGACCCCGCGGACGCTGCTGCGCGACATGGGCCTGGCGAACCTCGCGGCGGGCCTGGGCGGCGGCATCCCCATGTGCCACGGGGCCGGCGGCCTGACCGCCCATGTGCGCTTCGGCGCCCGCACGGCCACTGCGGCCTACGTGGCCGGCGTCTTCTACCTCGTCCTCGCGGTCGGCCTCGGCGCGGCCGCGCCGGCCTTCCTGGCGCTCTTCCCGATGGCGATGCTGGGCGTCCTGGTGGGCTACGTGGGCTGGCAGCACCTGCTGCTGGTGCGGCGGCTCAGCGCGCCGGCCGACCTCGCCGTCGCGGGGCTGATCGGGGCCGTGACGCTCGTCGCGGGATCGCTCGCCCTTGGCTTCGGCGTCGGGCTTGCCGTCTACTGGGGCCGCCGGCTGGCGATCGCGCGCATCTCCAGGAAGCCCACGTAGCGCCCCGCGGCCAGGCCGCTGCTCAGGCCGAGGCCCCGCCCATGCGGATCGTCTCGCGCGCGCCGGGGAAGTAGGCGCCAAGCTCGATGTCGGCCTCGTAGGTTTCGATCGCGTAGCGGTTCACCCAGGCGAAGTCATGCTCGACCTCACCCAGGGCGGGAGCGCCCACGAGCGAGATGGCGACCCGCCCGAGCAACACGAAGGGTCCGCCGGGCCGGGTCAGCGAGCGTCCCGGGTCGAAGCCGGGCAGGGTCGGCATCTCGGCCACGACGTGGTACGGGCCGACCTCCAGCACCAGTTCGTGCCAGGCGGCATGGACCGGTGTCGGCGTGTCCGGGGGAGCGACGACGAGGAGCAGGTCGTCGATCTCCACGACCGCACGTGCCTGGGATTCCGACGCACTCCCGTCGAGGGGCTGCAGGGCGGCGCGCTCGACGGCGAGGCTGTCCATCGTCTCGAGCAGGTCGCCCAGCCGGTCCCGCGCGACCAGACGCGCCTGCAGCACCCCCGCCGCGGTATACGCCTCGAAGTCGGTGGCCATGCCCTTCCCTCATGGAGGTCCGTTGAGGGTGCCACGCCGGAGGCCTGTGGCCTAGACCCGTCCGTACCGCGGGTGCCGAGCGTTTCGTACCGCAACGCGGTGCGAGGATGCGCCGCGTTCGCCCCGCTAACGCGCCGCGACGACCTCGATCTCGCAGCGCGCCCCGAGGGCGAGGCGAGACACGCCCACCGTCGCGCGCGTGGGCGGATCGACGGGGAAGAACTCACGGTACGCCTCGTTGTAGGCGGCGAACTCGTCCATGTCGGTCAGGTAGACCGTCGCCTTCACGACGTCGCCGAAGTCGAGGCCGGCGAGGCGGAGCTTGGCGCCGACGTTCTCGAGCATCTGGCGCACCTCGGCCCCGATCCCGCCGGGCACGACCGCGCCGGTGGCCGGGTCGTCGCCCACCTGGCCGGCGACGAAGACGAAGCCGTTCGCCTCCACGAGCTGCGAGAACGGGTAGCGGCCCTCGGGCAGGCCGGCGGGTCGGAGGACGGTCTTGGGCATGGCGCGACTCCCGGTGTGGCTCGGCTTGACTGGTAGGGGAGCCTGGATTCGAACCAGGGACCGGCGGTGTATAAGACCGCTGCTCTAACCGCTGAGCTACTCCCCCGACGCGATGCTACTACTCGTGCGAGCCGAGGAGTCGCGCGGCGATGGAGCGCAGCCCGCCCTGGCTCGAGGAACGCAGGGTCTCGTGGGCTGCGGCCTCCTGGGCAGACCGGGCGCGGCTCGCTTCGGCGAGCAGGCGCTGCTCTTCCGCGGTCCGGAACGCCTCGAGGGGCAGGTCGTCGGGGTCGAAGGGGCGCTCCGTCGGCGGCGCCGCCCGTGGCGGGCGCGCATAGGCGGGAGCGCCCAGCAACCGGGGCATGGCGAAGTGCGCGGCGCCCCCGCCATCCGCCGGGACGGACGGAGCGTGGGACGAGGGGCCGGAACCGTTGCTCGACGTCGCCTGATGCGGCAGGTGTCCGTCGGGGTCGTCCGACGCACGGGCGGTCGCTTGGGCGACGCCTGCCTCGCCGGTTGGCCGCGGGCTCAACACGTTGACTCCACGATGCTTGCCAGTCGATCGACGGCCACAGGATAAGACCGAAAGTACTGCCTCGCCACTCCACGTGGCGCCTCGGCGCCAAGAACCGGTGACCGCCGACACCGCCGCGCCTCGTTCAGAGCAGCGGCCGCACCACCTGGAAGGCGACGACGAGGACGATGTAGACGACGGGGAAGGCGGCGAACATGCCGAGCATGGCGGCCCACGGCGAGCGACGCCGCTCACCCGAGGCCCCGCTCGGCAGCGGCGCCCAGAGGTACGTGAGCAGGCCCCCGGCAGCGACGACCCCCACGACGTAGAGCGCGAAGGCGCCCAGGCCCGCTCCGCCCGATGCGAGATCCCAGCCCAGGAGCACGATCCCGCCCACCACCGCTACGACGACGTCGGCGACGACGGCGCGCACGATGGGCGGCGGCGCGTTGCGCGCCTGTCGCCAGCGAACCTCCAGCTCCGAGCGCTCGCGGGCGTCGGTCGGATCGATGGGCGACACCCGTCAGGCGCCAGGCGCCGCGTCGGACGGCAGCATCACGAGCGCGGGCCGGCGGGGGAGGGTGGCCGGCGTGTGGCGCGCCAGCTCGGCGACCGCTTCGGCGAAGCGCTCCAGCTCGTCCTCGGAGTTGAAGAAGCCGACCGAGATGCGCAGCGCGTCCACGGCGGCGACCGTGCGCGTGATGGCGAAGACACGCCGCGATAGCTCCTCGCGCAGCTCCAGCGGCGTCCAGCCCTGGACGCGGAACGAGACCAGGGTGGCCATCCGCTCCTGCGGCGTCACCAGCGTCACTCCGGGGACGGCCGCCAGGCGAGCGGCGGTGGCGCGGGCGATGCGACCCGCCCGCTCGAACGCCCACGCCAGGCCCACGTGCATCTCCAGCCAGCCCACCGAGCGCGCCAGCCCGACCGTCGAAGGCTTGTGGTAGTTCGTGGCCTCGAAGCGACGTGCATCGGGCCAGCGGTCCCCGCGGGCATGCGCGTCGAGCGTCGCGAAGCTGAGCCAGCCGGCCGTGACCGGGAGCGCCTCCGCAACGGCTCGCGGCGACGCCCACAGCGCGCCCGTCCCCTCCGGCCCCAGCAGCCACTTCTGGCCGGGGAAGGCGATGAAGTCGGCGCCGATGGCCTCCGCGTCCACGAGGATCGCCCCCGCCGACTGGGCCGCGTCGACCGCGTACCAGACGCCGCGCTCGCGGGCGATGCGGCCGATCTCGACCACCGGCAGCACGGCGCCCGTCGTCCACAGCACGTGGGAGAGGGAGACCAGGCGCGTGCGCGGGGTCATGGCCGCGGCGATCCGTTCCTGGATGAGGGCCGGGTCACCGCCGCCCTCCACGTCCACGATGTCAAGGGCGACGCCGGCGCGGTCGCGGACGGCGACCAGAGGCCCCAGCAGGCCGGGGTGCTCGGCGTTCGTCGTCAGGGCCCGGTCGCCCGGTCGCCAGTCGACGCCCCACGTGGCGATGTTCATGCCGTCGGTCGTGGAGTGGGTCAGCGCGATCGACTCCGGGCCGGCAGAGAGGAGCGCGGCGAGCACACCGCGGCACTCGTCCATGCGCTCGAGGAAGGCATCCCAGCCGGCCGGGTCGGCGCGCCCCACCCGCTCCTCCCAGTCCTCCAGCTCGCGCATGGCCCTGACGGTGGCGGCGGGCAGCGGACCCGACGTGCCGGTGTTGAGGTAGATGCCCGCCCCGGTCGCCGGGAGCGCCGCGCGGATCGCGGCGAGCTTCTCCGGATCGGGCTGGAGGGGGGCGACCATGGGGCGGCTATGATAGCCCGCGATGCCCGCGACCTTCGCCCGTCCGGAATTGCTGGCGAGCCCCGACTGGCTGGCCGAGCACCTCTCGCGACCGGGCATCCGGGTCGTGGATTGCCGCTACCGGGTGGACGGGACGGGCCGCCAGGTCCACGCCGCGGGCCACATCCCCGGCGCCGTCCACCTCGACTGGGCGCACGAGCTCATCGACGCCGACGACCCGCTCCCCTTCCAGCTCGCCGGCCCCGACGAGTTCGCGGCCGCGATGTCCCGGGCGGGCGTCGGCGATGGAGCCACGGCCATCCTCTACGACGACACCGCATCGCTCTATGCCAGCCGCGTCTGGTGGAGCCTGCGCTGCTACGGCTTCGAGGGCGTGCGCGTCCTCGACGGCGGCTGGGCTGCCTGGGTGGCCAGCGGGCGGCCGACCTCGACCGCCGCGCCCGGGCCCGAACCGGCTGTCTTCACCCCCCGCAGCGCCTCGAGCCTGCGTCTATCGACGCCCGACGTCCGCGCCCTCCTCGGTTCGCCGGACGTCGAGCTCGTGGACACGCGCGGCCCGGCCGAGTACCGGGGCCAGGAGGGCAACGCGAAGCGCCTCGGCCACATCCCTGGCGCGGTGAACGTGCCGGCGGCGCTGCTGACGGTGCCGGGCAGCCAGGTCTTCGAAACGCCCGAGCGATTGTCCAGACTCTACGTCGAGGCCGGCGTCCAGCGCGGGCGGCGCGTCGTCCTCTACGACGGCGCGGGTATCGGTGCGGCGAAGGCGGCCTTCGTTCTGGCGCTGCTGGGATACGAGGATGTCGCCCTCTACGACTCCGGCTGGGCCGACTGGGGCAGCCGGCTCGACCTGCCGGTCGCTCGCTAGGACTCGCCTGCCCCGGTTCCGCGCTCGGCGTCGGCCCCTTCCCCGATCGTCACGCCCGCCCAGACGTCGGTCTCTCGGTAGGGCGCCAGCACCTGCGCGCGCGAGTGGTTGACGGCCAGGAAGGGCGCCTGCGTGCGCGCCTCGCCGAGGCTGTCCGACCAGTACGTGGCGTCGGTCACGGGCAGGAAGCGACCGGCCAGGTCGCTGAGCGCGTGATGCAGGTTGCGTTCGGGCAGGAGGTGGATGCGCCCCACGATCTTGAAGGGGGGCACGCTCACCAGCGCGCGTTCTGGCACCTTCATCGTGCGCAGCTCGGGGGTCGCCTCGACCGCCACCTCCGCCACGGCGAACAGGATCGTGGCCAGGTTGACCTGAGCGTAGTCGGCGCGCTCGATCGTCGCTCGGGCGCCGAAGTCCTCGAGGATGACCTCCTCGAGGACCACGAAGGACGCATCCGTCGCGTTCAGGACGTCGGTCAGTCGCCGCTGGCGCGTGCGCAGCATGCCGCGCACTACGTGGCTGTCCGTGAACAGCGTGACGTGTGACGAGGACTCGACGCCGTACTGGTCCAACATGCCGGTTAGCATACCCGCGGCGCGACGCCCCGGGGAGAGCGTGCGGCCCCCATTTCAGCTCGTCGTGGACGGCGCGCACCGCAAAACGCCGTCAGCCCGCGCCGGCCTCGAGCCGGTAGCTGACGCCGGCCTGCAGCTGCTCGTGCATCCTCTCCACGGTGGCGAGGCGGTCGATCTCGGAGGGCGGCTTGTCGGGCCGCAGCCGGACGATGCGCGGGAAGCGCAGCGCGAACCCGGACCCGTGGCGGCTCGAGCGCATGATCACGTCGAAGGCGACCTCGACCACGACCGTCGGCTCCACCACCCGGTAGCGCCCGAAGCGCTCCAGCGTGTGTGCCTCGAACCAGCGCGTCATCTCCGCCAGCTCCGCGTCGGTCAGGCCGCTGTAGGCCTTGCCGATGGTGGCCAGCGGCTTCGTCGCATCGGCGCGGTCGTCGAGGACGGCGAACGTGTAGTCGGACAGCACGCCGTGGCGCTTGCCGTGGCCGACCTCCACGCCGACCACGACGCAGTCGAGCGTGGCCAGCGGCCGCTTCAGCTTCAGCCAGCCGTAGCCGCGGCGACCGGGCGAATAGCCGCTCTCCGGGTCCTTGACCATCAGACCCTCGTTGCCGCGCTGCCGGGCGGCCGCGAAATGGCGCTCCAGCACCGCCCCGTCCGCGGCAGTCAGGAGGTTGGAGACGCCGAAGCCCGGGGTCCGAGCCAACCCGAGAGCGTCGAGCCGCGCACGGCGCTCGCGCAGCGGCAGTCGAAGCAGGGGCTCCACCGGCGCGCCGTCGCCGGGACCCAGCGCGAGCGCATCGAAGGCGACGAAGATGCAGGGCACCTCCGCGATGAGGGCCGCCGGCGGCTTCTTGCGCCCGAGGCGCGCCTGGAGCTGCTGGAAGGGCAGCGCCGTGCCCCCCTTCCAGGCCAGCAGCTCGCCGTCGAGGAGGCCGTCCCAGCTCAGCTGGACGGCCGCCGCGACCACCTCGGGGAACTGGCCGCTCACGTCATGGAGGTCGCGGCTGTAGAGGCGCGCCTCCCCATCGCGCCGGTGGAGCTGGGCCCGGATCCCGTCGTACTTGTCCTCCACCCAGACGGGCGAGCCCAGGCGCATCAGAACCTCGGCGGCATCCGCGGCCGGCGAGGCGAGCATGGACTTCAGCGGCCGGAAAAGCGTCAGCTCGGCCGCGTCCAGCCGGTCGTCGCGGGCCAGCTCGGCGGACTGCCCGAGGTCCCCGGTGAGCATGCCCGCCCACTTCACGGCCTCGACGTCGCGCCCGAAGGCGGCGGCGATGGCCGTCTCCAGGTGCCCCTCGCGCAGGCCGATGCGCATCTCGCCGGAGAGCGTCTTGACCACGTACTTGGCGGTGAGCGGATCGCAGCGCCAGAGCAGCGTGCGGAAGATCCGCGTCTTCTCCGCCGCGCCCCGCGTCGTCGCGATCTCGGAGAGCGCGGCATCCACATCGGTCAGCGCCGGCAGCTCGCCGGAGGGGCGTCGGCCGCTCGCCGCGAGGACGTCGTGTACGGCCTGCCCCAGGTCCGACGATCGGTCGTACGCTCGCCCGAGGGCGCCGTCCTCGGCGTCGGCATCGGCCTCCGCGGCGGCCGCGATGGCGGCCCAGCCCAGGCCCGTGGTGCGCGGGTCGCGCTCGGGGAAGGGGCGGCCGGAGAGATAGGTGACGGCCAGCGGCAGCTCGGCCGGGGTGAGGGTCCGGAGGTACGCGGCGAGGATGGCGACCTTCTCCGAGGTGCGGCTCGTGGCCGCCACGCGCTCGGCCGTCTCGCTCCAACGGCGCATCCGGGCGATGGTATAGCATCGCCTTCCGATGGCCTCCGAGCTCGCCCGCGACCGCTGGCATCCGCCGGTCATCGAAGGCCGGCTGGTGACGTTGCGCCGGCATGTGCCCGAGAATCTTGCCGCGGTCGTGCGCTGGTACCGCGACCCCGAGCTGGCGCGGCTCTCGCGCTACCAGACGCGGCCGATGCCCTTCGAAGAGATCGAGCACTTCTTCCGCACGCGACTGCTGGCCGCCGACGCCTTCGCCTACGCCATCCACCAGCGGCCGAGCGGCCGGCTCGTGGGCCTCACGACCTTCTCCAACCTCGATCCGGACAACGGCACGGCGCTCTTCCACATCACCATCGGTGAGCCGGACTCCCAGGACCGCGGCCTGGGCACGGAGGCGACCGAGCTGATGATCGGCCACGCCTTTGACGTGCTCGGCCTGCACCGCATCGGGCTCAGCGTCTTTGCCTTCAACAGCCGCGCCATCCGCGCCTACGAGAAGGCCGGCTTCCGCGTGGAAGGGCGGCTGCGCGAGGCGATCTGGCGCGACGGCCGCCACTGGGACGAGGTGCAGATGGGCATCCTCGCCGACGAGTGGCGGGCGGGGCGTGTCGGTGCGGTGGCCGCGCCGGCCGTCGGCGAGGCGGAGCTCGTGCCGTGAGCCAGGGCAGGGATCCCGCCGCCGCCGCTCGCGCCGAGTTCCGCGCCATCCTGGCCGAGAAGGGCCACGCGGTGGAGAACGCCCGCCGGGCCGTGGACCGGCTGGAGGCGGGCTTCGCCGACGGTTCGCTGCACCGGACGCCGTTCATCGACCAGGCCATCCGCGACCTGATGGCCGCGCTCGACCAGGAGGCGGGCCAGAAGCTCGGCGGCAAGAGCGCAGAGGCCTCGCGCTTCATCCTGCGCGCCATCGACCGCGCCCTCGAGGAGGCGTAGCCGGGCGATCTCCGGTTCTGGCGAACTCGGCCCTCGTTCTAAGTTCGTGCCACGCGGAGGGAACGCGCGCAGTGGCCGCCCGAGCGTCGTTGTCGGCCACCCCGACCTTAGAACGTGTCCCCCAGGGGGGTTCCGGTCGAGAAGGGCCGAATGCCCAGCGCCAAGGGCCGAAGGCCCGGCGCCTTGTGTCCTGCCAAGCCTGGTTCCCGACCATAGACCGAGGTTGGCGCGTCACATCCTCGTCATCTCCGGATCCCGGCGCCTGCGTAGACTTGGCGCAGACACCCGACGCGCGCCGAGCGCGGCGGCCGGCACCCGCGAAAGGACCCCAGACCCCGATGTTGGACCGACTCATGGGCGGCACCAAGCTCTCCGACGAGCAGAAGCGCCGCGTCCCGCCCGGCCAGTACGTGACCGAGAAGTTCCCCGTCCTCCACTACGGCTCCGTGCCGCACGCCGACCTTGCAAGGTGGGATTTCAAGGTCTTCGGTGACGTGGCGAGCCCCTTCACGTTCCGCTGGGACGAGTTCAAGCTCATGCCGCGCAAGCGGGTCCACACGGACATCCACTGCGTCACGCGCTGGACCAAGCTCGACACCGACTTCGAGGGCGTCCCGATCCAGCACATCCTCGAGCTGGCGCAGCTGAAGCCGACGGCGAAGTTCGTGGTCGCCCACTGCGAGCAGGGCTACACCACGAACCTGCCGCTCGAGGTGCTCGACGACGACGACGTCCTGCTGGCCGACTCGTTCGACGGCAAGCCGCTGGAGGCCGAGCACGGCTGGCCGGTGCGCCTCTTCGTGCCCAAGCGCTACTTCTGGAAGAGCGCCAAGTGGGTCCGCGGCCTCGAGTTCATCGCCCAGGATCGCCTCGGCTTCTGGGAGCGCTACGGCTACCACAACAGCGCCGACCCCTGGCGGGAAGAGCGCTTCTCCGAGTAGCGCTGCGGTAGCGGTCGAGGTGGCGGATCGCGGCCCCGTGGCAGCTCCACCCGGGGCGTAAGGTGGATCTGCGCCGCAGGTTCCACTTCAAGTGAACAGGAACCCGACGCTCACGGAGCAGCGGCCGGCGGTCCCCGTCGGTGGAGGATGGGCGACGGATCCTGCGAGCGTGAGTCGGCGGGCCAGACGGTCGAATGAGGCGCGGAACCGGGCAGGCGGACGGCCCCCTGGTGGCGGTGGCGGCGTCAGGCAGCCGCGCTGTTCACTTGAAGCTGAAAGCGAGGTCGCCGGTGGGGCGTAGCGGCGTTGCTCGCCGACCGGCCCGCGGACCGGGACCGCGCCTCGCGTCCTAGTTCCGCCGCGACTCCGCGCCACGGGCGTCGACGACGAGCGGCTTCAGATGCCGGTCGAGGAGGCGGATCTCGCGGCTCAGGAGGTCGTCGAGACGGCGCAGCCGCGCCTCGGTGTCCATGGCCTCGAGGAGACCCTGGCGCGCCGGCAGCTCCACGTGGACCAGCCCGGCCAGCACGTACGAGAGGGCGGTCGGGTCTTCGGGGGTGACGAGGCGGCGAGCGGCGGCCATGAGCAGCTCACGGCGGTCGGCATCGGTGCCGGCCGTGACATCCTCGTGCTCTGGGCGGCCCGCAGCCCCCGAGCCTTCGGAGCGTTCGGCGTCGGGCTCGTCATCGACGATGACCTCGATCTCGATCTCGGGGCCGTCGTCGTCATCGAGCGCCGGCTGGAGCAGCTCGAGGTAGCGCAGGAAGCGCTGACTCACCCGCTCGGACAGTCCGCGCGCGGTCAGCGCATCGCCGATCGGTTCGTCGAGGTAGCGCACGTCGGCCGTGAGGTAGGGCTCGGGCCCGTTCTCCACGTCAGCGATGCGGAACCGGCGGCCGCCCACGGTCATCAGATCGTAGCGGCCATCCGGGTAGCGCCCGGCCTCGCGGATGAGCGCGGTCGTGCCCACCCGGGCGATGCGGCCGTCGAGCGGCCCCACCTCGCGGCCCTGCCGGATGAGCACCACGCCGAACGGCTCCCCGAGGTCGATGCAGCGCCCGACCATCACGCGGTAGCGCTCCTCGAAGACATGAAGCGGAAGCGCGACGCCGGGGCAGAGGACCGTGTGGAGCGGGAAGAGCGGCAGGTCCATCGCTGTGCGTCAGTGTAGGGAATCGAAGAGCCGCCGGAGCGACTCCGACGGCTCGACGTGCGGCGGGCCCGGCGCAGGGCCGACCACCACGGGATCAGTGGCTGCAGCCACCGGGGCTGCCGGCCGAGTCGGCGGTGCGGAAGCTGCTGCCGCAACCGCAGGCCGATACGGCGTTCGGGTTGTTGACCGTGAAGCCGGCGCCCATGAGCGTGTCCACGTAGTCGATCTCGGAGCCGGTGAGGTACTGCGTGCTCGCGGCGTCGACGTAGACCTTCACGCCGTTGTTCTCGACCGAGACGTCCTCGGAGGTCGGCTGATCCTCGAGCATCATCCCGTAGCGGAAGCCGGAGCAGCCGCCGCTGTAGACGTAGACGCGCAGCCCGATGTTCGGGTTCGCCTCCGCCGCGGTCAGCTCACGGAGCTTGCCAGCGGCCGCGTCCGTGATGCGGACGAGCGTCTCGGCGGAGGGCGTGGGGGCCGGCGCCGTGGGAAGCGGCTGGGGCTCGGTGTTCAACATCGGGTTCGGACTCCTCCCGGAGCGGGTGCTGGCTGTTCGGGCGCCGATCGCGCGGTCCCGCGCATCGTACGCATCTCGATGAATTCTGACAAGGGCGCCACGAAAACCCATCGCTCGATGGTCCGGGGCCACCCCACGACCGCGGACCGCGCGGGTCTGCCGGTCCTCCCGTCGCTTCCATTCGGGCGAGGCATGGCTGCTGAGCCAGGGTGGCATGGACGGTTCGCGGCTCGGTCTCGCGGGCTCACGGCACGGTCCCGCGTGCGGGCTGGGCTCCCGGCCATGCTTGGTGAGCATGGATCCGGCTCCGGCGGGCATCGCGAGCCTCTACGCCGGCCGCGTGCGCAAGTCCCGCGTGCGCAGCTATGTCCCCCAGGCATGGGATGACCCCGGGTTTGCCGGCGAAGGCATTGGCCACGGCCACCGGCGAAGGCACGCCCCACGCGAGCCTCTCAGAAGAGCCCCACCACGTTGCCTTCGGCGTCGATGTCCACGCCCTCGCCGGCCGGGCGCGAGGGGAGGCCGGGCATCGTGCGCATGTCGCCGCAGTAGGCGGTCACGAAACCGGCCCCGGCGAAGAGGCGCGCTTCTCGCACCGGCACCCGGAAGCCGCTCGGGCGGCCCTTGCGCGCGGGATCGTGGCTCAGGGAGAGGTGGGTCTTGGCCATGCAGATGGGCAGGTGGCCATAGCCGATGCCCTCGATGCGCTCCAGCTGCTCGAGCACGCCGGCCCCGAAGTCGACGCCGTCGGCGCCGTAGATCCGCGTGGCGATGGTCTCGATCTTCTCGCTCAGCGGCGCATCGTCGGGGTAGAGGAAGCGGAAGTCGGGCGCGCCCTCCTGTGCCGCCGCCCAGACGGCCCGGGCCAGATCCTCGGCCCCGGCGCCGCCGTCGGTGAAGTGTGTGGCCGTGACGGCGTCGCGTGCCCCTGCCGCCAGGGAGACCTCGCGCACCGCGGCCACCTCCGACGCGGCATCGGTGGGGAAGCTGTTGATGGCCACGACCACAGGCACACCGTACGCGCGCACGTTCTCGATCTGCTTGGCCAGGTTCGCGGCTCCGCGGCGCACGGCCTCCGCGTCCTCGGCCTCCAGCGCCGGGTCGAGCGGCTTGCCGGCCACGATCCGCCCCACGCCACCGTGCATCTTCAGGGCGCGGATGGTGGCCACGATGACGGCCGCCGAAGGTCGGATGCCGCCCAGCCGGCACTTGATGTCGAAGAACTTCTGGGCGCCCATGTCGGCGCCGAAGCCGGCCTCCGTGCAGACCGCGTCCACAAGCTTCAGCGCGACCCGATCGGCCAGCACGGATGAGTTGCCGTGGGCGATGTTGGCGAAGGGCCCGGCATGGACGAAGGCGGGTCCGCCCTCGAGGGTCTGGAGCAGGTTCGGCTTGATCGCGTCGCGCAGCAGGACGGTCATCGCGCCGGCCACCTTGAGATCGTCGAGCGTCACAGGACGGTCGTCCGTCGTTCGCGCCACGACGATCCGCCCGAGCCGAGCGCGCAGATCGTGGATGTCGGTGGCCAGGGCGAGGATGGCCATCACCTCCGACGCGACCGTGATCTGCCACTCGGTCTCGCGCTGCACGCCGTCCTCGGCCGTGCCCAGCCCGATGATCGCGTGGCGCAGCGCGCGGTCGCTGATGTCCACGACGTGTGGCCAGGTGATCGTCTGCGGGTCGATGCCCATGACGTTGCCGTGGTGGAGGTGGTTGTCGAGGAAGGCGCTGGCGAGGTTGTGCGCGGCGCCCACGGCGTGGTTGTCGCCGGTGAGGTGGAGGTTGAAGTCCTCCATGGGCACGATCTGACTGTAGCCGCCGCCCGCCGCGCCGCCCTTGATGCCGAAGACCGGCCCCAGCGACGGCTGGCGGACGGCCACCGCGGTGCGCACGCCGAGCCGGTTCAGGCCCTGCGCGAGCCCGATCGTGGTGGTCGTCTTGCCCTCGCCGAGCGGCGTCGGCGTGATGGCCGTGACGACGATCTCCTTGCCGTCCGGCCGGTCCGCCAGGCGCCGCAGGACCTCCAGCCGCACCTTCGCCTTATAGGGGCCGTAGAGCTCCAGCTCCTCGGGCAGCAGGCCCAGCTCCGCACCGAGCTCGGCGATCGGGCGAAGCGGGGCCGCCTGGGCGATCTGGAGGCTGCTGGCCATGGCCATCGGTGGTAGGGCTCCCTCGATCTTCGGGCTGCGGGTGGGTCAGGTGGTCGAGCCGGCAGGGTGCCGGGTGGGCGCGCGGCGCAGGCGCCGGTCGGGCGGGCCCTCGACCTGGTCGCGGGCGGCGCGCAGGAGGTGCTGGAGCAGGATCGCGTTGGTGATCGGGCCGACACCCCCCGGCACGGGCGAGATGGCCGAGACGACCGCCGACGCGCTGGCCATGTCCACGTCGCCGACGATGCCCTCGGCCACCATATTGATGCCCACGTCCACGACCACGGCCCCCGGCTTGAGCATCGTGCCGGTGATCAGGCCGGGGCGGCCGGCGGCCACGACGACGATGTCCGCGGCGCGCGTATGGGCGCCCAGGTCGACCGTGCGCGAGTGGCAGACGGTGACCGTGCAATGCTCGCGCAGGAGCAACAGAGCGGCCGGCTTGCCCACGACGTTGCTGCGCCCGACGACCACGGCGTGCCGCCCCTCCAGCGCGATGCCAGAGCGCTTCAGGATCTCCACCGCCGCCTGCGCCGTGGCGGGCAGGAAACCCTCGTAGCCGAGCGCCAGCAGCCCGAAATTCCGCGGGTGGAGGCCGTCGATGTCCTTGGCCGGATCGATGGCGTCGATGACGACGCTCAGCGGGATCCGTTTGGGCAGCGGCATCTGGACGATGATCCCGCTCACGAGCGGATCGGCGTTCAGCAGCTCGATCTCGCGGCGCAGGTGCGCGGCCGTCTCGCCGGCGGGCAGGTGCACCAGGCGCCCCACCGCACCCGCATTGCGGCAGGACCGGAGGATCTGCTGGAGGTAGACGGCCGACGGCGCGTCCCGGCCCACGAAGACGACGGCCAGCGTCGGCGTGAAGCCGTGGCGGCGTCGGAAGGCCGCCATCTCGACTTTCAGGCGGGCCCGCATCTCGGTCGCGATGGGCGCCCCGAGCAGGAGTCTCGGGCCGGACGCGGTCACGCCTCTTCCGGGTCCCGCAGCTTGCCCCGACCCACGCGCTCGCGCACCTGGGAAGCGAGGTCCTCGATGAGCTCGAGGTGCCCGGTCAGCTCCCTCATCGTGGCGCCCTCGAACGGCGGGTCACCGACCGACGGCAGGTTCACGAGGATGTTCGCGGCCGCCCCGCGGGCCGCGGCTTCGACGAGCAGCGTCCCGACCGTCAGGTCGCTCGACGCGTTGAGGTTGCTCCTGCCGGCCAGCGCCTCCAGCTCCGCGGCCACCAGCCGGCACGCCCGGATGATCTCGAGCGGGATCTCCGTGGCGTGGCGAGCCGCTGAGTGGAGCGCAGCCCCGCGCGCGGCGATCTCGTCGGGCGCCTCCCTGGGAAGCTTCAACGCGGCGGAGAACGCGTCGTAGGCTCGAGCGTCGTCGTCGGCCAGGACGAGAAGGCGGCGGCGCGCGTCGGCGGCGACCGCGAGGGCCCGCGCCAGCGTCTTCTCGTAGGCCGCGTACTTCGGGCGCCCCTGGGACAGGCCGGCGACCATTGCCAGCAGGCTCGCGGCCAGGCTGCCCGCGACGGCCGCGGCACTCCCTCCGCCCGGAGTCGGGTCGGACGACGCGAGGCGCACGGTGAAGGCCTCGAGCGAGAGCCCTGCCACGTCCGATGGCGTATCGGTCACGGGCGCGATTGTCGCACGCGCCGGGGATCAGTCGAGGCGGCGGATGACGCCGATCAGCTTCCCCTGGATGCGCACGTCCTCGTAGACCATCGCCTCGTAGCGCGAGTTCGCCGGCTGGAGGCGGACCTTGCCGTTCTCCTTGAAGAAACGCTTGAGCGTGACGGCGTTCTCCTCGACCTGGGCGACCACGATGTCGCCGTTGCGGGCCGTCTGCTGGGGCCGGATGACGACGAAGTCGCCGTCCTGGATGTGGGCGTCGATCATCGAGTCGCCGCGCACCTTGAGCACGTAGGCATCCCCGGCCGGGGCGAGGATCTCCGGCACCGAGAGCGTCTCGCTGGCGTCCTGGTAGGCCTCGATCGGGCCGCCGGCGGCGATCTCGCCGACGATGGGCAGAACATGGCTCTGCTGCGGTGGCACCTGCGGCAGGAGTTCGCTGGAGAGGCCCGACTGCAGCGCGGCATGCGGCGTCAGGCGGATGGCGCGCGAACGCGTGGCGCCCCGCTCGAGATAACCATCACGCTCGAGCGCCTCGAGGTGGTGGTGCACCGCCGAGGTCGAGGCGAGGCCGACGGCCTGCGCGATCTCCCGGACGGAGGGCGGGTAGCCCCGTGCCCGGAGCGTGGCGGCGATGTGGTCGATGATGCGCTGCTTGCGGGTGGCGTCGTGTCTCGTCACGCGGCGCCTCCTTTCCTCGAGAGCACGGTACCGAACGTCTGTTCGATTGTCAAGCCCCGGGGATGGCGCGGGAGTCGGCGCCCGATATACTCCACGCTCCGATGCCCCGCTCTCGTCGTGCCGGCCCCGCCCGTGGCCTGTTCCGGACCCTCAACTACCTCGCCTTCGTGCCGCTCGCGTCGCGCGCGCCGATGTACGGTCGGCTGCTCTGGTCGCTCCTGCGCGACGAGCGGATCCCGACCGCCCGGAAGGCGATCCTCGGCCTAGCGGCCGGGTACCTGGCGTCGCCGATCGACCTCGTGCCGGACTTCGTGCCGGTGCTGGGGGCGCTCGACGACCTGGCCGTCGCCGTCCTGGCCATCGACCTCTTCCTGGAGAGCGTGCCCGACGCGCTGCTCGAGGAGAAGCTCGTGGAGCTGGGCATGGACCGGTCGGCGCTGGAACGCGACATGAGCCAGGTGCGGCGCCTCGTGCCGCGCCCGGTGCGCCGGCTGGTCCGGCGGTTGCCCGATCTCGTCGATGGTGTCGGAACCCTCGTCCAGCGCAGCGGCGTGGAGCGCCGGCTGCGCACATGGATCCTGAAGGAGGAACGCTCCGCGTGAAGGTCATCCTGACCAACGACGTGGCCAAGCTCGGCAAGAGCGGCGAGCTCAAGGAAGTCGCCGACGGCTACGCCCGCAACTACCTCATCCCGAACAAGTTCGCCGTGCCCGCGGCGGGCGGCGCCTACCGTGCCTGGCAGCACGACATCGCCAGCCGCGAGGACAAGCGCAAGCGGGAGCGCGAGGAGGCCGACATCTACGCGACGCGCATCGCCAGCACGACCCTCACGATGGGCGTGAAGGTGGGTGAGGGCGGCAAGCTCTACGGCTCGATCACGGCCAAGGACATCGCCGACGCGCTCGGCCGCCGCGGCATCGTCGTCGACCGCCACAAGGTCGATCTCGATGAGCCGCTCAAGACCCTGGGCACCTACAAGGTCGCGGTCAAGGTCTACGCCGGCATGACGCCGGAGGTCACGGTCGTCGTCGAGCCGAAGGGCTAGGCCCGCCCCGGCGCTGAGGGCTCCGCCCGGGCGCGACCCCGGCGCTTCACCGAGGGCCCCCTCCGGGCCGTCGCCGGCGTCGCCGGCGTCGCCGGCCGCGGTCATACACTCCCCTGAGTGAAAGCCACGCCGCGTCCGGCACTCAGTTTCGCGGAACTCTACCGCCGGCTGCCCACGCCGCGATCGGCTGACGATCTCGAGCTGGGCGGGCTGCTCGGGCTCAGCCTGTTCCTGCTCATCGTCCTCTCGGGGCGCGACCTCGACCTCCTGCCCAGCCCCGTTCGACTGGCGCTCGTGCTGAGCTGGCCGATCGTCGTCTACGCCTTCGTGGTCAGCGGTCGGGCATCGATCCCGGTCGCCTACATCGTCCTCGGGGCGATCGGTCTGCGCCTGAACGAGCTCCAGGGCTATGGCGGCTCCGACGTCCTGGACTCCGTGTTCGAGGCGATCGGCGTGCTGCTGGCCGGCAGCTCCCCGTACGGCCACTCGTACACCATGACCCAGCCACCCGGCTCGCCGATGCCCTACCCGCCGGCGACGCTGCTCCTGCACCTGCCGGGCCACCTCCTCGCCGGCAAGGACGGCGTCTTCTACAACGAGGCGGCCACGGCAGGCGTGGTCATCGCCGCCCTCGTCGCGCTCGCGGCGCGGGTCTCGTGGACGCTGGGTCTGCCCGCCCTGGCTGCCTACGCCGCCCTCGGCAACCTCGTCTACACCTCGGCCGACGGCAGCAACGACACGAGCACCGGGGCCATGCTCCTGCTCGCCGTGCTGGCCGTGGCCTGGGCCTGGGACGGCGGCTGGGACGGGCAGCGCGTGCGCATCGCCGGGCTCGCCGCGGCGCTGGCGCTGGCGACGAAGCAGTCGAGCCTCTTCGTCGTCGTGCTCCTCGCCATCGCCGTGTGGCAGATGGCCGGGCGTCGGAGCGCGGCCCTGTATGTCGGCGCGGCCGGTGTCCTCCTGCTGGCGTTCTCGATCCCCTTCCTGCTCCTGGGTCCGGTCGAGTACGTGCGCAGCCTGACCGCCTTCGCGGGCGTGCACGAGGACATCTATGGCTGGACCATCTGGGCCTTCGCACAGGGGATGGGCTGGCCGGTCCTCGACGTGCCGGAGGCGCGGCTCGTGAACATCGTGCTCACGCTCGGGGCCCTGCTCGCGGTCACGCGCTACCGCCTCTCGAGCATCGCCCTGGCCACGGCCTTCGGCGTGCTGGTCACGCTCGTCCTCTTCCTGACCGCGCGCTGGATGAGCTTCGCCTACTTCGCCATGGTCACCCCGATCATCCTGGTCTTGCCGCTCCTCGCCGCGTGGGCGGCCCGCGGACCGACGACACCAGTGGAGCCGAAGTCGGAGGTCGCCTGATGGCCGGCCCCACGATCCTGCACGTCGATCTCGACGCCTTCTTCGCGGCGGTCGAGCAGCGCGACAGACCCGAGCTGCGCGGCAGGCCCGTGATCGTGGGCGGCGGGGGACCGAACGACCGCGGCGTGGTGAGCGCCGCCTCCTATGAGGCCCGTGCCTTCGGCGTCCACTCGGCGATGCCGCTGCGCACGGCCGGCGCGCTCTGCCCGCGGGGCGTCTTCCTGCCCGTGGACGGCGCGAAGTACCAGCGTGTGAGCCGGCAGGTGATGGCCATCCTGCGTCGCTTCACGCCGCGCGTGGAGCCCGTCTCCATCGACGAGGCCTTCCTCGACGTGGCCGGCTCGGAGGCGCTCTTCGGGGACGGCGAGACCATCGCCCGCGCCATCAAGGACGCCATCCGCTCCGAGCTGGAGCTGACGGCCTCGGTGGGCGTGGCCGGCACGAAGCTGGTGGCCAAGATCGCCTCGGACCTGCGCAAGCCAGACGGCCTGGTGGTCGTGCCCCTCGGCGAGGAAGCGGCCTTCCTGGCGCCCCTGCCCATGGCGCGGCTGTGGGGCGTCGGGCCGCAGACACGCCTGGCGCTGGCCGACTACGAGGTGCGCACCATCGGCGACCTGGCCGCCCTGCCCGCCGACGTCCTCGTGCGCCGTCTGGGACAGCACGGCGCCGAGCTGGCGGCCCGGGCGCGGGGCATCGACCCCTCACCGGTCTCCGACGGCGCCGACCCGAAGTCGGTCAGCCACGAGCACACCTTCACCGTCGACACGCACGACCCCGACGAGATCGAGCGCACTCTCCTGGCCCTGGCCGAGGGAGTGGGCGGCCGGCTGCGCGCCTCGGGCCTGCGGGCGGCGACGATCTCGGTCAAGGTGCGCGACGAGCACTTCGAGACGCGCACTCGCCAGCGCACGCTCGAGGAGCCGACCGACCAGACCGAGACGATCTGGCGCACCGCCCTCGAGCTGGCCCGGCCCGAGGTCCGCGGACGGACGATCCGCCTGCTCGGCGTGGGCGCCTCGCACTTCGGGGAGCGCCAGCAGCTGGGCCTCTTCGAGACGGGCGATGAGCGGCGGCGGCGGGTCACGGAGGCGGCCGACGAGATCCGTCGGCGGTTCGGGTCACGCGCCATCACCCGCGCGCGACTCCTCGGCAGCCGCGTGGCCGAGCCCTTCGAGCGCGACCCCATGACCGCGCCCGACGCCCGTCGCGTGGGCCGGGTGCGCCGGGATCCGGGCGCCGATGGATCCGCTTGACATCGTACATCCGTTCGATTTAGGATGCACCCCATACCGAACAGACGTTCTCCCGCTACGCCCCCGGAAAGGAGCCGTGGCCGATATGGCGATGGTGCGCATCAGCCCACTGGAAGTCCACGTCCGCACCGACTGGTTCGACGGCCGGCCGCGGAGCATCCGCATCGCCCAGGCGACCGTCCCGGTCGTGGCCGTCGAGGCCGTCCGCGAGGAGTCGGCAGCCTACCCGGCCGCGACCGGGCCGCGGACCCTGTTCCGTGTCCTCACCCCCGCGGCCCGATACGCCCTCACCTACGAGCATGGGCGTCGGCGCTGGTTCGTCGAGGCGCTGGACCCCGACGTCAGCGCTCGGCCCGCGGCGGCCTGATCGTCCACAGGCCGTCCACAGCCCCCGGTATGCATCGTCCGCCTTGGGGATACATCTGGTGGACAGGTCTCTTTCGGCGGGGCCGCACCCGGCCGCACCATTGAGGCGTCCCTGAACCCGCCCTGGAGTCGCCGTGTCCCTCGACCGCCTTCCGCCGCAGTCCATCGAGGCCGAGCAGTCGGTCCTCGGCGCCCTGCTCATCGACAAGGACGCCGTCATCGAGGTCGCCGAGTTCCTGCGCGCGGACGACTTCTACCGTGGCCACCACGGCACGATCTACGCCGCGGTCCTCGACCTCTACGAGCGGCGCGAGCCGGTGGACCTCGTCACCGTGTCGGAGGTCCTGGAGCGGAACGGCCACCTCGACGCGGTGGGCGGCTCAGCCTACCTGACCAGCCTCATCAACCTCACGCCGACGGCCGTGAACGCCGTCCACTACGGACGGATCGTCGAGCGCAAGGCGGTGCTGCGCAACCTCATCGCCGCCGCGGGGCGCATCGCCGGCATCGGCTACGAGGAGACCGCGGACGTCTCGGCGGCCGTGGACCGTGCCGAGCAGGAGCTGTTCGCGGTCAGCCAGAAGCGCATCGAGGCTGGCTTCAGCCCGCTCAAGGCCCTGCTCCACTCCGCCTATGACCGGCTGGACTACCTGCACCAGCACAAGGGCGAGATCAGCGGCGTCAAGACCGGCTTCAAGGATCTGGACACGCTCACGACCGGCCTCCAGCGGTCGGACCTCATCGTCCTCGCGGCGCGACCCTCGATCGGCAAGACGAGCCTCGCGCTCAACATCGCCGAGCACGCCGCCGTCCGCGAGGGCAAGACAGTGGGCATCTTTTCGCTCGAGATGAGCAAGGAGCAGCTGGTCCTGCGCCTGCTCAGCTCGGTGGCCAACATCGACTCGCAGCGGCTGCGCACCGGTTTCCTCGAGGAGATGGACTTCACGCGCCTCGCGCCTGCCATGAACAACCTGGCCGAGGCGCCCATCTACATCGACGACACCCCGAACATCAGCACCATGGAGCTGCGCACGAAGGCCCGGCGCCTGCAGGCGGAGGCCGGCCTGGACATGCTCGTGGTGGACTATCTCCAGCTCATGCAGTCGACCATCCAGTCGCGCGACGCCAACCGCGTGCAGGAGGTCTCGGAGATCACGCGCGGCCTGAAGAGCCTCGCCCGGGAGCTGCAGGTGCCGGTCGTGGCGCTCTCGCAGCTCTCGCGCCAGGCGGAGATGCGCGAGTCGAAGGAGCCGCGCCTCTCGGACCTGCGCGAGTCGGGCTCGATCGAGCAGGACGCCGATCTGGTCATCTTCCTGTGGCGCGAGAAGGATCACGGGACGGAGGAAGCCGACGCCGACGGCGAGGTCGTCAAGCTCAGGCTGGCCAAGCACCGCAACGGGCCCACGGGCGAGCTGGCGCTCTGGTTCAAGAAGCGCCAGACCCGCTTCATCAGCTACGCGGACTCGGAGCGCTTCGCCGAGGAATACGCCTAGCTCTGCTCGTCGGGCAGCAGCGGCCGCAGCGAGATCGTGTACGGCGCGCGGTCCGGCCCGAAGACGCCGACCGCGAACAGGCCGCCCTGCGGCGCGTCGGAGAGCGCCATCGCCTGGTCGGGGGTCAGGACGGCGACCCGGACGCCGAACTCGCCCTGGGCCACGAAGTCGTCCAGCGTCAGGTCTCTCCACGGCCAGTCGAGGCCCTCGCCGATCTGGGCACCCTCGTTGAGGATGGCCCGATACGCTGTCGGCTCGTAGAGGCCGGCATCGGTGGCGTTGCCGCGCCTGACCTGGGTCCGGAAGTCCGCCAGCAGCTCGTAGAGGCGGGCCATCTTCGCCAGCTGGGGCGCGTCCGGGTCGGTCGGGTCGTCGGCGATGCCGAGGGCCTGGACGCTGACCGTCTTCGCCACCGCATCCGTGACGATGGTGAAGACCGTGTCCGGCGCGTCCATGACGCGGTTGTTGAGGTACTGCTCGCGTGCGGCCTCCAGGCCGCCCGCGCTGAGCGCAAAGGCGAGCAGCGCATCGACCTGCTCCGCGTTCATCTTCGCGACCCCGAGCGGCGGCGGTCCGGCCGCCAGCCCGGCGTTCGGATCTGCGGGCAGCTCGTAGATGGCCGTGCCGTCGCCGTAGAGGCTGAACTGCGGCGTCCGAGTGACGAGGAAGGTGGGGGGCACGAACCCGCCGGCCTGCTCGACCCGCAGGATCAGGGTGTGCGGGTCGGTCGAATGGCCGATGGCCTGTGAGGCTGCCGGCGTCGCGCTTGCGCCGGGGCTGGGCGAGCCGCTCGGACCCGGAGTCCCGCTTCCGCCGGAAGTGCACCCGGCCAGGGCGATCACCAGGAGGAGGGGCAGGGCGAGATGGGCAGTGCGGGCAGAGCCCCGCGGTCGGGTCAGCATGGAGCGCAGGACGGCAGGCCGCGCAGTCCGGTTCCCGTCACGCTCGACATACTTCGACATCCGCGGCGAATAGTGCCACCCAGGGGCGCGAATCGTATTGCACGGCACTTCGCGGCACGGTATGGTCGCCCGGTCCAACACGGCCCGGGCGGCAGGGAGGGGCCGCGCCACCTTGAGGGAGTGGGAGCAGGGGTGTACACGGATCGGACGCTGGCCTGCCGCGATTGCGGCGACGCCTTCGTGTTCTCGGCCGGGGAGCAGGCCTTCTTCGCCAGCAAGGGGCTCGTCAACGACCCGCAGCGCTGTCCCAGCTGCCGGGCCATGGCGAAGCAGGCTCGCATCAGTGGCGGCGGGCCGCGCGAGTACCACGCGGCCATCTGCGCCCGGTGCAGCGGCCAGGCCATGGTGCCCTTCGCGCCGCGCAACGATCGGCCTGTCTACTGCAGCACCTGTTTCGACGTCGTGCGCATGGGAGCAGCCGGCGCCACCGTCTGAAGCGAAGCTCCCCGGGGAGGCTCGCACCATGGGCGTCATCATCATCCGCGAGATGGTCGGCACGAGCCCGCGCTCGTGGAGCGATGCGGCCCGTCAGGCCGTGGCCACCGCCGCGAAGACCGTCCGCAACATCCGCAGTGTCGAGGTCGTGAAGTCCTCGGCGGAGGTACGCGACGGCGAGATCGTCGAGTACCGCGTCGACCTGAAGATCGCCTTCGAGTACGAGGAGTAGGTCCGACTCACAGCCGGCGCCCATGCGTCGGTTGCTCACGAGGCGTTCAACCGGACGAAGGCGCGGCCGCGTGCCGGGGCTGGAGGGCACCACCGCGGGGTTCCTTCGCCGTCCTGCACGCCGCGTGTTCAACATGGCGGAGGAACCTCGAGGTCTGGCCGCGCGGTGACGGGCCGTTCGCCGGTTTGAACGCGGCCTGCACACGGACCTTCTCGAAGGTCCGATGATCGCGCTGCGGGCCGCAGCGGCTGCTCCTGCCCGTGGACCAGCAGGGCATCGACTACTTCGACCTCGGGCCCCTCATGCCCGGCCGATACGTGGTGGCGGTCGGCAGCCTGGCGCAGACCTCGGGTCCAGCGCCACCGGCGTCTCCGGCCTACGCCTGGGCGTCATCCATCGCCGCCCTGATCGTCATGGCCGGCGCCGGGTCGCCCTAGATCTGATCCCGCCCCAGACGCGCCCGCAGGTGCGCCTTCACGTCCGGCCACTCGTCGTCGGTGATGCTGTACCAGGCGGAGTCGCGGCGCTCCCCGCCGCGCACGAGCATGTGCTTGCGGAAGACGACCTCGAACGTCGCCCCGATGCCCAGGAGTGCGGCCCGTGAGGCTTCGTTCTGCGCATCGGTCTTGAACTCGACCCGCCGGCAGCCGAGCGCCTCGAAGGCGTGCGTGAGCATGAGCAGCTTCGCCTCCGTGTTCACCGCGCTGTGCTGCCAGGCCGGCGCGATCCACGTCCAGCCGATCTCCAGGCGGGCGTGCTCGAGGGCGATGGCCAGGTAGCGCGTGCTGCCCACCACCAGGCCGGAGGCGCGCTCCACCGTCACGAACGGGAACTCCGTGCCGGCATCCCGGGCCCGCAGGGCCGCGTCGACCAGGCCCCGCAGGTCGTCGGGCGTGCGGACCACGAAGGGCATCCACGTCCAGATGGCGGGCTCAAGGCCGACCGTCACGAGACCCGGCAAGTGCTCGAGCGTCATCGGCTCGAGCCGTACGTGGTCACCCTCGAGCACGATGGGCTCGACGCGGCTGGGGCCCTGGGTCATCGGCGGAGTCTACGGGCTGCGGCGATCCGAGTGCTCGCCCGAGCCTATGCTGTCGACCCCTCGGCGCCGCCGCCTGTCGCCCGGTCATAGACGACGACCCGCCAGAAGAACGTCGCCCGTTCCGACCTCGGCCGGAGACCCTCGGCGGCGACGAGCTGATCGATCCGCGAGTTCGTGTGGGCGTACGCGCGGTAGGCCCGGCGCCGGATCTGCGACCCGAGGTTCAAGATCCGGATGGCCACCCGGACGAGCCACCGATCGCGGGGCAGGACGAGTCCGTGCACCCTCCGCGCCC
The DNA here is from genome assembly GCA_001443375.1 of Chloroflexi bacterium CSP1-4. Lineage (GTDB taxonomy): Bacteria > Chloroflexota > Limnocylindria > Limnocylindrales > CSP1-4 > CSP1-4. The sequence continues at coordinate 62,769 of LDXM01000012.1, forward strand.
GAGCGGCGGACGATCCGACCAGGGCGTCCGCGTCGGGGTAGCAGCAGACCACGCGGTCGAGCGTGACGATGTCTGCAGCGTCGATCTCCGTGGCCCGCCGGACGAAGTCACCGTGCACGAACTCGATCCGCTCGAGCAGGTTCGCCTGGCGCGCCTCCTGCCGCGCGACGTCGAGGTAGGCCGCCGACGCGTCGACGAGGACGGCGTGGCCGGCACCTGCCCGGAGAAGCTCGCTGTCGATGACCCCGATCCCGCCGCCGACGTCGAGGACGGTCGAGCCCCCGACGCGGTACGGCCGGATCATGTCGAGGAGCATGCGGGTCGTTCGATCCGGGCCTTTCCGGCGGTAGCGATCGCGGTCGTGTTCGGCGGTCGAAGATCGAGGCGAAGTCGTCGCAGCCTCAGGCATCCATGACCGGAAGCCTACACGCGTGGCCGCCTGCTCCACGGGGGCCGTCGCGCAGCTAAGCGGCGGTGAAGTCCCAGTCGCGACACTCGCGTCATGTTCGATCGTCCGCCCACCTACCGCCTGCCCGACGACGCCTCGCCCTCGGGGCGCGCAACTGCCCTCTCCGCCCCGCCTCGTGCGCCACGCGTTGACCAGTCGGCTGAACCGTCCCTATCCTTCGCCTCACGTCCGGCGGATGTGGCGTTCGCGCCTCTGACTCGGGACGCGACGATCGTGCGCCCGGACGAGCCGATCCCCGTCGGCCCGGGTCGCCCGCAGCCCGCCTACCTCTTCGAGGACGTGGACCCGCCCGCCGACTTCGAACCGATCTCCCGCGCGAAGATCACCCCGGCGCCGGTGCGCCCGGAGACGCTCCACCGCGGGCGCCTGCTGGACTGGCTGTCTCGTCACGTCCGCCGGCGCCTGTCGTTCGTCGTGGCCGATGCCGGCTACGGCAAGACGACCCTGCTGGCCGACTTCACCCAGCGGGGCAACGTGCGCTGCCTCTGGTTCAAGCTCGACCACACCGATGGCGACTGGGTCACCTTCATCAACTACCTCATCGCCGCCTACCGCGAGGCCGTCCCCGACTTCGGGCGCGTGACGCTGCCGCTCCTCGCCAATATCGCGGCCGCCAACCCGACGCGCGAGGTGGTGCTGGGCACCTTCATGAGCGAGCTGGGGCGGCTGACCGAGGAGCCGATGCTGCTCATCCTGGACGACTACCACCTCGTGGACGAGTCGTCGGACGTGCAGCTGATCATGAGCCGGCTCCTGCGCGATGCGCCGCCGACCCTGAGCTACGTACTCCTGACGCGCCGGAAGCCGGAGCTGCCCATCGGCCGGCTCAGCGCGATGGGCGAGGTCTCCGAGCTCGAGACGGGGGACCTGCGTTTCACCCGCGAGGAGACCGGCCGGCTCTTCGCCGAGGGTTACGGCCAGCCGCTCGAGGACGACGTCCTCGACGAGGTCGAGCGGCGCACGGAGGGTTGGGCGGCCAGCCTCCAGTTGCTGCGTTCGACCCTCCGCGGGCGGTCCAACGTGGAGGTTCGGGCGTTCGTCCGGCAGCTGTCCGGCGCGACCGAGCCCGTCTACGACTTCCTGGCGCAGGAGGTGCTGCGCGAAGCGACGCCGGGGATGAGGCGATTCCTCGTCGGGACATCGTTGCTCGAGCGCATCGTGCCACCTCACACCGTCGCGCTCTTCGCGGCCGATGAGCCACCGCCCTCGGAGGAGGCGCTGCGCGAGCGGATCACCGAGGCATATGACGTCGGCCTCCTTGGCCGGCGCGGCGAGTCGAGTCACGGTTTCCGCTACCACCCGCTGCTGCGCGAGTTCCTCCTGCGCCAGCTGACGCAGGAGGCCTCGCCGGATGAGATCCGCGAGATGCACCTGCGGGTCGCCCTCGCCGCCGAACGCGACGCCTGGCTCACCTCGTGCCGCCACTACATCGCCGCCGGTGCGCTCGCCGACGCCGCTCGCGTCCTCGTGCGCTCCGTGCTCGTCGCCCTCGGCACCGGGTCCTGGGGCGCCGCCGCCGAGATCGTCGCCCAGCTCGAGGGCCACACCACCGAGCCCGACATCGAGGTCATCCTGGCCCTCCAGGAGATCGAGGAAGGCCGCCTCCCCGAAGCCCTCGACCGCCTCGAGGCCATCGACCTCGACACCGTCGGCCCCACCACCCGCGCCCTCGTGCGCCATGGGCTGTACCGGGCGAATTGGTGGGCGCGCAACCCCGAAGATGCCTCCGAGATGCTGCGCGAGCTCAGATCCGATCCGGAAACTCCCCCTGTCCTCCGAGACGTTGCGGAGTCGCACCTACTTCTCTTTGGTGACGACACCGTTTCGCTCGAGGGGGCATACCGCGTCTTGGCTCGGGCCGCCGCTTCGCAAGCGGCCGCTGAGCTGCACTTCTTCGCCGGGATCACTTATCACAACGCAGCAGCCGTGGCCCGGGCTCGGGCCGACTACCGCGAGGCCATCAGTTGCGGGAACTCAGCGCTCATGCACCTTGGAGAGGCCGGATCGGCGCCGCTAGGCATCCATGCGACGCAGGCGATTCTAGCGTCGTGCTACGCAGAGCTGGGCTATCGGCAGGAGGCCGGCGAGTCAGCGGCCCTCGCCTTAGGCAAGGGCGCCACCGACGCGGACGCTTTCGCTGAGCTGGCCTACTACCTCGCCGCGATCGGCGACGTCGGTGCCGCCGAAGACGCGTGTCGCCGAGCAGCGGAACTGATCAGGCTCGGTCCAACCGAACAGCTACAGCAAACGAACCTCGCGTTGGCCGTCTCGAGGACGGCGCTATCGGCGGGGCTGCCGACGCGGGTTGAAGCCCACCTGGGCGCCGGCACCCCACAGCCGACCGGTATCGCCGCGAAGACGGTGGCGTTCTACCTGAGATCGACGGCGGCCATGGCCATGGACGAGCACGAGGTCGCGGCAGCCCTGGCATTCGAAGGGCTGCGACTCTCCCGTGCGGAGGGCTCGCGACACTGGGAGGCACGACTGGCGCTCGTCCTTGCTGCAGCCAAGTTCGACACACGAGAGCTTCTGTCCGCAGTGCATGACGCGAGTCGAGTTGGGCAACTGGTCCTCGTTGAGAACGCTGATGCGATTGCGGGAGTGTTGCAGCTGCTCAGTCCGGTTCCGGATGACTTAGTAGCGTCTGTCTCCACCTACGGCGCTGCGTGGCTCCCAGCACTGAGACGACGCATGGATCACGGGTTCTCGCCAGCTGGTCTAGCTTGCGCCCGCCTACTCGATCAGTACGGAGCTCGCGAAGACGTCTCCCGTCTGCGTGCCTACGAGCGCACGTACCTGAAGGGGACCCGGGCGGTCGGGCTTGGTCGAGCACTGGCTCGGCGGACCGCTCCCGTACTTGCCATCCACGATCTGGGCCCTGGATGGTTCGCAGTCGGCGAGCGAACCGTTCAGCTGGGATCAATCCGGCGGCGAGCATCGTCGCTGCTCGCCCTCTTGCTGACGCGCCCACGTACGACGACGACCCGCGAGCAGATTCTCGACATGCTCTGGCCCGATCTCGACCCTGAGGCTGCCGTCAACAGTCTTAATCAGACGGTCTACTTCCTGCGGCGGGAGATCGAACCGGACTACGACGACGACGCCTCATTCAACTACGTGCGGTCGGAGGGTGAGCTACTCCGGCTCGACCAAGAGCTGGTTACATCCGACAGTGCTAGGTTCGCGGATGCCGCGTCCGCAGCGTTCAAAGGTCGCGTCATCGACATCGATCGTGCGGTTGTGGCCATCCGCATGTACGCGGGTCGCTTCCTTCCAGAGTTCGAGTACGACGATTGGGCAGCCGCCTGGCGCGACCGCCTGCACAGTTCGTTCCTGCATCTTGTCCACGGCGCTCAGGTCGAACTCGTCCGTCTGCGGCGAAACACGGAGGCGATTGACCTCACCCACCACGCGCTTGCCATTGACCCGACCAGCCCGGAGCTGGAGCGGGCGCTCATCTGGCTCTACGCGAGTGTGGGGGCGTCAACAGCGGCGGCGGAGCAATACGCGCATTACGCCACTGCGATGCGAAGCGAACTCGGCATCGACGCGCCGCGGTTCGAGGATCTGATTGCGTCACCCCTGCACATGCTGAGGGAGGAGTAGTCCATACTCCCTGTCCGGCCATGCTAACTACGCATGCCTGCGTATTGACCCTCCTTCGACGCGATACCTACAGTCCGGCCACCGACTGGTACTGAAGTACTAGGAGGCATTGTTAAGACGCTCGGACGCGCTGACACCCCACCTGAAATGGGCACTTAGGGCGGGGTTGAGCGACTAGTGCAACCGACCGACGAATCCGTCAGGTCGGTTCTCGTGCTGCAAGACACGGGGCCGCAGGAGGAACGAGCGTGGAGCCGAACATGAACGGCAAGGCCTGGTAGAACCCCATGAAGGCCCGAGTCTGGCGCGTGGCATCCCTCTTGGGCATGCTTCTCGCCGTGGTCGCGGCCGGAGGTGCAGGGCTTCGACCCCTCTAGGGTCCGGAACGTGGACTAGTACATTCGGTTCAGGTAGTCCGCCTCTGGTAAGGCCTAGACTTCGAGGACCGATGCCTACGCGCACTGAGCGGCCGTGAGTACCGCACTCAAGGTCCTCATCCTGATTGTCGCCACCGCCAGCGTTACAGCGCTGGCTGTGGCGACTTTCCTTTTCCCGCTGTCTGACGGGTTCGGATACCTTGACCTTGCCTTCTGGACCGCCGCCGCTCTCGCTACGTCGGCGGCTCCGGTGCGCCTGCCCCGCGGCGTCTTCATTGCGGTGGCAACGTGCCCAATCCTGGCTGCATCCTTCCTCGGCGGACCAGCCGCCGGCGCATGGGTAGCGCTCGTCGGCACGTTTGAACTCCGTGAGCTGAACGGGCGGATCCCCTGGTACGGGACCGTCTACAACCACGCGGCGACGGTGGTACCGGCTGCCATCGGGGGCACCGTGTACCTTGCGCTCGCCGGTGCCGGGCCATTCGAGGCGACGCCGCTCACGCTTTTGGCTGCCGTCGCCTCGGGCCTCAGTTTTTTCGCCATCAATAGCGTGCTTGTTTCGGCGGCGATTGCCCTACGCGAGGAGGGAGCGTCTCTGCGCTCGATTCTCATGGGTGACTGGGCTATCGTCGCCTCAAGCTTCGTTGCCCTGTCCCCGCTGGCGTGGCTGATGGCGCTGGTGTCGGTGGCGGTCGGGGAGTGGGCGGCGCTGCTGTTCGGGCTGCCGCTGGCGACGACGCGCGGGGCGTACCACCGGGTCGTCGAGATCCGCGACATGTTCACCCAGACGATCCGCAGCCTGGCCTCCGCCGTCGACGCGAAGGACACGTTCACGGCCGGCCACAGCCGCCGGGTCCAGGAGATCTCGATCGAGATCGGGCGCCAGATGCGCTGCTCGGAGGCCGAGGTCGAGGCGCTCGAATGGGGCGGGCTGCTGCACGACATCGGCAAGATCGGCGTACCCGACGCCGTCCTGCTCAAGCCGGAGCGCCTGACTCGCGACGAGCGGATCATCATGAACATGCACCCGGTGAAGGGCGAGGAGATCATCAAGCCGGTCAAGCGCCTCGCGCCCGAGCTGCCGATCATCCGCCATCACCACGAGTGGTACAACGGCTCGGGCTACCCCGACCACCTGGTCGGCGAGGCCATCCCGAAGCTCGCGCGCATCCTGCACGTCGCCGACGCCTTCGAGGCCATGACCGCCGCTCGCCCCTACCGCATGACGCCGCTGACGGCCGAGCAGGCGATGGCCGAGCTGCGCAAGTACGCGGGCGTCCAGTTCGACCCGGTCATGGTCGACGCCTTCGCCCGCACGAAGTACGTCGTGGACGTTCCCGACGCCGGCCGACCCCCGATGGCCAGGCCGATCCCGCTCCTGGTCCAGGCTGCCGCGATGCGCGCCGGGGCCCAGGGCGGCTCGAGCGAGGGGCACTAGCCTCACCCGCTAGCCTCACCCGCCCTTGGGGGACACCGCCCCCGCCATCCCGCGCGATCAGCCGTGCCTGGCGTGACCGTGCCCGCTCGCGGCGTCCCTAGGTGGCGGGAACGTGTCTGTAGGTTGCGTAAAGTGAAAGACGGTATTGACAAAGTAAAAGACTAATGCTCTAATGTTCCTGTCACGAACCACGACAGGCAGGGGACACCACGATGTTCGACGCTCGACTCTTTTTCCCCGGGGCCGCGGCCGCGGACGCCCGGCGCCTCCTGGACCGCAGCTCGACCCGGTCGGGTCGCAACCAGCTGACGCGCACCATCGACCACGGCTCCGTCCGGCCGCAGCCGCGCCGCATGCCCGCGGCACGCGGCGCCCAGGAGCGCTGACGTGCCCAACGAGGTCATCTCCACCTGCCCCGTCTGCTCGCACGAGCTGGCTGTCACGCGCCTCCATTGCGGGCACTGCGGCACGACCCTGGAGGGCGACTTCAGCGTCGGCCGCTACGGGCGCCTGAGCCGCGAACAGCTGGCGCTCCTCGAGAGCTTCCTCCGCTCGCGCGGCAACCTGCGCGAGATGGAGCGCGAGCTGGGCATCTCCTACCCCACCGTCCGAAACCGCGTCGAGGCGCTCGTCCGAGCCCTCGGGCTGGCCGACGGCGAGGTCGCTGGCCCGACCATGGAGGCCGAGGTCACCGAGGTGGCCACTGCGGTCCCTGACACCGAGCCGACGAAGGAGCAGGTCACCGCCCGGCGCACCGAGATCCTGAGCCAGGTGGCCCGCGGCGAGCTGTCGGCCGCTGACGCCGCCGAGGCGATCCGGCGCCTGGGCAGGGGAGCCTGAACCATGGCCGCACAGCAGGCGCGCGGCGGGGCCATCGAGCACCGCATCGGCACGAACGGCCTGTTCGCCATCGCCACCAGCAGCGGCGGCATCGACCTGCACGGCGGGGACGGCGAGGCGGTCCGCATCAGCACCGTGGACCCCGATGATGCGCCGCTCCTCGACCGCTTCGAGGTCGAGGCGGGCGAGGGCGTCCTGCGTGTCCGGTCGCCTCGCGGCGTCTTCCTCGGGCTCGATGTCCTCGGGCGACGATTCGGCTGGGGTGGGGGCGTCGGAGAGCTGGACCTCGTGGTCGAGATGCCGCGCTCGGCGCGCCTCGAGCTGGCCACCGTGAGCGGCGACGTCCACGTGGCCGCTCTTCGGGGCCAGCAGCGCTACAAGAGCGTCTCTGGCGACCTCGAGCTGGAGGACGTGGCGGGCCCCATCGAGGTCGACGCCACCTCCGGCGACGTCTCGCTCCAGGCGGCCGCGCCGGTCGCACTGCGCCTGCGCACGGTCTCCGGCGACGTCTCCGCGAAGGCGCCGCTCATCCGCCGCCTGGACGCGACGACGATGAGCGGCGACATACGCGTCGAGGGCGCCTTCGAGGCCGGCCAGGAGCACAGCGTCGAGACCGTGAGCGGCGACACCCGGCTCGTCACCGCGTCGGGCCTGACCATCGAGGCGCGCACCGTCTCCGGTGGCATCTCCAGCGACACGCCACATCGCACCGGCGGCGCACCCGGCCGCCGCGCCATCATCCTCGGCGACGGCAAGGCCCACCTGGGCTTCCGCTCGCTTTCCGGCGACCTGCAGATCCTCGGCCGTGGCGCCGCCACGGCCATGCCACAGGGCGCGGCCTGGCGGGGCGCGATCGAAGCCCCCACGCCGGCTGCACCGGCGGACGCGAGTGATGAGGCTCGCCTCGAGATTCTCCGCGCACTCGGCGCCGGCGAGATCGACGTGGTCGAGGCCTCCGACCGCCTCGCCCGTCTCGACGACGCGGTGCTCCCGTGAGCGACGCGCTCGAGTCGATCCTGCGGCTAGTCGCCGCGGGACGCCTCACGGCCGAGGAGGCGGCGCCGCTCATCGCCGCGCTTGACGAACGCAAGCCACCCGCGCGGCCGGCCACCGAGCCCGCGGGCGACCGCGCCCGCCAGGTCCGCGTCGAGGTCACCGAGCGCGGCCGCCCCGTGGTCAACCTGCGCGTGCCCCTCGCCCTCGGCCAGGCGGCCGTCTCCTACGTTCCCGGTCTCAACGCCGACGACGCCGCGCGCGTCCGCGACGCGCTGGCCCGAGGCATCAGCGGGCCGATCCTCGAAGTACGCGACGAGGACGGCGACGGCGTCCGGATCGTCCTCGAGTGAGCGCCCTGTCGATTCCCGCGCGGGTGCGCGGGTTGGCCCTGGTGCGCCAGAACGGCGTGTCGGAACCGAAGGTGGGCACGACGGGGATGGTAAGGCGCCGTTCGGTCCTTCGCCCCCGGCCTTGTGGTGGTCGGGCCGTCGCCCGGGCCCCGAGCCGAGGGTCGGGGGCCGCCCCTGCTCACCCGGCGTTCAAACCCGCGAACGGGCGGTGGGCGGCGCCCGGCGAAAGGCGGGTTACCCGGTTACCTTCGCCGAGTTGCTCACCCGGCGTTCATACCGGCGAAGGACCGGTGCTCCCCCCGTCGCACCCCGGCGGTTGGACGGCTCCAGGGCCCCTTCCTTCGCTCGTTTGAACACCCGGCGTTCAATGCGTGCCGGAGACGCCTGCGCCGACTCGTCAACGGCGACAATGGGCACGTTTCGCACACGGAGGAGCCGCATGGCCGCGCAACGCGACAAGGTGATCGTGACCTGTGCCGTGACCGGCTCGATCCACACCCCGACCATGTCGCCGCACCTGCCGATCACGCCGCTGGAGATCGCCGACGCGGCCATCGGGGCGGCGGAGGCCGGCGCGGCGATCATCCATCTCCACGCCCGCGATCCACGGACGGGCAAGCCCACGCCGGATCCCGAGGTCTTTGGCGAGTTCCTGCCCATGATCGCCAGCCGGACCGACGCGGTCATCAACATCACCACGGGCGGCGGCCACGGCATGACGCTCGAAGAGCGCGTGGCCGCGGCCATGGCCGCCAAGCCGGAGATGGCGACGATGAACATGGGCTCGATGAACTTCGGGCTCTTCCACATGGCCGAGCGCTACAAGGACTGGAAGTTCGACTGGGAGCCTGCCTACCTGGAGCACTCGCGCGACTTCATCTTCCGCAACACCTTCGCCGACATCGAGCGCACCCTGCGGACGCTGGGCGACGAGCATGGCACGCGCTTCGAGTTCGAGTGCTACGACGTGGGCCACCTCTACAACCTGGCCCACTTCCTCGAGCGCGGCCTGGTCAAGCCGCCGCTCTTTGTGCAGACGATCTTCGGGATCCTCGGCGGCATCGGGGCCGACCACGACAACCTCGTGCACATGAAGCGCACCGCCGACCGCCTCTTCGGCACCGACTACCACTGGTCGATCCTCGCCGCCGGCCGCCACCAGATGAGCTTCGTGACCATGGGCGCGATCATGGGCGGCCACGTCCGCGTCGGCCTGGAGGACAGCCTCTACCTCGGCCGCGGTAAGCTCGCCCAGAGCAACGCCGAGCAGGTCGCCCGCATTCGCCGCATCCTCGCGGAGCTATCGCTCGACCTGGCGACCCCGGACGAGGCCCGGGCGATGCTCGATCTCAAGGGGCGGGGGAGTGTCGGGTTCTGACAGCGTCACATACCCAGGTGCAGGCGCAGGGCCTCCTCCAGCTCGAGCATGAGCGCGTCGGGCACGACACCCAATCGAGCGCCCACCCGCACGACCGCGACCGACCGGATCTGCTCTGCCTGAGCCTTGGAGTCGCGCTCGAGCCCCGTCTCAGCGGCAGAAAGCAGGACCTGGAACGGGTAGACGCGCTCGACGTTCGACGTCACCGGGACGACCGTGATGACACCTCGACCGAGTCGCCTCGCGGTCGCGTTGGCGCCGTCGTTGCTGACGATGATCGCCGGCCGGCGCTTGTTCGCCTCCGAGCCGCGCGCTGGGCTGAGGTCGACGAGGTGGATGTCACCGCGCCGCATCAGGACTCGAGCCCGTCGCCGGTCGTCGGCTCCCACCGCTCGGCCTCACCGGCCGCGGCCCATTCGTCCCACGCCGCCTCATAGGCATTTGGCAACTCGGCCGCGCGAAGGAGGCGCACCGCTCGGTGCAGCGCCGCGGAGCGCGAGTCGAGGCCCTGCTCCCGGGCGTATTCGTCGAGGAACTCGACATCGTCGTTCGGCAGGCTGACACTGACCTTCATACCCTGATACTACCAGAGGTAGGGGACGAGGTAGCAAGCTGGACCCACGTCACGCCTCGGTTCACCGTCCAGGCTGCCGAAGCCGCGGGTCTCGACGGCATGACCTTCGAGCGCCGACGGCTGGCTCTCATGGGCAAGACGGACCCGACCGACGTGTTCGTGCTGGGCGTCGCTTCTCTCGTCTGACGCAGGAAGCGCCCGTGGATCCGGGAGGAAGCCCGAGTGAAGGATCCGTCCTCACGATCAGAGCCGCGGTGACGTCGCCAGAGCGACCCCGGGCCACTCCGCGTTCGCACTACGTGAGACTTGACGCCTTCTTTTTGTCTGACAGAATACGGACGGTGACCCCCACGGGATGACGCGGACCTGGTCCTCTTCCTCGGTCCGGATCCGAAGGGCGTCCCGCTCGAGATCGTGGCGATCGAAGCCGAGGACGGCGGAATGATCTTGATCCACGCGATGCGACTGAGACGAAGGTATCGAGAGGACTATCGGCGGGTGATGAGAGGGCATCCATGAAGACGAAGAGCGGACGCGTCCTCTCGCCCGACGACATCGAGCGTTTGGCCGCCAGGGCCAAGCGCGGGTTCGAGCTGTCGCGCTGGGGTCCTCGCCGAGGACGACCCCGGTTGGACCCAGAAGCGACGGGCCATTCGCCTCGCATCACGGCCCGGGTGTCGCCGTCCCTGTACGAACGGGCGACTCGCCGGGCCGCGAGCGAAGGGCGAACCATGAGCGAGGTCGTTCGAGACCTCCTCGAGGATTACGCCGCGAAACCGCATTGGTTAAGAGGGCGCTGAGCCGATAGGCGGGAGCGCGGAGTGGTCAACCCAGCGGGGAGCCATGGGCCGGAGTCAGCTCGGGCGGAATACGTTCTGGCGGTGGAACCGGAGTTGGCTCTCGTCGGGCCACAGATCTCGTCGCGCCGGTAGGCGGGCCGCAATCCCATCGCGGAGGGGCAGCCTAAACGAGGCGTCCGGTGCGATGATCATTGGGTCCTCGAGTCGACCTGAGGTTCTCACGCGAAGGGCGCCGCGCGAGTACTGCAGCGTGAAGAGGCCCTCATCGAAGAGGCGGTGGAGAGTCGGCGTCAGGGCAATTCCATTCGAAACGTCGTCAGAACCATCCTGGGCGACTGGGCGAACATGGGCTGCGTCGATCAAGCTTGTAATCCGGCCGGGGCGAACCCCTTCGACGGCGAATCCGCTGACGCTGCATTGATACTCGTATGAGCCAAGCACACTTGACCGGAAACTTGCATCTC
>LDXM01000013.1 GCA_001443375.1 Chloroflexi bacterium CSP1-4
TCGCCCGCCGTCATGGGCTGCGACGGATCGTGGCTTTCGGGTCGGTGACGCGGACCGACTTCCGCCCCGATTCCGATCTCGATCTCTTGGTCGAGCCGGCACCCGGGCGCCATCTCGGGTTGCGCCAGCGCGTCGAGTTCCTGGCAGAGGCCGAACAGCTCTTCGAGCGCGATGTCGATCTCGTGGCGCATGGCGAGGCCCGTCCGTCGGTCGCGGACCGCATCGAGCAGGAGGGGGTGGTGCTCTATGGACCCGCGGCATAGGGAGGCATACGAAGCGATCCTCGAGAACGTCGCGAAGATCGAGGCCTACGTGGCCAAGGCCGGTCCGGACTGGCCCGAGGACGACATGGCGGTCGATGCCATAGCCAAGCGCCTCGAAGACACCGGTGAGCGGGCCAAGCAGATCCCGGCCGAGATCCTGGAAACCATGCCGGCGGTGGACTGGAAGGGAGACAGTACGCACCGCGCTCGATGAGGCGGACGAGCCGACCGCCCCGTAGGCGTTCCTTGCCGACGCTCCCCAGGGGCGCAGCTCCCCGGCCCTGCGCGGCTCCCCCGACCCGGCCCGGCGCGTTGTTCATGGAACACCAAAACGGCACCGACCGAGGCCGGCGAGCCCTCGCGAAGCCTTCGAACCCTCCGATCCACCCGATCCGGGCCTGACGCGGCGAGCGCCTGAGCGTGGCCGGCCACCGTTCTCGACCCCGGCGCGCCCGAGCCGCCTCCGAGGGGCCCCTCCCCGGTGCCCCGAAGCACCGTTTGGTGTTCAAGGCGCAACGCCCCCGGCCGGGCGCAGGAGGATCGGCACGGGCCAGGGACCGGGCGGCCGCGTCCGACCGCGGCGGTCAGGGAACGCGGGCGTGCTCGGGCTCGCCGGGCACGACGTCGTCGAGGGGCACGGGCGGACCCGACTCCAGGACGGCCATGAGTCGCGGCGGCATGGGGTCCACCGAGTCCCAGTCGAGCGGGGCGCGCACGCTGGCCACCGGCTCGACCGATGCGGCCCGACGGCCGTTCAGCGGATCGGCGGTCCACTCGAGGGCCACCGCGCCGGAGGTGAAGCCGGCCCCGAAGGCGACGAAGACGATGCGGTCACCGACCTTGATGCGCCCCGAGTCGACCGCCTCCGCCAGGGCGATCCCGACCGACGCCGCCGAGGTGTTCCCGTAGCGGTCGACGTTGACGAACATCTTGTCCATCGACATGCCCAGGCCCTTCGCCACCGACTCGATGATGCGGATGTTGGCCTGGTGGGGGATCACGAGGTCGATCTGGTCGAGCGTCCAGCCGGCCCGCTCGATGGCCTTCAGCGCCGAGGTCGCCAGCGTCTTCGTGGCGAAGCGGTAGGTCTCGCGGCCCTCCATGCGGATGAAGTGCTCGCCGCGGCGGACCGTCTCGCCCGAGACCGGGCTGCGCGACCCGCCCGAGGGCAGCCAGATCATGTAGGCGCCGTCGGGGTCGGTCGTGAGTTCCAGGCCGCCCATCCCGCCGCCCGGCTCGTCGGAGGCGGAGACGACGACCGCCCCGGCCCCGTCGCCGAAGAGGATGCAGGTGTTACGGTCGCTGAAGTCGAGGAAGCGGGTCAGCAGCTCCGCGCCGCAGACGAGGACGTTGCGGTACATGCCGCTGCGCACGAACGAGTCGGCCGTGGCGTAGGCGTAGACGAAGCCGGAGCAGGCGGCCATCACGTCCATGGCCGCCGCGGTCCGGTTGCCGATGGCCTCCTTGACCAGCGCCGCGGTGGACGGCATCCAGTAGTCCGGCGTGAGCGTGGCCACGAGGATCAGGTCGATGTCGTCGGGCGCGAGGCCCGCGACGGCGATGGCCCGCTTGCCGGCCACGGCGGCCAGGGTGGCCGTGGACTCGTGCGGCGCCGCCACGCGGCGCTCGCGGATGCCGGTGCGCGAGCGGATCCACTCGTCGGACGTGTCCACGAGCTTCTCCAGGTCCGCGTTGGTCAGCACGCGCTCCGGTGCGTACATCCCCCAGCCGGTGATCCGGACGCTGGCCGGTGCCATCCCCGCTCGCCTCCCGTCGCTCACGTCGGGTCCACCTCGATGAGGGCCTGCTTCGCCTTCACCAGCGTCCCGTTCTCGGCCGCGATGCGCACCACGCGCCCGGCCACGTCGCTCTTGATCTCGTTGAAGAGCTTCATCGCCTCGATGAGCCCGATGACCTGTCCCACCACGACGTGCGTCCCGAGGCGCACGTAGGGCGCGGCGTCCTGCGTCGGCGCGGAGTAGTAGATGCCCGTCAGCGGCGCCACGACCGCCCGGTGGCCGCTCTCCGGCTCGGGCGCGTGCACGCCGGCCGGGACAGACGGGGTGGCTGCGACGGGCGCGGTCGGGGCGGGGTTCGGGCCCGGCATGGGCGCCAGGGCCGCCGCCGAGCGCAGCACGAGCGTCGTCTCGCCGGCCTCGACCTCCAGTTCGGAGAGCCCGGAGCGGGCGAGGATGCCCTCGAGGCGGTCGATGAGCGCGAGCAGCTCGGCGGCCTCGCCGGCCTCGTCGGCCTCGACCTCGCGGACGTCCGGTTCCTCGGGCACGCCTCAGGCCTCCCAGCGCCGGAGGACCACGGCGGTGTTCTGGCCGCCGAAGCCGAAGGCGTTGACGAGCGCCACACGGACATCCCGCCGGCGCGCCGTGAGCGGCGTGCAGTCGAGGTCGCCCACCGCCTCGTCCGGGTCCCGGAGGTTGAGCGTGGGCGGCACCCGACCGTCGTGCATGGCGCTGATGGCAGCCACCGCGCCGATGGCCCCCGCCGCGCCGAGCGTGTGTCCGATCGCGCTCTTGGTGGCCGTGACGCTGACCTTCGCGGCATGATCGCCGAGCAGGGCGCGGAAGCAGGCCAGCTCGGCCGGGTCGCCCTCGGGCGTGCTGGTCGCGTGGGCGTTGATGTGATCCACCTCGGTAGGATCGAGGCGCGCCTTCTCCAGCGCCCGGCGCGCCGCCCGCAGCGCCCCCACGCCGCCCGGAGCGGGCAGGGTGATGTGCGAGGCATCCGCGCTGGCCCCGTAGCCGCAGACCTCGGCGAGGATCCGCGCCCCGCGCCGCTCGGCGTGCGCCAGTTCCTCGAGGATGAGCGTGGCCGCCCCCTCGGCGATGACGAAGCCGTCGCGCTCGCGGTCGAAGGGTCGGCTGGCGCCGGCCGGGTCGTCGTTGCGCGTGGACAGGGCGCGCATCGCCGCGAAGGCGCCCACCAGGCCCTCCACGACCGGGGCCTCGCTGCCGCCCGCGAACATCACCTCCGCGTCACCGCGCAGGATCGTCTCGGTGGCCTCCCCGATGGCGTGCCCGCTGCTGGCGCAGGCGCTCACGGTGGCGAAGTTGGGGCCCAGGGCGCCGAAGGAGATGGCCACCTGGCCCGCCGCGAGGTTGGCGATGGCCATGGGGATGAAGAACGGGCTGAGGCGATCGGGCCCGCGCGTGACATGGATCGCGACCTGCTCGAAGAGCGTCGCCGAGCCGCCCAGGCCGGAGGCGATGATGGCGCCCGTGTGCTCGGCGTGCTCGCCTTCGAGGCGCTCAGGCAGGCCCGCGTCATCCATCGCCCCACGGGTGGCGACGAGCGCGAGCTGCGTGAAGCGGTCGGTGCGCCGCTGCTCCTTGCGATCGAGCACGCGGCTCGAGTCGAAGTCGCGCACCTCGCCGGCCATGCGGCTCGTCAGCCGCCCGGGATCGAAGGACTCGATGGTCCGGATGCCCGACCCCCCGGCGACCAGGTTCGCCCAGAAGGTGGGCACGTCGTTGCCCAGCGGTGTGACCGCGCCCATGCCCGTGACCACGACACGGCGCCGGCCGGCCGGCGTCGGTCCGCTCACCGCACCAGCCGCCCCGTGCGGATGGTCGCCGCCCGGTAGACGTCGCCGGGCAGGCCGCGTGCGCCCACCTCTTCGGCGGTCGGCAGCGGGTCGTAGGCGGCGCGCCGGAGCTCCGCGCCCACCTCGTCACCGTCCACCGTGATGAGCGCCCAGGCGGCGCCCGCGTCGCCGTCGAAGGCGAAGCCGCAGGAGCCCGGATTGCAGATGAGCCGGCGGCCGAAGTCGCGTACCTCGGCCACGTGCGTGTGGCCGCAGGCGATGACCCGCGCGTCGGTGCGCGTGATGCGCTGGATGGTGACGGACGGGTCGAGGTCGGTCGACAGCCCCTCGGTCTGGCTGCCCGGCGAGCCGTGGCAGACGAGGACGAGCAGCCCTTCGGCGCGGATGCGTCGCTCGGCCGGCAGGCGGCGCAGCCAGTCGAGGTCCGCGTCGCTGAGCTGGTCGTGGGTCCACTCCGCCACCGCCTGCTGGGCGGCCGGCACCTCCTCGAGCCAGGGGAAGGCCGCCGAGAAGTCGAAGTCGGCCACGGCGATGTCCGTGTTGCCCTGCACGACGTAGGCGCCGGCGGCCTCGAGCGTGCGCACGCGAGCGAGCACCTCGCTCGGCCGTGGCCCGTTCATGACCAGGTCGCCGGTGATCGCGATCAGGTCGGGCTTGGCCTTCTCGATCGCCGCCAGGGCAGCATCGAGAGCCGCCACGTTGCCGTGGATGTCGCCCAGGACGGCGATGCGCGTCGCCATCAGCGGAGCACTCCGTCGGACGGGATGATGAAGCTGATCGTCGCCTCGCAGGCGACCTCACCGTCCACGCTGGCCACGCCGCGGCCGCGCCCGAAGCGGCGGCCCAGCTTCTCCATGGTCACCTCGAGGCGCAGCGTGTCACCCGGCTGGACGACCCGCTTGAAGCGGCAGTCCTCGATGCCGGCGAAGAGGCCGATGCGCCCGGCGAAGCCCTCCTGCCTGGCCACGTAGACGCCCATCGTCTGGGCCAGCGCCTCCACCTGGAGCACGCCGGGCATGATCGGCAGCCCCGGGAAGTGGCCCTGGAAGAACCACTCCGTGGCCGTGACGGCCTTGAGGCCGACGATGCGCTGGTGCTCCGGATCGTATTCGACGATGCGGTCGACCAGCAGGAACGGCCAGCGATGCGGGATGAGCCCCTCGATCTCGCGCGTGGTGTGGACGGCGCCGGGCGCGGCCAGCGGGTCTGTCATCTAGCCCTCACAGGGATGGTCCATGCCTAGCTCCGCGCCGAGCCGGCCACGAACGCGGCGCTGCCGACACGGTCCAGCAGGTTGGTCGTGAACGAGCCCTCCACGAAGGCGGGGTTGTCGAGGATGGCCCTGTGGAAGGCGATGTTGGTGATGAGCCCCTCGACCACGAGCTCGCCGAGCGCGACCTTCGAGCGGGCGATGGCGGCCGGCCGGTCCGGGCCCCAGACGATGAGCTTGCCCAGCAGCGAGTCGTAGTACGGCGGCATCTCGTAGCCGGCGTACAGGTGGCTGTCCATGCGCACGCCCGGCCCACCGGGCGGCACGAAGGCCGAGACCGTGCCCGCCTGCGGCCGGAAGTCGTGCGCCACGTCCTCGGCATTGATGCGGAACTCGATGGCGTGGCCGCGCAGCTGGACGTCCGCCTGGGAGTAGCCCAGCGGCTCGCCCGCGGCGATGCGGATCTGCTCGGCCACCATGTCGATGCCCGAGACCATCTCGGTCACGGGGTGCTCGACCTGGATGCGGCAGTTGATCTCGATGAAGTAGGAGCGGCCATCGCGGTCGACGAGGAACTCGAGCGTGCCCACGTTCTCGTAGCCGGCCGCGACGACGGCGGCGATGGCGCCCTCGTTGAGTACCCGGCGGGCGGGCTCGTCGAGCGCGGGCGTCGGCGACTCCTCTACGACCTTCTGGTGGCGGCGTTGCACGGAGCAGTCGCGCTCCCCGACGTGCACGCCGTTGCCGTAGCGATCCACGATCACCTGGACCTCGACGTGGCGGTTCTCCTCCAGCCACTTCTCGAGGTAGAGCGAGTCGTCCCCGAACGCACCGCGGGCCTCGGAGCGGCAGATCGGCAGCCCCTGCTGCAGCTCCCTCGGGGTGCGCACCATGCGCATGCCCCGCCCGCCGCCACCGGCCGAGGGCTTGATGAGCACCGGGAAGCCGATCCGCTCCGCCTCGGCCAGGGCGTGCTCGTCGTCGCGCAGCATGCCCTCGGAGCCGGGGACGATGGGCAGCCCGTGGCGTTCCAGGAGCTGTCGCGTCCCGGCTTTCGACGCGAAGCGCTCGAGGACGTCGGGCGGCGGCCCGATGAAGGCGAGCCCGTGGGCGCGCGTCATCTCGGCGAAGGCGTCGTCCTCGGAGAGGAAGCCGTAGCCGGGATGGACCGCGTCGCAGCCGGTGACGATGGCGGCCGAGAGGATGGCCGGCGCCGAGAGATAGCTTCGCTTCGCCTCGGCGGGGCCGATGCAGATGGCCTCGTCGGCCAGCCGCACGGCGCGCGTCTCCCGGTCGGCCTCACTGTAGGCCACCACGGCGCCGACTCCCAGGCTCCGGCAGGCGCGCAGGATGCGCAGAGCGATCTCCCCGCGGTTGGCGATGAGGATCCGCTCGAACACGCTCAGCCCTCCCGCGCGGGCTCGGCGCGTGGCGCCGGATCGAGTCGCACCAGCTCCTGGCCGTACTCGACGGCCTCGCCCTGCTCGGCCATGACGCGCGCGACGATGCCGTCGGCGGGCGCCACGACCTCCTGCCTCACGCCGAGCACGTCCACGTGGCCCAGGACGTCGCCGCCGCGCACGGTCATGCCCGCGGCGATCCCCTCGCGGGCCGTGAAGTAGCCGACACCCGGCGAGATGGAGGCGAGGCGCGCGGGCTCGGCACGGCCCGACGCCTGCGGCTCCACCGGGCGTCCGGGCCCGACGGCCGCCAGCGGCGCGGCCTGGCCGTTGCCGGACGCGCTGCCGGTGTGGCCGGCGCTGACGTGGCCGGCGCGCCCCGGGCGCTTCCCCTCGCCGCCCTTGCCCGCGCTCGCCGGAGCGAGCCCGCCGCCCGCCGTCACGCCGGCGTCGAGGGGACGGCGCAGCCGGATGCGCCAGGCGCCGCGCTTCACCTCCAGCTCGCCCAGGTCGCTGGTGCCGAAGCGCGCGATGAGCGACGGCAGGACCTCGTCGGCGAGTCGGTCGATCGCCTCGCGGTCGCGCCGGGCCGTGCGCTCGCGGTCCGGGCGGTCGTCGTCGCTCACCTAGATCTCCTCCCGCAGCGGGGGCTCATCGGTCTCGTCCGCGGCCTGCGGCCGAAGCGGCGCCGGCTCGGGTCCGCCCAGGGTGATCCGGCCGATCTCGAAGAGCGTGCGGAGGCGCTCGGCGATCCCCGGCCGCTCGGGGCGCGGCGCGCCCGTCGGCTGAGCGGTGGCGAAGGCGCCCATCGCCCGGTAGCGAGCGTAGCGGGCGTCGAGCAGCTCGTCGATCTCGAAGCCGGCGAGCCGATCGAGCTGGGCGACGATGGCCGGCTTGAGGCGCCGCGCCGTCTCGGCCGGGTCGTCCTGGGCACCCGCGCCGGGCTCGGGCACGACCTCGTCGACGATGCCCAGCGCCACCTGCTCGCCGGCCGTCAGGCGCATCGCCACGGCGGCTTCCTGCGCCGCATCCGCGGTCCGCCACAGGATGCTCGCGCAACCCTCCGGGCTGATGACCGAGTAGATGGCGTTCTCGAGCGCGATGACGACATCGCCGGCGGCCAGCGCGAGCGCCCCGCCCGAGCCGCCTTCACCGGTGATGACGACGACGACCGGCACGCGCAGGCGGGTGAGCATGGCGATCGAGCGGGCGATCGATTCCGCCACGCCGCGCTCCTCCGAGGCCGGGCCGGGGAAGGCGCCCGGCGTGTCGACGAAGGTGACGACCGGGATCCCCAGCCGCTCGGCCAGGGCGAACAGGCGCATCCCCTTGCGGTAGCCCTCGGGGTGCGGCATGCCGAAGTTGCGGCGGATGTTCTCCTCGGTCTCGGCGCCCTTCTGCTGGCCCACGAAGACGATGGGGCGGCCGTCGAGGCGGGCGAAGCCGGCCACGATGGCGGGATCGTCCCGGAAGAGGCGGTCGCCGTGCAGCTCGACGACGTCCGTGGCCATCAGGCGGAGCAGCTCGAGCGTGTGCGGCCGCTTGACGTCGCGCGCGTGCCTGACGCGCTCCCAGGCGTGCGCCCGGGCGTCCAGCGTGGCCGCGCCGGGCGCGGTGGGCGCGTCAGCCACGGCCGGTCTCACGCTCGCCGCCACCGGCCAGGAAGCCCAGCGGGTTGAAGCCGCCCAGGCCGGAGACGCCGTCACCCGCCGCGGCCCGGGCGCCGACGCGCTCCTCCGCCGGGCGCAGGTACCCGAGCAGCAGCGCGAGGCGATCGCGCAGCTCGTGGCGCGGCACGACCTGGTCCACGAAGCCGTGCTCGAGGAGGAACTCGGCGCGCTGGAAGCCGGGCGGCAGCGATTCGGCGATCGTGCCGGCGGCCACGCGGGCCCCGGCAAAGCCGATGAGCGCGTTCGGCTCGGCCAGGTTGACATCGCCGAGGGCGGCGTAGGAAGCGAAGACGCCGCCCGTGGTCGGGTCGGTCATGACGCTGACGTAGGGCACGCCCTCCTCGGCCAGCCGCGCGATGGCGGCGCACGTCTTGGCCAGCTGCATGAGCGCCAGCGTGCCCTCCTGCATGCGTGCGCCGCCCGAGGCGGAGACGACGATGAGCGGGATCCGCTCGTCGAGGGCGTGCTCGGCGGCCCGGGTCACCTTCTCACCCACCACCGAGCCCATCGACCCGCCCATGAAGGCGAAGTCCATGACGCACAGCGCGACCCGCTGCCCGGCGATGCGGCCGGTGCCCCACAGGGCGGCATCGCGCAGGCCGGTGGTCACCTTCGCGGCGGCGAGGCGCTCCGGATAGGGCTTCTGGTCCACGAACGCGAGTGGGTCCACGGACTCGAGGTCGGCGTCGCGTTCCTCGAAGCTGCCCTCGTCGAGCAGGTGCGCCAGGCGGGCGTCGACGCGCAGGCGGAAGTGGTGGCCGCACTTGGGGCAGACGCGCAGGTTCTTCTCGAGCTGCTTGTTGTAGAGCATGTCCCCGCAGCTCGGACAGCGCGTCCAGAGGTCCGGCGGGAACTCGCCGCCGCGCGGCCGGAAGGGCAGCTTGATGGGCATCAGGTGCGCACCTTCGGGGCGCTGACTCGCCCCCGATGTGCGGCGCGGGCGGCGCGGCCGAACGGCGTCCGGGGCGGGGCCGCGACCCGCCAGGCGAAGAGGGCGACGCCGGCGAGCGAGAAGCCCGAGGCGATGGCCCCGCCGATGAGGATGCTGCGGCGGTCGCGGAAGGCCGGGCGGGGAGTCGCCGGCACCCCTGTCGGCGGGGCCGGGAAGTCCGTCACCGTCGCGTCTGCACCGCCGCCGCGGCCGCCGGCCACCGCGCGCAGCCGTGTCGCCAGCGCCTCCTCGAAACGGAACGAGGGATGGAAGCGGACGAGGCGGCTCGCCAACAGCTGAGCGGCGGCACGCTCGCCGGGATCGAACGTCGGCTCATCGACGATGCCGCGCGGCCCGGGCGCATGCGCCGCGAGCAGGGTTTCGAGGTAGAGGTCCACCTGCATGGCCTCCTCCTCGGCGGGCCGCCGGGCGGGACGCAGGAAGCTCATCGGGCCTCGTCGCGGTCGCGGCCCAGCTCCGCGGCTACCGAGCGCAGCGCGCGGTGGATGAGGACGCGCACCGCACCCTCCGAGCGGCCCAGGATGGCCGCGATCTCGCTCGTGGTCATCTCCTCGACGAAGCGCAGCACGAGCGCCCGGCGCCGGTCCTCCGGCAGCCGGTCGATGGCGCGCCAGGCGACGGCCAGCGCCTCGCGCTCTGCGGCACGGGCGGCGGGGTCGTCGAGGACGGCCACGTCGAAGGCGGCGTCGAGCGGCGCCTCCGGGTGGCGGCGGACGTGCCGCCGCTCATTGGCGAGGGCGTTGCGGGCGATGCGGAAGAGCCAGACGCGGAACGTCGAATCGGCCCCCTCGCCGCGCTCGTCGAAGCGGGGCAGGGCTGTGAGCGCGCGCAGGAAGACCGCCTCGGTCACGTCCTCGGCGCGGTGATGGTCGCGCAGCTCGTAGAGGGCGAAGCTGTACACCTGTCCCACGTATTTCCGATAGAGCGGCTCGAATGCCCGCGGGTCCCGCCGAGCCGCTTCCACGGCCGGGCGATCCGCGTCGAACGGGACCGGGCGCGCCGATGCCCGCTCCCCTGCTCTCCAGAACACCGGGGAAGTCTAGCCGTTACACCGCGGCACGGCCATCAGACGACCCGGCAGCGAACCACGTCGCCGCTGTCGATCTCGTGCACGCCGGTCCCGGGGTCGTCAAGGCGCAGGGCCCCCGACTCCGGGTCCACGCCGACTGCGGTCCCGACGAGCCGCTCCTCAGCGACCTCGACCTCGACCTGCCGCCCGGTGGTGAGCTGGCGTACGGACCAACCACCGACGTCGAAGCGGCCCTCGCGAAGGGCGACGTAGCGGGGCTCCAGGCGCGCCAGGAAGCCCTCCAGCAACGCGTCCCTGTCGATCGGCCGGCCGAGCGCGACCTCGCGCAGGCTCGTCATCGCGTCCGCCAGCTCCGCTGGGAAGCCGGCTGCCGCCCAGTCAGCGTTCACGCCGATGCCCACGACGGCGCTCGCGATGTCGCCCGCCGCGTCGAAGGCCGTCTCGCCCAGGACCCCGGCGAGCTTGCGCGGCTGCCGATCCGGCCCGAGGGCGACGAGGTCGTTCGGCCACTTCAGCCAGAGCGTGCGCTCGCGCAGTCCGGCCGCGTCCTCGGCTGCGTCGATCATGGCCAAGGCCCCCACCGCCCCCAGCCGCCAGCCGTGGAGCGCGACCAGGCCGTGGGGCCGGAACCCGACCGACAGCAGCAGCGCGGCCCCCGGGGGGGCCTGCCACGTCCGGCCCGACCGGCCCCGCCCGGCGCGCTGGACGTCGGCGACGGCGACGGCGACCTCGGGCAGGCCGGCATCGAGCCAGCCGCGCACGACGCGCTGGGTCGAGTCGACCTCCGCGAAGCGCTCGAGGCGCGAGAGGAACCGATCGGACGTGGCCCGAGCCTCAGCCGGCCGCCGCGGTGGCTCCGGCGCCGGCCGTGTCCGGCCGCTCCAGGGCGAACGCGGCATGGAGCGCTCGGGCGGCCTTCTCGACGTCGTCCTCCGCGATGATGCAGGTGATGCGGATCTCCGAGGTCGAGATCATCTCGATGTTGATGCCGGCGTCGGCGAGCGCGCCGAACATGCGCGCCGCGTAACCCGGCGCGTTCTGGATGCCGGCCCCGACGATCGAGACCTTGGCCACCGCCGAGTCCGTGGTCAGCTCCCGGGCGCCGAGCTGGCGCACGACGGTGTCGAGGAGCTTGCGCGCCCGGGCCAGCTCGGTCGAGGCGATGGTGAAGGAAAGGTCGGTCGCGCCGGCGTGGCCGACGTTCTGGACGATCATGTCCACGTTGATGCCGGCCGCCGCGAGCGGCTCGAAGACGGCACGCGCCACGCCCGGGCGGTCGGGCACGGCCACCAGCGTCACCTTCGCCACGTGGCGGTCGGTGGCCAGGCCGCGCACCTTGTTGCGTTGCTCCACGTCGGGGTCCTCCTTGATGCGCGTGCCGGGATGGTCGGAGAACGTCGAGCGCACCGCGATCTCCACGCCGTTCACCCAGCCCAGCTCGACGGCGCGGGTCTGCATGACCTGGGCGCCCTGCCCGGCCAGCTCGAGCATCTCTTCGTAGCCGATGATCGGGAGCAGCCGGGCGTCGGGGACGACACGCGGGTCGGCGGTGAAGATGCCCTCCACGTCGGTGTAGATCTCGCAGCGGTCGGCGCCGAGACGCGCCGCGAGGGCGACCGCGGTCGTGTCCGAGCCGCCCCTCCCGAGTGTGGTCACTTCGCCCGCGGCGTGGCTCTCGTCAGTGGCCCCCTGGAAGCCGGCCACGATGACGATCTTGTCCGCGCCGATCTCCCTGCGCACGCGCGCCGGGTCCACGTTGGCGATGCGCGCACGGCCGTGGCTCGTGTCGGTGCGGATGCCGGCCTGCGCGCCGGTGAGGCTGATGGCGGCCATCCCGAGCGCATGGAGCGCCATCGAGACGAGCGTGGCGCTCTGGTGCTCGCCGGTCGCGAGGAGCATGTCCAGCTCGCGCGGATCGGGCTCGTCGGTGATCGCCGCGGCGAGGCCGAGCAGCTCGTCGGTCGTATCGCCCATGGCGCTGACGACGACCACGAGGTCCACGCCGTTGGCGCGCTCGCGCGCGATCCGGCGCGCGACGTGGCGGATCCGGTCGGCCGTCGCGAGCGACGAGCCGCCGTACTTCTGGACGATGAGCGGGGTGGGCATGGCGCCGCGATTCTAGCGGGCGTGCGGGCAGGCCGGCCGCGCGGATGGGCTCGCCTTCACGCCCTGAGAATGGGCCGCCCCAGCGCCGTACGCTATGGACCGGCAACCGCTTGGAGTCACGGCATGGCGCTCATCCCGCTCCTGCAGCTCGTCCACGTGCTGGCCGCCATCGTCGCGGTCGGCGCCAATGTCACGTACGCCATCTGGCTGCGCCGGGCGGGACGTGATCGAGAACGGCTGCTCTTCGTCATCGAAACCGTGCGCACCATCGACCGCCGCGTGGCCAACCCCGGCTACGTCGTGCTGCTCATCACGGGCGTGCTGATGATCGTCGGCGGGCTCTACTCGTTCACCACGGGCTGGATCGTCGCCGCCATCGCCCTCTACGTGCTGACCGCGTTGCTCGGGCTCCTCGCCTTCGCGCCGGCCATCCGCCGCCAGCTGGCCGAGGCCGAGAACGACCCGACCTCCGAGGCCTATGCCGCGGCCGCGTCGCGCAGTTCCGCACTGGGCCTGCTCACGACGGCGATCGTCGTCACCATCGTCGCGCTGATGGTGCTCAAGCCCTTCTGACGGAGCGGCCGGCAGCTCCTGGGCCCGCTACTTCGCCTCGATGACCACCGCGCCGGCGTTGCGCGGCGAGACGATCTGCACGCTGCCGGGGAGGTCGAGTTCGGCGGCGGCGGCCATGAAGGCGGACTCGATGGCGGTCAGCACGCGCATCGAGTCGCCGAAGGCGATGACGGTCGAGCCCGAACCGGCCAGGCAGGCTCCGAGCGCGCCGGCCCCGAGCGCCGCCGCAGTCAGGCGCGGCAGGGCCGGAAAGACCTCCGCCCGGTAGGGCTCGTGGAGCCGGTCCTCGGTCAGGGCGCGCAGGGTGTCGGTCCGTCCGGAGGCGAGCCCGGCCACACCGAGGGCGACGCGGCCGAGGTTGAAGACGGCGTCGCGGTGCGGCACCTCGCG
The DNA here is from genome assembly GCA_001443375.1 of Chloroflexi bacterium CSP1-4. Classification (GTDB taxonomy): domain Bacteria; phylum Chloroflexota; class Limnocylindria; order Limnocylindrales; family CSP1-4; genus CSP1-4. Next base: position 13,154 of record LDXM01000013.1, read on the forward strand.
CGGCAGCGCCGCGCGCATGGCGCTCGTCGAGAGCGGCACCTCGGGCACGAAGAGCACCGCCCGCAGGTCGCGCGGCACGTCGAAGCGGATCGTCTCCGGCCGCCCGTCCACGAGGGTGACGACGACGAAGCCCCCGAGCAGCGCGGCGGCCGCGTTGTCGGGGTGGCCCTCGATCTCGATCGAGAGCGTGAGCAGTCGGCGCTGGTCGAGACCGCCGCCGGTCAATGCATCCGCGGCCACGAGACCGGCCACAGTCGCCGCGGCGGACGACCCGAGCCCGCGCGCGAGCGGGATCTGGTTGGTCATCTTGACGCGGAAGCCGAGGGTCGCGGGCACCTGCCCCAGCGCCCAGCGCAGCCCGGTCTCGAGGGAGATGATGAAGCGGTTGTCGCGGCTGGCCGGGAGGACGCCGGCTCCCTCCCCCTCGACCGACAGCTCCAGGCCGGGCACGTCCATCAGCTCGACCTCGAACCGGTTGCGGAGATCGAGAGCGAGCGCCAGGGCGTCGTAGCCGGCGCCGAGGTTGGCAGCAGACGCGGGCACGTCCACCACGACGCGACGGTATCGGAGCCCAGACGGCGGAGGAGTCGCCTCGAGCGCCGTGGCGGCCTCGGGCGGCGCGCTGTCGGTGGTCGCCTCGTCGGCCTGCGTCTCTTCTACCACCCGAGCACCTCCATGACCCCCGCCGTCGTCGCCGGAGCCACGAGCACCTGGGCCGCCTGGGCGGTCGCCGTGTCCGGGTCCTTCAGCCCATGTCCGGTCAGGACACACACGATGGTAGCGGAGGGATCGATCGCGCCCTCTGCCACCAGCTTGCGCACCCCCGCCACGCCAGCCGCCGAGGCCGGCTCGCAGAAGACGCCCTCCAGGTGAGCCAGGTCGCGGTAGGCGGCCAGGATCTCATCGTCGGTGACGGCGTCGATCCGCCCGCCCGACTCGTCACGCGCGCGCTCCGCCGCCCGCCACGAGGCCGGGTCGCCGATGCGGATGGCCGTGGCCACCGTCTCCGGTTGGTCGACCCGGTGGCCGAGCACGATGGGCGCCGCTCCGGCCGCCTGGAATCCGAGCATCACGGGCCGCGTCTCGACCAGTCCGGCGTCACGGTACTCCGTGAATCCCTTCCAGTAGGCGGTGATGTTGCCGGCGTTGCCGACGGGGATGGCCAGGTAGTCGGGGGCGCCGCCGAGATCGTCGCAGACCTCGAAGGCGGCAGTCTTCTGGCCCTGGATGCGATGCGGGTTGACCGAGTTGACGAGCGTCACGGGGTGGCCGTGGGCGCTGCCCCCCTCGGCCAGCTCGCGCACGATGCGCAGCGCGTCGTCGAAGTTGCCCTCCACGGCCACGATCTTCGCCCCGGCCATCTGCGCCTGGACCAGCTTGCCGGCCGCGATCCGGCCGGCCGGCAGCACGACGATGACCGCCAGCCCCGCGCTGGCGCCGTACGCCGCGGCGGAGGCGGAGGTGTTGCCGGTGGAGGCGCAGATGATCGCCCGCGCGCCGGATTCAAGCGCCTTCGCCACCGCCATGGCCATGCCCCGGTCCTTGAAGGAGCCGGTGGGGTTCATGCCCTCGAGCTTGAGGTGAAGCTCCGGGCATCCGATCTCGCGGCCCAGCCGCGTCGCGTGGACGAGCGGCGTGTAACCCTCGCCCAGCGAGAGCGGCGGCGTCGCGTCCGTGAGGGGCAGGAAGGCGGCGTAGCGGTGGAGCAGGCGCGGACGCGCCTCGGCCGTGGCGTGCTGTTGGCGGAGGTGCCGCAGCACGTCGCTCACGCGCATGGGCCGTCGGCCTCACGCTCTCGAGGGGAATACATGGCGCCGATCGTACCAGCGCTGCCGACAGCCCACCGACCGGGTCGCCCGAAACGGGCCGCTCGGCCCTAGCTGCCGAGCGTGGCGGGACCCACGCTCGGCGACCACGGTCCCCCGCCGTCCCGACTTGGAGATCCTCCGATGCCCGACGACACCTTCGTACCGCACACGATGGGCCAGCAGTTCGGCCGCCGCAGCTGGGCCGAGCCCTGGAAGATCAAGATGGTCGAGCCGATCCGCCAGCTCGACCGGGCCGGCCGGGAGCGGGCCATCCGCGAGGCCGGCTACAACACGTTCCTCCTGCGTTCCGACGACGTCTACATCGACCTGCTGACCGACTCCGGGACGAACGCCATGAGCGACCGCCAGTGGGCGGCCATCATGCTCGGCGACGAGGCCTACGCCGGCAGCCGCAACTTCTACCACCTCGAGGGGGCGATCCAGCGCCGCTTCGGATACCGCTACGTGGTGCCCACCCACCAGGGCCGCGGCGCCGAGCACCTCATCAGCCGGACGGCCATCAAGCCGGGCCAGTGGGTGCCGGGCAACATGTACTTCACCACGACCCGCCTCCACCAGGAGCTGGCCGGCGGCACGTTCGTGGACGTGATCATCGACGAGGCGCACGACCCCACGAGCCTGCACCCGTTCAAGGGCGACATGGACCTGGCCAAGCTCGAGGCGCTCATCGCCCGCGTGGGGCCGGAGCAGATCGCCTACGTCAGCCTCGCGGCGACCGTGAACATGGCCGGCGGGCAGCCGGTGAGCATGGCCAACGCCCGCGCGGTCAGCGAGCTGTGCCAGCGGCACGGCATCCGGCTCTTCCTCGACGCGACACGCGTCGTCGAGAACGCCTTCTTCATCGAGGAGCGCGAGCCCGGCTTCGCCGGTCGCTCGGTGGCCTCGATCGTCCACGAGTTCTGCTCCCACGCCGACGGCGCCTGGATGAGCGCCAAGAAGGACGGCCTGGTCAACATCGGCGGCTGGCTCGCGGTCAACGACGAGGAGCTGTTCGAGGAGCTGCGCAACCTCGTCGTCGTCTTCGAGGGCCTCCACACCTACGGCGGCCTGGCCGGCCGGGACATGGAGGCGCTCGCGGTGGGCATCGAGGAGTCACTGGAGGACGCCTACATCCGCGCCCGCGTCGGCCAGGTGCGCTACCTGGGCGAGCTGCTCACGGACTGGGGGGTCGCCATCGTGCAGCCCGTCGGCGGGCACGCCGTCTTCCTCGACGCGCGGCGCTTTTACCCGCACCTGCCCCAGGACGCCTTCCCGGCCCAGACACTCGCCGCGGAGCTGTACCTCGACTCCGGCGTGCGCGCGATGGAGCGGGGCATCGCCTCGGCCGGCCGCGACCCGAAGACCGGCGACCATCACCGCCCGAAGCTCGAGCTGACACGGCTGACGATCCCGCGCCGTGTCTACACCCAGGCCCATATGGACGTCGTGGCCGAGTCGGTCAAGGCCGTCTGGGACGCCCGTGAGTCGGCGACCGGCCTGCGCATGGTCTACGAGCCGAAGTACCTGCGCTTCTTCCAGGCGAAGTTCGAGCCGCTCGCAGCGGGTGAGACCGCGACGAGCGAGGCCGGCGGGTCCGAAGCCGCCTACTCTTCGAGCAGGGGGTAGAGCGGGCCGCTGACGCCCGCGGCGCGCGCCTCGTCGCGCGCCTGGTCGAGGGTCACCGGCTCGGTCAGGGCGCCGCCGCCGCGGGGCAGGACGTAGAACCAGCGCCGCGTCCCGGAGAGGACGTCGGCGACCGTCGAGGCGCGATCGGCGGGTGGCAGGCCCGCCCAGGAAGAGCCGATCCCCCGCGCGATGGCCACGAGGTCGCCCAGGACCGCGCTGCTGGTCGCCTCGCCGCCCGCGCCAGGGCCGCCGAAGCGCACCCGCCCGATGGGCTCGCCGGCCAGCTCCACGATGTTCGTCACGCCCCCCGTCCGCCCGAGCGGTGACCCGGCCGGGACGGCCGAGGGGACCACCCCGGCCCCGACGGCGCCGTCCTCCCCGCGCTGCGCCCGAGCCACCAGCTTGACCACGAGGCCGAGGTCGGCCGCGGCGGCGATCACCTCCGCAGTCACGCCGGTGATGCCCGGCGCCGCGTCGCCCTCCACCGCGGGCGGCGAGCGGCGGATGGCGGTCACGTCCGGCCACTCACCAAAGGCCAGGCGGGCCAGGATGGCCAGCTTGTCGGCGGCGTCGCGACCCTCGACGTCGCCGCTCGGGTCGGCCTCGGCGTAGCCGCGCGACTGGGCATCGGCGAGGACCGTGGCATAGTCCCAGCCCGCCTCGGTCATCGCCGTCAGCATGAAGTTCGTGGTGCCGTTGACGATGCCCGAGACGCTCGACCAGCGGTTCGCGGCCAGGTCCGAGGCGAGCGGCCCGAGGACGGGGATGCCGCCCGCGACGGCCGCCTCGAAGCGCAGCGACGATCCCGTCCGCCGCGCCTCCGCCTCCAGCTCCGCGCCACGAAGCGCGAGCAGCGCCTTGTTGGCGGTGACCACCGAGCGACCGCCGGCCAGCGCCGCCGAGATGAGCGCCCCGGCCGGCTCGAGACCGCCGATCAGCTCGACCACCACGTCCACACCGGGGTCCACGGCGACGGCGGCCAGGTCGTCCGTGCGCACGATGGCCCGCGGCAGCGTCACCGCGCGTGGCCGGTCCGGGTCGCGCACCCCGACGGCGACGAGGTGGATCGGCCGGCCGCCGGCGGCACGGGCGAGGTCGGGGCCATGCTCCAGCAGGCCGCGCGCGACGGCGCCGCCGACCGTGCCGAGGCCGAGCAGAGCGACGCGGAGGGGGGTGCGGGCCGGGGTTCGGAGGGTCACGCGCGGATTGTATGACCCCGTCGCTGCCAGGCTCGCCCGGCCGGGCACAAACCGTTGACGGCGGAGCCAGGCTGCCGCCCGTTCGACGACCGGGCCAAAACGAAGCGACCGCCGCAAACGCGACGGCCGCTTGGGTGCTGCCCGGGCCGTGACGGCCCGCTCCGCCTAGTTCCAGCGCTTGCCGGCCTCGAGGACGAGGGCCGAGCTGGCGATGGCAGACATGACGAGGAGGAAGCGGAACACCAGGTATCTGGAGTGCTGCTTCATCGTCAGTACCACCGTGTCCCAGCCGTGACGGTCAGCGCCATCGACGCCACCGCCGACAGGAACAACATGAAGCGCGCCAGGTTCGCCTTCATCTGATTTCGAGCCTCCCTAGGGGGGGTCCCTGCGATGCCCTCCCCGGCAACCGGGCTACCTCCGGCGGAACGGAGGCCCCTGGCTTTGCGTCCCCGCCTCGCGACGGGTTTGCCCTGGACGGTCTGGCGATCGGGTGGTGAACTTCACCGCCGAGGCCGACTCTATGAACGGCCCGGCACGCCGGCCATGGGTCGTGAGTACCGTGTGTCAAGGCATTCGGGGGAGTTTCCGCAACGCACCATCGGCGCGGACGAGGGCTTCGACGGCGAAGGGCTCGCCGGCCTACAGGTCCACGACCGGCCGATACCGGAGGATGGGCTCGCCGTTCGCGGGCGCACGCGGCGGATCGGCAGGCATGACGTGCCGTTCCACGGCGGCTGCCTGCATCGCCGGCTCGAAGACCGCGAACTGGGCCTTGCCGCGGGCCTTCGCCGTGTACATCGCCACGTCGGCATTGCGGAGCAACTCGTCAGGCCGCTCGGACCGGTCGTTGGTCGACGCTATCCCGATGCTCGCGCCCATGGTCACATCCCGACCCTCGACACTGAAGGGAGCCTGGAGCGTGTCCACGAGGCGCCGGGCGATGAGCAGGGCACGTCCAAGGTCGGGCGCGTCGTCAAGGAGGACGGCAAACTCGTCACCTCCCAGCCGCGCCGGCAGGTCTCCGGTTCTCAGACACTTGCGGATCCGTTCGGCGACCGCGACCAGGACGTCGTCACCTGCAGCGTGGCCAAGCGTGTCGTTGACCAGCTTGAAGTCATCGAGGTCGACGAAGAGGACGGCCGGGACGCGGTCGCCTTCCTTGGCCACGTCGAGCCGCCGCTCAAGATCCTCGACCAACATCCTTCGGTTGGCCAGGTTCGTGAGCGGGTCGTGGTAGGCCTGGTAGCGCAGTTGGTCCCGCAGCTCCGAGACCCGGGCGAGCGAGGCTTCCAGTCGCCCGTTCTCGAGAGCGACGGCGGCCTGGCGGGAGACGGCCTCGAGCAGGTCGAGGTCGTCGGTGTCGAAGGTGCTGACGGCTCCACGGCGGTTGGCCACGAGGATCGCCCCGCTGACGTGCGAATCTCCATGGAGCGGGGCTGCGATCAGGTCCACCAGCCCGAATGCCTCGGCGGAGCTCTCCTGCCCCTGACCCCGCGAGCGCGGGAGAAGGAGCGATCGACCATCGGAGGCGAGGCGAGCACGCAGCTCCGCGCGATGGTCCTCTGCGATCGGGTGCATCGGCTCGACACTCTCGCCCGGGCCGACGGTCATGGCCAGCGCTTCGGCCGACTCGTTCCGCGGCAGGATCACGATCTCGGCAACGTCCGCCCGGAACATCCGGCGCAGATGCTCGAGGAGCGCCAGCATCACCGCCTCGAGGTCGGTCGAGCCCTCGAGGATCCGGCTCGCCTCGTAGAGCCACTCGAGCCTCTCGTGCTTCTGCCGCTCCCGGATGTATGCGCGGTAGGCGAGGAGCAGGGTGGCGACCGGGACAGCCAGAAGCCAGATGGCTCGTGGGTCGCTCCAGATGATCGTCACGCCCACGAGCGCGAGGCTCGTGTTCGTGAGCGGCACGATCGTTCCAAGCCCGACGATCTGCTTCAGCTGCGCGGGCTGCGGGCGGCCTTCCACGAGCGAGACGACCGTGGCGACGGCCACGACGCCGACGATGCTGGCCAGCATCGTCGCCGCGAAGGCCGCAACCCAATGGCTCGGCTCCAGGCTCGCGCCGCCGCCACTGAGACCATTGAACACCGCGACCGCGAGGCTCGCCTGCAAGGCGCAGAGGGCCAGATTGAAGGCCAACTTCATGGGCGCCTGTCGGCGGTACAGACCGAGCGCGACGGCAGCTCCCACGAGCTGCGCCACGACGATGCCGGCCGGTGCGACGAAGAAGAGTCCCAGGACCACCGGGATCTCGTTCAGCGAGAACGACTCGGCCTCGCCGCGGAAGTGGACGTGGATGACGAAGACCTCAGCCAGGAAGACGAGCCCGGCCAGCAACCACCATGGCATCGCCACGGGAGAGCTACTCGGCGCTACCGGACTGACCCAGGCCACGAATGCCCAGGCGGCGATCAACGCAAGGACGGCGTTGAACGTCCAGATCCGGGATTCGGGGCCGAAGGGGGGCCAGTCACGTGGGCGTGGCCGATTGATGAGGCGCATGGCAGGGCTCAGTCAGCCGCCGGTTTGCGGCGGCTCGCCAGCAGCGGGGACGACCATGCCGGGCAGGCGGTCGAAGGGCCGGCGCATGACGGCCAGGATGAAGATGAACACCCCGGCACCGATGAGAACGTCGCCGACGCTGAAGACGTTGGCCAGGGGCAGTCCGCGCGGCAGGGCGAAGACGTCCGTGAGTGGCGCCAGCACCACGTTGGCGCTGGTCATGCTGTTCGAATAGCCGGCACCGAGGTGCTTCCCGAGCGCAGCGAGGGCATCCGGCGTGGTGGGCATGAAGCCTCCGTTGGCGACGATCGCCAGGAGGTTGGACGCAGCGCCGATGGCTACCAGCGGGAACGCGGGTTGCGGGATGTTGGCCAGCACGAAGAGCAACGTGGCGATGGTGGACGCGACGTAGACGAGTGGCGCCACGTCGCCAAGCAGTTCGCCGGCCGGGCTCGAGAAGATGAGGAGTTGGGCCCCGAGGCTGAGGAGCGCCACGGCTGGCCAGCGGAAGCGGATGTGCCCGAGCGGCACGACCGAACCGCCGACCAGGAGCCCGACGATGAGAGCGACCACGAGCGGGTAGAGGATGAACATGGCTACCTCGCGCTTGGAGACGGGCGCGCCGTGGCCAAGAACGGCGGCGGATTCATGCGGCCGGCCCGATCGCCTCGGCGGACGGGTCGACGCAGTGGTCGATGGCGGCCACGCCGAAGGCTTGCTTCCCGAAGATCGGCGCCGGTTCAGGCGAAGGCTGGTGGACCTGGACCGCACCGCGGTCGAGAAGACGCAGGAACGCTCCGACGACGAGCGGGTCCCACTGACTGCCCGCACCCCGACGCAGGTGGTCAAGTGCCACGGCAACGGGCATCGCGGCCCGATACGGGCGATCGGCAGTCATCGCATCAAAGGCATCGGCGACGGCCACGATGCGACTACCGAGCGGGATCGCCTCTCCCGCAAGGCCCTGCGGGTAGCCGTGGCCGTCCCAGCGCTCGTGGTGATGGAGGACGATGCCGGCACCGTCTCGGAAGAGCTCGAAGTGCACCAGGATCTTGGCGCCGATCTCGGTGTGCAGCCACATCGCGGCCTTCTCCTCGTCGTCGAGCGGGCCGGCCTTGAGGAGCACTCGGTCGGGTACGCCGATCTTGCCCAGGTCGTGGACACTCGCGGCCTGCTCGACAAGAGCGACCGCATCCTCGTCAAGACCCAGTTCGCGAGCGAGATCGGCGGCGTAGACGGCGACGCGTTCTGAATGGTGGAACGTCGACCGGTCCCGATGGTCCACGATCTGGGCCAGCGATCGGACAGCCGCTTGCGTCTGCGTCTCCAAAAGCCGAATGTGCTGGAGCGCCCGGCCGATCACCGCGCTGGGCGCCGCAAGGAGGGCGGTCCAGATGGGCTCGACCATCCAGATCAGCGCGAAGAGCGCGCCAAGCGTTTCGGCGCCGATCTCCATCAGCAGCGTTCGCGTCCAGTTGGTGCGCAGGATGTACACGAGCGACTGCTCGGAGGCGATGGCGATGATCGCGCTGGTCAGCAGCCAATTGACGACGTAGTACGTGGCGCCGGCGGCGATCAGGATCCCGAGCCATGGGATGTGCTGATCACCGTACTCGATGGTTCGCCGGGCGGCGTCCCATGGGCTGCCGATGAGCCCGATCGCGAAGGAAGTGACCGAGGCCGTCAGGACGAACGCCGAGACGTTGAAGACGACCTTGAGCAGAGGCCGACGCCCCACGAGTTCCTCGAAGAGAACGGCCAGGCCGATGGCCGCGGCGGCCCACGGCGCGGGGACGAGCAGCAGGATCGCGATGTGTGCGATGGTGGCGACCGAGACCTCGCCACCGCGCGACAGCGGCACGGCGACGAACTCGAGCGCTGCGGCAAGGATCGTCAGGAGGATCGCAACGGAGATCCACGTCGAGGCCGCCTCTTGCCAGGTGGTCGGCAGGAACAGCGAGCAGGCCGCGAGCACCGCAACCACGACCACGAGGCGCCGGATGCTCGCCCGCAGCCAGCGTCCGGGCGAGACCGAGGAGAGGATCCCCGGGCGCGGCGGAGCGTCGTGTAGCCGACCCGCGATCTCCAACGTGTGCGTTCCCTCAGCCTTCGGTGAAGCGCGCGCACGCTCGATGCACGCTCCCGCTGATGATGCGTGGCTCCCTGGCACCGGGCACATAGCCCGATAGTCCCGGCCGAGATCACCTCGCCCGCCGGTGGTCGGGCCCCCTGCTAGACTCGCCGGCCATGAGCGCCTCTGTCGCGACCCCGTCCCGCAGCCGCGTCTTCAGCGGCGTCCAGCCGTCCGGCCTGCCGCACATCGGCAACTACCTGGGCGCCTTCCGCAACTACATCGCGATGCAGGAGACTCACGACGCGATCTACTGCATCGTCGACTACCACGCCCTCACGAGCACCCACGACGCGGAGCTGATCCGACTCAACACGTACGAGATGGCGCTGGGCCTGCTGGCCCTGGGGCTCGACCCCGAGCGGGCGACCCTCTTCCGCCAGTCTGACCGCCCCGAGCACGTCGAACTCTCCTGGCTCTTCGCCACGGTCACGCCGGTGACCTGGGTGGAGCGCACGCCCTCGTTCAAGGAGAAGAGGCGCAACCAGCCCGAGGACGTCAACCACGGGCTGCTCACGTACCCCATCCTGCAGGCGGCCGACATCGCCATCTACCACGCGAAGTACGTGCCGGTGGGCAAGGACCAGGCGGCACACCTGGAGCTGGCGAGGGAGATCGTGCGCGCCTGGAACGCCCGCTATGGCGACTACTTCGTCGAGCCGCGGGCCGTCTTCACCGACTCGCCCATCGTCAAGGGCACCGACGGCGTCAACAAGATGTCGAAGTCCCTGGGCAACGTCATCGACATCTTCGCCGAGCCCGACGTGGTGCGGAAGCAGGTCATGTCGATGGTCACCGACACCCAGCGCATCCTGCGCACGCAGCCCGGCCGCCCCGAGGTGTGCAACGTCTGCCAGCTGCACCGCTTCTTCGGCGCCGACTACGAGGTCATCTGGGACGGCGAGCGCACGGCCCGCACCGGCTGCGTCGACACGAAGCGCCTGCTGGCCGAGCGCATGATCGACTTCTTCGCCAGCGCTCGGGAGCGCCGCGCCAAGCTGGCCGCGAAGCCCGGCTACGTCGAGGAGGTACTGCGCGCGGGCGCCGAGCGGCTGGCGCCGCTGGCGCGGGAGTCGATGGGCGAGTGCCACGCGCGGATGGGGCTCGGCCCGCTCCGCTGACGGGGGCAGGCGCTAGACTCGACCGATGCTGGGGCCGATGGAGGACCGCGAACGCCGCTGGCTGGGCGCGCTGCTCGTGCTGGGCACGATGACCGTGGCCGTGATCCTCATCGGCCAGGTCGCGGCAATCGTCAGCTACTTCAGCGACATCATCCTGATCTTCTTCCTCGCCTGGCTGCTGGCCTTCATCCTCTCGCCGGTCCCGACCACGGTCGAGCGCTGGGTGCCAAGCCTGCCGCGGATCATCGTCGTGGTCGTCACCTACCTCGTGCTGCTGGTCGGCCTGCTGCTCGTGGCCATCGTCACGGCGCAGGCGCTGGCCGGCTCGATCTCGGCCTTCATCGACAGCCTGCCCGGCATCGCCGCCTCACTGCCGGAGCTCCTGGCCCCGTGGCAGCGGCTGCTCGACCAGTTCGGCCTGCGGATCGACCTGCTGTCATCGGCCCGGACGGTCCTCGACGCTGCTGCGTCGTTCGGCGGCACCCTGGTGGGTCCGCTGACCGACCTCGCCCTGGCCAGCCTCTCGATCGTCGGCAACCTCGTGCTCGTCCTGGTCTTCTCGCTCTACATCGTCATGGACCGGGACCGGATGCTCGACTTCGTGGGCCGCCTCGTCCCGCCGCGCTACGGGGCCGAGTTCCGGCTGCTGCGCACGAGCATGGCGCGCTCCTTCGGCGGCTTCCTGCGCGGACAAGCCATCCTCGGCCTCGTCTACGGCGCGGTGGCCGTGGTCACCCATGTGGTGCTTGGCCTCGAATTCACCGGCGCCTCGGCCGTCCTGTCCGGCGTGCTGATGGCCGTGCCCTTCTTCGGGCCCTTCTTCGCCTGGGCGCCGCCGGTCATCGTGGCCATCCTCACCGCGCCCGACCAGGTCGGGCTGACCCTGGCCATCATGGGCCTCGCGCTGCTCGCGGAGATGAACGTCATGCAGCCGCGCATCATGGCCGACACGGTGGGCATCCATCCGCTCGTCGTCCTCGCCTCGGTGATCATCGGCGCGAAGCTGGCCGGCATCCCCGGCGCGATCTTCAGCGTGCCCATCGCGGCCGTCCTGTCGAGCTTCTTCTTCTACTACCTGAACCGCTCGGCACTCGCGGCCGGTGACGTGGCCACGCGCGCGGCGCGGGTGGTGGAGGCACGCGAAGGGCGGCCCATCCGGGTGCCCACGCCCCCCACGGCGGCCGACGAGATCGGGGGCGGCTTCGAGCCTCCCCAGGCGCCCCAGCCGGGCACGTGAGCGGAGCTCGCCGGCCCAGGCCCGCCCGCCCGGGCGCCGATCGGCCCGACGGAGAGGGACGCCACGACATCACGCGCGTCGAGCGGCGCGACGTGGACCGCGAGCGGGGTGAGCCGCTGGCGCACAGGGAACGCGGCGCGACGCGGCCGAGGGCCACGACCCGACAGGCCCGGCCGCTCGCCGAATGGGACACCCGACCGCGCATCCTGATCACGAACGACGACGGCATCGAATCGCGCGGGCTGCTCTCGCTGAAGCAGGCGCTCGAGCCGCTGGGCGACGTGACGGTCGTGGCTCCGGACACGAACCAGTCCACGGTGGGCCATCAGAAGACGCTCATGCGCCCGCTGCGCGTGCGCGAGCGGAAGTTGGCCGACGGCTCGCGCGGCTATTCGGTGGACGGCTCGCCGACCGACGCGGTCAGCCTGGCCTTCCTGGGCTACTTCGGCGTCACCTTCGACCTCGTCGCCTCCGGCATCAACTACGGCGCCAACCTCGGCGACGACATCACCTACTCGGGCACCGTCAGCGCGGCCATGGAGGCGGTCATCAACGGCTGCCCGGCCTTCGCCGTCTCGCAGGAGTACTACCAGCATCCCGACTTCTCGCTGGCGGCCGCGGCGGCGCACACGGCGGCCGTCAACATCCTCGAGCACGGCCTCGGCCCGGGCGAGCTGATCAACATCAACGTGCCGGCCATCCGGGCCGAGGAGTGCGAGGGCTTCGAGGTGACGCGCATGGGCCAGCGCATCTACCTGGACCAGCTCATCGAGCGGCTCGACCCGCGTGGCATCCCCTACTACTGGATCGGCGGTCCCCCGCCCTCCGGCCTCGCCGAGCCGGGCACCGACTTCCACGCCGTGGTCAACCGCCGCATCGCGGTCACGCCCATCCAGCTCGACCTGACCGCGCGTCGCCTCATCGGCCGGCTGCGCAGCTGGGAGTGGCGGCTGCCTGACGAGGGTTGACCTACTGCGCCAACGACGCCATACTTACGGCGCATCTACGTACCAGAGGGTTGTGATATGGCGAATGTCGTCGGCGAGCGATTCCAGATCACCATCGACAAGCAGGTCCGGGAGGAACTGGGGATAAGGCCGGGTGACGTCGCCATCGAACGCGTCGAGCACGGGCGGCTCGTCATCGACTTCATGCCGAAGCCCCATCGTGAGTCGTTGCTCGGCATCTTCCGACAGCCGGGGCAAGAGCCGATCACCGACTGGCACGCCGTCAAGGAGCGGGCATGGGACGCCAGGGCCGATGAGATCATGGAAGTCCTGCGCAAGGACAGCGAACGCCATCGAACACAACCAGCCAAGAGTCAGAAGGCAGGATGAGGAAGCCGGGCCGAGTCTTCTGCGACTCGAGCGTTCTCATCCGCTACTTCGCCGAGGATGATCCGCCGCGGGCGTTTGCCGCCGCCGGTCTCATCGAGAGCGATGCAACCCTTGTGATCTCGACCGGCGTGATCCTCGAGGTGGTCCATGTCCTGCGCACGAAACACGGCATCGGCAACCCGCGCGTGGGCGAGGGCCTGATCCGTTTCCTGACGAGGGAACAGGTGGAGCTGGTGGACGCGGATCGAGCGACCGCGGTCGCTGGCCTGAAGTGGACGCTGCGGAACTCCGCGCGCCGCATCCCGGACGCCATCATGGCGGCGGCAGCGGAACATGCCGGCTGTGACGCGATCGCGACGTTCGACGAGGACTTCGCCTCACCATCCGTCCCGGTGCGGCTGCTCTGACCCCTGGCGGCGGCGCTTCTTCGCGTCGGCGAGGATCTCGCGGGCGGCGTTCTGGCCGGGCCAGCCGCTGATGCCGCCACCCGGATGGGCGCCGGAGCCGCAGAGGTAGAGCCCCTCCACCGGCAGCCGGTAGCGCGCGTAGCCCAGCAGCGGCCGCCACAGGAAGAACGAGTCGAGGGCCGGCTCGGCATGCAGCGGGTGTCCTCCGGTCAGCCCGAAGTCGCGTTCAAGGTCGAGCGGCGTCAGGACCTGCCGTGCCGCTACCAGCGACGAGATGCCCGGCGCCACGGACTCCAGCACCGCCATCACGCGGTCGCCCAGGGCCTCCCGACTCGCATCCCAGTCGCCGTCGCGCAGCCGGTAGGGGGCGTACTGGGCGATGACGCTCATGACCTGCGTGCCCTCGGGCGCGCCGGACACCAGCGTCGGGTCGGCCAGCGAGGGGATCGTTGCCTCGAGCACCGGCGTCTCGCTTGGGCGGCCGTACTTCGAGGCGTCGAAGGCCCGCTCGATGGGGTCGATGCCGGGGGCCACCAGGATCCGGCCGCGCAGGAGCCGCTCGTCGCCGTTCGCGGCCGGGAAGCGCGGCACGCCGGACAGGACGAGGTTCACCTTGGCCACGACGCCCGGCTGGCGGATGTTGCCGGCCCGCCAGCGCATCGAGGGACCGAGGGTCACCGGGTCGACGAGGTCGAGCAGCGTGCGCTTCGGATCGGCGCCGGAGACGACCATCGGCGCGGCGATCTCCTCGCCCGAGGCGAGCGCCACGCCGGTCGCCCGGCCGTCCGCCGTCGTCACGGCGATCACGTCGGCGGAGGTGCGGACCTCCGCTCCGAGCGTGCGCGCCGCTGCGGCCAGCGCCTCGGCCAGGGCGCCGGGGCCGCCCCTCGCGTAGACGGTCTCGCCGGCCGCCCCGCCATCGTTGCCCGCGGAGTCGCCGAGCAGGACGGCGGCCGAGCCGCCCGACCAGGGGCCCAGCGAGGCGAAGCGGACGCCGCGCCAGGCGATCGCAGCCTGCAGCGCGTCGGTCTCGAAGGACTCGGCCACGAAGTCGGCCACGGCCATGGGCAGCACGCGCAGGATCGTCCGCGCGTCGAGCCTGCCCAGGCCGCGGAACGCCCGGCCGAGCCTCAGCCCGAGGAGGGCGTCGCCGAAGCCAGGGCTGACGATGTCGGGCGGCGTCTCGTCGCCAAGCGCCGCCAGGAAGCGGCTCAGCACCCGCACGCGGCGGTCGAAGTCCGGGTAGGCGGCGGCGTCCTTCTCGGACCGGCCGTGCAGCCCCTCCGCCGTCCGGGCCGGGTCGCCGTACAGGATCAATGCGGTGCCGTCGGGTGACGGCGCGAAGACGCGCACCTCGGGCGCGAGAAGCGTCAGCCCGTGGCGCTTGAGGTCGAGGTCGCGGACGACGCTCGGGCGCAGCCGGCCGACCGTGTGCATGAGCGTCGGCACCCGCGCGCCGGGCGCCAGCTCGGTCGTGTCCGCGATCCCGCCGACGCGCTCGCGCCGCTCCACCACGAGCGTGCGCAGGCCGCTCTTCGAGAGGTATCCAGCCGTGACGAGGGAGTTGTGGCCGGCGCCGATGACGATCGCGTCGTAGGCGGTCGAGGCCCTCGTCGTCATCTCAGGCCGCCTTCCGGCCGCGGGACTTCAGGTACTCCATGGCGGCCAGGCGGCCGTTGGCGCCCATGATCCCGCCGCCCGGGTGGGTCGAGGAGCCGCACAGCCAGAGATCGCGGATGGGCGTCCGGAAGCGGGCGTAGCCGGGCACCGGTCGGCTGAAGAAGAGCTGCTCGAGAGTCAGCTCGCCCTGGAAGATGTTGCCCTCGGTCAGGCCGATGATGCGCTCCATGTCGAGCGGCGTGTGCACCTGGCGCCCGACGATGACCTCGCGGATGTTCGGCGCCCGCTCGGCGATGGTGTCGATGACCGCGTCGCCGAAGGCTTCGCGCTGGTCGTCCCAGGTGCCCAGGCTCGGGTCCAGCCTGTACGGCGCGTACTGCACGAAGCAGCTGATGACGTGCTTGCCGGGCGGCGCCATGGTCGGGTCGACGAGGGTCGGGATGATCATGTCCACGTACGGGCGCGCGCTGAAGCGACCGTACTTCGCGTCGTCGTAGGCGCGCTCCATGTAGTCCAGTGAGGGGCTGAAGCTGATCGCCCCGCGCAGGTGCTCCCCCTCCCCCGGCAGGCAGGTGAAGTCGGGCAGCCGATCCACGGCGAGGTTCACCTTGCCCGAGGAGCCGCGGAACTTGAAGCGGCGCACCTCGGCCTCGAACGCGGGATCCAGCGTGCCCGGCTCGAGAAGGTCGATGAAGGTCCGCTTCACGTCGGTCGAGGCGAGCACCGCGCCGGCGGCGATCTCCTCGCCGCTCTCGAGGACGACGCCCGTGGCGCGGCCGTCCCGGGTGAGGATGCGGACGACCGGCGCCTCGGTGCGGATCGTGGCGCCCAGCGAGCGAGCGGCTGAGGCGATGGCCAGGCTGATGCCGCCCGTGCCGCCCTTGGGGATGCCCCAGGCGCGGAAGGCACCGTCGATCTCGCCCATGTAGTGGTGCAGCAGCACGTAGGCCGTGCCCGGAGAGCGCACGCCGAGGTACGTGCCGATGATGCCGGACGCGGACATCGTGGCCTTGAGCGGGTCGGTCTCGAACCACTGGTCGAGGAAGTCGGCGGCGCTCATCGTCATGAGCTGGATGAAGACCGCCTGCTGGCGTTCCGGCAGCCGCCCGAAGGAGCGGGCCAGGCCGGCCAAGGGCAGGAACTCGCGCGGGTCGCGGCCGGTGAGGTCGGGCGGGACGATGCCCAGGATGGGCTTGATGAACTTGGCCATCTCGACCATCAGCCGGCCGTACTCCTCGTACGCCTCGGCATCCGAGGCGGACCAGCGGCGCAGCTCGCGCATCGTCCGGCCGTGGTCGTTGACGCGCCACAGGTAGTCGCCGTCCAACGGCGTGAAGGTACCGTCGAGGGGCAGGATGTCCAGGCCATGACGCGGCAGGTCCAGCTCGCGGATGATCTCCGGGCGCAGCAGCGAGACGACGTACGAGAAGGTCGAGAAGCGGAAGCCGGGCACGATCTCCTCGGTCGCCGCCGCCCCGCCCAGGACGTGGCGCTTCTCGAGGACGAGCGTCTTGAGGCCGGCGCGGGCCAGGTAGGCGGCGCTGATGAGGCCGTTGTGGCCGCCGCCGATGATGACCGCGTCGTAGCGCTCGGCCACCGGTCCCTCCGTCAAGACGAGCCGCGGCCCGAACGCCGCGACGACTATACAGAGTGCATAGGAATCTTCCATACTGTACGCGATTCGCGGGGTCCCGTTCGGCCGGACCGCGCGGCCATGCAGGAGCCGAGGAGTCGTCGCACGTGAGCGTCGGGACCGCCTTCCACGACCGCACCGCGCCCCTCAACCGCAAGATGCAGTGGCGCGAGTGGGCGGGCTTCTACGCCGCCAGCGTCTACGCCGACTTCCACGACATCGAGTACAACGCCATCCGCGAAGCGGCTGCTCTGATCGACGTCAGCCCGCTCTTCAAGTACCGCGTGAGTGGCCCCGACGCGGAGCGGCTGGTCGACCGCGTCATCACCCGCGACGCGACGAAGCTCAAGATCGGCGCGGTGTACTACACGCCCTGGTGCGACGAGCACGGCAAGGTCGTCGACGACGGCACGGTCCACCGCCTCTCCCCCACCGAGTTCCGCTGGACGGCCGCCGACCCGCAGCTGCGCTGGCTGCGCATGAACGCCGCCGGTCTGCACGTGACCGTCGAGGACGTCTCCGAGTCTCTCGCCGCGCTGGCCCTCCAGGGCCCACAGAGCCGGGCCGTCCTGGAGGCGGCCACCGGCGAATCCTTCGCCGACTTGGGCTACTTCCGCCGACGCGGCTCGAAGATCGGGGCGGTCGCCCTCGACGTTTCGCGCACCGGCTACACCGGCGACCTGGGCTACGAGCTGTGGCTGCCCGAGGAGGCGGCCGCGGAGGTCTGGGACGCGCTGGTGGCGGCCGGCACGGCGCACGGCATCCGGCCGGCGGGGATGCTCGCCCTCGACGTGACGCGCCTGGAGGCGGGGCTGATCCTGCTCGAGGTCGACTACACCTCCGCCCGCCAGGCCATGAACCCCGAGCAGAACTACTCCCCGTTCGAGATCGGCCTGGGGCGCCTGGTGACCTTCGACAAGGCCGACTTCGTGGGCAAGCGCGCCCTGGAGGCCGAGCGGCGCCGTGGCGGCCCCGGGCGCCGGCTGGTCGGGCTGACGCTCGACTGGTATGGCATCGAGGGGCTCTTCGCCGCGCAGGGCCTTCCGCCGGCCGTTTCGCCGACCGTGGATCGCTCGGCGGTGCCCGTCTTCGCCCCCGGTCGCGGACAGGTGGGCAAGGCCACCAGCCGTGGCTGGAGCCCCATCCTCAAGCAGGCCATCGCGCTGGCCTCGGTGCCGCCCGCCTACGAGAAGGCGGGCTCGCAGCTCGAGGTCGAGTGGACCGTCGAGGGCCGCCGGGGCCGCGTCAGGGCGACCGTCGTCGAGCTCCCCTTCCTCGACCTGCCGCGCAAGCGGGCGTAACGCCGGCGGTCACGCTCCGCGGGTCGGCCCTTCTACCCCTGGCGTCCGAACCATCGCGGCCATGTCCCCGAGGCATAGGATTCGCGCCCGGATGCCCCGGGACGGTCGTGAGCGGCCCGGAAGGCCGCCACGGGGGGTGGGTTCCATGCTTCAGGGCGATGGCATCGCCGCCATGGACGCCTGCCCGACCCCCTGGCCCTGCACCAATGCCTGAGGGGTATGGAAGCGCCGGACGCACGCCGCGGCCTGGAGGCGGGGCCGGGCTGCAAATCAGTCGAGAAGGTCGATGGCGAGGGACGTCGGGCCGGGGCCGTTGACCGGATTGAGGTCCTGCGGACACGCGGAGAGGACGACGATCGCATCCATCTCGGCCCGCAGGGTCACCGAGTCGCCTGGGCGGGTCCCCGCCGCCCTGAAGCTGAGCGCACCGTCCGGGCCGATCGGGACGTCCATGAACAGGTTGATCGGCTGGGGAACCTCGACGCTGGGGTGACCCAGGCCGGCCATGGCCCGCCTCAGGTTCTCCTCGCATGAGGCGTGCCAGCCGGTGACGCCGAGGAGACGATAGCGCTCCGGATCGCAGGCGGCCATGAGCATGTCGTTGACACCGGGCGAGTCTTCGGCCAGAAGCGTCAGGATGGGCCGCCGTCGATTGGTCAGGAACGCCTCGCCCACGCGCGGGAAGAGGCGGGCTATGCCGACCCTGGTGTGTTCGGCGGAGGCGTACTCGCCGACGTCCCGGGCGGAGAACGCGAACAGGTCGCCCACCTGCTGGCCCTCGACGTCGACGACCCGGAACTGCCCGCCGGCGGGCACCGGGACGGCCCTGCCCTCGCGAGCCGGGACGAGGATGCGTTCGTGGATCGACCGGTCCATCGTGGCGAGCCTACCACCCGGGGGGCGGGCCACTCGGCTCTTCAGGTGGTGACGAATGACGCTGACGCCGGTCCGCCTGAGTCCCGACAGTCCACCCATGGTCAGGGCAGTCGTCGTCAACCGCGATCAGGGACTCGCCGGGCAGCAGGCCGAAGCGCTCCGGGCCGCCGGCTACGAGGTCGAGCTGTGCGGGGGACCCCAGCACGAACCGTGCCCGGTCCTCGACAGTCTTCCGTGCCCGCTCGTCGACCGCGCCGACGTGCTCGTCTACGACGCCTGGATCGCCGGCAGCAGCGATGGCGGCAGGCAACTGATCGCCCAGCTCCGCGAGACGTACGTCGATCTGCCGGTCGTCCTCACCTCGGTCGACCGGAGCCTCGCCTGGGTCGAGACCGAAGGCCCGCACCGCGTCACCCCGCTCGTCGGCACGCCGACGCCGGAGGAGCTGCGGGCGGCCGTCGAGGCGGCGCTCGCCGACCAGGGAATGGCTGTCTGACTCATCCGAGCCGAAGGTCCGCGAAGGCGGCAAGCCGCCCCAGGGCGACGGGCAGGTCCGTCCGGCCGAAGCCGACACGGAAGTGGTTGCCCGGGTGGCCGAAGCGCGAGCCCGGCAGGAGGAGCACGCCCTCGGCCTCCACGAGTTCGGCGGCGAAGTCGTCGACGGTCGTGCCGGGGAGCGTCAGGCGCGGGAAGGCGACGGAGCCCGCCCGGGGCCGGACCCAGACGAATGCCTCCGGGCGCTCGGCGAAGAAGGCGTCGAGCAGCGGCAGGTTGGCTTCGACGATCGCGCGCGAGCGGGTCAGCACGGTCTCGCGCGCCCGAAGCGCGATGAGGGCCAGGATCTCGGACGGGGCCGACGAGCAGATCGTCGTGTAGTCCTTGAAGGCCGCGACACGCTCGAGCAGCGCCCGGTCGCGGGTGGCCAGCCAGCCGATGCGCAGGCCGGCCATGGCGAACGACTTGGACATGACCCCCAGGCTAACGCCGCGATCCAGTGCGTCGGCGCCGGCGACGAGGCGGTCGGCCGGGTCGAACTCGAGGAAGCGGTAGACCTCGTCGGAGAGGAGGTGGACGCCGGCCTCGACGCAGAGGTCGGTGAGGACGCGCCACTCGGCGTGGGTGGGGAGCGTGCCGGTCGGATTGTGCGGGGCATTGACCACGACGAGCCGCGTCTCGGGGCGCAGCGCAGCGCGCAGCCGGTCCACGTCGAGCGCCCAGCCATCGGCCTCGCGCAACTCGTGGAGGGTGACGTCGCTGCCGGCGGCCCGCGCCACCTCGTACAGGCTCTGGTAGCCGGGCCAGGTCACCACGGCATGGTCACCGGGCCCGAGCAGGACGTTGAGGAGGCAGAAGATGGCCTCCTCCGCACCGGCGAAGACGAGCACCTCGTCGGCATCGATCCGTTCATACAGCCCGGCGATCTCCCGGCGCAGGAGGGGGTGGCCGGTCGACTCCGTGTAGCCGAGGCGAAGGCCCTCCCAGAGCCCGCGGGTCTCGTCGTCGGCCAGGGCCAGCAGCTCGGCCAGCGGGTAGCCCTCGACGTCCGAGGCGCACAGGAGGTGGCGGACGGCGAACTCCCAGCGGGCGAAGTAGCGTTCCAGGGCGAAGTCGGCGATGCGCATCAGCTGATGATGCCCGACCCGGGTCTGGCGAGCGTGGCGGCGGGGGTGGCAACGGCGTGCCAGGTGTTGTTTCGGTATCCTCGGTCGGTGTCCTCCGCCATCGCCGTCGTCGGCGTCCCGACCTCGCTCGGCGGCCACCTCTCGGGCATGGAGCGGACCCCCGCCGAGCTGCGCCGCCGAGGGCTCCTGGACCGGCTCCGGGAGGCGGGCCTCGATCTTCGGGATGACGGCGACCTGGCAATCGAGCCCGGCTTCCGGCCCGACCCCGACCCGCGGGCCCAGAACCGGGCCCTCATCGCCGAATTCCTGCCCCGCGAGGCCGCCATGGTCGCCGCGTCGGTCGCGGACGGGGAGCGGCTGCTGATCCTCGGCGGCGACTGCTGCGCCCACGCCGGCGCCATGGCCGGCCTGCGCCGGGCGCGGCCGGACCGGCGCCTGGCCATCGCCTGGTTCGACGCCCACGGCGACTTCAACACGCCCGACACGACTCCCTCGGGCAACGTCTGGGGCATGCCCTTCGCGATGCTCTGCGGCCGCGGCGACCCGGACCTCGTGGCCGCCTGCGACGGGCCTACCGTCGATGAGCGCCACGCCGCGCTGCTCGGCGGCCAGGTGCTCGATGAACAGGAGTCGCGTCTGCTCGCCGCATCGCAGGTGGCACACTTCGGGGCGGGGATGCTCGGCACCCCGGCCGGACTGGCCGCCCTCGAGGCCTGGGCCTCCGCGGTCGGACGAGAAGTCGACGGCCTCTACATCGCGATCGACCACGACGTGCTCGACGCCTCGGGCGACTGGTCGGTCACGATGCCCGAGCCCGGCGGCCTCCCACTAGAAGCGGCGCTCGATGCGGTGCGGGCGCTGGCGACGGCGATCCCCGTCGTCGGCTATGGCGCGACGGCGATGAACTTCGGCCGCGGCGACGGACCGAAGACGGTCGGCGCCGCCGCGCAGCTGGCGAGCGCGGCCCTCGGCTGAGCCACAGCCTCGGCTGAGCACAGGCGCACGTCCGTGCGTCCCCACTCGATCCCGGCCCGATGTGCCAGGGGAGCGTCCGTGAGCGTGCCGTTGTGCAGCCCGCGTTCAATCGAGCGAACGGAGGACCGATGCGGGGCCGGACTCGAGGCTCCTTCGCCGGACTGATCGCTCGGTGTGCAAAGGGGCGGAGGGACCCTGCAAACCCCTCGTCCAGGCGAGGCCCAGCGGTCTCGTTCGTCCGGTTGAACACCGGGTGAGCAGCCGCCCGCGCCCGGGCCGAGCACACGCCCGCGCCTGGGCCGAGCAGCCGCCCGCGCTTGGGTGAGCTGGTTCCCGACCGGCAAGCGTCTCACCGTCGCACCAGCGCCGGGTCGACGCCGTAGACGGCGCGGATGCGCTCCGGTGAGAGCACCTCGTCTGGCGTCCCATCGGCGACCACGCGACCGTGGTCGAGGAGGATGAGCCGCGAGAAGAAGTGCGCCGCCAGCGACAGGTCGTGGAGCACGGCCACGACGCCCACCCCGTCGCGCGCGTTCAGCGCGACCAGCAGCTCCATCACGTCCACCTGGTGGCGCAGGTCGAGATGCACGGTCGGCTCGTCGAGGATGAGCATGCGTGGCGACTGCGCGAGGGCCATGGCGAGCACGACGAGCTGCCGCTCACCCTGGGAGAGGCGCCGCGCGTCGCGCCCCACGAGGTCCGCGATGCCCACCCGCTCGATGGCCGCAGCGACCGCGGCGTGGTCGGCGGCGCGCATGCCGCGGAAGGGGTCCTCGTGCGGGATGCGCCCGAGGGCCACCACCTCCTCGACCCGCGCCGCGAAGGGCAGCGACGCCTCGCCGGGAACGACGGCCACACGCCGCGCCAGCGTCTCGCGGCTGTACTCCTCGAGCGGGATGCCATCGAGATGGACGGCGCCACGCCGCTCGGGCGCGTGGCCTGTGAGAACGCGCAGGAGGGTCGACTTGCCGGCCCCGTTCGGGCCAAGGACGGCCACGCACTCCCCTGCCCCGACGTGCAGGTCGAGCCCGTCGAGGACGGTGCGCTTCCCGTAGGCAAGGCTGACGCCGCTCAGCTCGTAGCCGTTGGGCACGTCAGACCTCGTAGCCGCCGCGGGCGCGGCGCAGGATGACGAGGAAGAACGGCGCTCCGACGATGGCCGTCACGACACCCACCGGCAGCTCGCCGGGGATGCGCGCCAGGAGGTCCGCGATGGCCAGGAAGACGGCCCCGACGATCGCCGCGAGGGGCAGCACGACACGCGCGTTGGGGCCGACGAGGAGGCGCACGAGGTGGGGGACGATGAGCCCCACGAAGCCGATCAGGCCACTCACCGCGACGGCGGCCGCGGTCACCAGCGCCGCCAGCGCGAGGAGGATCGCCCGCTCGCGGCGTACGGCGATACCCAAGTTCGCGGCCGCCTCCTCGCCGATCAGCAGCGCATTGAGGCTCCGCGCCCGGGCGAGGATGAGCAGGGAACCGACGACGACCAACGGGGTCGCCACGGCGAGCTGGGGCCAGGACGCGCCCGAGAAGCCGCCCAGGAGGTAGAAGACGATCTGGCGCAGCTGGGCGCCCGAGGCATACATGGCCACCGACAGGCCGGCCGCAAGGAGCGATCCGACGGCATAGCCGGTGAGCAGCAGGGCGGTCAGCGAGCTGAGGCTCGTCGTGCGCGACAGCCGCCAGACCACGGCCACGGCGAGCAGCGCGCCGACGAAGGCGAGGAGGTGCAGCAGCCCGAACCCGAGCAGCGCGAGGCGCACCGGGATAAGCACGGCGATGGCGGCCCCGAGGGCGGCCCCCGACGCCGTGCCGAGCACGTATGGATCGGCCAGCGGGTTGCGCAGCAGCCCCTGAAGGGTCGTGCCGGCGACCGCGAGACCGGCGCCCACGACGACCGCGGTGAGTACCCGCGGCAGGCGCAGTTCGAAGACGATCGTCTCCGCCGAGGCCGGCCAGGTGGCCGTCACCGGCCAGCCCAGCAGACGACCGGCGAGGATGCCGATGGTCTCGCCGACGGGCACTGGAACGTTGCCCACGGCGACGCCGGCCACGATGACGACCCCGAGTGCGACGAGCCCGCCGCACGCCACGAGGATGGGCCGATGGCGCAGCGCTTCCAGCCGTCCCAGTCGGACGGCCGGCGTGGGGCGCGCGGCGGCGCCGGCGTTCACGGCAAGACGAGCTCCGGGTGGATGGCCAGCGCGAGTGCCGCGAGGCCGTCGGCCAGGCGTGGCCCGGGGCGCGTCACGATGACGTCGTCCACGGGCCGGATGGCGCCCGTCTTGACGGCCGTCATGACCGCCCAACCGGCGCGCGCAGCGACCACCTCTGCGGTGGCCCCATACGCGGCGTCACCGAGGACGATGACTTCCGGATCGGCCGTCACGAGCCGCTCGAGCGAGATGCTGTAGACGGTCGTGGATCCGGTCGTGATCGGCTCACCGCCGGCCAGGGCGACCATGTCCGCCGCAAACGAGGAATCCGCTGGGCCGTAGATCTCCGGCTCCGCGCCCAGCTCGTAGAAGGTCCGCGGCCGCGAGCCGGCGGCCCCGGCGGCGGCCGAGATCGCGTCGATGCGCGCCTGCATGGCGTCGGTCATCGTGGCTGCCGCGTCGGCCTCACCGACCGCGGCGCCGATCAGCTCGATGTCGGCGAGGACCTCGGACACGTCCTCGGCGTACAGGACGAGGACCGGTATGCCGAACGCCCGGATGCGCACGACGTCGGCGGGCGTCTCACCGCCGTTGCCGAGGGCCAGCACCAGGTCGGGCTCGAGGCTGACGAGCTGCTCCATGACCACGCCGAGGTACGACGCGACGTCCGGCAGTGCCGCGGCCTCGGCCGGGTAGTCGTCGGCGTCGGTGCCTCCCACCATTCGGCTCCCGGCCCCGAGAGCGAAGACGGTCTCCGTGTTCGCCGGGGAGAGGCTGACGATGCGCTGCGGCTCGGCAGGGATCGTCACACTCGTGCCCTCGTCGTCGACGAGGGTGGCCGGGAACTCGGCCGCGACGGGCGTCGCGGACGCCGTCGGGGTGGGGGCCGCAGCGGCTGTGCAGCCGGCCAGGCTGATGGCGCCGATGGCCACCAGCGCCGCGAAACGCCGCTGGATCGACGTCCCCCTCCGGGGCCTGTAGGAAGGGGTCGGGTTCGGATCTCGCACGGTGGTGCCTGTCCTTTCTCGCGAAGGCTCGAGCACGACCGCGGGACCGGCGACCGGACTTCCAGCGCCACCGACGTCACGTCGGGGGCTGGTCACCGTAGCGGGACTGTGCCGGATTCTCACCGGCTTCGCGGACCCCGCGGTCCTGATCTTTGGTTGTCCGGCCAGTCTAGCCGATAAGCCGCTGGTAAGCGGCCCGCGCGACACTGCGCGCACCGCCCTCCTCCCGCCACCCGAGACCCGCCGGAGGAGGTTGACCGACCATGGTCGAGACACGCTGGTGGCATCGACTCGGACCCCCGCTCACCGCCCTCGTCCTTGCGCTCACCGTGGGTCTGGCGCCGGCCCGCGCCGCGTACCAGGGCAGCGTCTACTCCAACTACACCGCCTTCAGCGTCTGCGACGGCACCGCGGACACGATCGCCACGGAATTGCGCCTCCTCGCCCGCAACGCCTTCGTCTACCTCGGCTATGCGACCACGAGCTTCGACAAGGCGGGCTTCTCGAAGGCGACCGTCCTCAAGCGGAACCCGGCCGACTCCGGCGTCTACGTGCACAGCCACGGCGACTTCTACGGCTCGGGCGACATCCAGGGCTTCCGCGACGACGGCGGCGTCTGCACGCAGGCGATCGTCTACGCCACCGAGATCAAGAAGGGCCGCACGGCGCCGGCCAACCTCGTGGTCATGTCCACGTGCCACCTGGCCGAGGCACCTCGGAACGGCTACCCGGCCATGTCGGAGGCGTACGGCATCGAGCGCCTCAAGAGCGACCCGTCCGGCGGTGGCTATCGCGGGCCCGAATTCTTCCTCGGCTACCGCGGGTTCGCCTGGACCGCCGACCAGCTCCGTTTCGAGCGGGCCTTCTGGGGCTATGCCACGAGCGGCTGGAACCTCGGCGACGCCTTCAAGCTGGCAATGGCCAGCGCCACGCTCAAGCTCGGCACGGTGCCCGACTGGTTCGGCACCTACACCTACTCGGGCCGGCCGCAGGCGCCGGCACCCTGCAGTAACTGTCTCTGAGGAGCCGACGATGACGACCATCATGGCCCGCCGCCTGCCCTTCCTCGCCTTCGCCGCCGCCCTCACCCTGACCCTGGCCGCCGGGGCCAGCGCCGGTGCCCCCGACGTGCGGCGGCCCGGCGAGCCGATGATCCTCCCCATGGAGCTCGGCGCGACCGAGCGGGCACACGTCCTCGACCGCGCGCGGACCCTCACCGGCGCCCTGGGCATCCCCGGCGAGGCGGCGGAGCCACACCGGGCGTTCGAGGCACTCGACCGCGTGGTCGTCGACGAGGTCGCCGTGCGCGACGGTGACGGGCGGGCGACGGCCGTCATCCGCACGGACGCCAGCCGCGGCGACCTGCGCAGCCTCGTCCGTCTCGACTGGTCGCACGACGCCGATCGTGCGCTGCTGGACGAACTGACCGTGCCGGGCCATGCGCGGCGCTTCGCGATGCTCGCCGGCATCACGACGCCAGACGCCCCGCCCGGCGTCGCCTGGGACGACTCGATGCGCGCCTGGCGCGTCTCGTGGTCGCGCACGATCGACGGCTTCCCGGTGGCCGGCGACGGCCTTACCGTGTGGGTCTACCGCGGCGGGCAACTGGCGGCCCTCAAGCGCATCGAGACCCCGGCCGCCTCGGCGCCCCTGGTACGCGTCGGGCCGGAAGTCGCAGTCGAGGCCGCCCGTGGCTGGGCGGCGCGCGCGGGCATCCCGTCGCAGGCACTGACGGTGATCGGGGCACCCGAGCTGGCGTGGGTCAGGCCGAACGACTTCGTGACCCGTGGCGGAGCGGACGACACGGACGCGGGCCTCCGCCTCGTCTTCCGCGTCGAACTCGAGATCCGTCCCGGCGGTGTCGCCCTCCAGCGCGTGATCCTCTTCGTGGACGCGGGCACCGGCGCCCTCGTGGGCGGAGCGGAGAGCGCCTGATGCATTCGCCCCGCCGGCCCGCCATCCTCGCCGCCCTTCTGGTCGTCGGCGGCGCGTGCGGAAGCCCGTCCCCCGCGCCGCCCGGCGACCCTTCCACCTCCCCACCCGCGGTCGTCACGCCCGATGCCGCGAATCACCATCCGGCGATGGTCATCCGCACCGACACGGACGATGGCGTGCGCTGGTGGGTCACGTCGCCGGGCGCACCCCCGGTGCGGCGGCCGCTGGCCGTCCCGGCGGGGGACGTGCAGCTCGGCCCCGCCGGCGTCGACGGGTCGATCCTCCTGACCCTCGGCGCGACTGCCGCCGTGGCACGGCTCAGCGGCGACGAGCTGGCGCCGGTCCGCGTCGTCGATCTCGGGGCCGGGGGGCTCGGGGCGTCCATCCCGGGCTGCATCTCGGAGGCCGGGACGATCGCCGTCGCCGACGCGGACACGCTCGGCATCAGCGTGCTGCCCCCGGAAGGTGGCGCCGTCCCGATCGAGGTTCCTCTGTCCCTGGGCGAGTGCGCCTGGCTGGAGAACGGCTCGCTCGTGCTCAGCGCAGAAGGCGACCGGCTCTTTGCCTGGGACGCCGGAACCGGCACCGAGCTTCCTCTCGCCGCCACCGGCCGTCATCCCTCGAGCGGCGGCGGACTACTCTCGGTCGTCGATCGCTCAGGGCCGCGGCCTGTCGTCGTCGTCCGCGCAACCAACGCCGTGCGGGAGGAGCCCGATCCACTGGGGGCGGAGCGCTTCCGCATCCTCACCGGCCCGAACGAGCTGATCGCGAACGCGCAGCTCTCGCCGGATGGGGGTTGGCTGGCGCTGACGCTCGACGCGGGGCCGGAGGGCACGACCTCCCGGCGAATGCGCTTCTACCGGGTGACCGTCGCCGGACCGGAAGCGACCGGCGAGATCCAGCTGGGCGAGCGCGAGCAGGTCACGTTGCTGCCCGCCGGGACCGGTATGCCCTGATCAGCCGGGAGATCCGGCCGACGATGCGGCGGTGGCGGGGGGATCGTCAGGCGCTGACGGATTCGCTCGGGGCCAGGAGCGATACCTGCGCCGACTCGGGCAGCATGTCGCCCAGCATCTTCTGCAGGGCGAGGATGTGGACGCACGTCTGCCAGCTCTCGAAGTAGTGGCACGTGCAGTGCCAGCCGTCCGGGTCGAGGGCGACGTTGTGGGTGTCGTTGTCGCCGCGGAACTCGAGCGCAAGCCGTTCGAAGGTGATGCGATCGGTCTCGCGAGCGTAGCGGTTCGCCTTCTCGATCTTCCCGATGAGGCTGGAATGCATCGACCGGACCTCCCATGGGCGCGACGGGCGTGCGCGACGTCCGAGCGCCTGCTACGACGCCGAACCGATCGCCACCCGAGCGACCGGGAGCGGCGGACCCGCGCCTAGCCTACACCCGCAGGCGAGCCGTCGCGCGATGGATCCCGGCTTCAGCCCTCGTCCCCGGCCATGGCGACCGAGAGGCGCGCTCTCACCGTCGCGATCGCCTCGACCGGCGTTGGGTCCAGCCCGTAGAGGACGGCCAGGTAGGCGCTCACGAAGTCGCCCAGGACGATGGCGTGGCAGGCCTGGGCGAGCCGTCCCTGGCCGGCCACGGGAACGACCTGGTGGCCGATCTGGGAGCTCGCGAGGAGCTCTGCCGACACGGCCGCCCGAAGAGCGTTGCGCGGGTGGTCGTCGGGACTGGCAAGGAAGACGACGAAGAGGTGCTCGCGCAGCGGCTCTGGCTCCGCGTAACCGACGACCGCGTTGTGGGTCGCCTCAGGCAGCTCCTCCCATGAGGCGCTCGTCTTGCCGTTCTCGTTCAGCTGGGTCTTCCAGCGACGCGCGACAGGGGCCAGGAAGCCGGCCGCCTCGACGATCGGAAGCCGTCCCACGACGGACCAGGCGAGCTGCTTCGCGGCGTTCGATTCGGTGGGCACGGCCGGCATGTTCGCCGCCACGACCGCCTCCGCGGCCCGCGCGGCGGCCTCGACCTCGGCGTTGGAGAGGGCGACGTAGCCCGCCCGCTCGAGGAGGCCCGCGAGGAGCACGAGCGAATAGCCCACCGACGCACGCGGCTGGCCGCGGCCCGGGAACGTGAGATGCGGCAGCTCGGCCCGCCGCGCGACCTCGAGCAGCGGCCCGCCGGTGGTGATGATGACGACCGGGCACTTGCGCTCCAGGGCAGTGGTGAGGGCCGCGATGGTCTCCTCGGTCGCGCCGCTGTACGAGGAGGCGACGACGAGCGTCCCGGGGCCGGCGAAGGCGGGCAGCTCGTAGTCGCGGATGGTGATCAGCGGCACGCGCAGGCGCTCGGCGAAGACGCCCCGGACGAGATCCCCGGCGATGGCCGAGCCACCCATGCCGAGCACCGCGACGGAGTGCGCCCCGCGGTGCGAGGCCGGCAGCGTGAGGCCGCGCGTCCGTGCCCAGCCATCGCGCAGCTGGGCCGGCAGCGACGCGATCGCCTCGAGCATGCCCGACCGGTCGAAACCGGCCAGGGCGACCGCGTCGTCGAGGACGGCCGCGTTCATGTCGCGCGCACGAGGGCCTCACCGGCCGCGATGCAGGCGTCCGCCGCGGCTTGCGACGTCGCCTCCGTGTAGACGCGCACGAGCGGTTCGGTGCCGCTCCACCGGACGAGCAGCCAGGAGCCGTCGCCGATGATGAACTTGAACCCATCATTCGTGGAGAGCGCGATCGTCTCCGTCACCGGCTGACCCGCCAGTTCCGGCGGGGCATGCTCCTGCAGCTCCACGAAGAGCCGCTCCTTGAGGGCCGGGTAGGCGGCGCGGTCCACGTGCACGTCCACGCGCTGGTAGAAGCTCGGCCCGGCCAGCTGGTGGAAGTGTTCGATGGCCCGCGAGACCGGCCAGCGCCCGGCGGCCTTCTCGCGCAGGAAGAGGTCGAGCAGGAGGAGGTCGGCATAGATGCCGTCGCGCTCGGGCAGGTGCATCCCGAACCCGTAGCCGCCCGACTCCTCGCCGCCGAACATGGCCCCCGTCTCGATCATCTTCGGGCCGACGTACTTGAAGCCGACCGGCGTCTCGTGTACGGCCACGCCGTAATGGGCCCCCAGCCGTTCCGCCATGGACGTCTCGTTGACGCTCTTCACGACCGGCTGGCGCAGCCCGCGATGCTCGACAAGGTAGTACATGAGCAGGCCGTAGACCTGGAGCTGGTGGATGAACGTCCCGCGCTCGTCCACCGCCCCGGCGCGGTCGGCGTCACCGTCGAGGAGCAGGCCGAGGTCGAAGCCGCCGCCGGCGATGAGCCCCAGCGCCTCGTCGATGTGGGGCCGTATCGGCTCCGGGTTGACGCCACCGAAATACGGGTTGCGCTCGCGGTGGATCTCCGTGACGCGGATTCGCCCGCCGGCCAGCAGGCGTGTCATCCAGCCGGCGCCCGGCCCGTACATGGGGTCCACGAAGACGTCGATGTCCGCCGCGCGCAGGGCGTCGAGGTCGACGGTGCGGCGCACGAAGCGCTCGTAGCCGGGGTAGGGATCGAAGCGCTCGACGAGCCCGGCCGCCTCCGCGTCGGCGAAGGGGCGGCGCGGGATGGCCGTGCCGCCGTTGCCGGCGATGGTCGCCTCGATCACGGCGAGGATCTCGGGACCCGCCGCCGAGCCCGTGGGCGCCTTGACCTTGAAGCCGTTGTCGGTCCAGGGGTTGTGGCTGGCGGTGATGACGATGCCCGCCGCCGAGCCGCGCTGCACGACCTCGAAGGAGCTCATCTGCGTGGGCACGGCCTGGCTCGCGAAGACGACCGGGATGTCGTGCGCGAGGAGGACCTCCGACGCGGCGGCCGCGAAGTGCTCGCTGGCGAAGCGCCGGTCGTAGGCGACGACGACCCCCCGGGCCCGAGCCCCCTCGCCGAGGACGTAGCGGGCCACGCCGTCGGCGCAGCGGCGGACGTTCTCGAACGTGAAGTCATCGGCCACGCGTGCTCGCCAACCGTCGGTCCCGAAGACGATGCGGGTCGGCGTCGGGATCTCGGCGATGATCGTCATCTCGGTCAGCTCTCCCCTGCGGCGATGCGCTCGACCAGGGCCACCACGATCGCGCGGTGCACGGCCGCCCCGCCGAGCAGGGCCGTCGGCCCCGGCTCGCCGGCAATCGTACCCGGCCCTGGCCCCACGGTCAGCCGGCCGTGTCGGCGCCGCACGACCAGATCGGCCTCGGTGACCACCTCGCGGTCGCCTTGCGCCACGACGCGCCCGTCGATCCCCGGCGCCCCGAGCGCCTCGAGCAGGGCGCCCCAGCTGCCGAGATCGCTCCACGGGACGTTCATCGCGCCCATCACCACCCGACCCTCGCGGGAAGCGGGCTCGAGCACGGCACGGTCGATCGATATCGCCCTGGTGCCGATGGCCTCGTATGCCTCGGGTAGCCGGTCGGTCCGCCAGCCCGTCTCGACCGCCCGCGAGATCGCCTCGGCGTCCGGGTAGCTCAGCAAGGCCTGCCGGATCGCGCGCCGGCGCCAGAGGAAGATGCCGGCGTTCCACGCCACACCTGCCTGTTTGAGCAGATCCTCGGCGCGACCTCGATCGGGTTTCTCCTCGAACCGCTCGAGGACGTACGCGGTCAGCGACTTGCTCTGCGTCTGCGCCAGGTCCGGGATGAGGTACCCGTACTCGGTCGCCGCGCGTGACAGCTCGACACCCAGTGTCACGAGAGGGCTCTCGATCCCCAGGGCCCCGCGAGCGAGCTCTCCCTCGGCAGCAGCGAGGACGCCCCGGAACGACCCTTCGGCAGCCCGTCGGTCGTCACCTCCGTTTCCGATGAGGTGGTCGGCCGGGAGCACCGCCATGACGTCGTCGGGGTTCCGATCGATGGCGATGGTGGCCAGCGCCACGGCCGCTGCGGTGTTCCGTCCTTCAGGTTCATCGAGGACGTGGTCGAGTGGCAGCTCCGGGAAGGTCTCGGAGATCTGTGACCGGGCGAGGCTCCCGAACCGGCCATCGACGACGACGAACACGTCTCGGCCGACATCGAGCGACAGCTCGTTCTCGCTCGCGATCCGCGAGATCGTTCGCTGAAGGAGAGTGGAACCGTCAGGCAGCAGCGGCAGGAACGGCTTCGGCCGCTCGGGCGTGCTGAGCGGCCAGAGGCGGGTGCCGCCCCCGCCGGCGAGGATCACGGCGTACATGCGCGGCCATTCTAGGGGGGCCCGCGGATCGGTCCCTGCCACGCACGTTGACCCCGAGCGGCCGCGCCCTTACCATGCGCTGGTCGCCCCACCGACCGAGGAGCCAACGTTGACCACACCCGGCGCGACCCAGTCGCCCGAGGGGGGTTCCGGTCGGTCAGCGTTCCAAGGCGATCGCGCCCCCGCTACGCTGACCGCCGCGCTCGCCGCATCGACCTCGGTCGGTGCGATGTCAGAGCGCGCCGCGGATGTCGAGCTGGTGGATGTCACCAAGCGCTTCGGGCGTTTCGTGGCGGTCGAGCGCATGAACGTCAGCATCGCGCGCGGCACGTTCTACTCCCTGCTGGGGCCCTCCGGCTGCGGCAAGACGACGACCCTGCGCATGATCGCGGGCTTCGAGCAACCCTCCGAGGGCGAGGTCCTGATCGCCGGCCAGCCGGTGGCCGGCGTCCCGGCCTACCGGCGCAACGTCAACACCGTCTTCCAGCACTACGCGCTGTTCCCGCACATGGACGTCGCCCGCAACGTCGGTTACGGCCTCCGACAGCACGGGGTCAAGGGTGAGGAGGAGCGGCGCCGGGTGGACGAGGCCCTCGCGCTCGTCCGGCTCGGCGGCCTCGGCGCGCGCCGTACCTGGGAGCTCTCGGGCGGCCAGCAGCAGCGCGTGGCGCTGGCGCGAGCGCTGGTCAACCATCCCACCGTGCTGCTGCTCGACGAGCCGCTGGGCGCGCTCGATCTGAAGCTGCGCAAGGAGATGCAGCTCGAGCTCAAGGCCCTGCAGCACCAGGTCGGCATCACCTTCGTGTACGTCACCCACGACCAGGAGGAGGCGATCACGATGAGCGACGTGGTCGTCGTCATGCGCGACGGCCGCGTGCAGCAGCAGGGCTCGCCGCAGGAGCTCTACGAGCGTCCGGTCAACCGCTTCGTGGCCGGCTTCCTGGGCCTCTCCAACTTCCTCGCCGGGCGCCTCGTCGAACACCATCCGGCGACGGGCGGTGCCGCCGTGACCATCGGCGAGGGCATGGCCATCCACGGCCGGGTCACCGATCCCGAGGCTCGCCCGAGCGCAGGCGCGGAGGTCACCGTCGCGGTGCGGCCCGAGCGGCTGTGGATCGGGCGGGCGGACGATGCCGCGGCCGAGCGGACGGCCGGCGCCACCAGGGTCGCCGGACGCGTTCGGCAGGCCACCTACCTCGGCGACCAGAACGAATACCGCATCGAGACCGCGCTCGGCGAACTGGTCGCCCGGCGCCAGAACAGCGAGGGGGGCGGCGCGCTCCCAGGCGTCGGGCCGGGCGATCCGGTCCTCGTCGGGTGGCGGGACGAGGCCAACCTCGTCCTCGTGGCCTGAGAAAGGCGGGCAGCGTCACGAGGTATCGGATCGGACGGGGGTAGGAGGAGACCGCCGCGGAACGGCGACTGACCGAAGCGACTGACCGAAGAGGGAGAGCATGGACCGAAACGAGTTCCGGGACCTCTATCACGATCTCCGGCGTGGACGGATCACACGCCGCCACTTCATGGCCGTGACCGGGCTCGGCGTGGCCTCGGCGGTGGTCGCCGCCTGCGCGCCGGCCGCTTCGTCGCCGACACCCGGCCCGACGGCGGAGCCCACGCCGCCGCCGAGCGAAGGGGCAACGCCGGCTCCGACCATCGACGTCAACGCCGACTGGACGCCGCCGGAGGGCGTGGACCTCGGCGACACCTTGATCATGACGACGTGGCCGAACTACCACGACCAGAAGACCCTGGACCGCTTCAAGGAGCTGACCGGGGTCACCGTGCAGCTCAACATCAAGGGCTCCAACGAGGAGATGCTGGCCGAGCTGCTCGTGGGCGGCACCGGCTGGGACGTCCTGGTGCCGACGAACTACACCTTCGAGACGTACGGCAGCAAGGGCATCGTCGAGAAGCTCGACCTGACCAAGATCCCGCGTTTCGACGCCTCGCGTTACGACCAGCGCCTGCTGTCGCCGGCCTTCTACCCCGCGGGCTCGAAGGACCAGTACGGCTTCAACAAGGACTGGGGGACGACGGGCTTCACGATCAACACGAAGCAGATCTCCACGCTGCTCACGACCTGGAAGGAGTTCTTCGAGCGCACCCAGGCCGACCT
The DNA here is from genome assembly GCA_001443375.1 of Chloroflexi bacterium CSP1-4. Taxonomy (GTDB): domain Bacteria; phylum Chloroflexota; class Limnocylindria; order Limnocylindrales; family CSP1-4; genus CSP1-4. The sequence continues at coordinate 46,908 of LDXM01000013.1, forward strand.
CAGCGGCAAGGTCATGATCCACGACTACCAGCTGACCTCGATCGGCAGCGCCCTCGTCGCGCTGGGCTACTCGTTCAACTCGGTCGACGACGCCGAGCTGGCGAAGGCGGAGGAGCTGCTCGTGGCGGTGAAGCCGCACCTCTTCGCCATCACCAGCGACTACCAGCCGGCGATGCGCAGCGGGGACGCCTGGATGACCATGACCTGGACGAACGATGCGGTCCAGCTGCACCGCGATATCCCGGAGATCGAGTACGTCATCGCCGCCGACGGGGGCGAGATCTGGTCCGACTTCTTCGCCGTCGTGACCGGTGCACCGCACCGCGAGGCGGCCTACGCCTTCCTCGACTTCATGGCCACACCGAAGGTCGCCGCACAGGACGCCATCTTCCACGGCGCCCCGCTCATCGACTCTGCAGCGATCGCGCTGCTGCCGGCGGAGGCGACCGGGAACAAGATCACCTATCCCGACCCGGCCTCGCTCACGAAGCTCGAGTTCGGGACCGCCGAGCTGCTCACCAGCCAGGCACGAGCGGATCTCTGGGCGCGCGTCAAGTCCGCGTGACGTCAGGCAACGAGTCGGCGGGAGGGCGGGGGCGGTCGCGAGCCGTCACCGCCCTCCTGCTGGCGCCGACGAGCGCCTGGTACCTGCTCCTGCTCATCGTCCCGCTGATCATCCTGCTCGTCTTCAGCCTCGGAGCACGGGCTCCCGAGGGCGGTTACGCGCCCGCACTCCAGCTCGACAACTACCTCGAGCTACCCACACGGGCGACGGCCTTCTTCAACACACTGTGGATGGCTGCCGGCGGCACGATGCTGTGCCTGCTCGTCGGATACCCACTCGCCTACTACCTCGCCACGCGGGCCGGGACCAAGCGCACGCTCCTGCTCGTGCTCGTGGTCGTCCCCTTCTGGACGAGCTTCCTCATCCGCACCTACGCCTGGATGACGATCCTCGGCAACCAGGGCATCCCGGCCATCGCCGAGGGCCTGGGATTCGGGCACATCGCGCTCATCAACACCCCGCTCGCGGTGATGATCGGGATCGTCTACAACTACCTGCCGCTGATGGTGTTCCCGCTCTACGTCAGCCTCGAGCGGCTCGACAAGCGGCTGCTGGAGGCGTCCAAGGACCTCGGTGCGGGGCGCCTCGCCACCTTCCGCCAGGTGACTCTCCCGCTCAGCGCAGCCGGCCTGCTCAGTGGCGCGATGCTCGTCTTCATCCCCATCATGGGCGAGTACGTCATCCCGGCCTTGCTCGGGGGCGGCAAGGTCTTCTTCGTGGGCAACGCCCTGGTGGACCTCTTCCTCCAGTCGCGCAACTGGCCCTTCGGGTCGGCCGCCGCGATCGTCCTCATCCTCGTCATCCTCTTCGCGGTGACCCTCTACCTGCGGCTGGGATCCCGAGCGGGCATCCAGCGCGAGGTGTCGATCCTGTGACCGCCGCCTCGCGGGCCGCCCTCGACCGCGCCGGCCCCTGGGTCGATCGGGTCTTCCGGGCGCACGCCACGCTGATCTACCTCTTCCTGTACGTGCCCATCGGGCTGGTCGTGCTCTTCAGCTTCAACGCTGGCGGGCACACCGGAGAGCTGCGCGGCGTTTCGCTGCGCTGGTACGACTACGCCTTGAACGACCGCTTCGCCATGGGCGCGCTGCAGAACAGCTTCGTGGTCGGCTTCTGGACGGCGCTCATCGCGACCTCGCTGGGCACCCTCGCCGCCCTCGCGCTGCAGCGCGTCCCGCCACGGGTTCGGGCCATCTTCGATGCCCTGACCTACATCGCCATCATCATCCCGGGCATCGTCATCGGCATCGCCACGCTGATCTTCTTCGTCAACCTCTTCGGCTGGGTCAACCCCTGGCTGGACTACGTCTGGACGGCCGCCGGGCTGGGGGCGCCGCCGGTGATCGGGAAGGGTCTGCACACCGTCGTGGCGGCCCACGTGCTGTTCACCATGGCCATCGTCATGGTCCTCGTGCGCACGAGGCTGGCGGGCATGGACCGGTCGCTGACCGAGGCCTCCTTCGACCTCTTCGCCACGCCCCTGCGAACGTTCGTCCAGGTCACGCTGCCGCAGCTCCGGCCCGCGATCGTGGCGGGGGCGCTGCTCGCGTTCACCTTCAGTTTCGACGACTTCGTCATCGCCACCTTCGTGGCCGGGCCCGGTCAGCCGACGCTGCCGATGTACATCTTCAGCTCGATCCGCCGGGGCATCACGCCCGAGATCAACGCCATCGCCTCGATGGTGCTGGCGGTGACCATCACGGCGCTGGTGACCGTCGGGCTCGTCTATCGCCGCCAGGCACGTCAGGCGGGCGAGACCGCGGCGGAGCCGCTGGCCCTGGGCATCGCGGAGGACGCATGACGGACCTGCCCGGCGATCGCGCCTTCCTCATCGACAACGTCGACGCTGCGCGCGGGCCGACCGCCTCGCAGGCAACGGGCCTGACGCTCGCCGCGGCGCGGGCTGTCATCGCCGCGGTCGAGGGCGTGGCCCGCAGCATCGGCGTGGCCATGAGCTGCGCGGTGGTGGATTCCGGCGCCCAGCTCGTCGCCTTCGAGCGTATGGACGCCGCGGACCTGGTCACGGTCATCCTCGCCCAGGACAAGGCGTTCACCGCGCTCGCGAACCAGATGCCGACGCGCGACCTGGCGCCGATCAGCCAGCCCGGGACGGAGTTCTTCGGCTACAACACCGTCGCCGGCGGCCGCACCATCATCTTCGCCGGGGGCATGCCCCTCTACCGCAGCGGCGTCCTCGTCGGGGCGCTGGGCGTGAGCGGCGGGGACTCGGCGCAGGACCAGGCGGCGGCGGATGCGGGAGTCGCCGCCTTCGGCTGAGGCACGGGGGCGGCGGGGCGGCCGGCGTCCGGACGGGAGCGGTCGCGGTCACAGGACGGGGATGGGCTCCGGCATCGGGAGGCCGGCCTCGGCCGCCAGGACGGCGGCGCGGTCGGTGCGCTCCCAGGGCAGGTCGAGGTCCGGCCGGCCGAAGTGGCCGTAGGCGGCCGTCTGCTGGTAGATCGGCCGGCGCAGGTCGAGCGCCGCGATGATCGCGCTCGGGCGGAGGTCGAAGTGCTGGTCGATGAGGCCGAGGATCCGCTCGTCGGGGATGCGCCCCGTGCCGAACGTCTCGACCGAGATCGAGAGCGGGTGGGCGATGCCGATGGCGTAGGCCAGCTCGATCTCGAAGCGGTCGGCCAGCCCCGCGGCGACCACGTTCTTGGCCACCCAGCGCGCCGCGTAGGCGCCGCTGCGGTCCACCTTGGAGGGGTCCTTGCCGCTGAAGCAGCCGCCGCCGTGGCGGGCCATGCCGCCGTAGCTGTCCACGATGATCTTGCGCCCGGTGAGCCCCGAATCGCCCATCGGGCCGCCGATGACGAAGCGGCCGGTGGGGTTGACGTAGATGGTGGGGTCCACGGCGCGCAGCTCGCGCGGCACGATGTCGTGGACGACGGCCTCGATGACATCGTCGCGCAAGCGCTCGGTGGCCACCTCGTCGTCATGCTGCGCGGCGATGACGACCGTGCGCACCGCCGTCGGCACGCCGAACTGGTACTCCACGGTGACCTGCGTCTTCCCGTCGGGGCGCAGGTAGGGCAGCATGCGGCTCTTGCGGACCTCCGCCAGGCGCCGCGCCATGCGGTGCGCCAGCGCGATGGGCATCGGCATCAGCTCGGGCGTCTCGCGGCAGGCGAACCCGAACATCATGCCCTGGTCGCCGGCGCCCTGGTCGTGCAGGTCGCCCTTGCCGCGCGTCTCGAGCGACTCGTCCACGCCGCGCTTGATATCCGGCGACTGCTCGTGGACGCTGACGATCGTGCCGCAGGTGCGGTAGTCGAAGCCGTAGCGCGCGTCCGTGTAGCCGATCTCGCGGATCGTGTCCCGCACGACGTTCTGGAACTCGACGTAGGTGGTGGTGGTGATCTCGCCCAGGACGTAGACCGTGCCCGTGGTGGCGGCCGTCTCGCAGGCTACCCGCGCCAGCGGGTCGTCGTGCAGGATCGCGTCGAGGATGGCGTCGCTGACCTGGTCACACAGCTTGTCGGGGTGGCCCTCCGTGACCGATTCCGACGTGAACAGGTAGTGGGGCGCGTCGACGATGCTGGCCATCGGGCGGAAGGGTACCACCGGCGGTCCGCCCGACCGGCGGCAGGGGCCGGGCTGCGCCCTCCTCGTGCCTGCCCAACCAGCTCCGACCCGCCCGAGCTCCAGCCCGCTCGGTCCGTGCCGCGCGTGTTGTTTGGGGCAGGGGGCGGGGCGGGCGGGGGGACAGGGCGCGGGGCCCACATGACGGGGTCGCGGCCGGGCTGACCGCCATTCGGAAGGCCGGGCCGCTACGCTGGGATGGTGCACCTGCCCGCCGTCCCGCCGCTCGATCGCAACGGGCGGCTGGTGCTGCTCGGCAAGGCCTTCCGTGCGTTCGGGTTCGGGCTCAACTCGGTCGTGCTGGGGCTCTACCTCGTGGAGCTGGGACTCGATGCGGCAGCGGTGGGCGCCGTGCTCTCGGCGGCGCTGGTGGGCACGACGCTGCTGACGCTCATCATCGCGATATTCGGCGACCGGCTGGGCCGGCGGCGCGTGCTGGCGACGGGCGGCGCGCTGATGCTGCTCTCGCTCTTCGTGCCCCTCGTCGGCGCCAACCCCCTGCTCCTCGTCCTCATCGCGCTCTCGGGCATGGTCGCCGTCACGGCGAACGAGAACACCGGCCTGCAGAGCCTCGACCAGGCCATCCTGCCGCAGACGACCGACCCCCGCCACCGCACCGCCGCCTTCGCGACCTATGGATTGTTGGCCTCCGTCGCCGTGGCGCTGGGCGGGCTGGCGGTCGGCCCGCTGGTCGCCCTCGGCACCGCCCTCGGCCTCGAGGGCGCCGATCACTTCGCGCCCGCCTTCGTCGTCTACGCCCTCGCCGGCCTGGCCACGGTCGCCGCGGCGGGCGCCATGACCGCTGGAGCCGAGCCGCCGACCCCCGAGCCCGAAGCGGGCGCCGTGGCGGCCGCCAGGCGCCGCTTCGGCATCCACCGCTCAAGGGGCCCCGTGCTGCGCCTGTCGCTCCTCTTCGGGCTCGACGCCTTCGCCGGGGGGCTCATCGTGCAGAGCTTCCTGGCCATCTGGTTCTCGCAGACGTTCGGGCTGGCGCCCGCCGCGATCGGTGCGCTCTTCTTCGCCGGCAACCTCCTCGCCGCTGCGTCCTATCCGGCGGCGGCCTTGCTCTCGGCGCGCATCGGCCTGATCCGCACCATGGTCTTCACGCACATCCCCTCGAGCGTCCTGCTCATCGCCATGACCTTGGTGCCCTGGGCCCCCGTCGCCGCCTTCTTCTACCTCGGCCGCGCCGCCATCTCGTCGATGGACATCCCGGCGCGGCAGTCCTACACGATGGCCATCGTGGATCCCGACGAGCGCACCGCCACGGCGGGCGTGACGAGCCTCGCGCGCAGCATCGCCCAGAGCGCCGGTCCGCTGCTCAGCGCGGCGCTCGTGCCGCTCGGCCTGGGCGTGCCGCTGGTCGTCTGCGGCGTGCTGAAGATCGGCTACGACCTGTCGCTGTACGTCGGGTTCCGGGCGCGACCGGCGCCCGAGGAGGGCGCGCTCAGGCGCGCCGGGTGAGCTCCAGTGGCTCGATCTGGTCGGCCGGCGTGAAACCGAAGACCTGTCCGTAGAAGGAGAGCTCCGCCTCATACGAGCGGCGGATGTTCTCGGCCTTGCGGAAGCCGTGACCCTCCCCTTCGAAGGCGAGGTAGGCGTGGGGGATGCCCTTCGCCGTGAGGGCGGCCACGATCTGCTCGGCCTGGCTGGGCGGTACGACCTTGTCGTCGAGCCCCTGCAGGATGAGCATCGGGGCGGAGATGCGCTCCACGTGCAGGATGGGCGAGCGCTCCAGCCACAGGTCGCGGGTCTCCGGCCAGGGTCCCACGAGGCGCTCCGTGTAGCGCGATTCGAACTTGTGGGTCTCGAGGTCGAAGCCGGTCAGGTCGCCGATGCCGAAGTAGCTGACGCCCGCCGAGAATGCCTCCGGGCGGAAGGCGAGCGCGGCGAGGGTGGTGTAGCCACCGGCGCTCCCGCCCTGGACCGCGATGCGCGCGGGGTCCACCTCTCCAGTGTCGGACAGGAAGCGGGCGGCATCGATGCAGTCGTCCACGTCCACGACGCCCCACTGCCCCTCCAGTCGCGAGCGGTACGCGCGGCCGTAGCCGGTGCTGCCGCCGTAGTCCACGTCCACCACGCCGATGCCCCGGCTGGTGTAGAACTGGATCGCGCCGCGGAAACCGGCGCCGGTCGCCGAGGTGGGACCGCCGTGGCTCAGCACGCGCAGTGGCGGCCGCTCGCCCGCCGGCCCTTCGAAGGCCTCGTTGTGCGGCGCGTAGTACAGCGCGTGGGCGGTCAGCCCGCCCTCGGTGGGGAACTCGATGTGGCGCGGCATCGACAGCTCGGCGGCCGGGAAGGCGACACCCGAGGTCCGTCGGATCACGCTGAGCGCGCCGCTGCCGAGGTCGATCGCGGCGACGTGGGGAGGTTCTGCCGGCGACGAGCCCACCACGACCGCGGTCGAGCCGGCGACCACGACGTCCGGGATCTCCAGGTACGGGACCGGGATGGGGGTCGTGACGCCCCCCGGTGTGATCCTCCACAGGCGATCGATGCCGCCCGCCCGAGCGACGGCCACGATCGAGCCGTCGCCGGCGAAGCCGTACGTCGACATCCCGAAGACCCACTGGGGGCCCGCGAACTCGGCCTCCATGGGGGCGACGGCGGTGATCGAGCCGTCCCCTTCGAGCCGATAGAGGTTCCACCAGTCGCTGCGGTCCGAGACGAAGTGCAGGCTCCCGTCCGGCGACCAGGCCGGCTCGGCGATCGACTCGGAGCGGCCGCCGGCGATCGTCCGGGTCGGCCCAGGCAACCCGCGGGCGTCCAGCTCGGCGAGGCGCAGCTCGGAGCCGTCCCAGGGCATGTCGGGCAGCGACCAGGTCAGCCAGGCCAGCCGGCGCCCGTCCGGGCTCAGGCGGAGAGGGCCGTAGAAATCGTCGCCCGAGACCAGGACGACGGGCTCAGCGGGCGGGGACCCCTCGGTCCCGAGCGGGACGGTGACGATCTCGTTGGCCGGCACGCCGCCGCCCCGGTGATCCTCGCGGACGCAGATGAGCCGCGAACGGCCGGCGTCGAGCGAGATGTCGGCGTAGCGCGTGGCGCCCTCGGGGGTGACGGGCTCCGCGCCCCCGCCGGGCAGGGTGCGGTGGAGGCGGCCGTCCCGAAAGTCGGAGTGGTAGACCGTGCCCTCGTGGATGGCCCAGGCGCCGCCGCCGTACTCGTGGACGCCGTCACGCACGTTGGCCTCGCGCGGCGTCAGCTCCTCGAACCCGCCGTCGGCGGTCGTCCGCACCACGACGCCACGGCCACCCTCCCCGGGTCGATCTTCCAGCCAGGCGATCGTCGAGCCGTCGAGCCGCGGCTCGCTGGCGAAGACGCGCTCGGCGAGGAGCGCATCGACGGTGATCGAGGAGCGCCAGCTTCCGTACGGTGCGATCGTGCGCCCGGTCGCCGTCACGTCCCGCTCTGCCAGGAGCCGGCATAGCGCTTCTGCTCCTCGGTCATCTCGTCGAGGGTGATGCCAAGGGCCGCCAGCTTCAGGCGCGCCACCTCCCGGTCGATCGCCTCGGGCACGTCGTACACGCGGTCCTCCAGCTCGTCGTGGTGCGCGGCCACGTACTCGGCGCACAACGCCTGGTTGGCGAAGCTCATGTCCATGACCGCCGCCGGGTGGCCCTCCGCGGCGCCCAGGTTGACCAGGCGCCCCTCGGCCAGGAGGTGCAGCTTCTTCGGGCCCAGGTCGAACTCCAGGACGTTGTCGCGCACCTCGCGCACGTGGCCCTCGGCCAGCTGGCGTAGCGCGACGAGGTCCAGCTCGGCGTCGAAGTGGCCGCTGTTGGCCAGGATCGCGCCGTCGCGCATGGCCGTGAAGTGCTCGCGGCGGAAGACGTTGATGTTGCCCGTGGCGGTGATGAAGACCTCGCCCCACGGCGCGGCCTGGGCCGCGGTGAGCACCTCGTACCCGTCCATCAGCGCCTCGAGCGCCCGGACCGGATCCACCTCGACGACCGCGACGTGGCCGCCGAGGCCGCGGAAGCGCGCCGTGATGCCCTTGCCCACCCAGCCGTAGCCGGCCACGACGATGCGCCGCCCCGCGATGAGGATGTTCGTGGCGCGCAGGACCCCGTCGAGGGTGGACTGGCCGGTGCCGTAGCGGTTGTCGAAGAGGTGCTTGGTCTGGGCCTCGTTGACCGCGATGACCGGGAAGCCGAGGGCGCCGTCGGCGGCCATGGCTCGCAGGCGGATGACGCCGGTGGTCGTCTCCTCCGTGCCCGCGAGGACCTCCGCCACCTGCGCCGGCCGCTCCTGGTGGAGCAGCGAGACGAGGTCGCAGCCATCGTCCATGGTCAGCAGCGGGTGCGTGTCGGCGACCGCGCCGAGATGCGCGTAGTACGTGTCGCGATCCTCGCCGTGACGGGCGAAGACGCCGATGCCGTACTCGGCCACGAGGGCGGCCGCCACGTCGTCCTTGGTGGAGAGCGGGTTCGAGGCGGCCAGCACGACCTCGGCGCCGCCGGCGCGCAGGGTACGCATGAGGTTGGCCGTCTCGGTCGTGACATGCAGGCAGGCCCCGATGCGCAGCCCGGCCAGCGGCCGCTCACGCCCGAAGCGTTCGCCGATCAGGCGCAGGACGGGCATCTCCCGCTCCGCCCACTCGATGCGCCGCCGTCCCTCGGCGGCAAGGCCGAGGTCGCTGACGTCGTGAGCGGGCAGCGCGGTCGCGGACACGGGTCAGGACTCCTTGCGGGACACGAAGAGGCGCCGGAGGGGCGCCACGATGCTATCCCAGCCGGAGGAGCGGCGGTTGGCGAGGCGCTCTTCGAAGCGGACGTGCTCGCGGTACCCGAGGGCCGCGTAGGCCGCCAGCGCCGCCGGGTTGTCGGAGCGGACGTTGAGCACGACCTGGTCGCAGGTGCGCAGCAGCTCCTGCGTGACGGCGCTCGTGGTCAGCTTCGCCAGGCCTCGGTTGCGGTGGTCCTGGCGGGTCATCACGTTGCCCACGACCCCCAACCGCGCCTCCTCGCTGATGACGTGGGTCCCGGCGGCGGCGACCAGCCGACCGCCCACGCGGATCCCGTAGTAGACCCCCTGCGCGACCGCCTCGGCGGGCAGCCAGGAGGTGAAGCCGAGGTTGTAGAGGCGGTTGAGATCCCCGATCTCGGAGGGCAGCAGGCGCGCCGTGGCCCCCGGAGCGGGCCGGAACGAAGACCGATCCACCCACATGCGCACCATCGGCGGCCCCGGGGCGACCCGGTAGATCCTCTCGACCGCGGCGAGGTGGGCGGGCAGCCCCGCGACGTAGGCGGCCCGCGGCCGGATGACGTCGTGCAGGACGGCCGCCACCCCGTCGGGGTCGCCCATCAGGAACAGCGGCTGCGGCGCGAAGCCGACGTACTCGAGGGCCACGGCGAGGAGCCGGTCGCCGTCGAAGGCGGCGCCCCAGCGCGTGCGCGCGAACTCGCGCGCGTCGAGGTCGCAGATGGCGTAGGCGGCGTAGAGGCGATCGCGCTCGAGGAAGGCACGCAGGAGGACGCGATCGGTCGTCGTGCGCGTCTCGAGCTGGCCCTCGACGCGCTCGCCGGCCCGGCTGGCGGCCGTGGCCATCAGCCGAACCGAACCGCGACCGGTTCAGGGAAGGGCGGCTGCACGATCCCCCCATCGGTGACGTAGGACGTGACCAGGTCCACGGGCGTGATGTCGACGAGCGGCACGAGCGCCTCGGTCTCGGGCGGGGGCGAGGGCTCGCCGGCCACGGCCAACAGCTCCGAGGCGGGGCGGAAGGCGATGATCAGCGCGGCGCCGTCCGCAACCGTGGGATCCACCGCGGCCAGCGGGGCGCAGACGTGGAAGGGCACGCCGTGGCGCGCGGCGAGGACGGCCAGCGGGTACGTCCCGGCGGCGTTGGCCAGGTCACCGTTCGCCGCGATCCGCTCCGCACCCACGAGCACGACGTCCACCGAGCGCTCGCGCAGCAGCCAGCCCACGGCGCCATCCGCCACGACGGTGCAGGGGATGTCCGACATGCGCAGCTCGGGGGCGGCGAGACGGGCGCCGGACCGACCCGGCCGCGTCTCGAGCACCCAGACGTGGACGGCTCGACCGCCGGCCGCGATCGCCCCGATGACGCCCATCGCCGTGCCCACCATGCCCGCCGAGAGCGGCCCGGTCTCGTCGATGGTCACGATCTCCAGCGGCCGTCCGTCCGGCTGCGCCAGGAGCGCAGCGCCCTCGCGCCCGATGCGCCCGTGGCCGAGGGTCGCCTCCATGGCGATGGCGTCCGCCTCGGCGCGGATGGCGGTCGCGATCGCCCCGCCCTCGGCCAGCTCACCCACCGCGTGCCAGGCTTCGACGCACCGATCCACCGCCCGTGCGATGGCCGCCACGTCCGGGCGCGCGTTGCGCAGCGCGTTCCCGGTGCCGCGCAGCGTGGCGTTGCGCACGAACGGCTTGGAGGCCACGTTCCGTTCCGCCGCAAGAGCCAGGGCGTAGGCGGCGAGCTGCCCCAGCAGGGGGGCGCCACGGGCGGCGAGGTCGCGCATCGCCGCGGCGACCTCGGCGCCGGTGCGGCACTCGATCGTGACGGCCTGGGCCGGGAGGCGGCGCTGGTCGAGGACGTGGATCACGCCATCGCCCAGCCGGTACGGGCTCCGAAAGCCGACGACCCCTCCAGCGAACGCGCCGGCCAGGCGATCGGCGGTGCCGGCCGGGTCCATCCCCAGGCCGAGCAGCTCTCCGGCGGCGGCGGTCGTGCCGCGACGCACCGCGGAGGCGGCGCCGACGACGGTGGCGGCCGTCTGGATGGCCTCACGCGAGAAGGCGCGGAAGAAGCCGCGCCGTCCGAGATCCGCCCCCTCGGCGGCCGACGAGGGGGTCTCGGGGCCCTCGTTCGGTCGGTCCGTCCCGCCCGTCACGCGATGACCGTCCCTCGTCGTCAGTACTGGATGACGCTGTGGATTTCGTGCCCGCGCAGCTTGTCGCGGCCCTTGAGGAAGAGCAGCTCCACGAGGAAGGCCAGCCCGACCACGTCGCCCCCCAGGCGGCGCACCAGCTCGATCGTGCCGTTGACCGTGCCGCCGGTGGCCAGCAGGTCATCCACGATGAGCACCTTCTGGCCCGACACGATGGCGTCCTTATGGACCTCGAGCGTGTTCGTGCCGTACTCCAGGGCGTACTCCACGCTGACCGTCTCGGCGGGCAACTTGCCCAGCTTGCGCACGGGCACGAAGCCGGCCTTGAGCTGGTAGGCCATCGGCGCGCTGAAGATGAAGCCGCGCGACTCCATGCCCACCACGATGTCCACCGTGCGGTCCCGGTACGGCGCCGTCAGCAGATCGATCGACTCGCGGTATGCCGCCGGGTCCTTGAGCATCGTCGTGATGTCGTAGAACAGGATGCCCGGCTTGGGGAAGTCGGGGACCTCGCGGATCCGGGCGCGGAGGTCTTCGGCGGACACGGGGGTCGTGGCTCCTCGTCTGTGCTGGGCGCGGGGGCGACGTCGCGAAGTCTACTGCACGGCCACCGCGGGACGGGCCTGCGGTCCGTCGCCTCGTCAGGCCTCGAGCTTCGTCCGGATGCAGGCGAAGGTCTGGCCGATCATCTTCTCGGCGGTGCCCTGGATGAGCCGGGCGCCGACGCTGGCGAGCGTGCCGGAGATGTTCACGTCAGCCGACCAGTCCATGACCGTCGTCCCGGGCGCGTCGCCGTCGCGCAGGGCCATGTGCGCGGTCGCGTCGACGGCGCTGCCCGGCGCCTGGCCGTGGGCCAGGATCGTCGCGTGCGACGGCGCGTCCAGCTCGGCCATCTCCATCTGCATCACGAAGCGGGCGCTGATGAAGCCGATGCCGACCTTGGCCCGGGCGCGGAAGTGGGTCTCGTCGACGACCTCGATCGACTCCACGCCGGGCCCGCAGGATCCGACCTGCGTGGGGTCCATGAGGAACGCCCACGTCTTCTGGCGCGAGGCCGCGATCGCGACCGTGCCCTCGAAATGCATCCTGTCCTCCGCAGTCGCCGCTCAGGCCGGGGTCGGCGCGTACGCGGCGGGATCCTTCACGAAACGAGCCCGACAGCCGACGCTGCAGAAGGCATAGACGACCCCGCCGTGCTCGGCGATGTGGCGCGCGTGCTCGCGCTCGACGGTCATGCCGCACACCGGGTCGAGCAGCACGATCTCGCCGATCGCCTCCGGCGCCCGAGCCGCTGACGTGCCGGCCAGCGTCGCCGGACCGGGCGCGGCCACGAAGGCCGCACGACCCCGGCGCACCTGCACCAGCTCGGCGATGATCGTGACGGCGACCTCGACCGGGGTCACGGCCCCGAGGTCAAGGCCCGCCGGGGCGCGCAGGGCGGCGATCCGCTCGGCGGCCACCCCCTCGCCGGCGAGGTACTCGCGGATGGCGGCCGCGCGCGTGGGGCTGGCCACGAGTCCGACGTAGGCGACATCGAGCGCCAGCGCTGCCGCCACCGCCTCCTCATCCCAGCTGCCCTGGCTGGCGACGACGACGTACGGCGGGGCGGTCGCCTCGAGCGACCGGAAGCTCGTCTCGGCCACGACGCGCTCGGCGGCCGGGAACGCCTCCGCCAGGGCCACCGGATCGACGACGCTCACCCGGTAGCCGCTCGCGGCACCGAGCTCCACGAGCGCGTGGGCGATGGGCGTCGTGCCGGCGATCCAGAGCTGTGCGGCAGGCAGGTGCGGTTCCACGTAGATCTCCAGCGTCCCCCCGGAGTGGCAGGTCATGACGTAATCGACCACGCCGTCGCCGCGTCGGCTGTCCGACGGCATCTCACGACTGAGCCGGAGGAGGCGCGGCTCGCCATCGGCGAGGGCGCGCAGTGCCTCCTTGACGACGATCGGCTGGGCGCAGCTGCCGCCCACCCAGCCCTCGATCGTGCCGTCGGGCAGGATCAGGCCACGCGCCCCGGGCCGGGCCGAGGTCGGCCGCCGGACCGCGACGACCGTGGCCAGGGCGTACGGGCGGCCGGCGCGATCCAGCTCGACCGCCCGGGTGAAGATGCCTGAGCGCAGATCCGTCATCGGGGTCCGTCGCCCAGGCCCGCGACGCGGGCTACAGCGCGACCCCCTTCTCGTTGAGGATCCGCCAGACCTTCTGGGGTGTCATGGGGATGTCGATGTTGCGCACCCCGAGGTGCCACAGCGCGTCGACCACGGCGTTGGCGATGGCGGGCGGCGCGCCGACCGTGGCCGACTCGCCGACGCCCTTGGCGCCGATGGGATGGTGCGGGGAGGGCGTGATCGTCTTGCCTGTCTCCCAGGCGGGCGTCTCCACGGCGGTCGGCAGCAGGTAGTCCATGAACGTGCCGTTCAGGTTGTTGCCCAGCTCGTCGTAGGCGATCTCCTCGTAGAGCGCCGGCGCGAAGCCCATGGTCAACCCGCCGTGGATCTGCCCGTCCACGATCATGGGGTTGATGATGTTGCCGCAGTCGTCCACGGCGACGAAGCGGCGCACCTTGACCTGCCCCGTGCCGCGGTCGATGTCGACGACGCAGATGTAGGAGCCGAAGGGGAAGGTCAGGTTGGGCGGGTCGTAGTAGTCGACCGCCTCGAGACCCGCCTCCATGCCCTGCGGATGGTTGGTGTAGGCGGCGAAGGCGATCTCCTGGATCGTCTTCTTCTTGTCCGGCGAGCCCTTCACGCTGAAGGCGCCCGAGCCCCACTCGAGGTCGTCCGGGTTGGCCTCGAGGAGGTGGGCCGCGAGCAGGCGGGCCTTGTCGCGGATCTTGCGGGCGGCGATGGCCGTGGCCGCTCCGGCGACCGGCGTCGAGCGGCTGGCGTACGTGCCCAGGCCATAGGGCGCTGTGTCCGTGTCGCCGTACTCGATGGCGATGTCGGCGACCGGGAAGCCCAGCTCCTCGGCGATGATCTGGGCGAAGGTCGTTTCGTGCCCCTGGCCCTGGGTCTGGACGCCGATGCGGGCCATGACCTTGCCAGTCGGGTGGACCCGGATCTCGCACGAGTCGAACATCTTGATGCCCAGGATGTCGAAGGTGTGCGAGGGGCCGGCGCCGACGATCTCGGTGAACGAGGAGATGCCGATGCCCATCAGCTCGCCGCGGGCGCGCTTCTCGGCCTGCTCCCGGCGCAGGTCCTCGTAGCCGATCATGTCCATGGCCTTGCGCAGCGCGACCGGGTAGTTGCCCGAGTCGTACTCCCAGCCGGTCGGCGTCTTGTACGGGAACTGCTCGGGCTGGATGAAGTTCTCCATCCGCAGCTGGGCCGGATCCTTGCCGATCTCGTGGGCCAGGATGTCGACCATGCGCTCGATGGCATGGACCGCCTCCGTGACGCGGAACGAGCAGCGGTAGGCGACGCCGCCGGGCGGCTTGTTGGTGTAGACGCCATCGACCTCGACGAACGCATCGGGGAAGTCGTAGGAGCCGGTGATGACGTTGAACAGGCCGGCCGGGAACTTCGAGGGGTCCGCCGCCGCGTCGGTGTAGCCGTGGTCGGCGATGGTCTTGACCTTGAGGCTGGTGATGCGGCCTTCCTTCGTGGCGCCCAGCTCGGCGTGGATGTGGTAGTCGCGGGCGAACGAGTCCGCCTGGAGGTTCTCCGAGCGATCCTCGATCCACTTGACGGGCTTTCCGGTGGTGAGGCTGGCCACCACGGCCAGGACGTAGCCCGGATAGACCGGCACCTTGCCACCGAAGCCGCCGCCGATGTCGTGCGTCTTGACCCGGATCTTGTGCTCGGGCAGCCCGGACACGAGCGCCAGCACGGTACGGATGGCGTGCGGCGCCTGGCTCGTCATGTGCAGCGTCAGGTGGCCGTTTACGGCGTCCCAGTCGGCGATGCAGCCGCAGGTCTCGATCGAGGCCACGTGGATGCGCGGGATGTAGATGTCCTCCGCCACGCGCACGTCCGCCTTCGCGAGGGCCGCATCGGCGGCGGCGCGGTCACCGGATTCCCAGTGCCAGATGTGGTTGTTGGCCTTCTCGGGGCCGCGGTCGGGGCGCAGGACCTGCGCTCCGGGCTCGAGCGCCTTCTTCGGATCGACGATGACCGGCAGCGGCTCGTAGTCGACGAGCACCGCCGCGACCCCGTCGGCCGCGATGTAGCGGTCGGTGGCCACGACCGCCGCGACCTCCTGGGCCTGGTACATGACCGTGTGGGTCGGCAGCACCATCTGCTTGTCGCCGGCGAGCGTGGGCATCCAGTGGAGCCCCGCCTTCTCGAGGTCGGCGCCGGTGACCACGGCCAGGACGCCGGGGATCTTCAACGCCTCCGACGCGTCGATGCCCAGGATCTTGGCGTGGGCGTACGGGCTGCGGACGATGTCCATCCAGAGCTGGCCGGGCAGGTTGAGGTCGTCGATGTACTCGCCCTTGCCGCGGATGAAGCGCGGGTCCTCCTTGCGCTTGACGGAGTGGCCCATGCCCCCGACTTCGAGGGTGGTCGTGGTCCGGACCTGGACGTCGGTCATCTCGCTCACCCCGCGGTCGCCGGCTCGGCCGGCGCGTCGACGGCGCGCAAGGTGTCGGCCGCCTGTTGGATCGCCTTGACGATGTTGACGTAGCCGGTGCAGCGGCAGAGGTTGCCCGCGATCCCCTCGCGGATCTCCCCCTCGGACGGCGCCGCGTTCTGCTCGAGCAGCCAGGCCGCCTGCATGATCATGCCCGGTGTGCAGAAGCCGCACTGGAGGCCGTGCTGATCCCAGAAGGCCTGCTGGAGCGGGTGGAGCGCCGCTCCGTCGGCCATGCCCTCGATCGTCCGCACCTCGCGGCCGTCGACCTGCACCGCGAGCATCGTGCAGGACTTGGCGCTCATCCCGTCCACGTGGACGGTGCAGGCGCCGCAGTTGCTCGAGTCGCAGCCGATGTGCGTGCCGGTCAGCCCGAACGTGTCGCGCAGGAGGTGAACGAGGAGGAGCCGCGGCTCGACGTCCGCCTCGCGGCGCTCCCCGTTGACGGTGACGCTGACGTGGATCGTGCTCATCGTCCTCTCCTAGCCGTTCGCCTGGGCGCGCTCGGTGGCGAGGCGCAGGGCCCGTTCGGTCATCACGCGGACCATGGTCAGCTTGTAGTCGACCGGGCCGTGGCGGTCCTCGGTCGGTCGAGCCTGGCGGGCCGCAGCGAGGCCAGCCTCGCGGAACTTCTCGGCGGTCGGAAGCGCGCCACGCAGGGCATCCTCCGCATCGCCGGCGGCGAAGGGCGCGTCGGCCACCGCCGTCAGCCCGAGGCCCACCTCGGCGATCCGCCCGTCGGCGCCGAGCTGGACCTGCGCCGCCACGCCGACCGTGGCGAAGTCGCCGGTGCGCCGCTCGAGCTTCACGTAGGCGCCGCCGCTGCGCGGGCCGGGCCGCGGGACGCGGACCTGGGTGAGCACCTCGGTCGGCTCGATGCCGGTCGTGAAGACGTCGAGGAAGAAGCCGCGTGCGGCCACGACGCGTTCTCGGCCCAGGCTCCGGCAGACGAAGCTGCCGCGCAGGGCCTGGATGACGGCCGGCCAGTCCGAGGCCGGGTCGGCGTGGGCGCAGGAGCCCCCGATCGTGCCCCAGTTGCGGATCTGCGGGTCGCCGATGCCGCCTGCCGCCTCGCGGATGAGCGGATAGCGGGCCGCGACGAGCGGGTGTCCGGCGATGGCGCCGTGGGTGGCGCGGGCGCCGATGCGCAGCTCCCCGTCGACTTCCTCGATCGCATCGAGACCCGCGACGCGCCCGATGTCGACGAGCAGGCCGGGTTGCGCCAGGCGGTACTTCATGAGCGGCAAGAGGCTGAAGCCCCCGGCCAGGACCTTCGCCTCGCCCTCGCGCGAGGCGAGCAGCTGCAGCGCCTCGTCGAGGGAGGCCGGTCGCGCGTAGTCGAATCGCGGAGGGATCATGCCCCGGTCTCCACCTTCCTCAAGACCCGAACCGAGTCGGGCATCCGTGCTAGGACCACGGCCGTTGACACGGGGAGAGGGCCTGCCGCGGGCATCGAAGCTGGCGAGGCCGGAGGGAACATCAGCTGGCGCCGCCAGCTGCCGGGGACGGGACCCTCCTCCGTGCGCCAACGATAGGGCCGTGCGGTTGCGCCGTCAACGTCTTTTCGCGGCCGTTCTATGTACCGGCGGGGCCCACTGCACGACGCCCAGCCGCATCTCAGGCGCCGGCAGCGTCCAGCCGTCGGGGGTCTCGAGCGCCCGCTCCCGGAGGAGGGCGAGCAGCCGGCGATCCTTCTCGCCCCCCTCGGCCACCCAGGTCTGGCGCCGGGCGAAGGTCACCAGCTCGTCGAAATCGACGAAGCGCGACGGGGGCCGCGCCGTGTACGTCACGTCCGGTCGTGCTCCGCGCGCCTCGAGCAGCTCGAGGAACTCCGGCAGCGCCGGGAGCGACACGCGCGGCTCGCCGTGGATCGGCGGCCAGAAGGGATCGATGGTCGAGGCCGGCTGGCGCTCCATGAGGACAGCCACGCACAGGCGGCGAGCCGCGGCCTCCAGGGCGTCGACGAAGGTGCCGATCTCCTCGATGTCGTAGCCGACGTGGGCGATGAGGACGACATCGGCGCGCGGCGGGTCGCTCATCGGCCAGCGCTCCTGGAGCGTGCGCACGTTGGCGATGCCGTGCTCGGCGGCGATCTCGCGCAGGGCGGAGAGCATCCCATCGGACGGGTCCACCGCGGTCACGCGCCTGACGCGCCGGGCGAGCGGCAGCGCGTACCTTCCGGCACCTGCCCCGACATCGAGCCACGTCTCGCCGGAACGGGCCTCGCCCAGCAGGAGGTCGAGCACGAGATCGTCGGTGCGCGTCGGGTCGGCCCGGAAGATCGAGGCGACCGGGCCGTAGAAGTCGCGGCCGTCGGGCACCTCGCGCAGGCGGTCGACCTGCTCCCGGTTGGCCCGGACGCGGTCGGCCCAGGCGGCCTCGGCGAGGCGGGCCAGGTCGCCGGGCGTGTCGATATCGGGGTTGGCGCCCGACACGGACACACGGAGGACCGAGCCGCTATGGCGGGCCAGCTCGGCGCCCAGGCCCTGATCCCCCTGCAGCCGATCCACGAGCCCGAAGCCCTGCCTCAGGAGCAGCACGGGGTTGGCGCCGCCGTCGTCCGCATAGGCCGGCACGATCGCGATCGCTGCCTGTCGGGGCCCGGCAGCCAGCAGCGCGTCCACGACGTCCGGCCGCAGAAGCGGCTGGTCCCCCAGCACGATGAGTGCGGACGCCATGGTGGGCGAGACGGCGGACAGGCCCAGGCGCAGCGACGAGGCCAGCCCGTCGCCCGGGCGCGGGTTCCGGACGCGTCGCTCACCGTGCCAGGCGATGCCTTGCTCCACCGCCTCGGCGGCGTCACCCAGGACGACGATCACCTCGCCGAGATGGGAATCGGCCAGCGTGTCGAGGACGCGCTGGAGGACCGGCCGGCCGCCCAGGCGGGCCAGGAGTTTCGGCGACCCGAAACGGCTCGCCGTCCCGGCGGCGAGGACGACGGCGGCGGTGCGGGTGGGATCCGTCAAGCCGGCGTTGCGAGGGCGACCCGGGCGCGCAGCGGCCCCCCGGGGGCACCGTGCCGCTCGGCGACGATCTCGGCGATGATCGCCAGCGCCGTCTCGGCCGGCGAGCGGCCGCCGAGGTCGAGCCCGATGGGCCCCCTGAGTCGCTCGAGGTCCGCGGCCGCCACGCCGGCCTCGA
>LDXM01000014.1 GCA_001443375.1 Chloroflexi bacterium CSP1-4
GAGACCGGCCTCTTCGAGCTCCTCGCGGAGCAGAACATCAAGGCCTTCGGCAAGTACGCGTTCGCGCGCCTCGTGGTCATGGACCCCCACGCCTACAACGCCTTCCGCAACCACTACCCGCGGCTGGGCTGGACGGGCGAGGTGCTGCACTACACGCAGTTCCTCGCCGAGCACGTCGAGCGCATCGCCTGGCGCTCCCGCGTGGACCTCGAGGTCACCTACCACGACCCGTGCTACCTCGGGCGCAACAACGGCGAGTACGACGCGCCGCGCAAGCTCCTCGCGGCGATCCCCGGCGTGCGCCTCGCCGAGATGCCCCACAACCGGGCCAACGGCTACTGCTGCGGCGGTGGTGGCGGGGGCATGTGGCTCGACGGCTTCGTGGCCGAGCACGTCTCGGAGCGCCTCTCCGAGCGGCGCGTGCGCGAGGCCGTGGCCACGGTGGGCACCGACGGCAGCGGGGTGCTCTCGGTGGCCTGCCCCTACGAGCCGTCGCGCTTCGAGGACGCGGTGAAGTCCACCGGCAACGACGGCCGCATCGTCGTGCGCGACATCATCGAGCTGATCGACCAGGCGATGCAGCCGCTGCCCGCCACAACGGCATGAACGAGGAGGACCCATGGAACTGGTCGTACTGGTCAAGCAGGTGCCCGATCTCGCCGAGGAGCTCGAGATCGACGCCTCCGGCACCGACCTCGCCCGCGAGTGGATGAGCTTCGTGGCCAGCGAATGGGACGAGTACGCCCTCGAGGAGGCGCTGCAGCTGCGCGACGAGGCCGGCGGTCGCGTGACCTGCCTGGCCCTCGACACCGGGTCGGTGGACGAGCTGCTCGCGACCTGCCTGGCTCGCGGCGCCGATCGCGCCGTCAAGGTGGGCGCCTTCGAGCGCGGGCCCGACTCGCACACCGCCGCGCGGGCCTTCGCCGCCGCGCTGCGCACGCTGCCCCACGACCTCGTGCTGACCGGCGTGCAGGCCATCGACGACCTCGACGGCCAGGTGGGCCCGCTGGTGGCCACCGAGCTGGGTCTGCCCCATGTCAGCGTCGTGACCCACATCAAGCTCGCGGGCAGCGCGGCCACGGTCCACCAGGAGTACGCCGGCGGCCTCGTGGCCGAGTTCGAGGTCGACCTGCCGGCGGTGCTTGGCGTCCAGACCTCGCGCGAGGCGCCGCGCTACGCGCCCGTCAGCCGGGTGCGCCAGATCATGAAGACCGCCGAGATGGAGCAGGTCGACGTCGCGGTCGCGGCCGGCTCCGGGTTGACGATCGAGGCCATGAGCGTGCCGGAGACGGGACGCGCGGCGGAGATGATCGCCGGCAGCCCCGGGGCGGTGGCCGACCGGATCGCCGCCATCCTCCGCGAGCGCGGCATCGTGAAGGCGTAGGGGAGACCGATGAGCAACGACATCTTCGTCCTGGTCGAACACCGCGACGGCGCCGTCGCGGAGAGCGCTTACGAGCTGCTGGGTCGGGCTCGGGAGCTGGCTGCCGCCACCAGCGGGGCGGCCGTGGCCCTCGTAGCCGGCGCGGCCGCCTCCTTGCTCGCCTCGCAGCTGGGCGCCGCCAGCCGCGTCATCGCCGTCGAGGACGCCTCGCTGGCGGAGTTCACGCCCGCGGCCTGGCAGGCCGCGCTGGCGCCGCTCATCGCCGAGCGGCAGCCGCTGCTACTGCTCGTCCCCAACTCCGGCTCGGGCATGGACGTGGCCGCAGGCCTTTCCGCGGCCACCGGCCTGCCCCTCGCCGCGTACGCCGTGGACGTGGCCATCGCCGGCGGCTCGCCGACAGTCACCTGCCAGCTCTACGCCGGCAAGATCAACGTCCGCGTCCGTTTCGACGGCGGTCGCGGCATCGCCACGGTCGTCGCCGGCGCCTTTCCCGCCGCGGCCGGCCAGGCGGCCGGTTCGCCGGCCGTGGAGCGCGTCGCGCCGGCCGCCGCCGACGCCCGGATCCGCTTCCGCCGCCTCATCCGACCCGAGGCGGGCGGCGTGGACATCACCAAGGAGTCGATCCTCGTCTCGATCGGGCGCGGCATCGGCGAGGCCGACAACGTGGAGCTTGCCGAGCGGCTGGCGGCGGCGCTGGGCGGTGCCGTCTCCTCCTCGCGTCCGGTGGCCGACGCGGGCTGGCTGCCGCGGACACGCCAGGTCGGCAAGTCCGGCCTGCGGGTGAAACCGAAGCTGTACCTCGCGCTCGGTATCAGCGGCGCGCCGGAGCACCTGGAGGGGATGCGCGACGCCGAGCTGATCGTGGCCGTCAACACGGACGCGCACGCACCGATCTTCGGTGTCGCCCACTACGGGGCGGTGGCCGACATCCTCGAGGTCATGCCGGCGCTGACCCAGCGCCTGGGCGGCTGAGCTCCCGGCCCAGATGTTCGACCGGTCGGTCACGCGGGAGGTCTTCGAGGGGCTCGGCACCGCCGGCGAGGTGGTCTTCTACCTCCTGACCCTGCTGGTCACGATCGTCTTCTTCGTCGGCCTGGGGCTCAAGGTGCGCAAGTACCTCCGGGGCCGCGCCGAGGATCGCTTCCGGCCGCCGGCGGACTTCGTCCAGAACGCCCTCCGCGGCCTGATCTCGGCCGCCACGGGGGCCACGGTGGCCAAGCGCGACCGCTTCGCGGGCGTCTTCCACCTGGCGGTCATGTGGGGCTTCGTGGTGCTCTTCATCGGCACCGCCATCCTCACCATCGAGACCGACATCGTGGGCATCTTCGCCCCGCAGTACCGCTTCTTCCACGGCACCTTCTACATCGTCTATTCGGTCATCCTCGACGTGCTCGGGCTGGTCATGATCGTGGGCCTCGTGGCGCTCGCCGTGCGGCGGGCGCGCTTCCGCAAGCCGGCCCTCGACTACGGGCGCGTGGACCTCGAGGGCGCGACCACGAACCGGGGAGGCTTTGCCGTCGGCGACAGCGTCTTCCTGGGCTGGCTGCTCCTGCTGGGCATCGGGGGCTTTCTCGTCGAGGCGCTGCGCATCGTGGCCCACGACTTCCCCTGGTTCGAGGTCTGGTCCCCCGTCGGCTGGGTCCTGGCCGGCCTCTTCAGCACGCTGGGGCTGGGCGCCGAGGTCGCCGGCTCGCTGCACCTCGTCTTCTGGTGGGGCCACGCGCTCATGGCGCTGGCCTTCGTCGCCTACATCCCCTTCGCCAAGGCGATCCACATGCTGACCGCCGGCGCGAACCTGGCGCTGCGCTCGCCGCTCGCCGGTCGGCGCCTGCCGGTCCTGCCGGCGACATCCGTCGCCGCCATCGCGGGCCTGGCCGCACCGGTCGTCGCCGATGGCCACGTCGGGCTGCGTGACCTGGCCGACTTCTCCTGGAAGCAGCTGCTCGACTTCGACGCCTGCACGAAGTGCGGACGCTGCCACGTGGCCTGCCCGGCCGTCGCCTCGGGTGCGCCCCTCTCGCCGCGCGACCTCATCCTCGACCTGCGCCAGCAGGCGGACGCTGCCTGGGCGATCCTGGCGCCGGGCGCTGAGCAGCGCAGCGACCGCGTCTACGGCGACGGCGTCGCGGCAGCCGCGGCGACGAACGGCAACGGCGCGGGACCGGCCCCCTGGGAGCCGACCCCGCCCGGGCCCGGCGGCCTCATGGCGGGCGGCCTCATCAAGGCCGACACGCTCTGGTCGTGCACGACCTGCCTGGCCTGCGTCGAGGCCTGCCCGGTCGGCATCGAGCACGTGCCGGCCATCGTGGGCATGCGCCGCTCGCTCGTGGACCTGGGTATCGTCGAACCCGGCCTGCAGACGGCCTTCACGAACCTGGCCAAGCAGGGCAACTCCTTCGGGCAGTCCGGCCGCACCCGTGGCCGGTGGAGCGACGGCTTGCCGGTGCCGGTCCGCGACGCCCGCCGCGAGTCCGTGGAGTGGCTCTGGTTCGTGGGCGACTTCGCCTCCTTCGACGTGCGCGTGCAGGAGGCGACCCGCCTCGTGGCGCGCGTCTTCCAGGAGGGCGGCCTCGACTTCGGCATCCTCTTCGACGGCGAGCGCAACGCCGGCAACGACATCCGCCGCGCGGGCGAGGAGGGGCTCTTCGAGGTCCTCGCCGAGCACAACATCGGGCAGCTCTCCAAGGCGCGCTTCAAGCGCATCGTCACCACCGACCCGCACACGCTCAACACGCTGCGCTTCGAGTACCCGCAGTTCGGCGGCGACTTCTCGGTGTGGCACTACAGCGAGCTGCTGACGTGGCTGTTCAAGCAGGGCCGCCTCAGCGCTGCCAGCCCGGTCGCCCGGCGCGTGACGTACCACGACCCCTGCTACCTGGCCCGCTACAGTGAGGTCACGCGTGCCCCGCGCGAGGTGCTGGCCGCGGTCGGCGCGGAGCTCGTGGAGATGCCGCGCAACGGCGCCAACACGTTCTGCTGCGGCGCCGGTGGCGGGCGGATCTGGATGGACGACTCGGGCCTCCGCGAGCGCCCCTCGGAGAACCGGATCCGCGAGGCAGCGGCGCTCGAGGCGGTGACCGACTTCGTGACCGCCTGCCCCAAGGACCTCACGATGTACACCGCGGCGGCCAAGGCGACCGGCCACGGCGACCGGCTGGCCGTGATCGACTTGGTCGAGCTGGTGGCCCAGGCGATCGGCCTGCCGGACGAGGTCCCCGCCGAACCCGAGGCGGCGCCCGAGGTCGCGGCATTGGCCACCTCTGGGGCCCCCTCTGAGGCCGCCGTGGCATGAGCGCGACCGTCGAGCCGGACGCGTACCGGGTGCTGGAGGCGCTGGCCGTGAACCTGCGCGCCCGCGTGCGCGAGCAGCGACGGGCGGAGGAGCGCCTGGCGGGCTTCGCCTTCCGCGAGAGCGGGGCGGCGGTCGGGTCGGTGGAGTCTGGCGCCGCGCCCGCGACCGATTGGCGCTACTACCTCGCCCGCACCTTCCGCGAGGCATCGGAGCCGTCGACCCTCGCCCTCCTGCTGAGCCTGCGCTCCGGCGAGCGGCCGCTGCGGGAGCTGGGCGAGGACCATCTTGCCGTGGCCGACCAGGTGGGACGCCTGGCCACGGCCGGCCTGGTCTCGCGCCCCCTCGACAGCGAGCGGGTCTCGCTGGCGCCGCTGGGCGAGGCCGTGCTGGCGCTGTACGACGCGCTCGAGGCGCGCCTCAGCGCGGGCCCCGATGGGGACGGGAGACCGGTTCGGTGAACTGCCCCTACTGCGCCGCGCCCGGCACACGCATGGAAACGCACGCCCACCTCGGGACGGATCATGCCGACCAGGTGCGCATGTTCCGCGACGAGGCCAAGGACCAGGCCCGCTTCGCCCTGGGCTGCCCCTTCTGCGACGAGGGCCTGGAGCGCGTGGCCAACCCGCGCGGGCGCGAGCCCGGGTTCCTCGAGGAGTTCCGGCGCGAGATCACGCTCGTCGCTTTCGACCTCCTGCTCTACCATCTTCACGCGTCTCACGCCGAGCTTGTGGGGCTTCCGGCGATCCCCGTGGACGAGCCCACACCAGGAGAGACGAGATGACCGACGTCCGTGGCTGCAACATCCCCGAAGACCTGTACTACTGGGTGGAGAAGCACGTCTGGGTCCGCGACGACGGCGACGACGTCGTCACCGTGGGCATCACGGACGTGGCCCAGCACCTCGCCAACCGCGTCGTGGCCGTGACCACGAAGCGCCCGGGCAAGCTCCTCGAGCGGGGCCAGAGCGTGGCCACGGTCGAGAGCGGGAAGTGGGTCGGCCCGGTGCCCACGCCGATCAACGGCGAGGTCCTGGAGGTCAACCCCCGCCTCGCGAGCGAGCCGACCATCGTCAACGACGATCCCTACGGCGAGGGCTGGATCGTCCGCCTCAAGGCGACCCTCTGGTCCGTCCAGCGGGCGGAGATGCACACCGGCGTCCATGCCGTGGACGAATACCGGGCCTTCCTCGAGGCCCAGGGGATCAGCTGCGCCTGATGAGCGTCTACCGGGGCTGCGACATCCCTGGCGACCTGTTCTTCGACGTGGACCGCGACGTGTGGATCCGGCCCGCGCCGGACGGCACGCTCACGCTGGGCCTGACCGACCCGGCCCAGACGCGCTCCGGCAAGGTCCTGCACATCCTCTTCAAGAAGCCCGGCCGCCACCTCGACGCCGGGCAGAGCGCGGCCACCATCGAGACCGCCAAATGGGCCGGCCCCTTCCCGACGCCCGTGTCCGGCACGATCGCCGAGACGAACGAAGCGACCTTCCGGGCCGACATCCTGATCGCCAACCGCGATCCCTACGGCGCGGGCTGGATCGTGCGGCTGGAGCCGGATGAATGGGCGCCCGAGGCGCAAGGGCTGGTCACGGGGGAGGCCGCCGTGCAACGCTACGAGACCCGCATCGACGAGCTGGGCCTGAACTGCTTCCGCTGTGCCGACTGAGGAGCCGACCATGACCGCCTCGCCCATCCGCCTGCTCGACCTGGCGCCGGTCTCGCCGCTGCGCTCGCAGACGATCTACCACGCCGTCGGCTACGCCCTGGGGGCCGACTCGCCCGACACGATCATGCTCGTCTCGCCGAACGCGCCATACGTCAGCATCGGCCGTCACCAGGACGCCGCCCGCGAGGTGGACCTACCCTACTGCGCCGAAGCCGGCTACCCGGTGATCCGGCGCGAGATCGGCGGCGGTGCCGTCTACCTCGACGGCAACCAGCTCTTCACGCAGTGGATCTTCCATGCCGACCACCTGCCGGCCACCGTCGAGGAGCGTTTCGTCGTCTACGCCGACTCCCTGGTGAGGACGTACCGTGCCTTGGGCATCGCGGCCGAGCACCGGCCGATCAACGACATCCACGTCGCCGGGCGCAAGATCGGCGGCACCGGTGCCGCACGCATGGACGGCGCCGAGGTCGTCGTGGGCAGCCTCATGTTCGACTTCGACGTGGCGACCATGGCGCGCGTCCTTAAGGTGCCCAGCGAGAAGTTCCGCGACAAGATCATCCAGTCGCTGACCGACTACATGACCACGATGCGCAAGGAGCTGGGCGAGCCGCCGGCGCGCGAAACCGTCATCGCGGCCTACCTCGATGCCTGCCGCGCCGTCCTGGGCCGCGACATCGAGCGCGGCGAGCTGCGCGCCGACGAGCTGGCCCTGGCCGAGAAGCTCGACGCCCGCTTCGCCGGCCGCGAGTGGCTCGAGGAGGCCGGCGGGCTGCGCAAGCCGTTCGTGAAGATCCACGAGGGCGTGCGCGTGGCCGAAGCGGCCCACAAGGCGCCCGGCGGGCTGATCCGCTGCGTGCTCCGCGTACGCGACGGCCACATCGACGACGTCGCTTTCTCGGGCGACTTCACTGCGCGGCCGCCGTCCATGCCGTTCGACCTCGACGAGCTGCTGGCAGGGAGCGAGATCTCAGAGAAGATGGTATCCGAGAAGATCGAGGACTACTATCGGCGGGTGCGGCCGGAGATCCCGGGCGTGGCGCCGAGCGACTGGGTCGCCGCGGTGATGCGAGCGGCCGAAACGGAAGCGCCGGCCTGAGCCCGGCGACATGGAGGTGGCACAGATGGTCCAGGCATCCGAAACCATGACCGGCGCGGGCGATCTCGACGCCCTCATCCGCGACCGCGTCGATGCGCTCGTCACGACCCGCGTCGACGAGCTGATGGCGCTCGAGGCGGCCAGGAAAGCCGCCAAGCCCAAGAAGCTGTCGATCATCGCCACCAAGGGCACGCTCGACTGGGCCTACCCGCCGCTCATCCTGGCCACGACGGCCAAGACCCTGGGCTGGGAGGTCGGCATCTTCTTCACCTTCTACGGGCTGAAGATCCTGCAGAAGAAGCGCAACCTCGAGGTCGGCACCACGGGCAACCCGGCCATGCCCATGCCGATCACCATGCCCCAGCTCATGACCGCCCTGCCCGGGATGACCCCGATGGCCACCTGGATGATGAAGCGCCAGTTCAAGGATCACGGCGTGGCCTCCATCGACGAGCTCCTCGACCTGGCCGTGGAGATGGGCGTCAAGCTCATCCCATGTGGCATGACCATGGACGTCTTCGGCTTCAGCAAGGACGGGTTCATCGACGGCATCGAGCCGGTCTGCGGCGCGACGCACTTCCTCGACTGGGCCTCCGACTCGGACGTCTCGCTCTTCGTCTGAGCGGCACTCCCACGCGACGGTTCGCCCGCGTGCTGACTCACTGCGGTCCGGAGGCCGCCTTGAGCACCCGGCAGGCGCGCAGGGTGACCCACTTGCTGGGCGCGCCCTGCCGCTCGAAGTCCACCCAGGTCTTGCCGTTGTAGGCGTAGCGGTTCGGCCAGCGGCCGCGCCGGTCCTGGAGCGAGAGGAGCCAGTCGATCGCGCCTCGCAGGCGCGGATCGCGCGCGTAGCCGAGCTCTGTCAGGACCTCGAGCTCCTGCGAGATGTCCGCGATGTAGCCCGATGGGAAGCCGGTCTTGAACCAGCTCGTGCTCGGCTTCGTGTTGCCCCAGCCGGCGGGGTAGGCCGCCATCGCTGGGTCTACGCTGAAGAGGAACTCGACCCCCGCGTCGATCGCACGGCGAACGTGGGGGGCTCGCCGGCGCGGCGGAACGCGCACCAGCGCCAGCAGCGCCTTCACCGCTCCCCAGGCGCACGGCAGGTGCTCGTTGATCGCGCACTCGAACCCGGGGCCGCTGGTCGATGAGCGGTAGTAGCGCTCAATCCCCTCGCCGGTGATCGAGCGAGCCTGCCAGTCGAGCGCTCGCTTCACGCGCGGATCGTCCAGCCACCCGAACCCGATCAGCGCGCGGAGCAGGTTGCCGTGGAGGCAGTGAACGACCGTGGACGGGGGCGGCGGCCGGTCGGTCTTCGCGCTCGAGGAGCCGAAGCCGCCCGACTCCGTCTGCGTGTGGGAGAGCACGTACTCGCACGCGGCTCGGATCCGCGAGTCCTTCCCGTCGGCGCCGAGCTGGTCGAGGAAGACGACCTGCCACGTCGTTCCGAGGTACTTGGGCCCGTAGCCGGCACCGGGCTTCACCCAGTAGCCCTCGGGATGCTGGGCGGCCAGGATGGCCGCGATGGGGTCGGTCCGCATGGCCGCCGCGAGCGCCTCGCGGACCTCGGGGTCGTCCTCCGGGCGATCCAGCAGCAGGCGAAGCGTCGTGTGCCGGACCGCCGGCGTCTCGGGCTCCAGGAGCCAGGGCGTCGGATCAGCATTCAGTCGCTCGAGCCAGGGGCTCTCCATGCCATCGATTCTGACTCCGTGCGCAATCCCCTACCATCGTCCGGATGGAACGGGTCGTCGCGTCCGATCTCGAGGGCACCCTGACCGCCGGGTCGACCTGGCGCGGCGTCGGCCGCTACCTGAGCGAGTACGGCAGCAAGGGCGCGTACCGCCTGTTCCTGTACCCGCGTTTGCCGCTGGTCTGGCTGGCCCGACGAGGCTGGATCGACGTCCAAGCGTTCCGCGAGCGCTGGATGCGCGACCTCACCCGGCTGCTGGGCGGCTGGACGGAGGCCCGCATCGACGAGATGGCGGCCTGGGTGCTGGAGCATGAGCTCTGGCCCGAGCGCCGCGAGGTCGTCATCGCGGAGTTGGCGGCGGCACGCGACGAGGGCGCCCGGCTCATCCTCGCCTCGGGCACCTACCAGCCCGTCCTGCGGGCCTTCGCCGAGCGGATCGGGGCCGAGGCGCTGGGCACGGAGCTGGCGTACCTGGACGGGCGCGCCACGGGTCGCTTCGCAGGCACGATGGGCACCGGCGAGGAGAAGGCTGCGCGGCTGGCCGCTACCCTCGGCGGCGCCACGCTGGACGCGGCGTACGGCGACTCGGCCGCGGACATCGCCATGCTCGAGATGGCCTCGGCCGCCGTGGCCGTGCACCCCGAGCCGGACCTGGAGCGCGTCGCCCGCGCGCGAGGCTGGCGCATCCTCGTCGAGCCTGCGGCGGCATCCCGGCCCGATCCGACATGAACGCCACTGGTGCGGCCAGCCCAGTCATCCGGACCGAGAACCTTGGCCGCCGCTTCGGCGACCTGTGGGCCATCCGCGGTGTGGATCTCGAGCTGCGCGGGGGCGAGGTCTTCGGCCTCCTCGGGCCCAACGGCGCAGGCAAGACGACCACGGTGCGGGTCCTCAGCGCGCTCATCGCACCGAGCGAGGGGCGCGCCTGGGTCGACGGCTTCGACGTCCGCGAGCAGCCCGACGAGGTCCGGCGCCGGATCGGCATCCTGACCGAGACGCCCGGCCTCTACGAGCGCCTGACGGCCCGCCAGAACCTCGAGTTCTTCGCCCGCCTGCACGGCCTCGACGCGACCACCCGGGCAGAGCGCATCGAGCGATTCCTGCGCCTGTTCGACCTCTGGGACCGGCGCGACGACCCCGCCGGCACCTTCAGCAAGGGCATGAAGCAGAAGCTCGCCATCACGCGGGCCCTGCTTCACGAGCCGAGCGTGGTCTTCCTCGACGAGCCGACCGCCGCGCTCGACCCCGAGGCCGCGTTCGTCGTCCGCGAGGCGATCGCCTCGCTGCGCGGCGCCGGCCGCACGATCGTGCTGTGCACGCACAACCTCGATGAGGCCGAACGGCTGTGCGACCGCATCGGCTTCGTCCGCGGTGCGCTGCTGCGCGTGGACAGTCCCGAGCGCCTGCGCAACGGCTCGAGCGGTCCGACGGTCCGGATCGAGCTTGGAGCGCCGGCGACCGAGGATCAGCTGGCGGCGCTGCGGGCGACGCCGGGCGTCGTGGAGATCCTGGCCGACGGCGGCAGTCCGGACGTCCTGAGCGTCGGGCTGGCCGACCTGCGCCGGGACGCACCGGCCGCGGTGCGCACGCTGGTCGGCGCCGGTGCCGATCTGCTCGGTCTGCGCGAGGAAGCTCGGAGCCTGGAGGCCGTCTACTTCGAGGTCATGGGCAGCCGGCCGCAGCTCGAAGGCCCGGTGGGCTGATGCGCCTCGCGATGCTCGCCACGATCGTCCGGCGCGAGGCGCTCGAGATCGTGCGCAACCGGCTCCTCGTCGCGTCGATCGTGCTCCCGCCGGTCATCCTCGTCGCCCTGCCGCTCGTGCTGGGCATGTTCCCTGGCGATACCGGCAAGGACCCGCCGCCCGAGTACGTGGCACAGATCCTGGCCAGCCGCCCGGACTGGGCGAGCCTCACTCGGGAGCACCTGATCGCGGCGTTCCTCCTGCAGCAGTTCCTGGCCATCTTCCTGATGATGCCCGCCTACGTGCCGCTTTCGATCGCCACGTTCTCCATCGTGGGCGAGAAGCAGAGTCGCAGCCTGGAAGCCGTCCTCGCCACGCCGATCCGGACGGCGGAGCTGCTGGCCGGCAAGTCGATCGCCGCGGTGGTGCCCGGGGTCGTCACCTCATGGGTCGCGTATGGCGCGCTCATCGGGCTGGCCGGCCTGCTCCTCGGACCGGAACTCTCGGGCGTCCTCGCCGACGGATCATGGCTGGCCGCCGTCTTCCTGCTCGGCCCGGCCATCGGGCTCGTCTCGTGCGTGGCCGGGATCATCGTCAGCAGTCGGGTCAACGATGCCCGGGTGGCTCAGCAGATCGGCGGCGTGGTCATCCTGCCCATCGTCGGCATCGTCATGATCCAGGCCCTGGGCGGCTACCTGCTCGGTCCCCGCGAGTACCTCATCGCCACGGTCGTCGTGGGCGCCGTCGGCGTGGCCGGCATCTGGCTGGCGGCGCGGCTCTTCGGACGCGAGACGATCCTCACCCGCTGGCGCTGAGGGCGGCCTCATCCGAGGACGGTGAGGCCATCTCTCGCAGGCATTGGATCTCACCCAGCGGGGGCCTGTCTGGCCGTGGCGACCATCCAGGGCGAGCGCCGGCACCGGTACATGCCCCCCACGCATGGATACGGTGCCGGGGGCTGTCCAGCGGGGGCGGCTTCAGAGAGCTGGCCTGGATCCAATGCGCCTCAGGAATGGACGAGCATCTTGATCGGCGCCGGCGCTCCCCCGCCCGCCGCCGGGCAGCGAGGCTACCTGTCGCGTTCGGCTGTCGAGACCAGCGCCGCCTGGGCCGCCGCCAGCCGGGCGACCGGGACGCGGAACGGCGAGCACGAGACATAGTCGAGGCCGATCCGCTCGCACTTCGCGATCGAGGCCGGGTCGCCACCATGCTCGCCGCAGATCCCGACCTTGAGTCCCGGGCGGGCGCCACGGCCCTTCTCGACCGCCAGCGCCATCTCCGCGACGATCACGTCGTCGAGCGTCTGGAACGGGTTCTCCGGCAGGATGCCGTCCTCCACGTACTTGAGCAGGAAGCCGCCCTCGGCGTCGTCGCGGCTGTAGCCGAAGGTCATCTGGGTCAGGTCGTTCGTGCCGAAGCTGAAGAACTCCGCGTACTGCGCGATCTCGTCGGCCACCCAGCAGGCGCGGGGGATCTCGATCATGGTCCCGAACTTGTAGTCGACGGTCACGCCGGCCGCCGCCTCGACCGCCTTCGCCTCGGCCTCGAGGAGCCGGCGGGTCACCCGCAGCTCGTTCACGTGTCCCACCAGGGGGATCATGATCTCCGCGCGCGGATCGCCGCCGGCGCGCTTGACGGCGATCTGGGCGTTGAGGATGGCCCGCGTCTGGACCTTCACGAAGTCGGGGATCATCAGCCCCAGGCGGCAGCCCCGCAGCCCGAGCATGGGGTTCTGCTCGCGCAGCCGCGCGACGGCGGCGAGCAGCGTGCGGGCCGCCGCGTACTCGGGATCGGCCTCGGGCGTGCCGAGTGTCCGCAGCCGCACCACCTGCTCCAGCAGCTCCTCGTGGGACGGCAGGAACTCGTGCAGCGGCGGGTCGATGAGGCGGATGACGACGGGCAGGCCGTCCATGGCCCGGAAGATGCCCTCGAAGTCCCCCTGCTGGAGCACCTCGAGCTTTGCCATGGCGGCATCGAAGCGGGCCACGACCGCCGTCTCGTCGGCGTCGAGCGCCTCGCCCGCGGCCCGCCGCTCCTTGGCCCGGGTCGCCTCGAAGGCGACGAGGATGGCGTCACGCACGATGTCCAGCCGCTCGCCCTCGCGGAACATGTGCTCGGTGCGGCAGAGGCCGATGCCCTGCGCGCCGTAGCTGCGCGCCAGGGCGGCCTCCTCGGGCTTGTCGGCGTTCGTCCAGACCTGCATGCGCCGGACCTCGTCGGCCCAGCCCAGCACCGTCTGGAGGTCGTGCTGGTCCTCGTAACGGGCGGAGACCGTGGGCACGGAGCCGGCGAAGACCTCGCCGGTCGAGCCGTCGAGGCTGATCCAGTCGCCCTCGGCGAAGCTCCCGCCGGAGTCGGTGCTGCGGGCCGTCTTCGTGGCGTAGTCGACCAGCAGCTCGGCGCAGCCGGCCACGCAGGGCTTGCCGATCTGCCGGGCCACGACCGCTGCGTGCGACGTCGCGCCACCACGGGCGGTGAGGATGCCCTGGGCGACGGCCATGCCATGGAAGTCGTCCGGCGAGGTCTCGATGCGGACGAGCACGACCTTCTCGCCGCGCCCGACCCAGGCCACCGCGTCGTCGGCGGAGAAGACGGCCCGACCGACGGCCGCCCCCGGCGAGGCGTTGAGGCCCTTCGCGACACGCGTGGCGGCCCGGAGCGCAGCGGGGTCGTACTGGTCGCGCAGGAGCTGGTCCACGTGGGCCGGCTCGATCCGGGCCAGCGCCTCGAGCTTCGTGATGATGCCCTCGTCGACCATGTCGGCGGCGATCCGCACGGCGGCCGCGGCGGTGCGCTTGCCGCTCCGAGTCTGGAGCATGTAGAGGCGGCCGCGCTCGATGGTGAACTCGAGGTCCTGCATGTCGCGGTAGTGCCGCTCGAGCCGCTCGGCGATGCGTTCGAACTCGCCATAGACGGCGGGCATGACGTCGCCCATCTCGGCGATCTTGCGCGGCGTGCGGATGCCGGCCACGACGTCCTCGCCCTGGGCGTTGGTGAGGTACTCGCCGAAAAGAATCGGGCGCCGGTGTTGGGGTCGCGCGTGAAGGCCACGCCGGTGCCCGAGTCATCGCCCATGTTGCCGAAGACCATGGTCACGATATTGACCGCGGTGCCCAGGTCGTGGGCGATCCTGTTGTACTCGCGGTAGTCGCGGGCGCGCTTGCCGAACCAGGAGGCGAAGACGGCCTTGATGGCCAGGTCGAGCTGCTCGTAGGGGTCCTCGGGGAACTCGCGGCCGGTGTCGGCGCGGACGATCTCGCGGAACGCGGCCGCGGCATCACGCAGGTCGCCCGCATCGAGGTCGGTGTCCAGGGCGGCGCCCCGGGCGTGCTTGATGGCGTCGAAGGCATGGTCGAAGCGCGCGCCGTCCACGCCCAGCACGATGCGCCCGAACATCTGGACAAAGCGGCGGTAGGCGTCCCAGCCGAAGCGCTCGTTGCCGGTCAGGTCGATGAGGCCGTGCAGCGTGGCCTCGTTGAGGCCGAGGTTGAGGACGGTGTCCATCATGCCCGGCATCGAGAACTTCGCGCCCGAGCGCACGCTCACGAGGAGCGGGTCGGCCGGATCGCCGAAGCCCTTGCCGGTCTCGCGCTCGACTTCCCGCACCGCCTCCAGGACGTCCTCCCAGAGCCCGTCGGGAAGCTGCTCGCCGGCGTCGAAGTAGTCGTTGCAGGCTTCGGTGGTGATGGTGAAGCCGGGCGGCACCGGCAGGCCGGCGCTGGTCATCTCGGCCAAGCCGGCGCCCTTGCCGCCGAGCAGGTCGCGCATCGTCGCGTCGCCCTCGGCCTGGCCGGCGCCCCAGGCGTAGATGTAGCGCTTCGCGGCCTGGTGGGCGCGGCTGTCCGGGCTCGCGGTCTCGGTCATCGGGGCAGGCTCCTCGGAACGTGTCGGGCCGGGCTGCGCCGGCCGCGAGGTCGATGTGTCGCAGCGATTGTACCGGGCTCCCCGGAGGGGACCCTGCCAGCTGCCGCCCCGAGCGCGTGACGGCCTCCAGCACGGGGTACTCGACCGCCGAGCTCCCGTGCGACCCGGTGATCCTGCCCTCCACGTTGCCTGCCCGGCACCTTGACCGGCGCCCGAGTATCGATAGGAATGGCTGCTTGCACGTCGAGGATCGCCGTGCCGCGGCGAAGGATTCCCATCGCGGCGGCGACTAACCTTGTGAGCCCCCGGTTCGGCCGGGGGAGTTACCGAGGCGGATATCCGAGGTGAACGATCCCGCCGCCACGGGCCGGATGGACGCGGCCAACCGAGACTGGGGTTCTGAGCTCGCGTCCACGTTCGCATCCGAGGCGGCCTTCCGGGCCTTCTACGATCGAGCCCTGCCTCGTGTCTACGGTTATGTCTATGGGCGCTGTGGGGATCCCGCCGTGGCCGAGGAGCTCACCCAACTGGCCTTCACGTCCGCCGTTCACGAGCGCGCGCGGTTCGACGGCCGCTCTGATCCAATCACGTGGCTCATCGGCATCGCCCGTCACAAGCTGGCGGACCACTACCGCCGTGTCGACCGGGACGAACATCGCCGACTTGCCTGATCGTGCGCGAGATCACGTCGGAGGCCGACGCTCTGGCCTGGCAGCGACTCGACGAGCGCGAGGCCATCCTTCGGGCGCTGCACGGGCTGCCGGCCCTGCAGCGCGCCGTGCTCGTCTTCCACTACGCCGACGGTCTGCCGGTGCGCGAGATCGCCCGCCGCCTGGGCAAGTCCGAGTCCGCGACCGAATCGCTCATGACGCGCGCACGCGAGGCCTTCCGCCGCGCCTACGGAGAGCCGACCGATGTCTGACGACCGCCTCCGCAGCGCCTTCCGGCTCCTCGACACTCCGCTCGACCCGCATCCCGCCTTCGCCGAGCGGCTCTACGAATCGCTCGCGATCGAAGCGGGGTTCCGCGGTGCCATATCCCGGCGTCGCCCTTGGCGGTGGGGCACCCTGATGCCGGCCTGGCGGACGATGACACCCGCCATGCGCCTCGTCTACCTGGCGGCGGTCGTGACGTTGCTACTGGCCGCCCTGATCGGCGCCGGGCTCGCGGCGCGGCTGCTCCTCGCCGAGCCGAGCGCTGCCGATATCGTGGCCGCCTCGCAGGGGGTGCAGCAGGATCCGCCGGCGTATCGGATGACCATCCAGGCGATCGATCCGGTGCGACGGTATGTCATCAGCTTCGACGGTCACGGGGCATGGCGCTGGGATCGCCTCGTCGAACCCGAACTCGCGGCGTCGGCGCAGGGCGCCTACGAGATCCATGCTGACGGAAGAGTCGGGCGCTTCGATCCCACGTTCCGGACGTGGTCCGTCACCGGTGACGAGCTGCGCCTCGTGGAGAACGGCACGTGGTTGAGCTGGATCGAGGCGGTCCCCTATCAGCCGGGGTCCCCCATCCCGTGGATCTCCTGCGACAGCTGGGAACGCCTCGATGACGAGGTCGTGGCCAGCCGTCCGGCCTACCACCTGCGCTGCGCTGCTCGCGAGTTCTGGGTCGATACGACCAGCCTGCTGCTCGTGGGCATGTCGACACCGCAGGGTTCGGAAGGCGCCGGCGTATCGGGCATGGCGACGGCATTGGAGATCGATCCTCCGTTCTCGTCGGACACCTTCGCCCTGACCGCGCCGGTCGGAGCTCAGGTCATCGACCAGAACAACCCACCCGCGAGCTTGGTCCTGCGGGTCGGTGAACCGCCCCCTTCGTGGACCGCGACCTACCTCGACGGGCGCGTCCTGGACTCGTCCAAGCTCGGCCTGCCCGCCGCCGTCTATGCCTGGGCACCGTGGTGCCCGCCATGCTTGGGATCGACGTTGCAGGATCTGCAGGCCGTGGCCAGCGGCCATCCGGAGATC
Source organism: Chloroflexi bacterium CSP1-4 (assembly GCA_001443375.1). Classification (GTDB taxonomy): domain Bacteria; phylum Chloroflexota; class Limnocylindria; order Limnocylindrales; family CSP1-4; genus CSP1-4. Next base: position 16,649 of record LDXM01000014.1, read on the forward strand.
ACGACCGTGGCTGTCGCACTGGACCAGCAGAGAACGGTCAGGGGCTACCTGACCCAGCATCCGCTCACCGTGCCGGTCGCCTACGACGACGCCGACTCCTTGATGGGCGCCTGGGCGCTGAACGGCATCCCGACATTGGTCCTTCTGGACCGCGACGGGAACGTCGCGGCGGTGCACCCCGGGCCTTTGACGGGAGCCGATCTCCAGGCGATGTACGCGGCGCTCGCTGCCGGGGACCCGATCCCGAGCCCGGTCCCGACACCGGTGCGATCTCCCGAGCCGCCGCCTCCCAGCCTGGCGCCCGGCGCGACCGAGGTCGTCAGCGGACTCTCCACCGGCGAGGCCATGCCCGAGTGGAGCGGCCCACTCGCTACGGGCGGGACGTTCCAGAGCTCGAGCCTCGTCGGGCGACCGGCTGCGATCTGGTTCTTCACGGGCGGCACCTGCGATGGCTGCCCGCTGTCCGACCTCGAGTCGTTCGCCGCGACGGCGGCGTCACTGGGCGGCTCCGCGTCGTTCGTCGTCATCAGCAACGGCGAACCGACGCCGGGCTGGACGCGGGACCTGCTCGCGAAGCTCGGCATCAAGGATCTACAGGTGATCCTCGCAGTCGACGACGCTATCCCCCAGCGTCTCAAGATGAGCATCTTCGGAACCATCCTCATCGATGCCGACGGGCGCGTCGTCGAAGTCGTGCCCGGCCTCATGGACCCCGAGACCCTGACGCGCCGCCTCCTGGAGCTGGCCAAGGACGCGGCGACGTCGCCGTAGCACCCGCGGGGCTGCCCCCCGTCGGAGCCTGACCGCCTCCGCGGCCTGTGCCTGCCGCGCGACAGGATCCGCCCCGATCCGGGCTGACCGATACCATGGACGGGCGTCCGCCGCCAGAGGATCCCGCGTCCATGACCCACCACCACGAGGACCCGCGCGTCATCTCGCTCGAGTCCGAGCACTACAACGCCCGGCTCATGCGGCGCGAGGATCAGACCTCGGACCTGGCCACCTTCTGGGTCCGCTACGAGGGCGAGCCGGTGCCCTTCGAGCCGGGGCAGTACATGACCATCGGCGTCTACGTCGACGGGAAGCTCGTCCAGCGGCCCTACTCGGTGGCGTCGGCGCCCGCCGTGGCCGGCGAGGAGGGCTACGAGTTCTACGTCCGCCTCGTGCCGGTGATGCGCTTCACGACGCTGATGTGGCGCCTGCCGGTCGGCCACGAGATGCGCATGATCGGTCCCAAGGGCAAGTTCCTCCTCGAGCCGGACGACGACCGCACGCATCTCTTCGTCTCGACCGGCACCGGTATCGCGCCGTTCATCTCGATGATCCGCCAGCTCCTGGCGGCCGGGAAGCCGCGGCGGACGGTCGTGCTCCACGGTGCGAGCTACGCGGACGAGCTGGGCTACCGCGACCTGCTCGAGGGCTGGCAGCGGGACCGCACGTACCCGGTGACCTACGTGCCCACCGTCTCGCGTCCCGCCGACCCGCGCAACACGGGCTGGACCGGCCGGACCGGCCGCGCCGAGGCGGTCGTGCAGGCGGTCTGCCGGGACCTGGGCCTGAGGCCCGAGAAGACGGTCGTCTATATCTGCGGGAACCCGGAGATGATCCTCAACGTCGAAGCCATCCTCATGGATCACGGCTTCCCCGAGTTCCACGTCAAGAAGGAGCTCTACTGGCCGAAGGGGAAGACGGTCCCCGCGCCCGACGGCGGCGCGCCCGCCCGACCCGCACTCGAGAGTCCCGCGGCGTCGTGACGTTCGGCCCCCGTTCGGGGTGCACTTCGACGGTGGAGCTACTCTGCGCCGTGCCGGACCATCGTGACGTCAAATCCACACTGAACTGGTTCGATATGCATCCGATCCTCGAGAAGACCGTCCTCTCCCCCACCGTCGCACGCTTCGTCGTCGCGGCGTCGCGCATCGCGGAGGTCCGCCAGCCGGGCCAGTTCGTGATCGTGCGCCGCGGCCCCGGCGCGGAGCGCATCCCCCTGACCATCGCCGACGCTGATCCGGGCGCCGGCACGATCACCCTGGTCATCCAGGCCGTCGGCAAGACGACCAGCGACCTGTGTGAGCTGGAGGTCGGCGACGCCATCACCGACATCGCCGGCCCGCTGGGCAAGGCGACCGAACTGATCGAGGCGGGCCACGCCGTCTGCGTCGGCGGTGGCGTCGGGACGGCCGTCGTGCACCCGATCGCGCAAGGTCTGCACGAAGGCGGCGTGCGCGTCACCAGCGTCATCGGCGGGCGGTCCCGTGAATGGGTCATCTTCGAGGACGAGCTGCGCCGCTGGGGCGAGGTCGTCGCCTGCACCGACGACGGCAGCTACGGGCGAGCCGGGTTCGTCACCGAGGCGCTGCGCGACGTGCTCGACGCGGGGGGCATCGACGCGGTGTACGCGGTGGGGCCGGTGCCGATGATGAAGGCGGTCTCGGCGCTGACCCTCCCGTACGGTGTCCCGACCACCGTCTCGCTCAACGCGATCATGGTGGACGGCACCGGGATGTGCGGCGGCTGCCGCGTCACGGTGGGCGGAGAGACCGTCTACGCGTGCGTGGACGGCCCGGAGTTCGACGGGCACAGGGTGGACTTCGGGATGCTCGCCGACCGCCTGGCCACGTACCGCAGCTTCGAGCAGGAGGCCCTCGCCAAGCGCGGCCCCTGCATGCTGAACACCCTCGCGGCCGGCGCTCCGGCAGAGGCCTCCCGGTGAGCGAGCGACCGAAGCTCAAGCCGCGTGAGCGCATGGCCATCGACCGCTACGCCATGCCCGAACGGGTGCCGGATGTGCGCGCGACGGACTTCCAGGAGGTCAACCTCGGCTACACGCACCTGCTGGCCGCGGCGGAGGCGGAACGCTGCCTGCAGTGCAAGAACCCGGTGTGCATCGACGGGTGCCCGGTGCGGGTGAACATCCCGCGCTTCATCGACCTGGTCGCGGAAGGGGATCTCCGCGGCGCCGCGGAATCCCTGCTCGACGACAACGCGCTGCCCTGCGTCACCGGCCGTGTCTGCCCCCAGGAGACGCAGTGCGAGGGCAAGTGCCTGCGCGGCATCAAGGGCAAGCCCGTCGCCATCGGCGCCCTCGAGCGTTACGTGGCCGACTGGGCCATGCAGCATGCCGAGGAGCTGCCGCACACGGTGCACGCGCCCAGCGGGCGGCGCGTGGCCATCGTGGGCAGCGGCCCGGCGGGGCTCACGGCCGCCGGCGAGCTGGTCAAGTCGGGCCACCAGGTGACCATCTTCGAGGCGTTCCACGCGCCGGGCGGTGTGCTCATCTACGGCATCCCGGAGTTCCGCCTGCCCAAGGACATCGTCCAGGCGGAGGTGGACCGGCTCAAGGCGGCCGGCGTGGAGATCGAGGTCAACGCGATCATCGGCAAGACCTGGACGCTGCGCGAGCTGCGCGCCCGCTACGACGCGGTCTTCCTGGCGGTCGGCGCGGGACTGCCGGTCTTCATGGGCGTGCCCGGCGAGAACCTCAAGGGCGTCTACTCGGCCAACGAGTACCTGACCCGGGTGAACCTCATGGGCGCCTTTCGCGAGGGCGCCGACACGCCGGTGCTTCACGGCCACCGGGTCGCCGTGGTGGGCGGCGGGAACGTGGCCATCGACGCGGTGCGAACGGCCCGCCGGCTGGGTGCCGACGAGGCGATCATCGTCTACCGCCGCGGCCACGAGGAGCTGCCGGCGCGGCGGGAGGAGGTCCACCACGCCGAGCAGGAGGGTATCCGCTTCGAGTTCCAGGTGGCGCCGGTGGAGGTCCTGGGCGACGAGGGGGGCTGGGTGACAGGCCTGCGCTGCGTACGCATGGCGCTGGGCGAGCCCGACGAGTCCGGCCGAGCCCGCCCCGAGCCGATCCCCGGTTCCGAGTTCGTCATCGACTGCGAGATGGTGGTGGTGGCCATCGGCACCCGCAGCAACCCCCTGCTCACCAGGAGCGAGCCCGACCTGGCGCTCAACAAGTGGGGTTACATCGTGATCGACGAGGAGGGCATGACCAGCCTCCCCGGCGTCTTCGCCGGCGGTGACATCGTGCGCGGCGCGGCCACCGTCATCCTGGCCATGGGCGACGGCAAGCGCTCCGCCCACGCCATCGGGCGCTACCTCGACCGCGTGGCCGAGCTCAGCGCGACGGCGGTTTCGGCCGGGACCACGTCCGGAACGGCCCCCAGCCCAGCAGCGCCGCCGGCGCAAGCGTGACGACGGCGACGAGCGGCACGAACCCCACGAACCCGCCCAGCGGCCAGAGGAGCGCCAGCCCGTAGGCGACGGCGAGCAGCCAGCGATCCTGCCACGGCCAGCCGCGCGCGGCAGCCCCGGCCGTGAACACCGCCAGCGCGGGCAGCAGCAGCGTCGCGTCGTAGACCCAGGCGTGCGGGCTGATCACGAGCCCGACCGAGGTCGCCAACGCGACCGCCCGCTCCGGGGGCCAGGCGCGCAGCGCGGGCAGGCAGGCCAGCACGACGAAACCGCCGGCAACGTAGCCGAGCGCGGTGAGCCAGGGCACCCCGATCACGAGTTCCAGCCTCGTCCCGAGGGCGGGCAGCGAGACGGCCTGCCAGCCGTTGACCGCGAAATCGGGGGCCGTGTAGGCGCGGATCGTGGCGAGCCAGTCCGCCGGCCAACCCCAGGCGCCACCGGTCGCGAGCGCGCCGAGGAGATAGTGGAGGCCGACGAGCCCGGCAACGACCGCGAGCCCCCGCCACAGCCCGCGCCAGGCCAGCAACCCGGCCTGCGGCGCGGCCAGCTGCGGCTTGAAGGCCAGCGCGCCCACGAGCACGCCCGGCAGCCACCCACGGCCGCGCGCCAGCGCCCACGCCGCGAGCACCACGAGCAGCAGCGCCAGCCCGGTGCTCTGGCCGCTGATCACGCCGGCCGACGCGGGCGCCCAGGCGAAGACGCCGGCCAGCGCCCAGCGCCGCGGGATCCCGAACAGGGGCCCGCCGATCCAGGCCGCCAGGGCCAGCGTTCCGGCTTCGAGCGCGACGTGGAGCATGGCCGCCATGTCGTAGGGCAGCCAGGAGAAGGGCACGTAGAGCAGCGCCAGCCCGGCCGGGTAGACCCAGGGCGTGATCGGCAGGCCGTGCGCCTGCTGGTACGCGACGACGGCAGAGAGGCCGGTCAGCTCCGGCCTGAAGGCCAGGGAACCGGCGGCGTAGAAGGCGCTGAAGTCCAGCCAGCCACGCGGCCCGACGCCGAGCAGGGGCAGCCAGGCGGCGACGATGGCGGCGCCGAGCCAGAGCCGGACCCGGCGGGCCTCCCAGATCCCCCGCCAGCCGGGCACCGGGCGATCAGCCCCGGGCGGCTTCGAGCCGGTCGAGCACGACCCGCTTCACCTGGTCGGCGCTGACGCGGTCCTGCGTCATCGAGTCGCGGTCGCGGATGGTCACCGCCCCGTCCTCGAGCGAGTCCACGTCCACGGTCACGCACCATGGCGTGCCGATCTCGTCCTGGCGACGGTAGAGCTTGCCGATGGAGGCCGTGTCGTCGTACACGGCCATCACGTCGCGCTTGAGGTCGGCCACGATGCGCCCGCACATCTCGACGATCTCGGGCCGCTTCTTCAGCAACGGCAGCACGGCCACCTTGTACGGCGCCAGCTCCGGGTGGAGGGCCAGGCAGACGCGGGTCTCGCCCCTGACCTCCTCCTCCCGGTAGGCGTCGATGAGGAAGGTGAAGGCGGCCCGGTCGGCGCCCGCGGAGGTCTCGATGATCCAGGGCAGGAGGTGCTCCTCGGTCGCCGGATCGAAGTACTCCAGGTTCTCGCCGGACGACCGGGCGTGGTTCCCGAGGTCGAAGTCGCCGCGGTTGTGGACGCCCTCCAGCTCCTTCCAGCCGAAGGGGAAGCGGTACTCGATGTCCACCGCCTTCCGCGCGTAGTGGGCCAGCTCGGCCGGTCGATGCTCCCGGGTTCGCAGCCGCACGGGCGCCACACCGAACTGCTCGTACCACGCCCTGCGGCGTGGGAGCCACTCGTCGAAGTGCGCCGCGGCGCCCTCCGGGCGGACGAAGTACTGCATCTCCATCTGCTCGAACTCGCGCATGCGGAAGACGAAGTTGCCCGGGCTTCTCGTTGCGAAAGGCCTTGCCGACCTGGGCGATGCCGAAGGGCAGCTTCTTGCGGCTCGAAGCCTGGACGTTCTTGAAGTTGACGAAGATGCCCTGGGCCGTCTCCGGGCGGAGGTAGACGATCGCCGCCTCGTCCTCGACCGGGCCGAGGAACGTCTTGAGCATCAGGTTGAAGCGACGCGGCGGAGAGAGCGGCCCCTGGTCCACCGGGCACGTCAGCCCGAGCCGTTGGATCACGCCGGGGTCGATGGCCTCGGCCGGGGAGAGGTCCTCGGCGCCCGGGAGTTCGTCCACCCGGAAGCGGCGGTGGCACGTCCCGCACTCGACCAGCGGGTCGCTGAACTCGGCGACGTGGCCCGAGGTGACCCACACCTGGGGGGCCATGAGGATGCCCGCGTCGAGTCCCACGATGTCGTCGCGCTGCTGGACCATCGAGCGCCACCACGCCCGCTTGACGTTGTTCTTCAGCTCGACGCCCAACGGCCCGTAGTCCCACACGGCGTTGATGCCGCCATAGATCTCCGACGAGGGAAAGATGAAGCCGCGCCGCTTGGAGAGCGAGACGATGGTCTCGAGGTTGGCGATGGCGGGCGCGACGTCGGCGGTCTGTTCGATCACGGGCGGACGGGCACTCCGGCTGCGGGATGCTGGGCCGCCCATTCTCGCATGGAGCGTGCCCCGTCAGGGGACGTGGCGAACCTCGTCGAGGAAGGCCAACGATCTTGCCTCACGCTCCAGCACATGGCGCATGTAGCGCCGCATGGCGGCCTCGACCTCGGCCTCCGTGGCGGCCGAGAGCCGCAGGGCCGCCAGCGCCTCGATGTCCAGCCGCCGGTAGGCGCGCAGCACCTTGAGGGCGTTGAGCGAGAGCTCGACCCATTCGCCGGGCGGGTTCGGGTGCCGTGGGCAGAGCACGCCGCCGAGCCCCGGTGCCCACCGGAAGGCGTCGGTCTCCTCCAGGACGCGGTCGCACTCGACACAGCGCTCGACCTCGGGCCGGACGCCCAGCGCGTCGGCCAGGCCGGTCTCGAACCAGCGCGCCACGCGCCCCGGCGCCATGCCGTCGTCGAGCAGCTGGAAGGCCCGCCGCAGCAGGGCGTAGATGGTGTAGGCGGGCGCATGCTCCTCGGTCGCCCGCTCGGCCATCTCCCCGATGTACCAGGCCGTGGCCGCCGACTCGAGGCGGTCGCGGAGGTTCAGCCAGGCCTCCGACACGCTGGCTGACGTCACGACGTCGAAGGTGCGCCCGCGGGCCAGGACCAGCTGCAGTTCGGCGAACGGCTCGAGGCTCCCGCCGAGCCGGCTCTTCTGGCGCCGCACGCCCTTGGCGATGACGCGCAGCTTGCCGTCGTGCGGGGTGAGGAGCGTCAGCACGCGGTCCGCCTCGCCCAGCTCGAAGCGGCTCAGGACGATGGCGGCCGTCTGGTAGACGCGCGGGGCGGGCACGTACGCCAGCGTACCCCAGCCGCACGCGGCACCGGACGCTCCGTTTCTGGCGGCAAACGTGCTGGACGCTGGTATCCTGTTGCGGTGCTGACCACGGCGGACCTGCAGGCGCTCATCGCCGACACCGAGGCGGAGATCCTCCGCCTCATCGACGCGGCCGAGGATGAGGCCACGCGGCCGATGTACCAGCAGATGCGCTACCACCTCGGCCTCGACGGCGCCGACGGCGTCAGCGGCAAGCGGCTCCGACCACTCCTGGGCCTGCTCGCCTACCAGTCGCTGACCGGGCGCCACGAGCCGGCTCTCCCCGGCGCCGCAGCCGTCGAGCTGGGCCACAACTTCAGCCTCGTGCACGACGACATCGAGGATTCGGGCACGGAGCGCCGCCATCGGGCCGCCCTGTGGACCATCGCCGGGGTCGCTCAGGCCATCAACACCGGCGACGCTCTCTTCGTCCTCTCACGCCTGGCGCTGCACCGGCTGACCGAGCTCGGCTTCAGCGATGCGAAGGTGCTGGCGTTGATGCGCCTCTACGACGAGACCTGCCTGGCCCTGTGCGAGGGCCAGTTCATCGACATCTGGACCTCCGAGCACGACGGCTCGGGTTCGGTCGAGCTCTACTTCGACATGATCGGGCGCAAGACCGCCGCGCTCATCGCCGGCTCCGTCCAGGCCGGTGCCATGCTGGCCACGGACGACGCGGCGGTCATCGAGGCCTACCGCGCCTTCGGCTGGGCGCTGGGCATCGCCTTCCAGCTCAACGACGACCTGCTGGGCATCTGGGGCGAGGAGACGGCCACCGGCAAGGAGCCGTCGGACCTCGCCGCGCACAAGAAGACGCTGCCGATCCTCTACGCCCTCGAGCGCGCCGGGCCCGAGGACCGCGAGCGGCTGGCGGCCATCATCGCCCTGCCGGCGCCGACCGACCCGGAAGTCGCCGAGGCCCGCGCCATCCTCGAGCGTTCGGGCGCCCGGGACTACACGCGCGACGAGGCCCGGCGCTACCGCGACGAGGCCGTCCGGCAGCTGGCCCTCACCGGCGCCGTGGACGACTTCGCGCAGGCGCGACTCCGGGACATCATCGTCTCCGCCATCAGCGCGTAGCGGGGCGCCGAGCTCGCCTACGCCTCGTCCTGGTGGGCCGGCGGCTCCGGCTCTCGTCGCGTCCGCACCGCCAGCACCTTGCCCACCCTCCGCCCGTCGGTGGACTCGACGGTCAGCGTGACGCCCATGAGCTCCACCCGGTCGCCGACGTGGGGGATGCCGCCGACGTGGTGGTAGACGAGGCCGCCGACCGTGTCGTACTCCTCGGCGTCCTCCTCGTCGAGGGTCACGTCGAAGAGCTCGACGAGCTCGTCCACGTCGGCCCGGCCGTCCACGCGCGCCTCGTCGTCGGAGAGGCGCACGACCATCGGCTCCTCCACGTCGTACTCGTCCTGGATCTCGCCCACGATCTCCTCGAGCAGGTCCTCGATGGTCACCAGCCCCGCCGTGCCCCCGTACTCGTCGAGCACGATGGCGATGTGGACGCGCCGGCGCTGCAGCTCGTGCAGGAGGTCGTCCACGCTCAGCGACTCGGGCACGAAGAGCGGTGGGCGCAGCAGCGTGCGGATCTCCGGCGGCTCCTCGGTCCCCTTGAGGTAGCGCAGCAGGTCCTTGGCGTAGAGCAGGCCGACGATGTTGTCGATCGACCGCTCGAAGACGGGCATGCGCGAGTGGCCGTCGCGGATGATGGCGTCCACGACGTCGCCGAAGGTGGCCGTCACGGGCACGGCCACGATGTCGGTGCGCGGCACCATGACCTCGTGGATGCGACTCTCGCCCAGCTCCATGACGGCGCTGATCATCTGCTCCTCCTCGGCCTCGAGAACGCCCTGCTCGCCGCCGCGCTCGACGAGGAGCTTCAGCTCCTGCGTGGTGATCGCGTCGGCCGCGCGCACGTCGCGCACGCCGAGGAGCCGGTTGACCGCGTTCGTGACGCGCGTCAGCAGCCAGACCGCCGGGCCGAGCAGCCGCCCGATCACGTCCACGAGCGGGGAGAGGGCGAGCGCATAGCGCTCGGCGTGGGCCAGGGCCAGGGTCTTCGGCACGAGCTCGCCGAAGACGATGGTGAAGAAGCTGACCAGCGCGGTGACGATGAGCAGGGCCAGGAGGCCGGCGTAGGGTTCGAGCACCGCGATGTCGTCGAAGAAGTCCCGCAGCCCGACCGTGAGGCTGACCGCCGCGAAGGCCGAGGCGAAGAAGCCGACGAAGGTGATCCCCAGCTGGATGACGGCGAGGAAGCGGCCGGGCTGGGCGATCAGCCGACGCACGCGCCGCGCCGATCGGCTGCCCTCGTCCACGAGCTGCTCGATGCGCGTCCGGCGCACGGTGACCAGGGCGATCTCGGCCGCCACGAAGACCGCGTTGATCAGGATGAGGACGACGATGACGAGGATCTCGCCCAGCGTGCCCATCAGGCCTCCGGCCCTCCGGCCGGTTTCCGCTGGCGCTCGCGCACGCGGGCCGGCACGCCCACGGCCATCTTCCCCGGCGGCACGTCGTGGGTGACCACGGAGCCGGCGCCGGTGGCGGCCCCCTCGCCGATGGTCACCGGCGCCACGAGCATCGTGTCCGAGCCGATGAAGGCGCCGTCGCCGATGACCGTACGGTGCTTGCGCGTGCCGTCGTAGTTGGCGGTGATGGTGCCCGCGCCGATGTTCACGCCCGCGCCGACCTCGGCGTCGCCGATGTAGCTGAAGTGGTGCTGCTTGGTGCCCGGTCCGAGGCGGCTCTTCTTCACCTCGGCGTAGTTGCCCAGCTCGGCGCCGCGGCCGATGGAGGCGCCCGCGCGCAGGTGGGAGAAGGGCCCGATGGTCACCTCGTCCTCGACCTCGCACGACTCGAGCACGCTGGCACGGATCCGGCAGCGCTCGCCCACGACGCTGTCGCTGATCTGGCTGCCGGCGCCGATGAGCGTCTCGGCGCCGATCCGCGTCCGGCCACGGAGGATGACGTTGGGCTCGATGACGACGTCCTGGCCGAGCTCGACCACCGCGTCGATGAAGACGGTGGTGGGGTCCTGCATGGTCACGCCGGCCAGCAGGTGTCCCTCGAGGATGCGCCAGCGCAGGTCGGCCTCGGCGGTGGCGAGCTGGACGCGGTCGTTGATGCCGGCCAGCTCCATCTCGTCCTCGACCTCGAGCGCGGTGACCTTCCGGCCGTCGGAGCGGGCGAGGGCGACGAGGTCGGTCAGGTAGACCTCGCCGGAGGCCGGTGAAGGGCGCAGGTCGCCGATGCGGCCACGCAGCCACGCCGCGTCGAAGGCGTAGAGGCCGGCGTTCACCTCGCCGATGCCGCGCTCGGCCTTCGTGGCGTCCTTCTCCTCGACGATGCGTGCGACGCCCCCCGCATCGCGCACGATCCGCCCGTACCCGCCCGCCTCTTCGGGGCGCACGGTGGCCAGGCTGATCGCGGCACCGTCCCGGCGGCGCAGCTGCACCAGCGCCGCCACCGTCTCCGAGGTGAGGAGCGGCGTGTCGCCGCTGAGGACCACGACCTCGGCCGCCGGCGCGTCCAGCGCGGCGAGAGCGGCCCCGACCGCATCGCCGGTGCCGCGCGGCTCGTCCTGCAGCGCCCACGCCACCTCGTCACCGAAGGCATCGCGCACGGCTGCCGTGGACGGCGAGGTGACGACGAGCGGCCGGGTCCCGGTCGCCGCACGTGCAGCGTCCACGACGTAGGCCAGCATCGGCCGGCCGCACAGGGGATGGAGCACCTTCGGCCGCCGCGAGCGCATGCGCGTTCCGAGGCCCGCGGCAAGGACGATGGCGACGGTGGACGGTTCGGGAGAGGTCACCGCGGCCGGGCCTCGCCGCTGGGCGATGGAGGGGTGCTGGGCATCAGGTGTGCGGGAATGTTCGGCGCTCGTGGGCGGGGTGTCAACCGCCCTCCGGGCGCGACCGGCGGGCGATCGCCTCGATCTCGACCAGGGCGCCCTTCGGCAGCGCCGCCACGGCGAAGGTGGATCGAGCCGGCGGCACGTCGCCGAAGAACCCGGCGTAGACGTCGTTGAGGACTCGGAAGTCTCCGATGTCGACCAGGAAGACCGTCGTCTTCACGACGTCGGCGAAGGTGCAGCCGGCGGCGTCGAGGACGGCGCCGATGTTGCGTAGCGCCCGCTCCGCCTGGGCGGCGGCCCCTTGGGCGAGCTGGCCGCTGGCCGGGTCGAGCCCGAGCTGCCCCGAGCAGAAGACGAGCTCGCCGGTATCGATGCCCTGGCTATAGGGGCCCAGCGCCGCCGGTGCGCCGTCGGTGGCGATCCGTCGCTTCGTCATCGGTCTCCTCACTCCTCGTCACGGCCGAGCCCTGCGGCCCGGATCCGGGCGGCCTCGTGGCCGGCGACCGGCCGGGTCGCGATACCGGAGGCTGCCGTGCGCGCCTCGCCCGGTGAAGGATACAGAGCCAGCAGCGTGGGGCCCGAACCGGACAGCAGGACCGGCCGCCCGAGGCGCTCCTCGAGCGCCCGGCGCAGGCCGCCGAGCGCGGGCCGCAGGGCCACGGCCGGCGGCCAGAGGTCGTTCGCGTCGCGCAGCCGCCGAGCCCACGAGACGAGGCCCTCGGCGTCGAGACCGTCCCGCAGCGCGTCGGCCAGATCGAGAGCGGTCCGCGCGGCGGGGGCGTCCGGGCCGGGCGGGCCGCCGGCCGCGGCCAGGGCGCCGAAGACGTCGGCGGTGGCAAGGCCATCGGGATCGGTCGCGAGCAGGAACCCGGGCGCGCCGACGGGCGCAGGGAGCGGCTCGACGACTTCGCCGCGCCCCCGCACCAGGGCCGCCTCCGACCCGGACGCGAAGAAGGGCACGTCCGAGCCGAGGCGCGCGGCGAGGTGCCGACGCTCCCCCGCCGTGAGTGGCAGGCCCCAGGCCTGCGCGGCGAGCGCGAGCGCGGCGGCGGCGTCGGCGCTCCCGCCGCCGAGCCCCGCCGCGACGGGGATCCGCTTCTCGAGATCGAAGGCGAGTGGCTCGAGCGGGCGCGCAGCCCACGCGCGCAGCAGGCGCGCCGCGCGCAGGACGAGGTTGTCCGGATCGCTGGCCGGTCCCTGGGCGCCCCCGACATGCAGCCGGTCCGCCGCCTGGTCATGGGTCGCGGGCAGGCCGAGCGACCGTACGGTGAGTCGGTCCGCGAGGTCGAGGCGGACGAAGACCGAGACGAGCTCGTGGAAGCCGTCGGGGCGCTGGCCGACGAGGCCCAGGGCGAGGTTGACCTTGGCCTGCGGGTTCATCGGTCGAGCGACCCCAGCGCCGCCGCCAGCGACAGCCAGTCCCCGACGGAGAGCGTCTGCGGCCGCCGGTCGGTGGCGATCCCGGTCGCCTCCAGGGCGGCCGTGATCCGCTCCCGGCCAAGGTTCGGCAACTGCCGGGGCAGGACGTTGTGGAGCATCTTGCGCCGCTCCCGGAAGCCGGCCTGGACGAGCCGCCAGAGCTGCTCCTCGGCCCTTGGGTCGAGGTGACGGTCCCGCGTCTGCCCGGCCAGCACGGCCGACTCGACCTCCGGCGCCGGCTCGAAGGCGCTGGCCGGGACGAGCCGCGCGACGTGCACGCTCGCGTGGTACTGGACGAAGACGGAGAGGTAGCTCATGGCGCCCGGCGCCGCGGCGACGCGCTCGGCGACCTCGCGCTGGAGCATCAGCACGAGGTGCTCCGGCCGGGGCTCCGTGCCCAGCACGCGGTGGAGGACGGGGCTGGTGATGTGGTAGGGCAGGTTGGCCACGAGGTCCCACGGGGCGGTCACGAGATCGCCCATCGACAGGTCGAGCACGTCGCCCTGGACCAGGCGCAGCCGACCGTCGCCGATCTCGGCGGCGAATCGCCGGCCGAGGTAGCGGACCATCGTGCGGTCCACCTCGACGGCGGTCAGCGACGCTCCGGCGGCCAGGAGCGCGCCGGTCAGGATGCCGATGCCCGGGCCGATCTCCAGGACGCGCCGGCCCGGCGTCACCGCCGCGGCCGCCATGACCGCCTCGAGGACCTCGCCGTCGGCCAGGAAGTTCTGGCTGAACCGCTTGTCGGCCACCAGCAGGTGACGGCGCAGCTCGCGGCGGACGGCCTCCGGACCGAGGTGGCGCGCGTCGAGGGGATCGATCACGCCGGCCTTGCCAGCTTCAGCGATGGCCGGGCGTCGAGGTCGAGCCCGGCCCGCTCGCCGGCCAGGAAGCGGCGGTACCCGGCCGCCCCGATCATCGCGCCGTTGTCGGTGCACAGGTCGGGCCGGGGCACGACGAGGCGCGCGCCCAGCGTTGCCGCGCGCTCGCCCATGGCGGCGCGCAGCGGACCGTTGGCGGCCACGCCCCCGCCGAGCACGATGGTGCGCGCCCCGCAGCGCTGGGCGGCGAGCGCGGTCTTCGTGGCCAGCACGTCCACGACCGAGTCCTGGAAGCCGGCGGCGATCTCCGCCGCGAGAGCGTCGGGGACCGCCGCACCGTCGTCGGCTGTGCCGCCGACCTCGGCGATCACCATGCGGCGCACGGCCGTCTTGAGGCCGCTGAAGCTGAAATCGAGGCTGTCGCCGAGCCAGGCGCGCGGCAGGCGCCGGCGATGGCTGCCGGCGTCCTCGGCGGCACGCTGGATGGCCGGCCCGCCGGGATAGGGCAGCCCGAGCAGGCGCCCGACCTTGTCGAAGGCCTCCCCGGCCGCATCGTCCACCGTCTGCCCCAGCAGCCGGTACGAGAGGTGGTCGCGCATCTCCACGAGGAACGTGTGGCCGCCGCTGACGACGAGGGCCACGGCCGGGAAGTCTGGCGCCTCGGCCTCCTCGCCGGGATCGAGCAGCCAGCCGGCGTAGATGTGGCCCTCCAGGTGGTTCACGGCCACGAGGGGCCGGTCGTGGAGGAAGGCGAGCGTCTTGGCCATGGTCAGCCCGACCAGAAGCGAGCCGGCGAGCCCGGGCCCGAAGGTCACGGCGATGGCGTCGACGTCGCCGGCGTCGTGCAGCCCGGCACGTGCGATCGCCTCGTCGAGGACCGGCAGCATCCAACGTAGATGGGCTCGAGCGGCCACTTCCGGCACGATCCCCCCGGTCCGTGCGTGGAGCACCGTCTGGCTGGCCACGACGCTGGCGAGGATCCGCCGGCCGGCCTCGACGATGGCCACGGCGGTCTCGTCGCAGCTCGATTCGACGGCCAGCAGGCGAAGGCCCGCCGTTGCCTCAATGGCCATCGTCATCGGGCGTCCAGGACGACCCGGACGGCTCACCGGCCGGCTCGACCTCGGCGCGGAGACGCTCAAGGCGCGCGCGCATGGAGGGCGTCCTGAACTCCTCGGAGGTCATGATCAGCGCGTCCTCGGCGTTGTCCGAGTAGTAGCGCGGGCGCACGCCGACGGGCATGAAGCCGAAACGCTCGTAGAGATGGCGCGCTTCGATGTTCGAGAGACGCACCTCCAGGGTGGCCACCGTGGCGCCCAGCTCGACGGCCAGGTCGAGCAGGGCCAGCAGGAGCCGGGCACCGATGCCCTGCCGCCGCCACGCCGGCAGGACGGCGAAGGTCGTGATGTGCGCCTCGTCCACCATCAGCCAGATGCCGCCGTAGCCGACCGCCTCGCCCCCGGCGCGCGCCACGAGGTAGCGGGCCAGCCGGTTCGTCTCGAGCTCCTGGCGGAAGGCGTAGGCCGGCCACGGCACGGGGAAGCTGGCGCGCTCGATCTCGTGCACGTCGGGGATGTCTTCGACGCGCATGGCGGCGATGCGCACCCTCAGCGGAGGTCGGGCGACCACGCGGCTCCTCCCCCGGCCGCCGCGACCCCGCGCGGCAGGGTGACGTACGTCGGAACCAGCTCGTCGGCGCGCTCGCCACGACCCCTGGCCAGCGCGCGGGCGCCGAGGCGGAGCAGGGCTGCTCCCAGCCCCGCCAGCGCGGCCCGGCCGAGCGCCACATCGGGCGCGACGGCGTGCGCATCGGCCAGGTCGACGGGGACCAGGCGGGCCCCGGCCGCGATCGCGTCGGCGACGGCCTGCCCCACGTCCGCGGGGGCCAGCAGGCGCGGCGGTTCGATGGCGCGGGCCGTGCCGTCCCGCGCGACACGGACGAGCGCGAGGTAGCGGTCCGAGGGCCCGGCCGGCAGGAGCACCAGGGCATCGCCCCCCTGCCCGGCGAGCGCAGCAGCCGCCAGCGCGTCGGTCGTGGCGATGCCCGCGATCGGGATGCCCAGCCCGTGGGCCAGCGTCTTGGCGGTGGCCAGCCCGACGCGCAGGCCGGTGAAGCCGCCGGGGCCGGTGCCGGCCACGATGCCGGCCAGATCCGCCGGCGCGACGGCGGCGCCGGCGAGCAGCTCCCGCAGCGCGGGCAGCAGCGTCTCGGCGTGCGTGTGACCGACCGGCCAATCGTGCCCGACGATGAGCCGCCCGTCCGGCGTACCCAGTGTCACGGTGGCCTGTCGCGTGGCGGTGTCGATGGCGAGCAGCCACCCGCTCATGCCGGCGCTCCGGCCGCCACAGCGTCGAGGAAGCGCTCATGGCGGGACGAGCCGGCGCGGATCTCGATCGTGCGCGTCTCGTCAGCCTCCACCGCGATGCGCACCTCGAGCCGGCCGGGATCGACCTCGGCGCCCATCCGGTCGGCCCACTCGATGAGCGTGACCCCCTGCGCCTCGCGCTCGTCGAGGAGGCCGCCATCGATGGCCTCGGCGGCGCCGCTGAGCCGGTAGAGGTCGAGGTGGTACAGCGGCAACCGGCCGGCATACTCGGCCATCAGCGTGAACGAGGGGCTATTGACGGTCTCGGTCACGCCGAGGCCGGCGGCGAAACCCTTGGCGAACTCGGTCTTGCCCGCGCCGAGCGGTCCCAGCAGGGCCAACCGGTCGCCGGGTTCGGCCACCTCCGCGAGCCGAGCCGCCAGGGCCCGCGTCGCGGCCGCCGAACCGGTCTGGACGACGACCCGGCGGGTCCCGGGCTGGAAGCCGGTCACGGTCCCGTCCGCTCCAGGTCGGCCAGCGGGACGAGCCGCTCTTCGGGCGGCTGACCGGGTCCGCCGGCCTCGAGCGCCACGCGGGCCACCGGCCCCAGCACGCCGGCCGGCAGGCGACGCCGCCCGACGACCTCGAGGAGGCGCCCGATCCGGCCCAGCCCTTCGCCGGCCGCGACCCGGACCCGGTCCCGCGGCTCGGCCGCGACGGCGGCGGCGACGTCGAGCAGGGCGAACGATGGGTCGGCGCTGATGCCCACGTCGCGGCCCTCCGCGGCCACCAGGGCAGCCCATGCCCCGGGCGGGATGGGCCGCTTGCCGAAGCCGTCGAGGACGAGCAGCGCAAAGGGCGGGCTGGTGTGGAGGGCCGCTCGTTGCCGGGCCTCCGAGGCAGCGAACGAGCGGAGGTCGCGCCCGACCACGCCGCCGACGATGACGCCGCGGACGCCCATGGCGCGGGCGCGGGTCAGGGCCTCGACGTCGATGCGCGCACCGGCGACGAGGATCGCACCCGCGGCGCCGACGTCGACGGCGGCGACCGGCAGCTCGTCGTCGGGGCGCCGCACGGCCACCACGAGCCGCCCGACGGTGGCCTCGCCGGCGGTCAGGGTGCCCGGCAGCCCGATGCCATCGGCCCGTATGACGATCGCCGCGGGACCGACCGACTCGACCACGCCCGCCGTCGGCGTCCCGACCTGCTCCGCGTGGCGCCCCACGGCGACCCGCAGCAGCCCGGAGGGCGTCGTATAGAGGACGCGGCCGCTGCCGGCGAAGCGTACGGCGCGGCGGCCGCGGCCGGCGACCGGAACGCCCGCCTCCACGGCGGTCCCCGGCTCGGGGGCCGCGGAGCCTCCGAGGCGGGCCCAGGCGACGGCGCCGTCGCGTCGTCGCTCGGCGACCGGATCCCCCGCCGCGACGCGCTGCCCGATGGCGACGAGGGGCACGTCCCCGGCGCCGAGCCGGAGCCGAACGCGCGGCTCCACGACCGGCCCGACGGCGCCAACCACGCGCGCGCCGGCGTCAGCGCCGGCCGAGACGGGCATGGACGCGCTGCCACTCACGTGTCGGCGCCCGCCCAGAGCGGTCGCTGCCAGGCGTCGAGCAGGTCGCGCCGGCGCTCCGGCCGTTCGGGGAGCCGCAGCGGGATCTCGCGGGTGTCCACGACCAGCCCGCCCAGGCCGCCCGCCACCGGCAGCGCGAAGTGATGGGCGCGGACACCGAGCCAGAGCCCGTCGCGCGTCGTCAGCTCGGCCGTCGCCGCCACGCCCGGCGGCAGGTCCACGAGCTGGACGCCCCCCGGCACGAGCTCGATGCGCATATCGGCCCCGTCCTCGCTCGTGATGCGCACCGTCCCCCGGTGGCGGCCCGCGTGCAGGCCGGCCGCGACGATCGCGCTGCCGAGGGGCGCGAGCACGTCCCCGAGGAGGTCTGCCAGCAGTCGTCGCCGGTCCGCCTCGTCCGCCAGCCCGCCGATCGGCGCCAGCACGCGCGCGTGGTCGTGGGCGAGGGTCATGCCGCCCGGCCGGCGCAGCGTGTCCACCAGCGCCAGCGCCACGGCCGGTGCGGGCGCCACGGCGAACGCGCCCCCGCTGGCCACGAGCAGATCCGTGCCGTAGCTTGCCGGACGATCCTCCGCGTCGTCGGGCAAGCGCCAGGCAGCGTCGAGGCGGGCCAAGGCTGCGCGTGCCGCGGCCAGCCGCAGTCGAGCGCCGTCGCCGGCCGCGTCCCGCCAGGGTGCGATGGCGAGGTTGCGCACGCGGTCGCGCATCGACGCCGCGTCGGCGCGGATGGTCGACCACTGGAGCACGCCGTCGGCGCGCCGATCGTCCTCGATGACATCGGGCGGGGTGAGCGCCCCCTCCGCACTCACGATCGCGCCGCGCACGCCCCCGGGCCCGACCAGGACGCGCAGGCCGGCCGTCGCCCCGACATCCACGAGCTCCACGCGGCGATCGAGCACGGCGGCCAGGCTCGCCGTGGCCGTGACAAGCGCGCGCCGGCCATCCGGGAAACCGGCGGCGGGGCCGCCCGCGCCGGCGATCAGCGCCTGGTCGAGCGCGACCAGGAGGTCGCGCAGCGGGTCCGCACCCGCGTGCGGGTGCGGCAGGGGCGCCGGGCCGAGCACGACGCGCGCCGCGGGGAAGCGCTGCATGACCCCGGCGGCGCCCCCGGCGAGCACGAGCGTCGGCTCATCGTCGCGCCGTCCCAGGGCCGCGGCCACGAGCGCCACGAGGTCCGCCAGCGCGTCGCGCTCCTCGGCCGGTACGGGGTCCGCCGTAGCCACCACGAGCAACTCGACGTCCGGATCGAGGCACCGCTCGGTGGCGGCGAGGGCGTCCGTCCGCTCGGGGCTGATGCGGCCGACGACGCGCCATCCGGCCGCCGCGACCGCGGCCTCGGCCGCACCGAGGCCAGCCTCGGACGCCGCCGCCACGAGGGCGCGCGGCGGGCGGTGAGTGGCCGACTCCAGGCGCCGCCAGTCGCTCCAGGTCGTGGGGTCGGGCAGCACGTCGGGCTCGATGGCGGCGACCTCCGCCACGAGGCCGGCGAGGAGCCCGTCGGCGGAGATGCCGGCCGGCTGGGCGCCCGCGGCGAGGAGGCGGAAGCGGCCATCGAGCTGACCGATGATCGCGGCCGCCGTCGTGGCCGTGCCGTGATCGATGGTGAAGAAGGCGATGGGTCGCGCGGTCACCGCTGAATCCTGACACGCCGGGAGCGGCCGCGTGGGCGGCGCGCGGAAGAGCGGGGCTCAGCCCCCGACCGGTGTCCCTTCAGGCGTCCCAGCGCCCCTCGTCATCGAGCTCCTCGAGGCGCTCCAGCAGCCGCTCGATGCCACTGTCGTCGGCGAGGAGGTGCTGGACGCCGTCCAGCTCCCCGCCGAACACGCCACGCAGCACGGGATCGAAGAAGAGCATCGCCTGACTGCCGAGCGGCCGGTACGGGCGGCTGGCCTCGAGGAACATCATGGCCGGGCCGGTCATGCCGCGCAGCTGGATCTCGCGGGCGACGCTCTCGACGAGCTCGTCGCTCGCCTCCGGGTAGGGCGCGTAGTAACGCGATCCGGTCATCTCACGGGCCTCACGGCGAGCGCGACGGGTTCGCTGGCCGCGGCCAAGGCGGCCTGGAAGGCCGCGTACGGGGCGGCGCCCCGCAAGGCGAAGATGACGCGGGCGACCGTCGAGTCACGGGCCAGCTCCTCGCGCACGGCGCGCACGGTGATCTCAGCGGCCTCGTCGAGCGGGAACCCGCCGACCCCGGTGCCGAGGGCCGGGAAGGCGACCGTCTCGCAGCCGAGCCGGCCGGCCTCGCGCATCGCCGAGCGGGTGGCTCCTTCGATGGCGGCGGCGCTGGTGCGCCGGTCCGGACCGAGCGAGACGGCGTGGATCAGGTAGCGGCAGGCGAGCCTCCCAGCGCCGGTGACGACGGCCGAGCCGAGCGGGACGGGACCCAGGCGGACAGCCTCGAACTCGACGCCGTCGCCGCCGCGGTGCTTGATGGCGCCGCCGACGCCCGTGGACATCCAGAGCGAGGTCGTCGCCGCGTTGACGATGGCGTCGACCTCGAGGTCGCAGATGTCGCCGTGCCAGAGCTGGATTTCGCCCACCGGGTCTCGGAGTCCCCTCCTAGCGCGTCAAGGACTCCCCGGCGAGCGTGCGATGGCCGGAAAGTCCTGCCCCGGCATGGTACACCCGGGGTACCCGATATGCCATCGAAGCGAGGACTTCCCACGAGATCGTGGTGCGGAGACGCGCCAGCTCCGTGGCCGTGACGACCTCCGCCTCCTGGCGGCCGAGGAGCACGAACTCGTCCTCCGGTCCCACACCGGGCACGTCGGTGACGTCGGCCACGACGGCATCCATGGCCACGCTGCCCACGAGCGGGGCGCGGCGACCTCGCACCAGCGCCGAGGCCCCCCGGTAGGCGCGCACCCACCCGTCGCCGTAGCCGAGCGGCAGGGTGGCGGCCATGGAGGGTCGTTCGGCGGTCCACAGGCCGCCGTAACCCACGCGCTCGCCCGGCTCCAGGCGCTCCACGCGCAACGGTCTGGCCTTGAGGGTCATGGCCGGGCGCAGCGCGCCCGCCGCGACGGCCCGGTCGGGCGCGATCGGGAATCCGTCGGGCAGCTCACCGTAGAGGGCCAGCCCCGGCCGAACCAGGTCGCCGAAGGGCGCCGTGGCGGCGAAGAGGGCCCCCGTCGCCGCGATGTGCCGGGCCGGGAGCGGCAGCCCGGTGCCGATCAAGGCCGCTTCGGCGGCCCTGAAGCGTTCCATCTGCGCCGCGGAGACGTCCGCGTCGTGGGAGCTGGACAGGTGCGACCAGAGGCCGGCCAGCTCGGCCCTGGGCGCCTCGACGATGGTGCGCGCGGCGGCGGCCACGCGGTCGGGGCGCAGGCCGGCCCGGGCCAGGCCCGTCTCGACCTCGAGGTGGATGCGCAGCCGGGCGCGACCAGCCCCTCCCGCAGCCCGCTCCCGCCAGGCCGCGAGCGTGTCCCGCAGCGCCCCCTCCTCGGCGGCCACGAGCTCCACGTGTGCGGCCGCGGCGACCGAGACCGACTCCGGCGGGACGGTGTAGAGGACGAGGATCGGCGTTTCCAGGCCCGTTTCGCGTAGCGCGAGGGCCTCATCGAGCGAGGCCACGCACAGGAGGTCGGCGCCGGCCGCGGCGAACGTGCGCGCCGTCACCTGCAGGCCGTGGCCGTAGCCGTCGGCCTTCACCACGGCGGCCAGGCGCACCCCCGCCGGCAGGAGGGCGCGGATGGCGCGCAGGTTGCCGGCCAGGGCGTCGGTGTCGATCTCGAGCCAAGCCAGCCGGGGCAGCGGGGGCAGGCCCGCCGCCGCCAGGCGCGCCTCGATGCCGCTCAGGCCCCGCCCTCCCCGACGCCGAAGCCGAGCCGCCGGCCGCCGCGTTCGCGCTCGCGCATCGCGGCGAGACGCTTGCGCACCCGGGCGATCTCCTCGGGCAGGTCGGAGGCGATGAGCCCGGCATCGCCCAATCGCTCGCGCAGGACCTCGCCGGCCGCGCCGTGGAGATGGACGCCGAGGCGTGCAGCCGCGAGTGGCTCCAGGCCCTGAGCCAGCAGCGCGCCGATCACACCCGCCAGCACGTCACCGGTGCCGGCCGTGCCCAGGGCGGGATTGACGAAGGGAGCCACGACCGCGCCCGGCTCGCCCCCCGCGATGACGGTGTGGGCGCCCTTCAGCACCACGACCTGGCCCCAGGCCTCGGCGGCCCGCCGGGCGACGGCGATGCGGGCCTCGTCGTC
This sequence comes from Chloroflexi bacterium CSP1-4, assembly GCA_001443375.1. GTDB lineage: Bacteria > Chloroflexota > Limnocylindria > Limnocylindrales > CSP1-4 > CSP1-4. Next base: position 38,365 of record LDXM01000014.1, read on the forward strand.
GGCGACGAGGTCGTCGGGCGCTCCGACCTCGAACGGCAGACCGCCGGCCGCCATGAGCTTGGCCAGCTCGCCCACGTGCGGGGTCAGGACGCACGGCCGTCTCACCTGGTCCCACCATCGCTCGACCGTGGCCAGCGAGTTCAGCCCCTCGGCATCGACGACGGCGGGCGCCCGCTCGCCCTCGGCAGCGAGGAAGTCGAGCACGAGGTCCACCGTGGCCAGGCCCGGGCGCAGGCCCGGACCGACGACCGCAGCATCGTGATCGAGGTCGAGCAGCCGGTCGAGCGCGGCCTCGACGTCGACCTCGCCTTCGACGTCCGTCTCCGGAAGGCCGATCGTCGTCGCCTCCACGACCCACCCCGCGACGAGCGGTTGCAGGGTCTCGGGGACGGCGAGGCGCACCAGGCCGGCCCCGGCGCGGTAGGCCGCCTGCGCCACGAGCAGCGCCGCCCCGAGGTAGTCGAGCGAGCCGGCCAGCACGAGGAGCTTGCCGTGCGTGCCCTTGTGACCGCGGGGATCGCGCTCGGGCAGCAGCCGGGCGGCCTGCGCGTCGTCCATCTCGCGAACACCCTGGGGCCAGGCGGTCCCGCCGCTCGGCATCAGGCGTCCTCCGATCGGTGACTGGCTGCGTCGAGCGCGCGCAGCCGCTCCAGGCGGGCCATGATGCGCCGCTCGCGATCGTCGAGGCGGGCGTCGATGTCCACGGGGAAGACATAGGCACCGCCCGCGGCTCGCACGCCGAACGCCACGGCCACCGCATAGTCACGCTCGTGGCTGATCGAGACGGCGATGCGCACCATGCCCAGCTGGTCGGCGCGGCGCCGCGCGCGTCCGCCCAGGCGGACCGAGGGCTGGCCGGTCGGCAGGCGCACGATCTCGATCTCGCGCCAGCCGACGCCACGGACACCGAGCCCGAGCACCTTGCTGATGGCCTCCTTGGCCGCCCAGCGGCCCGCGAAGGTCTCCGGCCGATCGCGGACGTAGGCCGCCTCGGCCGGTGTGAGGACGCGGCTCGAGAAGCGCGATCCGAAGCGCTCCAGGGTCGCCCGGATGCGTTCGACCTTGATGATGTCGATGCCGAGCTCGGTCGTCCCCTCGGGGACGGCGGGAACGCCGGCCACGGCGCTACTCGACGGTGACGGACTTGGCGAGGTTGCGCGGCTGGTCGACGTCGGTACCGCGGGCCACCGCCGTGTGGTAGGCGAACAGCTGCAACGGGATCACGGCGAGGATCGGGCTGAGCGCCTCGATCGTCTCGGGCACCCACAGGATGTCGTCGGCGTAGGCCCGCACCGCCTCGTCGCCCTCGGTGGCCACGGCGATGACCCGCGCGTCGCGGGCGCGCCCCTCCATGACGTTGCTGACCAGCTTCTCCTGGAGCGACGAGCGCGTGGCCACGGCGACGAGCGGCACCTCGACGTCGAGCAGCGAGATGGGGCCGTGCTTCAGCTCGCCCGCCGCGTAGCCCTCAGCATGGACGTAGCTGACCTCCTTGAGCTTGAGCGCACCCTCCAGAGCGACCGGGTAGCCGACGCCCCGACCGACGAACATGAAGCCACGCGAGTTGACGTAGCGGCGGGCCAGGATCGCCGCCGGCTCCGACATCTGCAGCGCCCGCTCGGCCTTGGCGGGCAGCGCTCGGAGCTCGGCCACCAGCTCGCGCTCGCGGTCCCGCGGCAGCCGGCCACGCGCCTTGGCCAGGGCCGCGCCGAGCAGCACCAGCGTCGTCACCTGGGTCACGAACGTCTTGGTGGCAACGACGGCGATCTCGGGGCCGGCCTGCAGGAAGAGGACCGCGTCCGCGTCGCGCGTGATGGCCGAGCCGACCGTGTTGGTGACGGCCACCACCGGGCAGCCCTGCTCGCGGGCATAGCGAGTGGGCGCGATGGTGTCCGCCGTCTCGCCCGACTGCGTGACGGCGATGACCAGCGTGCGCTCGTCGAGCGGGGGCGGGCTGTAGCGGAACTCCGAGCCGACAGTGTTGCGGACCGGGATGCCCAGCCAGTCCTGGAACAGGTAGCCGGCCACCGCGGCGGCGTAGTTGGCGCTGCCGCAGGCGACGAGCTCGATGCGCTCGATGCCCGCCAGCCGGTCGGCGATGGGGGCCAGCTCGTCGACGCGCACCTCGTCACCGTGGAGCCGGCCGGCCGTGGCGGCCCTGATGGCCCCCGGCTGCTCGTGCATCTCCTTGAGCATGAAGTGCGCGTAGCCGCCCTTCTCGGCCGCCTCGATCGACCAGTCGATGACGTTCACGAGCCGCTCGCGGGGAACTCCGTCCACCCCCGTGATGGTCACGCCGTCGGCGGTGAGGTCGGCCACGTCGCCCTCTTCGAGGAAGACGACGCGGTTCGTGTGGGCGAGCACGGCGGCCACGTCCGAGGCCAGGAAGCTCTCGCCGTCGCCGAGGCCGACGATGAGGGGCACATTCAGGCGGGCGCCCACCAGCCGGCCCGGCTCGCCGCGGTGCATGACCGCCACCGCGTAGGCGCCATCGGCCCGGCCCAGCGCGGCCCGGACGGCCGCGGCGAGGTCGCCCGCGTAGGCTTCCTCGACCAGGTGCGCCAGCGCCTCGGTGTCGGTCTCCGACGCCAGGCGGTGTCCACGCGCGGCGAGGCCGTCGCGCAGCTCCTGGAAGTTCTCGATGATGCCGTTGTGGATGACCGTGATGTCCCCGCTGCAGTCGACGTGCGGGTGGGCGTTCAGGTCGTTCGGGCGACCGTGGGTCGCCCAGCGCGTGTGGGCCAGGCCGATCGCCGCGGCGGGCGTGGCGTCCACGAGCGCGGTGCGCAGGTTGGCCAGCTTGCCGGCCTTCTTCTCGACGAAGAGGTCGCCCGCGGCGGTGACCAGGGCGATCCCGGCCGAGTCGTAGCCGCGGTACTCGAGGCGCGCGAGGCCCTCGAGCAGGATGGGCGCCGCGTCACGCGGTCCGATGTAGCCGACGATGCCGCACATGGCTGCCGGTGATCCTCCCGTGTTGAGGGGGCGTCAGTTTAGTCGCTCGGCCGCGATGGCGGCCAGGCCGTCGGCGAGGGCGGCGATGCGCGACGCGTCCTTGCCCTCGATCATGATGCGCAGAGCCGCTTCCGTGCCGGAGGGTCGCACGAGCACGCGGCCCCGGCCCAAGAGCTCCTGCTCCGCGTCGCGGACGGCCGCCGCCAGCCGGGTATCGGCCTCCCACTGGTCCTTGTGACGAACGCGGACCGCCCGTTGCTCCTGCGGGTAGAGCGGGATGCGGGCGGCGAGCTCGGAGAGGGGAAGTCCGGAGGCGGCCACGATGCGCAGCGTCTCGAGGGCCGTGACGATCCCGTCACCAGAGCTGGTGTGCTCGGCGATGATGACGTGGCCGCTCTTCTCGCCGCCCAGGCCGGCGCCCGACACGAGCATCGCGTCGACGATGTACTTGTCGCCGACCGGCGTGCGCACGATGCGACCGCCTGCGCCCTCGACGGCCGCCGCCAGGCCGCCGTTGGAGAGGACGGTGACGACGACGGTCCCGCCGGGCAGGGCGCCGCGCCCGAGCCGCTCGAGGGCCAGAAGGCCGATGAGCTGGTCGCCGTCGACGACCGTCCCCCGCTCGTCCACGGCCAGGCAGCGGTCCGCGTCGCCGTCGAGCGCGAAACCCAGGTCGGCGCCCGACGCGCGGACCCGAGCGGTCAGAGCCGCCGGCGCGGTGGCGCCGCAATCACGGTTGATGTTCAGCCCATCGGGCGCGTTGAAGATGACCTCCAGGTCGGCGCCGGTGGCGGCCAGCAGCTCGGGTGCCACCATGCCACCCGAACCGTTGGCGCAGTCGAGGACGATGCGCAGCGAGGTGCGCACCGAGGCGGCCAGGACCAGGCGGTGGCGGCGGTAGTCGTCGAGGCGGGACCTGGCGTCCACCTCGCGGCCCAGGCCGGCGTTCGTGGGGCTGGGCAGCTCCTCGGAGCGCCAGATCAGCGCGTCGAGCTCGTCCTCGACCACGTCGTCGAGCTTCAACCCGTGCGCGTCGAGGACCTTGAGGCCGTTGTCCTCAGCGGGGTTGTGTGAGGCCGAGACCATGATGCCGGCCGCATAGCTGCCGCCCGCGGCGAGGAACGACAGGGCCGGCGTCGGCACCACCCCGACGCGGTGCACGTCGGCGCCCATGGAGGTGGCGCCGGACACGATGGCCGCGGCGAGCATGTCGCCCGACCGACGCGTGTCCTGGCCGACGACGATGGCGCCGCCCTGCGGGAGCAGGCGGTGGACGGTGGCCCGGGCGAGCGCGTGGGCGAGGGCCGGTTTGAGCTCGACGTTGGCGATGCCGCGGATGCCGTCGGTGCCGAAGAGGCGTGCCATGGTCAGGGGCCCGGCGTCGCTGTCGGGCCGGGCGACGACGTGGGTCCGCTGCCGACGGTCACGCTCACCCTGGCCGGGGAGATCGAGACGAGCGTGGTGCCGGGGGGCGCAGAAAACGCCACCGCCACGCTGGCGTCGCCGATCGCCAGCCCGCTCACGTCGAGCGTGGCGCGCAGCGCCGCGGCGTCCACGGCGTTCAATGCGGCGCGGGTCCCGCCGAGCGTGATGAGGACGTCGGGGACCGAGAGCCGGTACGTGCGGTCGTCCCGGGCGCCGCTGAGGGCGAGGCCGACGCCGAAGGCCCGGCTTCCGCGCTCGGCCACGATCTCGATGGTGACCTTCACGCTCGGCGCGTCCACCACCTCGACGCCATTCGGCAGGGCGAGCGAGACGGTCTGCTCGAAGGTGGTGGTTCGACCATCGAGCACGATGGCCTCGGTCGCGACCGCCTCCAGGTCGGTCATCGCGTCGAGCGGGCCACGGGCCGTGACCGCGACCGGCACTGCGGTCACCGAGCGCACGGTGAAGCCGGCCGGAGGTGCACCGGCCAGGCGGGGTGCCACCGGCAGCGTCCGGCTGGCCAGCTCGCGCCCGACGACGATGCGGACGTGGACGCGCTCCGGTTCGATGTCCACCGGCGCCACGATGTCACCACGTTCATCGAGAGCGACGAGGTCGTACTCGCCGTCGACGTTGATGCCGCTGGGGTCGATGGTCACCCGCGCCACGACCTCGTGGACGCGCGCCACGAGCGAGCTGGCGCCGCGCACGGACGCGATCGACGCACCCAGACGAGGCTCACCGAGGACGAGGCCGTCCGGCACGGGTCCGCGATCGACCATGACCGGCAGGCTGCGGCTGACGACGGGGTCGAGGCGGACGGCGACGCGCTGCGGCTGGAAATCCAGCACCTTGACCCGTGGGTCGAGCGACGTCACCTCGACCGACACGAGCACCGGAGCGCCCCCGGCCAGCGGCGTGACGTCCGACAGGTCGGCGACGGCGCGGAAGTCGACGCTCGAGATCCGCGCGGCCACGTCCGACGGGGCGTAGAAGCGGATGGAGGTGACGTCCCCGAGGGTCTCGAGGAGGAAGGCGCCGGTGGGCTGGCCGGTCGCCTCGATGGGCACCCGGCCGGGCCATACGCGCGCGTTCTGAGAGAGGACAAGGCCACCGTAGAGCAGCGCGGCGAAGACGATGGCGCCGACCTTCAGGGGCCAGTTGTGGGTGACGAGGCGGACGAGGCGACCCACTAGCCGTGCTTGCCGCCGTCGACGGCCGCGGGGCGCGGGGCGGGTGCCGGGGCGGTCGCCGTCGGCTGGTGCCTGCCCGGTCCACGGCGGCGCACGAGGCGCAGCGCACGGGCGCCACGCTCGCCGGGCGCGGGCAGCGTGAAGACGCCGCGGCCGCGTGTGCCGCCGGGCTGCAGGAGCGAGACGAGCGCCGTGCGCAGCCGCTCCTCGTCGAGGTTGCGGATGATACGCGCCCGTTCGACCAGCGCGATCGACCCGCTTTCCTCGCTGACGACCACGACGACCGCGTCGGTCTGCTCGGTGATGCCCAGAGCGGCCCGGTGGCGGGTGCCCAGCCGCTCACTCTGCAGGGTCGTCTCGGCCAGGGGCAGCACGATGCCGGCGGCCACGATCTCGGCGCCGCGGATGAGGACAGCGCCGTCATGCAGGGCGGCGCGGGGCGCGAAGACCGTGCGCAACAGCTCCGCCGAAAGGTCGGCGTGGAGCATCACCCCGGTCTCGGCCGCGTCCTCGAGTCCCGTCTCGCGTTCGAGGACGATGAGCGCTCCGCTCCGCTCGGCGGAGAGGAGCGCGGCGGCGTGCGAGACCTCGGTCGCGACGCGCTGAACCTCGCCGTGAGAGCCAGACCAGAGCCAGCCCAGCGAGCCGACCCGGCCGATACGCTCGAGGGCTCGGCGCAGCTCTGGCTGGAAGACGACGACGAGCGCGAGGAGGCCGACGACGGCACCCGTCTGGAGGATCTGCGAGAGGAGCTGGAAGCCGAACGCCTGGGCGGCGACGTAGACGGCGTAGAGGGAGATGACACCGATCACGAGCCGCACCGCGCGCGTGCCGCGGATCAGGCTGAAGAGCCAGTAGATGAGGACAGCCGTGATGGCGATGTCGACGACCGCGATCGGTTGGATCTCGAGGCTCGTGAGCGTGTCCAGGATGCGGTCCATCGTCGAGCGATTGTAGCAGCGGCCCCCTCCCCGACCCCCCGGGATACCCGGCCGCGGGGATCAGTCGCCGGCGGCGGCAGCGAGATCGGCGAGACGCGGCTCGTCGGCCAGGTGGCGCCGGACCAGCTCGGCCGCCGCGGCGCGCCCGGCCCTGTCGCCATCGATCTCCAGCAGGCGGTCGAGGAGGAGGAGCTTCTCGACGGCGCGCTCGTGCCAGCCGCGAGCGAGGTAGAGGCGCGCCAGCTCGACGTGCAGGGCCGGCGCACCCGGCAAGACCTCGAGTCCGCGCTGGCAGGCATCGAAGGCGGCCGCCGGCTCGCCCGCCGCCAGGTGGGCAACGGCGGCCGCCACGTAGGATTCGACGGCCTCCGCCAGGCGACCCTCGGCCGCGGCGTCCGCGGCGGCAGCGAGGAGCCGCTCCGGATCCGGCGCGGGCGGCGCGGGTGCGGCTGCAGGGGTGGGAGCGGCGACGGCGGCCCTTGGAGCCCTTTGTCGCCGGCGACGCGTGGGCGCGGGCGGCACCGTCTTGCGCCGTGCCACCCTGACAGGCGCTGCCGGCACTGCCGCCGTCTCGCCCGCCAGCGCGACCTCGAGCGCCGCCACGCGCTTCAGGCGACGCTTCGTCGAGCCCAGATGCAGTGCGCGCCGCAGCGTCTCCAGGGCCTCCGGGCCGCGGTCGGTCGACTCCTGCACCTCGGCCAGCCGGTCGAGTGCTTCGGCGGCCTCGGTGGTGCGGCCGGCGGCGAGGAGCGCCTCGACGCGGCCGCTGAGCGCGGCCTCATCGCGCGGGGTTCTCCCCAGTGCCCGAGAGTAGGCGGCCAGCGCCTCGTCCGCACGGCCGAGGCGCAGCAGCACGCCGCCCAGGCTGCTGTGCGGGAGGGGCCGTTCGGGAGCGATCTCGGCGGCCTCGCGGTAGTGCGCCAGCGCCTCGTCGAGGAGGCCGCGCAGGACGGCCACGTGACCGGCCTTGAGGGCCTCCTTGTACAGCTCGAAGATCGGGTCCGGCACGCCAGCTCCTGCGACGGGTCAAGCCTCAGGGTACGACAGCAGCGCGCCGAGGATCGCCTTCGCCGCGTGCAGGCGGTCCTCGGTCTGCCGCGGCACGAGGCTGCGCGGGCCGTCGAGCACGTCGGCCGCGGCCTGGAGCGGATGCTCGCGGTCGGTCAGTCCATTGACGACCGGAACCTCAGCGGCGGACGGCGAGCCACTCGGACTTCAGGGCGGCAGCGCCCGCGAGTAGCGCCTCCCAGCCCGCCGCCGACAGCGCACCTGCCGACAGCAGGTCGGAGCCAGGCTCGAGGCGGCCGCCTTCTTCCGGCTGCCCTGCGGCTCCGATACCGGGCAGTTCCGGGCCGGTCGTGGACATGGACCGGCCGCCCGGCGCGGAAGCGCCTAGCGCTTCGTGTACTGCGGCGCCTTGCGGGCTCGCTTGAGGCCGTACTTCTTGCGCTCCTTCATCCGCGGATCGCGGGAGAGGAAGCCGGCCTGACGGAGCGGCAGACGCGCCTCCGGGTCGGACTGCAGGAGGGCTCGGGCGATGCCGTGGCGGATCGCCCCGGCCTGACCCTGGTAGCCTCCGCCTTCGACCTTGATCATGGCGTTGAAGCGGCCCTCGGTGCCGGTCACGCGGAAGGGCATCAGGATCGCGGCCTGGTCGACCGCGTTGCCGAAGTGCTCGTCGAGGGAGCGGCCGTTGACCACCACCTCCCCTTCGCCGGCGAGCAGTCGGACGCGGGCGACGCTCGTCTTGCGGCGGCCGGTGCCGTAGTAGAAGTTGGCGCTGATCATCGTCGGGTAGCTCCTCGTCAGGCGAGCGGCTCGGGCCGCTGGGCCTGGTGCGGATGCTCGGCGCCAGCGTAGACCTTCAACTTGCGAAGCTGCTGGGCGCCGAGACGGTTGCGCGGCAGCATCCCCTTGACGGCACGGCGGATCGCTTCTTCGGGCCTTCGCGCGAGCAGCTCACCGAGCGTCTCCTGCTTGAGGCCGTGAGGGTATCCGCTGTGGCGTATGTAGAGCTTCGACTCCAGCTTGTTGCGCGACACCGCGATGCGGGCCGCGTTGACCACGATCACGTGGTCGCCGGAGTCGATATGGGTGGCGAAGGTCGGCTTGTGCTTGCCCTCGAGGACACGGGCGATGCGCGACGCGAGGCGGCCGAGCGTCTCGTCCGTCGCATCCACGACGAACCAGCGTCGCTCGATCTCGCTCTCACGAGGCGTATAAGTCTTCGTCGTCATCATCTCCGTTCCCCGATCTGACGGGCCGTCCGAGGACGACCCGCCGCAGGCATAGCCCCTGGGAGGGGGCGATGGCGCCTGCGAACGCCCGTCGGGGCGACCCGAGGGCCGCCGCGATCTCGTCCGCGGTCGCCTCCCCGCGTCCGACGCGAAGGAGGGCGGCCACGATGCTCCTGACCATCTGGCGCAGGAAGGCGTCGCCGACCACGTCGATCGTGATCGTCCGGCCTCGTCTGCGGATCCGGACCCCGTGGAGGGTCCGGATCGGTTGTCGATCCGCCCCGCCGAAGGCACGGAAGTCGTGCCGGCCGACGAGGACCTGCGCCGCCTCTGCCATGGCAGCGACGTCGAGCGGGGCCCGCACCCCGAGCGCCGTGCGCTCGCGGAGCGGGCTGCGCGGCCCGTTCCAGACGGTGTAGCGGTACTCCCGGTACCGCGCCGCATAGCGCGGGTTGAACCCGGCGTCCACGCGCCGCAGCGCATGGATCGCGACGTCTCCCGGCAGGAGCGCATCCAGCGCCCGTGCCAGCTGCCGCACCGGCATCCGCCGCGCCAGGGTGAAGGCGATCACCTGCCCCGTCGCGTGGACCCCGGCATCGGTCCGTCCGGCGGCATCGACCCGCATCCGGCTACCGCCGGAGATACGCATCAGCGCCGCCTCGAGCTCTCCCTGGACCGTCCGGCGACCGGGTTGCACCTGGTAGCCGGCGAAGTCCGTGCCGTCGTATTCGACCCGGGCGGCGAACCGCGCGGGGCCGCCCTCTCGGGCGGACGATCGCACCGCGGAGCTAGACGAGCTCGATCTGGACGATCGGGGCTGCGTCGCCGTTCCGCTGTCCGATGCGCACGATCCGGGTGTAGCCGGATGTTCGATCGGCATACTTCGGCGCGATCTCCTTGAAGAGTTTGTCGATCACGAGCGGCTCGTCCGGCATCTCGGCGACGACGCGTCGGCGAGCGCTGAGGGAGCCGTCCTTGGCGAGCGTGATCATGCGCTCCACGCGGCCGCGGATCTCCTTGGCGCGCGCCTCGGTCGTCTTGACCTGCTCGTAGCGCAGCACGGCTACCGTGAGGCTCTTGAAGAGAGCCAGGCGCGGCCCGGTCTTGCGACCAAGCTTCCGGCCGTCGATCTTGTGGGCCACCTCTCAGGCCTCCGCCTCGTCGAACGGCTCGTCGCCCTCGGCGTCGAGGTCCTCGAGGCCCACCAGGTCGCCCGGCTCATCGGGCGGCAGGAAACCGCGCATGCGCAACCGCTCCTTCATCTCGTCGAGCGACTTCTTGCCGAAGTTGCGCATGCGCAGCAGGTCGTCGTCGGTGAGCTGCAGGAGTTGGCCGACCTTGACGATGTTGTTGCGCTTCAGCGAGTTGTAGGCCCGCATCGGGAGGTCGAGGTCCTCGATGGGCATGTCGAGCATGTTGGCCGGGATCGACGGCCCGCCGGCGCTGGCCCTCTCCATGGGGAGCGGCTTGCCGGCGCGGGTGAAGAGGCTGAACTGAGCGACGAGGACCTCGGCGGCGCGCGAGAGCGCCTCTTCCGGCGTGATCGTGCCGTCGGTCTCGATCTCGATGGTCAGCTTGTCGTAGTTGGTCATCTGCCCGACGCGCGTGTTCTCCACCGTGTAGTTGACCTTGCGCACGGGGGTGAAGATGGCGTCGATGGGGATGACGCCGATGGGCAGGGGCTCGGCACGCTCGGCGGCCAGGTAGCCCACCCCACGCTCCACCGTGAGGTCCATCTCGATCGTCACGTCGCCCGAGTCGAGGACCATCAGGTGCTGCTCGGGGTTGACGATCTCGACGTCCGGGTTCTCCGTGATGTCGGCGGCGGTCACGACGCCGGCACCGGACTTGACGAGCTTCAGCTGGACTGGGTGAGGGGCGTAGCTCTTGAGGCGAAGCCTCTTGACGTTGAGGACGATCTGCGTCAGATCCTCCTTGACGCCAGGGATGCTGCTGAACTCGTGATAGACGTCGCGCACCTGGATGGAGGTGACGGCGGCGCCTTCGAGTGACGAGAGCATGACACGCCGGAGCGCGTTGCCCAGCGTCACGCCGTAGCCGGCGGGGAGCGGACTGGCCTCGTATTTGGCGTACGAGGCTCCGAGCTCCTCGACCGACTCGATCTGCGCGTTCTCCAGTTCGATCATCGGCGGCGACCTACCTCGAGTAGTACTCGACCACGAGCTGCTCGTTGAGGTCGGCCGGCATCTGCTCGCGGCGGGGCAGCGCGACGACGCTGCCTGCCAGCTTCTCCGGGTCGACGCTCAACCACTCCGGCACCTGGGCGGTGCGGAGCGTTTCGCTCGCGGTCTTGAAGGGGGCGGTGGAACGGCTCCGCTCGCGTACCGTGATGCGGTCGCCGGGGCGGAGCTGATAGCTGGCGACGTCAGCCGCGCGGCCGTTCACGAAGAAGTGGCCGTGGTTCACGAGCTGCCGCGCCTGGGCCCGGCTGGACGCGAAGCCCATCCGGAAGGCGACGTTGTCGAGACGCGTCTCGAGCAGGCGCAGGAGGTTCTCGCCGGTCACGCCGGGGCGCGACTCGGCCTGCTCGAAGTAGCCTCGGAACTGGCGCTCCAACACGCTGTAGACACGGCGCACCTTCTGCTTCTCGCGCAGCTGGACGCCGAATTCGGACGGCTTGCGGCGTCGCACGCCGTGCTGGCCGGGGGGCGTGGCGCGGCGCTCGACGGCGCACTTCTTGGTGTAGCAGCGGGCGCCCTTGAGGAAGAGCTTGGTGCCTTCCCGGCGGCAGAGGCGGCAGACGGATTCGGTGTAGCGAGCCAAGTCGATCTCAGACCCGGCGCCGCTTGGGCGGTCGGCAGCCGTTGTGCGGGACGGGCGTGACGTCCGTGATGGCGGACACCTCGAGCCCGGCCGCCTGGAGCGAGCGGATGGCCTGCTCACGGCCGGCGCCGGGGCCCTTGACGAAGACCTCGACCTGCCGCATGCCGTGCTCCATGGCCCGCCGCGCGGCGCCGTCCGCGCTCATGGCAGCGGCGTACGGCGTGCTCTTCCGCGAGCCCTTGAAGCCGGCCACGCCGGCGCTCCCCCAGGCGATGGTCGCCCCGCTCGGATCGGTGATGGTGATGATGGTGTTGTTGAAGGTCGCCTGGACGTGGACGTGCCCCGTGGGCACGTTCTTCTTCTCGCGACGCCGCGTCTTCGCGACGCGCTTCCGTTCGGCCATGCTCGGTCCGACGCTCCTGGTCTACTTCTTACGCCGGACGCCGACGGTCTTCTTGGGACCGCGACGCTGCCGGGCATTGGTCTTGGTGCGCTGCCCGCGGACGGGCAGGTTGCGGCGATGGCGGAGACCGCGATACGAGCCGATCTCCTGGAGACGCTTGATGTTCAGCGCGACCTCGCGCCGCAGGTCGCCCTCGACCTTGTAGCGGCGGTCGATGATCTCGCGCAGCCGGCCCACCTGTTCGTCGGTCAGGTCGCGGACGCGGGTGTCCGGGTTCACGTTGGCCTGCGCCAGGATCTTCTGGCTGGTGGGCAGCCCGATCCCGAAGACGTAGGTGAGGGCGACCTCCACGCGCTTCTCGCGCGGGATGTCGACACCGGCGATGCGTGCCACTCCGCCCTCCTAGCCCTGGCGCTGCTTGTGCTTGGGATTGCCGCAGATGACGATCACCGTGCCGTGCCGGCGGATGACCTTGCAGCGTTCGCAGCGCGCCTTGACCGACGCTCTGACCTTCACGATTGCCCCTGCCCTACTTGAGTCGATACGTGATCCGGCCACGCGACAGGTCGTACGGCGACAGCTCGACGCGGACCCGGTCGCCCGGAAGGATCCGGATGAAGTTCATGCGGAGCTTGCCGCTGATGTGGGCGAGTACCCGATGACCGTTCTCGAGCTCGATGGCGAACATCGCATTGGGCAACGGCTCGATGACCGTACCCTCGACCTCGATCGCATCCTTCTTGGCCACAGGCGGCGACAGGCTCCTTGTTCGATCCCTGCTGGGTCTACCCCGGCACGGTGGGCCGCGGCCCGCCCGGCGAGGCACGGTGATGCGTGCGCCGCGCTGGGCGGGCGCACGAACGGCTAGTGTATCAGGTGGCGACCATGACGGGCAAGCGCTCGCTCGCGGCGTCGTTGGAGGTGAGGATCCGCGGCCCTTCGGCGGTGATGGCGATGGAATGCTCGAAGTGGGCGGCGAGGCTGCCGTCCGCGGTGCGCACGGTCCAGCCGTCGTCGTCCACGCGCACCTCCTGGCGGCCGAGCATGAACATCGGCTCGATGGCCAGGCAGAGGCCCGGCTCGAGCTTCCGCCCGCGCGAGGCGAGACGGTAGTTCGGGACCTGGGGATCCTCGTGCATCTCGGTGCCGATGCCGTGTCCCACGAAGGGCCGCACGACGCTCAGGCCGTGCGCGATGGCCACGTCCTCGACGGCGGCGGAGATGTCGCCGATGTGACGGCCCGGCGTGGCCGCGGCGATGCCCGCGTACATCGCCTCCCGGGTGGCATCGACGAGGCGGCGCGCGGCATCCGGGACCTCGCCCACGATGTACGTCCGGGCGGCGTCGCCGTGCCAGCCCTCGATGATGGCGCCGACGTCCACCGAGACGAGCGAACCCTCGCGCACGACCCGGCGCGCGCTGGGCACGCCGTGCACGACCTCGTCGTCGATGGAGACGCAGATGGCATGCCGGTAGGCGCCCTTGGGTCCCGGCACACCCACGAAGGAGGGCGTGGCTCCCGCGGCGCCGATCATCTCCAGCGCGATGCGGTCGAGCTCGAGGGTGGTCATGCCCGGCCGCAGCTCCTCCGCGAGCCGGTCGAGCACGTCGGCAACGAGGCGGCCGGCGACGGCCATGCGCTCGATCTGCGCACGGCTCTTGAGCGTGACGCGGCGCTCCGCCCCCTTCATCAGGCGGTCAGCGGGCCGGCTGGGTCATGGCGCGCAGGAGCACTTCGGTCACCTGCTCGATCGACTGCTCGCCATCCACGGCCGTCAGGATGCCCCGCTCGGTGTAGTGGTCGACGACCTCGTACATGGGCGGCAGCTGCCGCTCCAGCCGGGCCCGCACCGTGGCCGGGCGGTCGTCGTCGCGCTGGTACAGCTCGGAGCCATCGATGTCGCAGACGCCCGGACGTACCGGTGGATGATCCACCGCATGGTAACTGTGCCCCTCGGCGCGGCAGAGCCAGCGACCCGAGAGACGACGCAGCAGCTCCTGCTCGCGCACGCCCACGTAGAGCGCGCCCGTCACCTTGGCACCGCGACGAGCGAGCGCGGCGTCGAGCGCAGCGGCCTGCGGCCGCGTGCGCGGGAAGCCGTCGAGGATCGCGCCGTCCGCGGCGTCCGGCTCAGCCAGGCGGTGCAGGATGAGACGGATGGCCAGCTCGTCGGGGACGAGCGCACCACGGCCCATGAACTCCTGCACCTGGCGGCCCAGCGGCGTCTCACCGCGGATGGCCGCCCGGAACAGCTCGCCCGACGCGACGTGCGGCACGCCCAGGGCACGCGCCAGAATCGCGGCCTGCGTGCCCTTGCCGGCGCCCGGGGCGCCGACCATGACGAACAGCCGCATCAGCGGATCACCTGATGAAGCCCTCGTAGTTGCGCATCATCAGCTGCGCCTCGAGCTGCTTCATCGTCTCCACGACCACCGAGACGACGATCAGCAACGCCGTGCCGCCGATGGTCAGACTGCCCAGCACCGATCCCTGGAAGAGGAAGCCCACGATGACCGGCGAGACGGCCACGGTGCCCAGGAAGAGGGCGCCGGCGAGGCTGATGCGGGTGACGACCTTCGCCAGGTAGTCCCGCGTCGGGCTGCCCGGTCGGATACCGGGGATGAAGCCGCCGTTCTTGCGCAGCTGGTCGGCCGTCTCGTCGGGCTTGAAGGTGAAGGCGGTGTAGAAGTAGGTGAACCCGACGGTGAGCAGGAAGTACAGCACGATGTACGGCGCGCCCTGGGGGCTCAGGAAGCCGACGATGCCGTTGGCGATGTCGCGGATGATCGTGACGTCCGATTGCGCGAAGTAGGTTGCCAGCTGGCTGGGCAGCAGGATGATGCTGACCGCGAAGATGATGGGGATCACGCCGGCCTGGTTGACGCGCAGGGGCAGGAAGGTCGAGCCGCCCTGGTACATGCGCCGCCCGCGCACGCGGCTGGCGTACTGGATGGGGATGCGGCGCTGCCCTTCCTGGATGTACACGATGACGCCGACGGCGAAGACGGCCACGATGGCGAAGGCGAGGCCGGCGGTGATGTCCGGGTTCTCGACGAAGGCGCCGATGGCCGCGGGAACGCTACTGACGATGCCGGCGAAGATGATGAAGCTGACGCCGTTGCCGATACCGCGCTCGGTGATCAGCTCACCCAGCCACATGGCCAGGATCGTGCCTGCGGTGAGCGTGACGATCTGGGTCCACGTCTCCAGGCTGGCGAAGTCGAAATCGCTGATGACGGGGTCGCCGCCGGTGAGCTGGCGCGACGAGAGGAGCGCCAGGTAGCCGTAGGCCTGGATGATGCCCATCGGCACCGCCAGCCAGCGCGTGTACTTGTTGATCTGGTTGCGCCCGTACTCGCCCTCGCGCGAGAGCTGCTGGAGGCGGGGCACCACGCCCGTCATCAGCTGCATGATGATCGAGGCGTTGATGTACGGGTTCACGCCCAGCGCCACGATCGAGAAGTTCGACAGGCCGCCGCCCGAGAAGATGTTCAGGAGCTGCAGGAAGTCGTTCGTCGCGAACAGATCCACCAGCGCCGCCTGGTTCACGCCCGGCACCGGCACGTGGGCCAGGAAGCGGAAGAGGACGAGGATGGCGAGGACGAAGAAGATGCGCCGTCGGATGTCCGGCGCGCGCAGCGCGTTGATGAGGGCCTCGAACACCGCGGGCTACTCCGCTGTCTCGGGCGCGGCGCGCCTGCGGCTGCGCCTGGCGGGCGTCTCGACCGGCGCACTGCCGGCGGCCTCCTCCGACGAGAGGGCGGCGTCCGCCTGGGCGGCCGCCTCGGCCTGGGCGGCGGCCTCGGCCTCCGCGGCGATCTCCGCGGCTTCCAGGGTCAGCGCCGGCAGCGGCTCGCTCTCGAACTCGATGATCTGGGCGGTGCCGCCGGCTGCCTCGATCTTCTCCCGGGCGCTTTTCGTGAAGGCGTCGGCGACGATGAACAGCCGGCGGCTCACCTCACCACCACCGAGCACCTTGACCGGCCGGCGCAGGGTACCGATGAGGCCGACGGCGCGCAGCAGCTCGCCGTTGACCGTCAGTGGCGCGCCCTTGGGCCCGTCCACGCTGAGCCCGACGGCCAGCATGGCCTCTTCGGCCTCCGCGAAGCGGCCCTGGTCGACGTAGTCGGAGATGCGGCCGACGTTCACGACCTCATAGGCGATCTTGAAGCGGTTCTTGAAGCCGCGTAGCTTCGGCACCCGGCGATGGATCGGCGTCTGGCCGCCCTCGAAGCCGGCCGGGATGCTGCCGCCGGCGCGGGCCTTCTGGCCCTTCGTGCCGCGGCCGGCGGTCTTGCCCTTCCCGGCCGCGATGCCGCGGCCGACGCGGGTCCGCTCGGTGGTGGAGCCGGGCGCCGGCCTAAGATCGTGGAGCTTCATGCGCTCGTCTCCTGGTCGCGCCGCTCGGTCGCTTTCGGGGCGCCGTCGGCCGGCACTTCCTCGACATCGACGAGGAAGCGGACGGCGCGGACCTGCCCGCGCATGGCCGGATCGTCGGCGATCTCCACGGTCTGGCCGATGCGGTGAAGGCCGAGGGCGCGGACGGTGCCGCGCGCCTGGGCGGTGTAGCTGATGGGGCTCTTGCGGAGCGTGACGCGCAGCCTAGCGGGCATCGGCGGCGACCTCCGCGGGGCTCGTCGAGGGCTGGCCGCTGATCACGCTGCGCAGTCGCACCCCGCGTCGCGCGGAGAGCTCCTCCGCCGAGTGCAGGTTCCGCAGGGCCTCGATGGTGGCACGCACGACGTTCACCGGGTTCGTCGAACCGAGCGACTTGGAGAGGATGTCGCGGATGCCGGCCGCCTCGACCACCGCCCGCACCGAGCCACCGGCGACGACGCCGGTGCCCTGCGAAGCGGGCTTGAGCAGCACGGTGCTGGCGCCGAAGCGCTGCACGATCTCGTGCGGGATCGTGGTGCCCACGCGGGGCACCCGGATGAGGTTCTTCTTCGCGTCCTCGACGCCCTTGCGGATCGCCTCGGGGACCTCGCCGGCCTTGCCCAGCCCCGCGCCGACATGGCCGGCCCCGTCACCGACGACGACGACCGCGCTGAAGCTGAAGCGGCGGCCGCCCTTGACGACCTTGGCGACGCGGTTGATCTGGACGACGCGCTCTTCGAGCGTCAGTTTCGTGGGGTCGATCCTGGCCAAGACGTGGCTCCTCTCGGTGCTAGAAGTCGAGGCCGGCTTCGCGGGCCGCCTCGGCCAGCGACTTGACGCGCCCGTGGTAGCGGAAACCGGCCCGGTCGAAGACGACTCGCTCGACGCCGGCCGCCTTCGCGCGCTGCGCGACGAGCGTGCCGACCGCCTTCGCCCGCTCGGTCTTGGTGCCCTTCGCCGAGCGGAGCTCCTTCTCGAGAGAAGAGGCGGCGGCGATGGTGCGACCGGCGGCGTCGTCGATGACCTGAGCGTAGATCTGGTTCAGGCTGCGGAAGACGGCCAGGCGCGGCCGAGGGGCCGTCCCCTCGACCGTGAGGCGGATCCGGGCGTGGCGCTTGTGGCGCGCCGCGGTCCGGGATGTGGCCTGGGCCATGGTCTCGTGTCACTCCTCTTGTGACCGGGCTCGCGATGACGCGCAGCCGGCCGGTGAGCGCCTGCCGTCAGGCGCGCTTGATGGCTACTTCTTGCCGCCGATCTTGCCGGCCTTGCCGGCCTTCCGGCGGACGGTCTCGCCCGCGTAGCGGACGCCCTTGCCCTTGTAGGGCTCGGGCTTGCGCATGGCGCGGACGCGGGCGGCGACGTGACCGACGAGCTCCTTGTCGATGCCCACCACGGCGAGGCGGGTGGGGTTCTCGACCTCGAAGCTGATGCCGGCCGGCGGTTCGATCTCGATGGGGTGGCTGTACCCCAGGTTGAGCTGCAACTTCTCGCCGACCTTCTGGGCGCGGTAGCCGACGCCGGTGATCTCCAACCCCTTGCGGAAGCCGGTCGTGACGCCGGTGACCATGTTGGCCACGAGCGTGCGCGTCAAGCCGTGCAGCTCGCGTGAGCGTTTGTCGTCGCCGGGTCGCTCCACGCGCAGCCTGCCGTCCTCTTGGACGACGCGCAGCTCCGGCACCAGCCGGCGCGAGAGGGTGCCCTTAGGGCCCGAGACGGTGATGGAGTCCCCGGCCAGGGCAACCTCGACACCGACGGGAACGGGGATCGAAAGACGGCCGATACGCGACATCGTTCCGCCTACCAGACGAAGGCCAGGACTTCGCCGCCCAGTTGCGCCTTACGGGCCTGGGCGCCGGTCATGATCCCCTGGCTGGTGCTGACGATGACGATGCCCAGACCGCCCAGGACGCGCGGGATATCGGTCTTGCCGGCGTAGACGCGCAGGCCGGGCTTGCTGATGCGCTTCAGGCCCGAGACCACGGGCGCCTTGCCACCGACGTACTTGAGCGTGATGCGCAGCGTCGGGTGCCCTCCGTCCTGGGCTTCCATCACGTCCTCGATGAAGCCCTCGTCCTTGAGGATGCGGGCGATCTGGCGCTTCGTCCGCGAGGCGGGCACGACAACCTCGGTGTGGCGCGCTCGGCTTGCGTTGCGGATGCGTGTGAGCATGTCCGCGATGGGATCGGAGACGTTCATGTGCCTACCAGCTCGACTTCGTCACGCCCGGCAGCTCACCCAGCAGGGCGCGCTCCCGGAAGCAGATGCGGCAGAGGGCGAAACGGCGCATGAAGGCGCGCGGCCGGCCGCAGACGGTGCAGCGGTGGTAGCCGCGGACCGGGAACTTGGGCGTCCGCTTCGCCTTCGCGATCATGGATTTCTTGGCCATCGGGCTTCTCCTGCTCCTAGCCGGCGAAGGGCATGCCGAGGAGCTCGAGCAGCTTCTTCGATTCCTCGTCGGTCTTTGCCGTCGTCACGATGCTGATCTCCAGCCCGCGCAGACGGTCCACCTTGTCGTAGTCGATCTCCGGGAAGGCCAGCTGCTCCCGCAGGCCGAGGGAATAGTTCCCGCGGCCGTCGAAGGAGCGGGCCGGGACACCCCGGAAGTCACGGATGCGGGGCAGTGCGAGCGTCGTCAGGCGCTCCAGGAAGTCCCACATGCGCTCCCCGCGCAGCGTCACCTTGACCCCGATGGGGTTGTTCGTGCGCAGGCGGAACTGCGCGATCGAGCGCTTGGCGCGGGTGACGATCGGCTTCTGCCCGGTCACCGCGGCCACGTCGCCCACGGCGGCGTCGAGCGCCTTGGCGTTCGTGAGCGCCTCGCCCAGGCCGATGTTGAGGACGATCTTCCGCAGGCGCGGCACCTGCATGGGGTTCGCGTAGGCGAACTCCTTGCGCAGGGCCGGCGCGACCTCGTCGACGTAGCGCTGCCGGAGGCTGCCGCTCATGCCTTCACCTCGCGCGCCACCGGCTGCCCGCAGTGCCCGCAGACGCGCACGCTCTTGCCGTTCTCCGGCCGCTCGTGCTTGATGCGGGTGGGCCGGCTGCAGGCGGGGCAGACGAGCATGACGTTGCTGGCGCGCAGCGGCTGGGCGATCTCGAGGATGCCGCCTTGCTGGACGCGGGGGGCCCGGTCGTTGCGGCCCTGGCGTGAACGCGGCTTGGTGTGCCGCTTGGCGATGTTGAGGCCCTCCACGACGAGGCGGTCCGGCCGCACGATGCGCTCGACGGTGCCACGCTTGCCGGAGTCCTTCCCGGTGAGCACGACGACCTCGTCGCCCTTGCGGATCTCGGGCACCTTGGTGACGCGGGGCGCGGGGCGCTGGGCGGGCACTACAGCACCTCCGGCGCGAGCGAGATGATCTTCATGTAGTTCTTGTCACGCAGCTCGCGGGCCACCGGACCGAAGATCCGGGTGCCCCTGGGATTGCCCTGGTTGTTGATGAGGACAGCCGCGTTCTCGTCGAAACGGATGTAGCTGCCGTCGGAACGGCCGAACTCCTTGGCCGTGCGCACCACCACGGCGCGCACCACGTCGCCCTTCTTGACCGCCGCGTTGGGGATGGCCTGCTTGACGCTCGCGATGATGACGTCGCCCACGCCCGCGGTGGTCTTCTGCGAGCGGCCTATGACCCGGATGCATTGGATCGTCCGGGCGCCCGTATTGTCGGCCACCTTGAGGCGGCTGTACGGCTGGATCACGCGGGGACCTCCTCGGCCGCCTCATGCCGGCCCGGATGAGCCGCCATGTGGATGGCCTCGGTGGTCTCGGCCTCCTCGGCCACGATCGGCTCGGCGGCGCCCTCGATCGCACGCTTCACGACCTCGATCAGCCGCCAACGCTTGGTAGCGCTCAGGGGGCGC
Source organism: Chloroflexi bacterium CSP1-4 (assembly GCA_001443375.1). GTDB lineage: Bacteria > Chloroflexota > Limnocylindria > Limnocylindrales > CSP1-4 > CSP1-4. The sequence goes on from LDXM01000014.1 coordinate 58,539, forward strand.
GACTCCTCGATACGGACGGTGTCCCCCACGCGCGCCTCGTTGAGCTCGTCATGCGCCTTGAACTTCGTGGTCAGGCGGATCACGCGCTTGTACAGCCGGTGGCGCGCGAGGCGCTCGACCGAGACGACGATCGTCTTGTCCATCTTGTCGGAGACGACCCGTCCCACCTTGGTCTTGCGCTTGGTCGTGGTCATCGTCGCTCCGTTCATCGCCCGGCCCCCGTCCCGGCCGGCTCGCGGCGGGCACCGGTCTCGGCGAGCTGGCGCTCGGTCATGACCGTCAGGATGCGGGCGATCTTCCTCCGCGTCTGCGGGATCTGGTCGTAGTCGGTGAGCTGCCGTGTGGCCAGCTGGAAACGAAGGTCGTAGAGGTTGCGCTTGGCGGCCGAGAACTCCGTCACGAGCTCGGCGTCGGTGAGGGCGCGAACCTTATCGATGTCCATCGGCGACCCCCTCCTTGGCCACGAACTTCACCCCGACGGGCAGCTTGTGGCTGGCCAGGCGCATCGCCTCCGTGGCCTCCTCGAGGGGCACGCCTGCCATCTCGAAGAGGATCCGGCCGGGCTTGACCACCGCGACCCAGTGGTCGGGGGCGCCCTTGCCGGAGCCCATGCGGACCTCGGCCGGCTTCTTGGTCACGGGCTTGTCCGGGAAGACGCGGATCCAGATCTTGCCGCCGCGCTTGACGTAGCGAGTCATGGCGCGTCGCGCGGCCTCGATCTGGCGGCTGGTGATCCAGGCCGGTTCTTCGGTCATCAGGCCGTACTCGCCGAAGGCGATCGAGGTGCCACCCTTGGCCGTGCCGCTCATGCGACCGCGCATGACCTTGCGGTGCTTGACGCGCTTGGGCATCAGCATGGCTACGCCCCTCCCGCCGCGGCGGCGGCTTCGCGTGGAGCCTGGCGCTCGGGCATGATGTCGCCCCGGTAGATCCAGACCTTGACGCCGATCGCGCCGTATGTCGTCCGCGCGAGCACCTGGCCGTAGCTGATGTCGGCGCGCAGGGTGCCCAGCGGCACGCGGCCCTCCTTCTCCCACTCCCGACGCGCCATCTCCGAACCGCCCAGGCGGCCGGCGACGTTGACCTTCACGCCCTTCGCGCCGGCCTTCATGGTGCGCTGCACGGCCTGCTTCATGGCCTTCTTGAAGGCGATGCGACGCGACAGCTGCTGCGCGATGTTGGCGGCCACGAGGATCGCGTCAAGCTCCGGCTGGCGGATCTCCTTGATCTCGAGCTTGACCTTGCGCGTGGTCAGGCGGCCGATCTGCTGGCGCAGGGCCTCGACGTTCTGCCCGCCCTTGCCGATGACGATGCCCGGCTTGGCGGTATGGATGGTGACCGTCACGTGGTTGATGCCGCGCTCGACCTCCACGCCGCTGACGCTCGCGTTGGCGAGCCGGCGAGTGATCAACTGCCGGATGGCGATGTCCTCCTGGAGGAGGGCGGCGTAGCCCTTCCCGGCATACCACTTGGCGTTCCACGTCCGCGAGACGCCGAGGCGGAAGCCGTACGGATGGACCTTGTGACCCATCGGCTAGTCCTCCCGGTTCTCGACGACGACGGTGATGTGCGTCATCGGCTTGTGGATGGGGAAGGCGCGGCCCTGGGCGCGCGGCCTCCAGCGCTTGATGGTCGGACCTTCGTTGGCCACCGCGTCGGCGACGAACAGGTCTTTGGCGGAGAGGTTGTGGTTGTTCTCGGCGTTCGCCGTGGCGCTCTTGAGCACCTTGGCGACGTCTTTGGCTGTGCCCTGCGGCATGAACTTCAGCAGGGCCGCGGCTTCGTCCACGGGGCGCCCGACGATGGCCTGGGTGACCAGGTGCGCCTTGCGCGTCGAGTGGCGGGTGTACTTGGCGGTGGCGGAGACCTTCATGTTCGGCGCCTACTTCAGCGCTGCCGAGCGCTCGGTGTGCTTGCCGTGCCCGCGGTAGCTGCGGGTGGGGCTGAACTCACCGAGCCGGTGCCCGACCATGTTCTCCGTCACGTAGACGGGGATGTGCTTCCTGCCGTTGTAGACGGCGATGGTGTGCCCGATGAAGTCCGGGAAGATGACGCTCGCCCGAGACCAGGTCTTGACGACCTTCTTCTCGCTGCGCTTGTTCATCTCCTGGACCCGACCGAGGAGTCGAGCCTCGACGAAGGGGCCTTTCTTGAGTGAGCGTGACATCGTTCAGCCTCCCTTCGGCCTAGCTCTTGCGGTGCCGTGAGCGGACGATGCCGCCGCTCGACTTGGAGCGCCGCGTGCGCAGTCCCATGGCGGGCTTGCCCCACGGCGTCTTGGGCGGCATGCCGGTCGGGGACTTGCCCTCACCGCCGCCGTGCGGATGATCGCGCGGGTTCATGACCACGCCACGCACCTCGGGCCGCTGGCCCATGTGGCGCGCGCGGCCGGCCTTGCCCAGGTTCTGGTTCTCATGATCGAGGTTGCCCACCTGCCCGACGGTTGCCATGCAGCGCAGGCTGGCACGGCGCACCTCGCCCGAGGGCAGCCGCACCTGGGCGAAATCGCCCTCCTTGGCCAGGAGCTGCGCGGCGGCGCCCGCGGAGCGCACGATCTGGCCGCCCTTGCCGGGCACGAGCTCGATGTTGTGGATGGTCGTGCCGAGCGGGATGTTGGCCAGCGGCAGGGCGTTACCCACGCGCGCCTCGGCGCTTGGCCCCGCGACCACGACGTCGCCGACCTTCAGGCCGTTGGGTACGAGCATGTAGCGCTTTTCGCCGTCTCGGTAATGCAGCAGGCCGATGCGCGCCGATCGGTTCGGGTCGTACTCGATCGTGGCCAGCCGCGCCGGCACGTCCCATTTGTCGCGCTTGAAGTCGATGATCCGGTAGTGCCGCTTCTCGCCGCCGCCACGATGGCGGACGGTGAGGCGGCCCTGCGCGTTGCGACCGCTGCCGCGCTTCTGCGGCTCGAGGAGCGGCTTGTGGGGCTGATCGGTGGTGATCTCCTCGAACGTCGAGCGGGTCATGAACCGCCGGCCCGGAGAGGTCGCCTTGTAACTGCGGAGCGGCACGCTACACCCCCTCGAAGAATTCGATCTTGTCGCCGGGGGCGACGGTGACGACGGCCTTGCGCCAGGGCGTAGTCCGACCCTTGATGCGCACCTTGCCGACACCGCGACGCTTCTCCTTCGACTTCGTCGTCAGCACGTTGACGCTGAGCACGGAGACCTTGAAGAGCTCCTCGACGGCGGCCTTGATCTGGAACTTGTTGGCGTCGTCGTGGACGGCGAAGGTGTACTTCGCGTGCTTCGTGTGGTCCATCGACTTCTCGCTGATGACCGGTCGCAGGATGATCTCGGAGGCGTGCAGCGTCATGCGTACACCTCCGTCATCGTCTCCAGCGCCGGCATCACGATGAGCAGCGTGTCCGCGTTCAGGACGTCGACGGTGTTGAGCGAATCGGCCAGGATGATCTCGACCCGCGGCAGGTTGCTCGCGCAGCGCTCCAGCTTCTCGTCGCGCCCGGGGGCGACGACGAGCACCCGACCGGCTGCCCCGAGATTGGCCAGGTAGCCCACGAGCTCGCGGGTCTTCATCTCGTCCATGGCCAGGTCCTCGACGACCTTCACGGCGCCGTCGGCGAACTTCGCCGAGAGCGCGCCGCGCAGGGCGAGGCGCTTCATGCGCCGGGGCACCTTCTGCTCGTAGCTGCGGGGGTGCGGGCCGAAGACGATGCCGCCGCCCTCGTAGTGCGGGGCGCGGATGGAGCCCTGGCGGGCGCGGCCGGTGCCCTTCTGCTTGTACGGCTTCCGGCCGCCGCCCGCGACCTCGCCGCGCGTCTTCGTGTCGTGCGTCCCGAGGTGGCGGCCGGCCAGCTGCGCATTCACGACCTGGTGCATCACGGCGGTGTTCACCGGCGCCGCGAAGAGCCCGTCGGGCAGCTCGATCGTACCGACCTCGGCGCCCGTCTTGCGATAGAGGGTCGTGCTGGCCATGACTATGCCCTCCTGACCAGGACAAGGGCGTTCCGGGCGCCGGGGACGGAGCCCTTGACGAGGAGCAGGTTGCGCTCCGCGTCGGTGCGCACGACGGTCAGCTTCCTGATCGTGCGCCGCTCGTCGCCCATGTGGCCGGCCATGGCCAGGCCGCGGTAGACGCGGCCGGGCGTGGTCCCGGCGCCGATGGATCCCGGCTGCCGATGCGAGTCGGAACCGTGGGTCTCGGGGCCGCGCTTGGCGTGGTGGCGTTTGATGGTGCCCGCGAAGCCCTTGCCCTTGGACACGCCGGTGATGTCGACCGTGTCGCCGGCGCTGAAGACCTCGTCGATCTTCAGCTCCTGGCCGACCTCGTAGCCGGAGGCATCGTCGAGGCGGAACTCGCGCAGGTCGCGCACCCGGGGCAGGCCGCGGAGCTGGCCGGCGACCGGCTTCGTCTGGCGCCGCGCCGTCCCGGCGCCCAGCTGCACGGCGGTATAGCCGTCGCGCGCGGCGGTCCGCACGCGGGTCACGGTGTTCGGCTCGATGGCCACCACGGAAACGGCGACCATCGTGCCGTCCTCCGCGAAGACCTGGGTCATGCCGACCTTGCGGCCGATCAGTCCGATGCTCATCCGCGTCACATCTTGATCTCGATGTCGACACCCGCTGCCAGCGAGAGTCGCATCAGGGCGTCCACCGTCTTGGACGAGGGATCGAGGATGTCGATGAGCCGCTTGTGCGTGCGGATCTCGAATTGCTCCCGGCTGTCCTTGTCGATGAAGGGCGAGCGCAGGACGGTGAACTTCTCGATCCGCGTGGGCAGCGGCACGGGACCGACGACGTCGGCGCCGGTGCGCTGCGCCGTCTCGACGATCTGGAGCGCGGACTGGTCGAGGAGCCGGTGATCGTACGCCTTGAGGCGGATCCGGATCCGCTGCTTCGCCACCGGCTACTCCTGGATGCTCGTGACGGCGCCCGCGCCGACGGTGTGGCCGCCCTCGCGGATGGCGAAGCGCTGGCCGGTCTCGAGGGCGATCGGGGTGATCAGCTCGACGGTCATCTCGACGTTGTCGCCGGGCATGACCATCTCGGTCCCGGCGGGCAGGCCGATGGAGCCGGTGACGTCGGTCGTGCGCAGGTAGAACTGCGGGCGGTAGCCGTTGTAGAAGGGGGTGTGGCGCCCGCCCTCCTCCTTGCTGAGGACGTAGACCTGGGCGCTGAAGCGCGTGTGCGGCTTGATCGAGCCGGGCTTGGCCATGACCTGGCCGCGCTCGATCTCCTCGCGCTCGATGCCCCGCAGCAGGCAGCCGATGTTGTCCCCGGCGCGGCCCTCGTCGAGGAGCTTCTTGAACATCTCGACGCCGGTCACGACGACCTTGCGCGTGGCCTTGACGCCGATGATCTCGGCCTCCTCGCCGACGCGGATGACGCCGCGCTCGACGCGCCCGGTGGCGACGGTGCCGCGGCCCTTGATGCCGAAGACGTCCTCGACCGGCATGAGGAAGGGCTTGTCGACGGCGCGCTCGGGGGTCGGGATGTAGCTGTCGACCGCGTCGAGGAGCTCCTGGATGCAGCCGTAGGCCGG
>LDXM01000015.1 GCA_001443375.1 Chloroflexi bacterium CSP1-4
TCACCGGCTCCTCGAATGCCCCTGGCAAGGTGTCTGCGTCTGTCGCGATCACCCGCTTGCCCCGGAGGCGCGCCTCGATGATCCAATGGAATGTGTCGAGGGCTGCTGTGACGGCGTCGCTCACGACTCCGCGATAGAAGACCCGTGCTGTGTGACGGACATGCGCGTCGGTTGCCTCAGGCACGTCTGCAGAGAGGCGATGACGAGCCTTCGGCGGCGGGGCTGTAGCAGTCATGGCGTAAGAATGGCGCCGTTTCGGTACCATGTCAAGGACGGCCATGGTACTCCCCGCATCGCGACGACCTCAGGGCCCCGGGAGCAGTTCTCCGGGCCAGCTATCGTCTGAAATCATCGCCTATACTCGCGCTCGCGCCGACATAGCTCAGCGGTAGAGCAGCTGTTTCGTAAACAGCAGGTCCTCGGTTCGAATCCGAGTGTCGGCTCCACCCCTTCTTTCCCGTTCAGCGATCCGTGGCTCCTGGCGACCGGTACGCCCCGCACCAGCTCGCGGCCCGCTCTGTCCAGGGCGCCATGGGTGACGATCCCCTGCGGTCTGGGACACATGGCGCGGAAAAACGCCCGACCTCCGTCTTCGGCCCGAGAACGGCACGCCCGACGAGCTGGCGCGGCGCGGCCTGCCGGCTCGGCCGTCGGGGCGACCGTCCGCACCCTAGCTGACGATGGCACTGACGATCGCGTCGACGTGCGCCTTCTCGGGCACGACGATGAGTGTCGTGACCATGCCGAACATGCCGTTCGGCCCCTCGACGTGGGGCAGGATGTGGCAGTGGAAGGCCCACACGCCGGGTCGGTCCGCCTTGATGACGGCGTCGAAGCGCTCGCCCGGGTTGACGCCCAGGGTGTCGCACTCGAATGCCGCGCTGCCGAGGGGATGGCCATCGCGTGCAACGACCTTCATGACGAACCCGTGGCTGTGGAACGGGTGCATCATGACCCCCTCGTTCATGAACCTGACCAGCACCGTCTCGCCGACCGCGGCGAGGATCGGCAACGTGGCCGGGAAGCCGTGGGCGTTGATCGTGAACCCTCCGAGCACATCGTTGGAGACCCAGATGTACTCCCGGTCGTACGTCACGGGGTTGTCCTTCGGCTCCACGATGAAGGCACCGAGGAGGCCGCGGCCGACCTGGTCGGTGGCGTTGTGGTGCGAGTGGTACATCAGCGAGCCTGCGGTTCTTGCGGTGAACTCGTAGGTGTAGGTTTCTCCGGGGATGATCGGTAGCTGAGTGACGAAGGGCACGCCGTCCTGGAAGAAGTCGTCGAACTCCATGCCGTGGAAGTGGACGCCAGTCGTCTCCTTCAGATTGTTGGTGAACATCGCCCGGACCTTGTCCCCCTCGGTGACCCGGATCGTCGGCCCCGGCGTCTGCTTGTTGTAGCCGAGGGCGGCGATCGGATCCCTCCTTTCGTCGATCTTCTGGGTGATCTCGTCGACGGTGAGCCTGAAGACCTTGACGTCCCCATCCATTTCGGGCGTGAGCGGCTGGAGGACGTCGTTGAGGAAGAGCTGCGGGACCTGGGCGAACGCCGGCTTCCTCTGGAGCTCGGGGTAGCCGTCCGCCGCACCGAGGATGTCGGCGAGCTTTGCGAACGCCGCGTCGCCGTAGATGCCCTTGAGCGCCGGCGCGAGGTTGCCGATGTAGCGTCGGACGACGTTCCGTGCCTCGACGTCGTGCTCTGTCCAGCCGGACGGGATCGGGCCGGACGGGGCTTGAGAGGCGGACGACGCCGCGCTCGGGGCGCCGGGGATCGGGGACGCGGCCGTCGGCGCCAGCGACGGGACCACATTCGGGGCGCAGGCGGCGACGCCTACCCCGACAAGGCCGACGCCCGTAAGGGCCGCGCCGCGCAGAAACCCGCGCCGCGAGAGCTCGGGCATCTCCGGTCGGGGGAGCAGCGCGGGAGGACCAGCAGGCACAGCGACGACGCCAGGAGAACCTGCCGCCTGCGAGCGCGATGCGCCGGTGACATCACCAGCGACATCTGCAGCGGTCGTGAGGGTTCCAGACTCGGCGAGTGGGCTCATTGCGCTGACTCCCGCTAGCTGGCCGGCGGTCTCCGCCAGCGTCTGGAGTCATGGTTGGGCAGGCGACCCGCCATTTCATGGTGCGGCAGAACCAATCTCGCCGGCCTGTCGAGGAAGCGCTCAGATCAGGCCGTTGCGCATCCCCAGGAGAACCGTCTCCAGCCGACTCCGAGCGCCGAGCTTGCGCTGGACGTTCGCGACGTGGTTACGGGCGGTATAGACGCTGATCGTGAGTTCCTCCGCGATCTCGTCGACCGTCGCGCCCCCGGCCAGGAGGCGGAGCACTTCCAGCTCGCGTCGCGTGAGCCTCTCCGCGATCGGCAGCCCTTCGTCCGCTGAGTCAGGGACAGGGGTCGCGACCCGGCGCGGCAGGCCGGGGTGGCACGTCACCTCACGCAGAAGATGCATGACGCGGAACGTCCCGTTCGCGCCATCGAGGACGAGCACGCTGTTGCTCAGACACTTGACGGCGCCGTCGCGGGCGCGAGCCGCGACCTCGTAGGCGGCAGTACCGCGTCCCCGCCGGGCGTTGGCGGTCACCCGGCAGAGGCGTCGGCAGATCGGGTGGCCACCGGGTTCGCGGCCCATCAGGACCAGGAAGCAGCGCTGGCCGATCACCTCCTCGGCCGAGTAGCCAAGGACGCGCTGGGCAGAACTCGACCAGGCGACGATCCGCTGGTGCTCATCGGTCACGAACAGGCCGTCCGCCGTCGCGATCCGACCGAGCTGGGGATCCTCGATGATCGCGGTGTCATCGAGCGGGACGCCCGGCTCCGTAACCGGTCCGTCGAAGGGATGCTGCTGGACCTGGTTCCAGGCCTTGCCCTGACGGGTGCTCATCTGGAACTTCCTTTTCGATTCCGGGCGAGCACGGGAACACGAGCGGAAGCGTGGATCGGCGCACCGCGCTCAGTCCTGGCGGCATGCTAGCCATCGGGGATGCGGTGGCTGAAGTGACGGAAGCACTGTCCTGGCGCGCCGAACGGCCCACGGGAAGAACCACTCACTGCTGCCCTCGGATGACCGCGAGCGCAGCCGGCGCTTGGAGGCTGCGCCTGCGAGATGTTTCTGCCTTCAACTTGGGGACTATCCGATCGGCCGTCCGGTACCATCGATGTGCGGACGGTCCGGGCGATCGACCCGGAGCGGATCCGGCTGGCGCTGGAACGGAACTCATGGCCGACGCGCGTGGTCTCGCCCGGACGGGGGATACACCCCTGATCGGCCACGCGCGGGGGATCCGAGTCTTCCGCGCAGCCTGGCATGAGCTGCCGCCTGCCGGCCGCGTCGCGCTCCTCGGCGTCCTGGCCTCCGCGGTCGTCGCGATCGGCCTCGGCGTGTTCATCCCCCTTGAGACCAGAAGTAGGCTCCTCGATGCCGAGGGCCGTGGGCTCCAGGCCGCGGTCACGGCCCTTGAGCCGGCGCTGCCCGACCTGACCGGGCCACCGCTCGACGCGGCGGCGCTCGCGGATCTCGATCGACTCGTCGATCAGGTGATCCTCGACTCCGACCACGTTCGGGCGAAGCTCTGGTCGCTCGACGGCCGGGTTCTCTACTCGGACGATCAGTCGCTCATCGGCCGCGTGTTCGGCGATGTGCGGCCGAATCTCGCCGAGGCCGTCGAGCGCGGCGTCCGGTCAGAGGTGACCGATCTGAGCGAGCCCGAGAACGAACGTGAACGGCAGTGGGGGCAGCTCGTCGAGTTCTATGTGCCGGTCCACGATCCAGCCGGCCGGCCCGTCGCCGTGTTCGAGATCTATGAGGATGTCCGCCTCCTGGAGGAGGCGCTCGGAGGGATCACGACCGCGACCTGGCTTGCGATCGGCTCGGGCCTGTCGATCCTGCTGGTCTTCCTCGTCGTCCTCGTCGTCGCCGCGGTTCGCTCGATCAGTCGGGACCGTGACCTGGCCGAGGCCCGCGCGATCGAACTGGGCGGCCTCTACGCCGAGGTCCGGGAGGCAGCCCAAACACGGCGGGCGCTCCTGCGCAAGGTGGTCGAGGCCCACGAGGAGGAGCGCCGGCGCCTCGTCGGCGACCTCCACGACTCGCTGGCCAGTGAGCTCATCCGCGTGCTCTACGGGATCCGTGGGATCCTCGCCCGCGGCGAGCGCCTCCCTGATGACGTCCATGCCGAGCTCGATGACCTGGAAGGGCTCGTCGTCGATGTCGAGCAGCAGCTGCGCGCGTTCATGAGCCGGGTGCGTCCCGCCTCACTCGACGCCTTCGGACTGCCGGCAGCGCTCGAGGAGGCGGCCGACCGCTTCCGGCGCGAGTCGCGGATCGACGTCCGGATGCGGGTCAGCGGCGCGGCCGAGCGGGCGTCGCCGGAGAAGCAGCTCGTCCTCCTGCGGGCAGCCGAGGAGGCGCTCGTGAACATCCGAAAGCACGCCGCGGCCGGCTGCGTCATCGTGTCGCTCCGCACGGCGGACGGGCGGGTCCGGCTCGATGTCGATGACGACGGGGTCGGCTGGCCCGATCCGACCACCCCTGCCGGCGGCGGTGCGGCAGCCGAGGCGCCCGACCATGGGCTCGGCCTGGCCTACCTGCGCGAGCGCGTCGTGAGCTTCGGGGGCGTCGTCCGAACCGTCCGGAGCCGCCTCGGCGGGGCAAGACTGAGCGTGGAACTTCCGCTCGAGGAGAGCTGATGGCGATCCGTGTGATCATCGCCGACGACCACGAGGCCGTCCGCGAGGGCCTGCGCTGGATGCTCCACGCTGACGAGGCGATCGATGTCATCGGCGAGGCCGCGGACGGCGAGGAGCTCCTCGCGCTCCTCGAGAGGACACCGTGCGACGCTGTCCTCCTTGACCTGACGATGCCGCGAATGAGCGGGCTCGACGTCCTCGCCGCTCTCCGCGCCGCCGGGCGGGCGATCCCGGTCGTCGTGCTCACGATGCATGACGATGCCGCCCACGTCGATCGGGCGCTCGCCCTCGGCGCTTCCGGCTACATCCTCAAGAGCGCGCCGCGCGACGAGATGATCCGTGCCGTCACCGCGGCAGCCACCGGCGGCGCCTACGTCCAACCCTCATTGGCCAAGCCGCTCCTCGCTCGCCACGTCGTGAGCGTGGCCGGCGCCGACGAGATGGCCAGTCTCTCGCCCCGCCAGCTGCAGCTCCTGCGCGCGCTCGCCTCCGGGCGTACGAACAAGCAGCTCGCCCACGAGCTCGGGATCGGTGAGGCGACCGTCAAGGGCTACCTCAAGGAGCTGTACGAGCGAATCGGCGTCGAGTCGCGCGCCGGTGCCGTCGCCTACGGGATGCGCCACGGTCTCATCCGCTGACGCGGGCCGGCTGCCAGCGGGCGCAGCGCCGAGCAATCGCACCGGCTGTCCCCCCTCGAACGAGGGGGGACCGATCGTCCACTCGGGGCCTTGGGGCCATGCGCGGGCATCGCTAGCGTGCATCCGGATCGGACCCCCTTGGGTCTCACGGAGGTGACACATGCGAGCGACACCGTCGCGCTTCCTGGCGGCCCTCGTGCCGTTGGCCCTCGCCGTCTCCGCCTGCTCGACCGGTGGGGCCCGGCTGGCGGCCGGCGAGCGAACGATCTACATGGCGGCCATCGAGCCGAAGGGTTCGACGACCGTCGATAAGGAGCCCTTCCCGGCCGAGGCGCTCCCGGCTGGAGGCGGCTACGGGCTCGAGGGCCCCGATGAGAAGGGGGCCTGGACGGTCGAGACCTACCGCTGGCTGCCGAGCGGGGTCACCGTCGTCCAGGGTGACAAGGTGACGCTCGAGATCCTCGGCGTGAACGGCGCCATGCACGCGTCGAAGGTCGAGGGCTACGACATCGCCTTCGACGTCAAGCGCGGCCAGGTCACGACGGTGACGTTCACGGCGGACAAGGCCGGCGTCTTCCGGATCATCTGCTCGACCCACCAGCCGGCCATGACCGGGACCCTCGTCGTCCTGCCGTCGAGCTAGCGCTCCTTGGTTCCCCGCGATGGGATCGCGGCACGCGAAAGGAAGCACGCGTTCCGAGGAGGTGATGCAATGGGCGCCGCGCTGGAGTCGCGACCGGGGCGCCTCGCCGGTCATGAGGCCATCCGCATGGTCGTGCGCTGTGAACACGGCTCGACCGCGTTCTTCGTCCTGACGGGCAGCGACGTGTCCGCCAACATCGCCGCGCTCGATGTCGCGAAGATCCGCCACGGTCGGGCCCACCGGTGCGCCTGTGCTGAGGCGGGTGCTGACGAGTCGCCGGTCGCTTGGGCCGCCGAAGTGGGCGCGCGTCAGGTGACGCATTAGGCGACCTGGGCTGCGAGACGGTCCAGAAGCCAGCCGGCCGTTCGCCGCTTCGGCCCTGATCTGACGGTCGATCGATCTGCGCGCCCGGAGTGCATTTGAGGGCCGAAAGGGTCCGCCTATAAGGCTTCGACCGATGCGGCCGTCAGACCCTGAGTCGCACTCTCCTGGCCATCGGATCGATCTCGCGATCCAGTCGGGAGGCCAGCGATGAGCGGCACTGCACGGATGCTCTACTTCCTCGCCCAGGATCGACAGAAGCAGCCATGGGAGGAAGCCGACGCATGGCGCCGGTTCCACTCGCGTCCGGACGTCCCGCCGCTGCCCGAGGAGCCTGAGACTCGGGCACTCGGCGCACGGATCGTCTCGTCGATCCCCGTCCTGCGTCGTCTCCGAGCACGGGCCCTGTAGGATCGGCGGCGTGACACGCCGGATCACCAGCCCCGTCTTCGTGGGACGGCGCGACGAGCTGCAGAGTCTGTCCGACGCGGTCGAGCGCGCCCGACGTGGCGAGCCGTCCGTCGTCCTCGTCGCGGGCGAGGCCGGCGTCGGCAAGACCAGGCTTGTCGACGAGCTGGCGAGTCACGTCCGGGCGACAGGGGTCCGGGTCCTCATCGGCGGGTGCATCGACCTCGGTGAGGATGGTCCTGCATACGCGCCGCTCGTGGGGGCGCTTCGCTCGCTCCCGCAGGAGCTGGAGGCTGCTGACCTCGACCGGCTGCTGGGCCCTTCACGCTCGGACCTCGTCCGACTCGTCCCTGACCTCGGCATCGGCGGGTCGGAGCCGGTCGTCGTCCCTGACCAGGCTGCCCAGGCGCGCCTGTTCGAGCATCTCCTCGGCTTCGTCGGACGCCTCGGTGCCGAGCGGCTCCTGATCCTCGTCCTGGAAGACCTCCACTGGGCAGACCGATCGACGCGCGACGTCTTCCGCTTCCTGGCCCGCGCACTCCGCCGCGAGCGGGTCGTCGTGATCGGGACCTACCGGAGCGATGACCTCCATCGGCGACATCCCCTGATGCCCCTCCTCTCGGACCTCGGCCGGGTCGATATCGTCGAGCGCATCGATCTCGAGCGGTTGGGCCAGGAGGACACCGCGGGTCAGCTGGCCGGGATCCTCGACGCGTCGCCCGATCCGTCCCTCGTCGAGCGCCTCTACAAACGCTCCGACGGCAACCCGTTCTTCGTCGAGGAGCTGATCGCGGCAGGCGCCGCCAGCGGCGACCAGACCCTCCCGACCACGATCCGCGAGATCGTGACCGTTCGGGTGGCGCGCTTGCCCGAGGCGACGCAATCGATCATGCGGATCGTCGCCGTCATCGGTCGCCGCGCGGAGCACGACCTCATCGAGAGCCTGGCAGACGTGGGACCGGAGGCACTCGTCGAGGCGCTCCGTTCGGCGGTCGACGAGAGGATCCTGGCTCCGACCGAGGGTCGTGACCCGGCCGCGTACGAGTTCCGTCATGCACTCGTCCAGGAGGCCCTCTACGACGAGCTCCTGCCAGCCGAGCGAACAACCCTCCACGCGTCCCTGGCACAACTCCTGGAGACCGACCAGCCCGAGACCGGAGGACGCCGACGAACCGAGGCCGAGATCGCCTATCACTGGTACCGCGCGCATGACCTCCCCCGCGCACTCGCGGCCTCGATCCGGGCGGCGGGCGAGGCGGCCGGCGTCTTCGCGTTCGCGGAGGCCCATGCGCAGCTGGAACGCGCCCTTGAGCTTTGGCCGAGGGTCCCCGACGCACCGGCTCTCGCTCGATCCGATCGCATCGCGATCCTGGAGCGGGCTGCTGACGCGGGCGCGGCTGCCGGGGACCTGACACGGGCAATCGCGCTCGGCCGCCGGGCACTTGACGAGCTTGGGGCGGATGGCGACATCGACCGCCGCCTGGGGCTGGGTCACCGCTTGGCCTGGTACCAGTGGGACCAGGGCGACGCGGTCGGGGCGGAGCAGACCGTGCGGGACGCGCTCGCGTTCGGCGACGATGCGGCGCCGGAGGCCCGCGCCCGCCTCCTCTCGGACCTCGCCCAACTCCACTGGTCGTCGACTCGGTATGCAGCCCAACGGGACGCCGCCCAGGAAGCACTCGCGCTGTCAATCGCTTCCGGCGACGCAGTCGAGCAGGCCCGCGCGCGCATGATGCTCGGCGTCGGGCTCGTCTCGCTGGGGGACGTGGCCACGGGCATCGCCGAGCTGGAGCGGGCGATGCACGATCTCGACGGCGGTCCCGATGATCTCCGGTCCCTCGCCGCCATCGAGATGACGCACGCCCTCGTCATGAGTGGGCACAACGCCCGCGCAGCCGAGCTGGGGTACCGGGAGGTCGAGCGCATCCGCGCCAATGGGACCTTCAGGCGGTACGGCGCATATGTGCTCACCAACCTGATCGATCCCCTCATCGAGATGGGGCGCTGGGACGATGCGGCCTCGCTTCTCGAGGACCCGGACTGGCCGAGAGAGGGGAGCCGGGCGTCCGCCTGGATGTTCGAGGATATCGCTGAGCTTGCCTGCCGTCGCGGCAACGTCGAGCGCGCGCGCTGGGCCATGGCAGCCGCCCACCAACGCGTGTCGCCCACCGACGCGGTCACAGATGGGGTGTGGCTGGCGCGCGCCGACGCATGGCTGGCCCGCGCGGAGGGCCGCCTGGAGGACGCGAGCTTGCTTCTGCGTCGGACGATCGACCGGTCTCCCGACCCCGTCCACGATCTTCCGCTGAGCTACTGGGTGCTCCCCCTGGCGATCTCGACGGAGGCGGACCTCGCCGAAGCTGCACGAGCACGCCGCAACCGGGCGTCGGTGGAGGCGTGCCGCGATCGCGGACGACGGCTCGTCCGGCTCGTCGAGGAGATCGCTGCGGGGGCGACGTGGGAAGGTCGCGGGCCGCAACTGGCCGCTCTTGTCGCGCATGCCCGGGCGGAGTCGTCGCGACTCGAGGGGCGATCCGACCCCGACGCGTGGGCGGCCACGGCCACGGCGTTCGCAGCGGTCGGGGAGCCGTACGACCTCGGAGTTGCGCGGTACCGCGAGGCCGAGGCCCTGCTGTCATCCAGAGGCGACCGGGCGATGGCGACCGCCGCACTGCACGAGGCCGAGGCGATCGCAGAGCGGCTCGGCGCGCGCCCCCTCCTGGGAGATGTGGAATCCCTGGCGCGCCGCGCCCGGATCGAGCTCCATCCTGCGCGTGGCCCGGATGAGCCGGCGAGACCCCGACCGGCCGATCCCTATGGACTGTCCGTCCGCGAACGGGAGGTCCTGAAGCTCGTCGCGCTCGGACAGACCAACCGCGAGATCGGCGAGGCGCTGTTCATCAGCGAGAAGACGGCCAGCGTCCACGTCACGCACATCCTTGACAAGCTCGGCGTCAATTCGCGCGTGGAGGCGGCCCTCCTCGCGGCCCGCGCCAGCCTTGCTGACAGCCCGGTCGCTGCGCCGGCCGACTGATCCTCGGGTCAGGTCCGAGTGTCGGCGCCGTCAGCTCCGGATGCGCTCGTTGCCCGGGTCGTAGGGCGGGCGCAGCGAGACGGTGGCCGGGAAACGCTCCGTCGCGATCTCCAGCTCGTAGCTCGCGGCGGCGATCCACTCGGCGGTGGCCGGCCCGGCATCGTTGCGCACGTAGCCCAGGCCGATCGAGCGGCCGAGGGTGTGCCCGTACATCCCCGAGCTGATCCGGCCCACCAGCCGGCCGTCGCGCCAGATCGGCTCGTTGTGGTACAGCAGGGGCTCGGGGTCCTCGAGGGCGAAGATCGCCAGGCGCCGGGCCAGCCCGCGCTCGCGCTGGCGGAGGAGCGCCTCACGGCCGATGAACCCGCCCGGCTTGTCCCAGGCCGCGGTGAAGGCCAGCCCCGCCTCGAGGAGGGTGTCCTCGTCGGTCATGTCGTGGCCCCAATGGCGATACGCCTTCTCGATGCGCAGCGAGTTGAGCGCGTGGTAGCCGGCATGGCGGAGTCCGACCCGCTCGCCGGCCGCGACGATCGTGTCGTAGACGTGGGTCGCGACGTCGGTCGGGACGTACAGCTCCCAGCCCAGCTCCCCCACGTAGGTGATACGGGAGGCCCGCACCAGCGCGTAGCCCAGGTCGATCTCGCGTGACGTCGCGAACGGGAAGGCCTCGTTCGAGAGGTCGGCATCGGTCAGGGCCGCCAGCAGCTCCCGCGATCGCGGCCCCATCACGCTCAGGACGGCGAAGGCGTGGGTCACGTCCGTGACGAAGGCGTGGGCCTCGTCCGGGATGCCGCGCTGGAGCCAGTCGAGATCGCGCACAAGCGAGGTGCCCGTGGTGACGACGAGGAACGATCGCTCGTCGAGGCGCGTGACCGTCACGTCGGACTCGATGCCGCCCCGCTCGTTCAGCCACTGCGTGTAGACGATGCGGCCCGGCTCGACGGCCACGTCCGCGGTGCACAGGGCGTTCAGGGTGCGTTCGGCGTCGCGGCCCTGCACGAGGATCTTGCCGAACGAGGTCTGGTCGAAGAGACCGACCCCCCCGCGCACGGCCCGGTGCTCCTCGGCGCTGAAGGGGAACCAGTTCTGCCGCCCGTAGGAGTACTCGTAGCGCGGCTCGACGCCGGCGGGCGCGTACCAGTTCGCCCGCTCCCAGCCGGCGACCTCGCCGAAGCAGGCGCCCCGCGCGGCGAGGCGGTCGTGGAACGGCGTCCGGCGCACGCCCCGCGCCGTCTCGACCTGGCGGAACGGCCAGTGCATGTCGTAGAGCAGGCCGAGCGTCTCGGTCGTCCGTTCGCGGAGGTAGCGCCGGTTGCCCTGGAAGGGCATGAAGCGGCGGATGTCGACCTCCCACAGATCCATCGGGGGGTGGCCATCGACGACCCAGTCGGCGACCGCCCGGCCGGCTCCACCACCGGACTGGAAGCCGACCGAGTTGAAGCCGGCGGCCACGAAGTAGCCGCGCAGGCCGGGCGCCTCGCCGAGGATGTAGCGGTCGTCGGGCGTGAAGCTCTCCGGGCCGTTGAAGAAGAGCTGGATGCCGATGTCGCGCAGGAGCGGGACGCGCCGGGCGGCCATCTCGAGGTAGGGTGCGAGGTGGTCCCAGTCCTCCGGCAGGGTGACGAACGCGGCATCGTCGGGGATGCCGTGCGTCGCCCACGGCTTCGCGCCCGGCTCGAAGAAGCCGACCATGAGCTTGCCGGCGTCCTCGCGCAGGTAGGCCGTGTCGTCCGGTGAACGCAGCACCGGCAGGTCCCGCGAGAGGCCGGGCACCGGCTCGGTGATGACGTAGAAGTGCTCCGCGGCGTGGAGCGGCACCGTGACGCCCGAGCGGGCGGCCAGCTCCCGGGCCCACATCCCCGTGCAGTTGACGACGATCTCGCTGGCGATGTCGCCCTGCGCGGTGGAGACGCCCGTGACGCGGCCGTCCCGCCGGAGGACGCCCGTGACCGCCGTGTGCTCGAGGATGCGCGCGCCGCCCAGCCGGGCCGCGGCGGCCAGCGCCTGCGTCACGTCGGTGGGATTGGCGATCCCGTCGCCGGGCAGGAACACCGCTCCGACGACGCCCGACGGATCGAGCAGCGGCCACATCGCGGCCGCCTCTGCGGGGCTGATCGGCTGGACCTCGAAGCCGCACACGCGGGCCATCGAGATCTGCCGCCGCACCTCCGTCCAGCGCTCGTCGGTCGTGGCCAGGAGGATCGATCCCGTCCGGCGAAACCCGGTCCCGAGTCCGGTCAGCCGCTCCAGCTCCGGGAACAGCTCCGCGCTGTACTTGGCCAGCATGCTCATGTTGTAGGTGGCCCGGAGCTGGGTGACGAGGCCCGCCGCGTGCCAGGTCGTGCCCGAGGTGAGCTGCTTGCGCTCGAGCAGCACGACGTCGCGCCAGCCCCGCTTGGTGAGGTGGTAGGCCACGCTGCAACCGACGATCCCGCCGCCGATGACGACCGCCTGGGCGTGGCTGGGCAGGGTCATGCGCTCATCCTAGCGACTCGCCCGTCCCCGGTGGTTCGTGCTCGGCACGTCCCGGATGTACGATGCCGATCGGGGCTGAGGCGAGCGGCCCGGGTTCGTCGCCTGAACGGAGATGGCGCGCGATGGTCACTTCGGGAGCGTACGACGCGATCGTCATCGGGGCCGGCCACAACGGCCTCGTCTCGGCAGCCTACCTGGCCCGGGCGGGGCTGCGGACGCTCGTCCTGGAGCGCCGCGGCATCGTCGGCGGAGCGTGCGTCACCGAGGAGGTCTGGCCGGGCTTCCACGTCTCGACGACCTCCTACGTCAACAGCATGTTCCAGGGACGGATCATCGAGGACCTCCGGCTGGCGGAGTTCGGCTTCGAGCTGATCCCCACCGACAACCTGTTCGTCCCGTTCGAGGACGGCCGCTACATGGTCCTGTGGGACGACGAGCGCAAGACCTGCGCGGAGATCGCCCGGTTCTCGCGCAAGGACGCGGAGCGCTACCCCGACTACAGCCGGTTCCTTCACCAGACCGCCGCCTTCGTCCGCGAGCTGATCTGGAAGACGCCTCCGGCGTCGCTCGGGCCGCGCAGCGCCAGGGACATGCTCGAGCTCGGCTGGAAGCTCCGCCGGATGGGCGGCGGGGCGTTCCGCTTCATCGACCTGATGACCGAGTCGATCGTGGAGTTCCTCGACAAGTGGTTCGAGTCGGACCAGCTCAAGGCGACCCTGGCCTACTACGGCTCGATCGGCACGTTCAAGGGACCGATGACGCCCGGCAGCGCCTACGTCCTGCTCCACCACCTGATGGGCGAGCACAAGGGCGCCGGCGGGTGGGGCTTCGTCCGGGGCGGGATGGGCGGACTGACCCAGGCGCTCGCCAGCTGTGCCCGGTCCCACGGAGCGACGATCCTGACCGACGCGGAGATCGCCCGGGTGGTCGTGCGCGGTGGGCGGGCCGTCGGCGTCGAGCTGGTCAACGGCGACACGTACTCGGCGAAGGTGGTGGTCTCGAATGCCGACCCGAGGACGACCTACCTGCGGCTCGTCGGCGCGGAGCATCTCGACGCGGAGACCGTGGCCGAGGTCGAGTCGTACAAGACGTTCAGCACCGCGTTCAAGATCAACTTCGCGCTCGACCGCCTGCCCGACTACACCGCATTCGACCGGGAGGCGATCGGCGTCCCCTATCCGACCTACGTCCACCTCGGCCCGACGATCGAATACCTCGAGCGCGCCTACGACGACGCGAAGTACGGCCGACCCTCGGCGCGTCCGTTCCTGTCGCCGGTGGTGCCCACGCTCGCCGACCCGGCCCTGGCGCCGGAGGGGAAGCACATCCTCAATGTCTTCGGCGGTCACGCCCCCTACGAGCTGGCCGGCACGACCTGGGAGGAAGAGCGCGAGAAGTTCGCCGACCGGGTGGTCGACACGATCGCCGAGTTCGCGCCGGGCATCCGGGACGCGATCATCGACCGGCAGATCCTCATGCCGCCCGATCTCGAGCGGATCTACGGCCTGCCTCAGGGCCACATCTTCCACGGCGAGCTGTCGATCGACCAGCTCTTCTTCCTCCGCCCGATCCCCGGCTACGGCGACTACCGGACCCCGGTCCGGGGGCTCTACCTGTGCGGCTCGGGCACCCATCCGGGCGGCGGGGTATACGGCGTTCCGGGTCACAATGCCGCCCGTGAGGTTCTCCGCGACATGCGGGGCAGGGGGCTGCGCAGGGCCTCCTGAGCCGGGTCTCCTGAGGGGCCCGTCCAACGCTGGAGGGTCTGGCAAGGGTCTATCGCGCGTCGCTCCGGCCGTTTAGGATGACGAGGTCCCAAAGCGACCCGGGCGAGGCCGAGCGGCCGGTCCGCCCGCAGGCGCGCTGACATGGAGGAGTTGATCCGATGACATCCTGGCGACGCCTATCCGTCCTGGTCGCCGTGGGCGCCCTGCTGGTCACGGCCTGCGGCGGAGCGGCGAGTCCATCGCCGACCGCGGCACCGCCGGAGTCGGTGGCCCCCGCGACCGTGGAGCCGACGGCGCCGCCGGCGGCCGACATCTGTACCAACCCGCCCAAGGCCCCGGCCGGAACCACGCTGACCTTCGTCTCCTTCGGTGGCGCCTACCAGGAGGCCCAGCGCAAGGGCTGGCTCGAGCCGTACGCGGCTCTCACCGGCGTGACMTTCCAGGAGAGCGAGGACTCGTCGAACGCCACGATCAAGGCGCAGGTCGAGGCGGGCCAGGTCACGTGGGACATCGTCGACGTGGGCAATGACTTCGGGCTGGACGCCAACGCCGCCCTGCTCGAGCCGCTCGACTACAGCAAGATCCACCAGGACGAGATCCTCGACGGCTTCGCCGGCACGTATCGCGTGGCCGACATCACCTACGGCGTCGTCCTCGCCTACAACACCGACAAGATGGGCGGCCAGGTCCCCGAGGGCTGGGCCGACTTCTTCGACACGACCAAGTTCCCCGGCAAGCGCGGCATGTGGGACTACTCGGCGGGCGGCATCTTCGAGTTCGCCCTGCTGGCCGACGGCGTCGCGCCTGGGGACCTCTACCCGCTCGACCTCGCTCGGGCGACCAAGAAGCTCGACACGATCAAGGAGGATCTCGTCTTCTGGTCGTCGGGCGCCGAGTCGCAGGACCTCATCGGCAAGGGCGAGGTCACCATGACGATGATCTGGAACGGTCGCGGCTACAGCGCGAAGCACATCGACAACAACCCGGTCGAGATCCAGTGGAATCAGCAGATCGTCACGGCGGACTACTTCGTCGTGCCCAAGGGCACGCCGAACAAGGACCTGGCCATGGATTTCATCGCCTGGGCGACCTGCAAGGAGAACAACGCGGCACCGTCGAAATACATCCCGTACGGGCCGACCAACAAGCTCGCCACGGCGGACCCGGCCAAGGTCGCCGATCTCAGCGTTTCGAACGCCGACGCCAATTCGGCCTACTTCGACGACGCCTGGATCGTCGACAACGCCCAGCTGCTCGAGGATGCCTACCAGGAGTGGAAGACCAAGTAACGTCAGGCGCCGGCGCCTGACGCGGCGGACGGGTGCACCGGCTCCGTCCGATGACCCGGGGATCGGGCCGTCGCCCTCGCGGCGGCCCGATCGTCGACCGCTGGGCGCTTCTGGCCATCCCGCTGATCGCCTTCCTGGTCGCCTTCTTCCTCGTCCCCCTGATCGTCGTCAGCCTGCGCAGCGTCGCCGACTTCCCCAAGCCGACCGGCGACATCTTCTCGAACTACGGTCGCTTCTTCGCCTCGGCGGCGAACCTCCGCGTCCTGGCCAACACGTTCTGGGTGGCCGCCCTGTCGACGGTCGTGTGCCTGGCGTTGGGCTACCCCTACGCCTACCTGATGAACATCGTCCGGCCCCGGGTGGCGGGGCTGCTCCTCATCGCCGTGCTCCTGCCGTTCTGGTCGAGCCTGCTCGTCCGGACCTACGCCTGGCAGGTCATCCTGCGTGACACGGGCATCATCAACACGTTCCTGCTCGACTGGGGTTTGATCACCGAGCCGATCCCGCTCATCCGGACCACGCTCGGCGTCATGCTCGGCATGAGCCAGGTCCTGCTCCCCTTCATGGTCCTGCCGATCTACGCCGTGATGCGGCGCATCGATCCCGAGTACACCAAGGCGGCCGCCAACCTCGGCGCCCCGCCGTTCGCGGCCTTCCGGCGCGTGTTCCTGCCGCTGTCCCTGCCCGGCGTGCTCGCCGGCTCCCTCCTCGTCTTCGTCCTGGCGCTCGGGTTCTACATCACGCCGGCCCTGCTCGGCTCGCCCAAGGACACGATGATCAGCCAGTTCATCGCCAACGCGGTCCAGCAGCGGCTGGATTGGGGCATCGGCGCCACCATGGCGGTGATCCTCATGGGCCTGACCCTCGTGGTCCTGTTCGTCGCCTCGCGTTTCATCCGCCTGCGCGATGTCTTCGGCAGCCTCGAGGAATCCTGAACCATGACCGACTCCTGGCGCCAGCCGCGCCGCCTGCTGCTCCTGGCGCTCGGTGCCCTGACCGTGTTCTTCCTGATGGCCCCCACGCTCGTGGTCGTGCCCATGAGCGTCACGGCGTCGAACGCCCTGACGTTCCCGCCGGAGGGCTTCTCGACCCGCTGGTACGAGAAGATGCTGACCGACCCGCAGTGGTCGTCCGGCTTCGTCAACAGCGCCCAGGTGGCCTTCCTGACCGCCGTGCTGGCGACCGTGCTGGGCACGCTCGCTGCGCTGGGGACGGTCCGCGGGCGGTTCCCGGGCAAGAGCGCGGTCAACGCGCTCGTCCTCTCGCCGCTCATCGTGCCCGTGATCATCATCGCCATCGGGATGTTCTCGCTGTTCGTGCGCTGGAAGATCAGCGGCTCGATCGCGGGCCTCGTCCTCGCCCACACGGCGCTGGCCGTGCCCTTCGTCGTCATCAACGTCGCCACGAGCCTGCGCACGATCGACCGCAACCTGGAGCTGGCCGCGATGAACCTGGGCGCCGACCCGGTCCGGACGTTCCGGCGGGTGACCCTGCCGCTCATCCTGCCCGGAGTCCTGGCCGGTGGCCTGTTCGCATTCATCACCTCGTGGGACGAGGTCGTCGTGTCGATCTTCCTGACGACCGCTCGCTTCAGGACGCTGCCCGTCGAGATGTGGGAGCAGGTTCGCCAGGTGGTCGACCCGACGGTGGCCGCTGTCGCGACCACGCTGCTGGCGGTGACCACGAGCCTGCTGCTGCTGGTCCTCGTCGTGCGCCGCCAGGCACCCGCCCGATGAGCGCAAGGAGCCGTCACTGGGGCGCGGCCCCCGACCGGCCGGCGCTCGCCCTGCGCAACCTGTCAAAAGTCTTCGGGGACGTGCCGGCCGTCGACGGAGTGGACCTGGAGGTCCGCCAGGGCGAGTTCATCACGCTGCTCGGGCCGTCGGGCTCGGGCAAGACGACGACCCTGCGGATGATCGCCGGCTTCACCCTCCAGTCGGGCGGGACGATCGAGATCGACGGTGTCGACATGGGCCACGTCCCACCCTACCGACGCGATGTCGGGATGGTCTTCCAGAACTACGCCCTGTTCCCGCACATGACCGCCGCCGAGAACATCGCGTTCCCGCTCCAGATGCGCCGGGTGGGCCGACCCGAGATCAAGCGCCGGGTGGCCGACGCGCTCGGCCTGGTGAAGCTGGAGGGCCTCGGCCAGCGCTATCCCCGCCAGCTGTCCGGTGGCCAGCAGCAGCGGATCGCGTTCGCCCGGGCGGTCGTCTTCAATCCCCGCCTCCTGCTCATGGACGAGCCGCTCGGCGCGCTCGACAAGAAGCTGCGCGAGGCGCTCCAGCTCGAGGTCATGCACATCAGCCGCCAGCTCGGTGCGACGGTCGTGTACGTGACCCATGACCAGGATGAGGCGCTCGTCATGAGCGACCGGATCGCGATCTTCAGCAGGGGCAGGATCGAGCAGCTGGGCACTGGCGAGGACCTGTACGAGCGGCCGGCCTCGCTGTTCGTGGCCGATTTCATCGGCGAGTCGAACATCCTGCGCGGTCGATTCGAGCCCGCCGGGGATGGCGGCTGGCTGGTCCGCGACCCCTGGCGCTGGCAGGTCGGCGCGGCCGCGGCGGCGCGGGCCTCGCTCGAAGGCGGTTCCGCCGCGGCGCTCGTCGTGCGGCCGGAGCGGCTCAGGATCGTGGGCGTGGACGCCGGGCCCGGGCTGGCCACCGGCGTGAACGCGGTCGACGCGATCGTGCGCGATGTGCTCTATCTCGGCTCGATGCGCAAGTTCGAGCTGGTGCTGCCCGACGGCAACGCGGCAGTGGTCCGCCAACAGCGCGGCGGCGGCGGGCACGAGGGCCGGGCGGGCGACCGGGTCCGGCTGACCTGGGCGGTCGATGACGGGGTGCTCGTCGCCGACCCGCACGGCTGAGGACGAGACCCTCGGCGCTCAGGCCGCGGGGAACGCCTCGCGGACCCGCGCTGCCACGCAGGCTCGCGTCCGGGCCAGACCTCCCTCCGCGACGGGCCCTTCCTCCCTTCCGCCCTGCCCGCTCTTCTCGTCTACTAGGGGCGTGAGGAAATCCGAGTCGCCAACTCAGGAATGCGCCCTGGCCGACCTGCCGGCCGGCGTCCCGGCTCGCGTCGTCGCGATCGACGAGGAGCGGCTACTGGTTCTCGCGGCCCACGGCATCCGCCCCGGGGTCGTCGTCTCGGTCGAGGACGACGCACCGTTCGGCGGCCCGCGGATCATCCGGCTCGGTCCGGCCCGGCTGGCGATCGCCCGGGTCGTGGCCGCAGCGATCCGGGTGCGGCCCGAGCCCGCCGCGGACGCGGCGAGGACGCGATGAGCGCCGTCGAAGCCGGCGAGCTGGCCTGCCACCGACCGGCCGCCACAGAAACGGAGGCGTCGGGCGAAGCCCCGGCCGCGGGGGCCGTGGACGGCGACGGGAGTCCGGTCATCGCGGTCGTGGGCCGGCCGAACGTGGGCAAGTCGACCTTCTTCGCCCGTGCCAGCGGACGCTACGCCGAGGTGGCGAACGTGCCCGGGACGACGGTAAGCATCGCGCGGCGCCACGTCCGGCTCGGCGGTCGCGCGGCCGTCCTCATCGATCTACCCGGAGCGTTCACGCTGACCGACCGGAGCGACGGCCTCCCGGCGTTCTGGCAGCTCCTCCTCGCGGCGCGGCCGGACGCCATCGTCGTCGTCGTCGACGCCGGCGACCTCCGGCGCCACCTCCCGCTCGCGCTGGCCTGCCGGGACCTGGGTGTCCCGATCGTCGTCGCGGCCAACCTCGCCGACGAGGCCGGCGCACGCGGGATCGAGGTGGACCTGGGGCGGCTCTCGCAGCTCCTCGCGGCCCCCGTCCATCGCACGATCGGACGGCAGGGGGTGGGCGTCCTTGCCGCGGTCGGCGACGCGATCCGGCTGGCGGGTGTGCGATCGAGCGGAGACCGGGCGGCGGTGCGGCGGGCCCTCCCCGTGCCGCCCTACCCGGCGGACGTCGTCCGGCGCGTCTCGGCCCTCGCGGGCAGGCTTGCCGGGGGAGATGTCCCGACCGACCACGTGCCGCCCGAGCTGCTCTCGGCCGTCGCCGCCGGACGGCTCTCGCCGGTCGGCGCGGCGACCATCGTGGCGGCCGAAGACCTCGAGCCGGAGCGCTGGGCGGTCGCCGAGCGGTGGGCCGCCCAGGTCGAGCGACGTCACGCCGTCAGGCCGCCGCTCGCCGACCGGCTCGCCCGGCACGTGACCGCGCCCTGGCCCGGCCTCCCGCTCTTCGCGCTCGTCACGCTGGCCAGCCTGGGCGCGACGATGGCCCTCGGCACCTTCCTGTCCAACGTCCTGGGCAGTGCCTGGAGCGCCGCCGTGTCGCCGGTCCTCACGGCCGTCGTGACGGCGCTCGTCCCGATCCCGGCCCTCGCGGCGGCGACCCTGTGGGCCCTCGACAGCGGCCTGCTGGCGATGGTGTCGGTCGGGATCCCGTTCGTCCTGTCCTTCTACCTCCTCCTCGCCGTGCTCGAGGATTCCGGCTACCTGGCCGGCGCGGCGGTCCTCGCCGATCGGATCTTCAACGCGCTGGGGCTGCCCGGGCGGGCCGCGATCCCGCTCCTCGCCGCCACCGGCTGCAACGTCCCGGCGATCTACGGCACGCGCGTCCTCGACTCGCGACGCGAGCGGCTCCTGGCGTCGTTCCTCATCACGCTCACCCCGTGCTCGGCCCGCTCGGCGGTCGTCATCGCCGCCCTGGCGCCCTTCGCTGGGCCGCTCGCCGCCTTCGCCGCGTTCGGGGTGGTCGGCCTGATCGCCCTTTCGGCGGGCCTCGCCGCGAACGCCCTGGTGCCCGGCCACCAGTCGCCCCTCGTGCTCGAGCTGCCGCCGCTGCGCCGTCCGATCGCCCGGCAGGTCGGCGCGAAGGCCTGGTTCCGCTTCAGCTCGTTCGTCACTACCGCGACCCCGGTCATGCTCGCCGGCTCGTTCGTCCTGGGCGGCCTCTACGAGACCGGGGCGATCGGCCCCATCGGAGACGCGATCGCGCCGCTCGTGAGGGGGCTGCTCGGGCTGCCGCCGGTGGCCGGCATCGCGCTCGCCCTGGCCTTCCTGCGCAAGGAGCTGGCCCTCCAGCTGCTCCTCGTCCTGGCGGTGGCCGAATACGGCGCCGGCGCGTCGAGCCTGGCGGCGTTCATGACGTCCGGCCAGCTGTTTGTCTACGCCATCGTCACGGCAGTCTCGGTGCCCTGCGTGGCCACGCTGGCGACCCTCGCCGGCGAGTTCGGCTGGCGGTCGGCGCTCACGGTGAGCGGCGCGACCCTCGGCGTCGCGCTGGCGGCCGGCGGCATCGTGGCCAGGCTCGTGGGGATCGCGTAGCGGGCCGGTCCCGACGCCGTCGATGGCGAGGCACGCGCCCGAGCATCGGCCGGAGCAACGCCTAGACTCGCCCGATGAGCAGCCGCATCAGTGCGGGGATCCTTCTCTACCGGGTCCGGGCGGGCCGCCTCGAGGTCCTCCTCGGTCACCCCGGCGGTCCCTGGGCGCGCACCAAGGACGCCGGCCACTGGTCGATCCCCAAGGGCGAGGTCGACGACGAGGCTGAGGATCTGCTCGCGGTGGCGCGCCGGGAATTCGCCGAGGAAACCTGCCACCCGGTCCCGCAGGGCGCGCTCATCCCCCTCGGCGAGACGCGGCAGAAGGGCGGCAAGCTCGTCCATGCCTGGGCCGTCGAGGGCGACCTGGATCCCGCGAGCGCGGCGAGCAACACATTCGAGATGGAGTGGCCGCCCGGGTCGGGCCGTCGAGAGGCCTTCCCCGAGATCGACCGGGTCGAGTGGTTCAGCGCCGTTGAGGGCCGCCTCCGTATCAAGGAGGCCCAGGTCGTCTTCATCGACCGGCTGGAGGCGACGCGGCCGGGCTGACGGCCAACGGCGTCCGGCCGGGATACGATGCGCGGATGCGACCGACCTTCGCCGACCTCCAGCCCGCACCACCGGACGCGATCCTCGGCTTGGCCGAGGCCTTCCGCGCCGACCCCCGGACCGACAAGATCAGCCTCGCCTCGGGCGTCTACGTCGACGAGAGCGGCACGACCCCGGTGCTCCAGACCGTCCTCGAGGCCGAGCAGCGCATCCTGCACGGCCAGACGACCAAGCTCTACAAGCCCATCGCCGGCGACCCAGCCTACACGCATGCCGTGCGCGAGCTGCTCTTCGGCGCCGAGCACCAGGCCCTGGCCGAGGGCCGCGTCGAGACGCTCCACACACCGGGGGGCACCGGCGCCCTGCGCGTGGCGGCCGACCTCGTCCGGCGGCTTCGGCCGGCGAGCACGGTCTGGCTGAGCAGCCCGACCTGGCCGAACCACCCGCAGGTCTTCGACGCGGCCGGCCTCGACACGCGGACGTATCCCTACCTCGACGGGGCGAGGGGCGGCCTCGACTTCGAGGGCATGCTGGGCGCGCTGGCGGCCGCCGCGCCCGGCGACGTGGTCGTCCTCCATGCCTGCTGCCACAACCCCACCGGCATCGACCCGACGCCCGAGCAGTGGGAGGCCATCGCCGCCCTCGTCGACGTGCGCGGCCTGCTGCCGCTTCTCGACTTCGCCTACCAGGGCTTCGGCGACGGCCTGAACGAGGATGCCGTGGGGCTCATGACCATGGCCCGCTCCGGGCGCGAGCTCCTCGTCGCCTCGAGCTTCTCGAAGAACTTCGCCCTGTACGCCGAGCGCGTCGGGGCGCTCTCGATCGTGGCGTCGACGCGGCCGGAGGCGCACGCCCTGCTCAGCCACGCCAAGGTGGCCGTCCGGGCGAACTACTCGAACCCACCCGCCCACGGCGGCGAGATCGTGGCCACGATCCTCCTCGATCCCGCCCTGCGCGCCCGCTGGGAGGACGAGGTGACCGCGATGCGCGAGCGGATCAACGGCAACCGGGCGCGCTTCGTCGAGGGCCTCGAGGGGGCGGGTGCGCCGATCGAGCCCGCGCCGCTCCTGCGCCAGCGCGGCATGTTCTCGCTCCTCGGCCTCACGACGGAGCAGGTCGCGCGGCTGCGGACGGAGTTCGGCGTCTACGTCGTGGGCAGGGGGCGGGTCAACGTGGCCGGCCTCACGGGCCGCAACATCGGCCCGGCCTGCGCGGCCATCGCCGCGGTGCTCGCCGGCTGAGCGGAGCGGCGGGGTATCGTTGCCGTCGAGGGGGGTTGTAGCGGAGGTTCCGGATGGACGTCGGGGTCATCGTGCCGCAGGGCTGGACCGGCGAGTACGACGGCTGGGATGCGCGGCGCGCGTGGGAGCGCACGGTCGCCGTGGCTCGCCAAGCGGAGCGGCTGGGCTTCGAGTCGATCTGGGTCTTCGACCATTTCCACACCGTCCCCGACCCGAGCGACGAGCTGACCTTCGAGTCCTTTACCACGCTGGCCGCCCTGGCAGGGTTGACCGAGCGCGTGCGCCTCGGGCACGTCGTGATCTGCACCGCCTTCCGCAACCCCGCCCTGACGGCCAAGATGATCGGCACGCTCGACGTCATCAGCGGCGGCCGCATGGAGCTTGGCATCGGCGCCGGCTGGAAGGAGGACGAGTGGCTGGCCTACGGCTACGGCTTCCCCGACACGAAGACGCGCCTGGCCATGCTGGCCGATCACCTCGAGGTCATCACGCGCATGCTCGGCCCGGGGCACGCCACGTACGCCGGCGCGTACGCCTCGGTGACCGACGCGATCAACCAGCCGCGCGGCCTCCAGGAGCCGCGCGTCCCGGTGATCGTGGGCGGCAACGGGCCCAACGTCACCTGGCGCCTGGCCGCACGGCACGCCGACGAGCTGAACCTTGACTGGCTGAGCCCGGACGAGGTCCGCGCGGCCCTGCCCGTCATCCGCTCGCGCTGCGAGGAGATCGGGCGGGACCCGGCCACGTTGCGGCTGTCGGTGAACATCGGGCGGGACACGTACGGGGTGCCCGGCGCCGCCCGCGTGGAGCTGCTGGCCGCCTACCGGGACGTCGGCGTGGTCCGGGTCATGGGGTTGCTGCAGGCGAGTGCCACGAGCGATGAGGCGCTCGCGGCGCTGGCCGAGGACGCCCGGGCCGCCGGCTGCAAGCTATTCGGGGGCTGACGGCCCGCGGCCTCACGACGAGTATGCCCGGCGGTCATGCGAAGCGGTAGAGACACGCTCGCGCGCGCTGCGATGAGGGCCCATCGGAAGGCAGCCAGGCTCGGTTCCTTGGCCTCGCATGCCAGCCGGTCATACGGACCAGTACGGACCAGTATGGACCAGTGCGGACCAGCGCGGCGCGGTATCGTCCGCGCATGAGCACCGACGCGAAGGTCTTCACCTGCCCGCACCACCCGGCCGGCCTGGCGGCCCCGC
Organism: Chloroflexi bacterium CSP1-4; assembly: GCA_001443375.1. Classification (GTDB taxonomy): domain Bacteria; phylum Chloroflexota; class Limnocylindria; order Limnocylindrales; family CSP1-4; genus CSP1-4. Next base: position 23,521 of record LDXM01000015.1, read on the forward strand.
AGGCGGACGAGTGCCAGGAGTGTGGCAGCCGGGTGAACCTGCGCATGTGCGCGTCCTGCGGACACGTCGGCTGCTGCGAGTCGCAGGCCGGACACGCTCGGGCCCACGCCCTCGGCGGGCGCCACCCGATCATCTACTCGGTGCCGGTCGGGCGCGGCTTCGCCTGGTGCTACGAGGAAGACCGCTACCTCTGAGCCGGGCGGGCCCACGAGGCGCCGCGGAGGTACGGGACCACGCCGAGCAGCACGGTCAGGCCTCCGAACCAGACGAGCGGCTGGGCGAGCATCGCCGCGACGGGAAGGAGCCAGGGGCGGTCGGTCCGAGCACCCCAGGCGATGAGCGCGATCGCCGCCGGCAGGCGCACGAGGAAGGGCACCCCGATCGAGCCCATGGCCGCCCCACTGCTCAACTCCCCGCCGGCCACGCCCAGGTTCTCCACCAGGATCCTGCCCCAGTCCAGCCAGGCGGCGGGCTGCGCGACGAACGAGACGCCGGCGATCACGGCCGTCGTGCCCACGGCCACGGCCAGCGCCCGCCACTCGCGGCGCAGGGCGAACCACAGCAGGCCGACGCCGGGCGTGACCTTCGTGAGCAGGACGAACGCCCAGGCCCCCGGCCGGCGCAGGCCTGCCGCCACGGCGAGGGCGAGCGGCAGGTGGATGTTGCCGCCCCACAGCTCCGGAAGGGCGAGGAGCAGCCCGAACACGAAGAGCCGCGGGCCGGTCAGGGCCAGGAGGACGAGCAGGAGCAGCGCCGCCCACAGGCCCGAGAAGGCGGCCCAGCCCAGGACCTTCAGGGGTGCCATCGCCTGGAGGATCGCGGGCGAGTACGGGTAGAAGTCCTGCGTGCCCACGACCGAGACGTGGTAGGGGTCGGCGAGTGGTGCGGCCCAGTAGGAGTGCGAATCCTGGCCGGGCCCCAGCGAGAAGGCAGGGAACGGCTCGGCGGCGGCCACGATGGCCGCCAGCAGAAGGCCGGCCGCGATCCCGCCGGCGACGATGAAGGCGAGGTCGCGGCGCCGGATGGCGCGCAGCCCGCCGATGAGCGTCACGGCGCGGGCGAGGTGGGGGTGGAGCCGGCCGGAGCCTAGCCCTCGGTCGCCTCGGGCACGGCGGCCTCGGCCTCGGCGGCCTCGGCCTCGGCGGCCGGACCCTCGATGGCCAGGGCCGGTGCGGCGACCTCCTCGACGCGCGGCGCCTGGACCCGCAGCGCCAGCTCGCCCGGGTCGGTCACGAGGTGGACCTTCTCGGGCAGCGGCAGGTCGCCGACGTGGATCACGGCCTCGAAGGTGTCCAGGACGGAGATGTCGGCCGGGATCGTCTGCGGCAGGTCGCCCGGCAGCGCGCGGATCTTCACCGAGTCCATCACGTGCAACAGCGTGCCGCCGAGCTTGTCGACCGCGGGCGACACACCGATGGCGACCACCGGCACGTCCACGGTGAGCTCCTCGGTCATCTTCACGAGGAAGAAGTCCACGTGGATGGCGTTGCGCTTCGTGGGGTGCTCCTGGATCGCGTGGACGAGCACGGGGCGAGCACGGCCGCCGTCGACGCGCAGGTCGAGGAGCGTGTTGCGGCCGTAGTGCCGGCGCACGCCGTCGAAGACCCGTGCATCGAGCTGCAGCGCCTCGGACGGGGCGCCGTGACCGTAGACGACGGCGGGCAGGATGCCCTCGCGGCGCAGGCGTGCGACGGCCTTGCCGTGCAGGGCACGCTTGTGCGCGACGAGTTCGGGTCGGGTGCTCACGGGTGTCGAGACCTCACGGGGAGCGCGGCGCGGGCGGATCGGGCGCCGCAGCGACTGGCCTTACTGGATCGGCGGCATGGTAGCAGATGGTCACCGATGTACCATGCGGCGGCAGCATGTCCGCCACCATCCTCATCGTCGAAGACGAGTACGCCGTCGCGCGCGGCGTCCAGTACGCCCTCCAGCAGGAGGGCTATGCCGTGACCGTGGCCCGCAGTGGCGAAGAGGGGTTGGAGTTCGCCACCCAGCAGGCGCCCGACCTGGTCATCCTCGACGTGCGCCTGCCGGGCATGGACGGCTTCGAGGTCCTGCGGCGCCTGCGTTCGACGGGCTCGAAGGCGCCGGTCCTCTTCCTCACCGCCCGCGACGACGAGGTGGACAAGGTCATCGGCCTCGAGCTCGGCGCCGACGACTACCTGACCAAGCCCTTCGGCCTGCGCGAGCTGATGAGCCGCATCAAGGCGCTCCTGCGACGCGCCTACGGCGACCTCAGCGACGCGGTCGGCGGCCGGATCATCCGCCACCGCGACCTCGTCATCGACCTCGAGCGGCGGCGGGTCCAGCGTGGCGATCGGCGCATCGCCCTGACCGCCACCGAGTTCGACATCCTGCGCCACCTCGCCTCGCGCCCGGGACGCGTTTACACCCGCCCCGAGTTGCTCGAGCTGATCCGCGACTACGAGGCGCTCGACCAGGACGAGAAGACGATCAACGTCCACGTCAGCCACCTCCGGGAGAAGCTCGAAGACGACCCGGCAGACCCGGCCTTCATCCTCACCATCCGCGGCGTCGGCTACGCGTTCGCCGAGCGCTGAGGGGCGCCCGACGCCGATGCGGACGCTGCGACGGTTCCTGCGACGGATCCTGCCCCGGACCTTCCGGGCTCGACTGACGCTGGCCTTCGCGGCGGTCGTGGCCATCGCCCTGGCCCTCGTGCTGGCCGCTCTGCCCCGGCTCCTCGACGACTACTTCCAGCAGCAGGAGCAGAAGAGCCTCGCCTCGCGGGCGAGCATCATGGCGCCGCTCATCCAGCTCCAGCTGCGAAACGCGCTCGCCCTCGGCTCGGCCGACCCGCACCCGATCGTCCTGCCCACCGACCCGGCGACGATCTCGCCCGAGGCTGCCGCCGCCCTCGGCGCACCGGATGACCCGAACGGGTTCCTGTACACGCTGACCGCGATCGTGGCTCAGTCGGACGTGAAGCTGGAGGTGGCGCTGAGCGCGGACGAGCCGCTCCGCCTGGTGGACACCCTGGACGTCCCGGCCACGATGATCAAGCCCGGTCTGGGCCAGGCGCGCGACCCCATCCCGAACATCACGGTCTCGTTCGTCATCGAGGACGGCTGGTGGTCGCAGTCGGGGGCCGAAGCACCGACGCGGCTTTTCTCGCTGCGCCTTTCGCAGCCGTACACGTACCGCCAGCAGGCCATCCGCGACGTCGTCGGCGTCCTCATCCTGGCCACGGCCATCGCCCTGCTCGTGGCGGTGGTCGCCTCGGCCGTCATCGCCGATCGCCTGACGGGGCCGATCCGCCGCCTCACCCAGGCCTCGCGCTCACTCGGCGAGGGCGACTTCGGGGCCCGCGTCAGCGCGGGCGGCAGCGGCGCGCCGGAGGTCACCGAGCTGGCCGGTGCCTTCAACCGGATGGCCGAGCGACTGGAGGAGTCGGTGACCTTCATCCGCCGCGACCGCGATCGCAGCCGTGATTTCCTGGCCGACGTCAGCCACGAGCTGCGCACGCCGATCGCCGCCCTGCGCACGTTCAACGAGCTGCTCCAGGAGGGTGCGGTGGAGGACCCCGCGGCGCGCGGCGAGTTCCTCGAGTCCAGCCGCCAGCAGATCGAGCGACTCGACTGGCTGGCCACGAACCTGCTCGAGCTGTCCAAGCTCGACTCCGGCCTCGTCGCCCTCGACCTCCGGCCGGACGACCTCCGGGCGGTCGTCGAGAGCGCCATCTCCCAGGCCGAGCCGGCCGCGAAACGACGCGGCGTCGAACTCGTGGCCGAGCTGCCTGCGGAGCCGGTGCGCCAGCGGCACGACCCGCAGCGCGTCGGCCAGGTGCTCAGCAACCTGGTCGGCAACGCCCTGAAGTTCACGCCGGCCGGCGGGCGCGTGGCGATCAGCCTGAAGGCCGTCCGCGACGGCGCCGACCTGCGCGTGTCCGACACCGGCGTCGGCATCGACAGCGCCGAGCTGCCCCACGTCTTCGACCGCTTCTACCGCGGCTCCCGGGCGATGGAGCAGCGCGCCGGCGGATCGGGCCTCGGGCTGGCCATCGTGCGCTCCATCGTGGAGATGCACGGCGGCCGCGTGACCGTCACGAGCAAGCTGGGCAGGGGCACCGAGGTGACCGTCCACCTGCCCCGCGAGGTGACGCAATCTTCACCCGCCGGAGGCCGGGGCTGAACCCCGGCGGCGCACGCTCTCAGCCATGAGTGATCCCCAGCACCCCATCGACCCCGAGGCGCCTGCACAGGCCGTCCCGCCCGCCTTCACGCCGCCCGAGGAGACCCGGCCCCGCTGGGCCGACCCGCCGGCGGACCCGCCCACCCCGCCGCGCTGGCTCGAGCCGGACCCGCTGGACCGACCCGCGGCAAGTGCCCCGAACGGCGGTCGCGGCGGCATGCTCGGCCCCCTCTTCGCGGTCGCCCTCATCGCGGCCGTGATGGCCTCCTCGGGCACCTACCTCGTGCTCGACGCCTCCGGCGCGCTCGATCGCGTGACCCCCGCTCCCGGCGGCACGACCGCGCAGCCGGCCAGCACGACGACGATCCGCATCGACGAGGACTCGGCCATCACGCGGGCGGCCGCCATCGTCTCGCCGGCCGTGGTCACGATCACGACCCGCGAGGGGAGTGGCATCGGCGTCGACCCGCTCGACCTGCCGGCCACCGGCGTCGGCTCGGGCATCCTCTTCGACGCGTCGGGCTGGATCCTCACCAACCGCCACGTCGTCGCCGGCGCGCAGACGTTCACGGTCAAGCTCAAGGACGGGCGCGAGTTCAGCGGCCGCACCTACGGCATCGACACGCTCACCGACCTGGCCATCGTGAAGATCGACGGTGAGGATCTGCCCGTGGCCCCCATCGGCGACTCGACGGCGCTGAAGGCGGGCCAGCTGGCCATCGCCATCGGCAGCCCGCTCGGATCGTTCGAGAACAGCGTCACGGCCGGTGTGGTCAGCGCCCTGGGCCGCGAGATCACCGTCACCGACGAGCAGACCGGCCAGCCGCGCCGCCTGCGCAACCTCATCCAGACCGACGCGGCCATCAACCAGGGCAACTCGGGCGGGGCGCTGGTGGATGCGTTGGGCCAGGTCATCGGCGTCAACACGGCCGTGGCCGGCAGCGCCCAGGGCATCGGCTTCGCCATCCCCATCGAGGTGGCCAAGCCGATCATGCGCCAGGCCGTCGCCGGCGAGCCCCTCTCACGGCCGTACCTGGGCATCGTCTACACGGCCGTCACGCCCACGCTGATGCGCCAGGCGAAGCTGCCCATCGACTACGGCGCCTGGATCTCGAGCAGCGACGGGCGCGCGGCGGTCGTGGCCGGTGCGCCCGCCGCGAAGGCCGGGCTCAAGGACGGCGACATCGTGACCGCCATCGGTGGTCAGCGCATCGACGCGGGCCACTCCCTCGAGGACATCCTCGTCCGCTACCGGCCCGGCGAGGAGGTCGCCCTGAGCGTGCTGCGCGACGGCGCCACGCTCGAGTTGAAGGTCACGCTCGGCACGCGCCCGGCCGACCTGCAGTAGGGCGGAGCTCCGCACGTCCGCGGCTCGACCTCAGTCGCGGCGGCGATTGGCCACGGAACGCGCGCGGCGGATCTCGACGGAGGCGAAGTCGAGCTTCCCGGCCACCGGAACCTTGAGCTTGCGGACGCGCACGACGACCTCGGCCACGGGGTACGCCATGAGGATCTCGTGGGCGATGCCCTCGGCGATCGCCTCGAGGAGCTTGAAGTTCGTCGACTCCACCAGCTCGCGGCAGATCCCGAAGACGAGCCCGTAGTCGACGGTCTTCTCGACGTCGTCGTCGACCCCGGCCGGCTGGAGGTTCGTCATCAGCTCGACGTCCACCTCGAACGGTTGGGGCGTCGCCCGCTCCTCGTCGGACAGTCCGTGGCGTCCGCTGAAGCGCATCCCCTGCAGGACGATCCGGTCGGTCATCGGTCGGTTCCCCTCTCCTCCTCGTCGCGGCCGCGGCGGACGATCGCGTCGCTCATCCGGGCGGCGCGCCGGTTCGGCTCCACGTCGTGCACACGCACGATGTCCACGCCAGCGGCGATGCCCAGCGCGGTGGTGGCCAGCGTACCCTCCAGCCGCTCGGGCGCGGGCAGGTCGAGCACGCGGCCGATGGTGGACTTGCGGCTCATGCCCAGCATCACGGGCCGCCCCAGGACGCGCAGTGCGGCCAGCTCGTGGAGGAGGGCCAGGTTGTGCTCGGCGGTCTTCCCGAAGCCGAAGCCTGGGTCGACGATCAGCCGCTCCCAGGCGACGCCGGCCGCGACGGCGCGCTCGATGGCCCGCTGCAGGTCGGCGATCACCTCGGCCACGACGTTGCGATAGCGCGGCTCCGCGCGGTCGTGCATCAGCACCAGCGGCACGGCGCGCTCGGCGACGAGCCGGAAGAGCGCGTCGGAGGGATCGCTGACCGCGGCCACGTCGTTGACCAGCGCCGCTCCGGCGTCCAGCGCCGCGGCCGCCACCGCCGGTTTGCGCGTGTCCACGCTGATGGGGATCTCGGGCAGCGCCGCGTGCAGGGCGCGGATGGCGGGGATCACGCGCCGCCGCTCCTCATCCTCGGCCACGGCGGCATGGCCGGGTCGCGTCGACTCGCCCCCGACGTCGAGCAGGTCGGCCCCCTCGGCCGCCATGCGTCGGCCCAGATCGACCGCGGCCATCGTGGGGTCCGTCACCACCGGATCGGCCACGGCGGCGAGCAAGCCGTCGCCGCTGAAGGAGTCGGGCGTGACGTTGACGATGCCCATGACGTACGTGCGCGCGCCCCAGGCGAAGCGACGCCCACCGATCTCCATCGCCGCGGGCACAGCAGGCGCCACGCCGCTTGCCGCATCGGCGGGGAGCGTCACGAAGGGGGTCGCGTCAGCCATGACCGGGGTCCGTTCCCTGCTCCTCCGGGTCTCGCAGGTCGTCGTCCGCGACCAACCGGCCGCGGACCGCCCCGACGAGGTAGAGCGAGCCGGCCACCACGAGCGGTCCCCCGGCTGCCCGGGCCGCGGCGACGGCCGCCTCGAGGGCCTCGTCGAGCGGGCCGATCGGCGTCACGTCGTGACGGCCGCCCGGCGACGCCGCGCGCCACGCCGCCGCCAGCTCGGCCGCCGGGAGCGCGCGCGGGGCGTCCACCCGCGTGGTGATGATACGCGCGCCTCGCAGCGCCGCGGCTGGCGCGAGCGCGCCGACGATGCCGGCCACGTCCTTGTCGGCCATGAGCCCGATGAGCAGGGTCGGCCGGCCCGCCGAGAGGTGCGGCCGCAGCTCGTCCAGGGCCGCGGCCAGAGCGGCCATCCCGTGGGGATTGTGAGCGCCGTCGAGGAGGATATCCGGCGCGGCCGGGTCCGGGGCGGTGCGATCGGCGGGCACGGCGCGACCGTCGGGCGGTAGGGCGAGGAGCTCCAGCCGGCCGGGCCAGCGGGAATCCTCCAGGCCGGCCCGGATGGCCGCGGGCGGGAGATCCGCGATGCCCGCCTCCCGGAGTGCCTCGAGGATGCCGAGCGCCACGGCCGCGTTCGCCGCCTGGTGGCGGCCGAGCAGGGCCAGCCGGACCTCGCCGAGCCCGGGAGCCGCCAGGCGCAGGCCGGCGCGGCCCATGCCCAGGACCTCGAGCGGCGCCGTCTCGCGCAGCGGCACCCCAAGGCGGCGGGCCCGTCGGCGGATGACCGCCAGCCCCGGACCCGTGGCGCCGCTGACCGCCCGGTCGCCGCGCTTGATGATCGGCGCCTTCTCGCCCGCGATCGCCTCGAGCGTGCCGCCCAGGCGGTCGCGGTGGTCGAGAGCCACGTTCGTGATCGCGGCCACGCCGCCGTCCCAGGCATTCGTGGCGTCGAGCCGCCCTCCGAGGCCGACCTCCACGACCGCGACGTCCACGCCGGCGCGAGCGAAGGCGGCGAAGGCGGCCGCGGTGAGCACCTCGAACTCGGTCGGCGGGCCGAGGCGCCGCGCCAGCCGGTCGGCGATCTCGAGCACCTCTCCGACGAGCGCGGCGAAGGCCTCGGCGGCGATCGGCCGGCCGTCGATGAGGATGCGCTCGCGGTAGCTGACCAGGTGCGGCTTCGGTGTCTGACCCACGCGCAGACCGCCCGCGGCGAGGCAGGCGGCGACCATCGCCTGCACGCTGCCCTTGCCGTTGGTGCCTCCGATAAGCGGGCCACGCAGCTCGCCCTGCGGGTCGCCGAGCACGCGCAGCAGCGCGCGGGTGCGCCCGAGGCCGAGGCGGATCCCGTAGCGGCCCCGCGCCTGGAGCGCCGCGAGGACCGCCGGGTAGGAGCTGCCCACGCCGTCAGTCGTGGCTCAGGTCGTCCTCGTAGAAGACGCACTGGTTGAAGCGCGCCGAGAGGCAGATGTCCGCGACGTAGCTGTGCTCGAGGTGGACGCCGCCGCGGAGCTGGCAGCGGCTGACATTCGTCTCCTGGCGCATGAGCGCCTTCAGCAGGTGGGGCGCCTGGATGGGGATCGCGCCGCGCACGCCGGTCATGTAGTAATGCGGGCAGACGTTGCGCCGCAGGTTCGGCAGGCCGAAACCGAAGCGGGGCATCGCGGGCAGCCCCGCTGCGGGCCGCGCGGCGAGGATGCCCAGGGCGGCCGGAGTGGCACGGGCGATCGGGCCCGGCGGCGGGGGCGGCGGGCGGCGCTGGCCGAACCCACCGCTCGAGGCGCGGGCCGGCTTGCGCAACGGTGACTCCATCGCACCTCCCTCGTCGGTCCCGCACGGGGCCAAACTGCCCCACAGGTTACACCGGGTCGGGTCGCCGCGACCGCCCCGAGGACCTCCGCGCCGGCCGACCACGGAGCCGTCAGGACCGCGCCGGGTGGCGACCGTGCGAGAATGCGAGGGCATGTCCGACGCGAGCAAGCGCCCCCGCCGAGCCGATCCGCGTCTAGCCGCCCCCCGGCGACCGCAGCCGCCCGTCGTCCGCCGCTCTCAGATCCACGGTCGCTATGCGCCACCCAGCGCGGAGCGCCTGACGCGCCACAAGCCGGTCGGGAAGCGCGGCCGCCTGCCCGCCGCGGCGCGCGCTCTCCTGCTGGTGGCCGTGGTCGCCCTGGCCGGCTCGGTGGCGCTCGGTGCCACGGGCGCCCTGGGCACTGCCGTGGCCAACCTCGGCGATGCCATCGGCGGCCTCATGGGCGGCCTGACGGGCGCCTCACCGTCGCCCACCTCCACCGAGAACCTGCCCGAGTCGGCGCCGCGCCTCGACCAGCCCACCGCCGCCTGGACGAACCAGCCGGCGACCGACGTCCGGGGCCTGCTGCCCAGCGGCACGGCCGGCTCGCCCGACCTGAAGATCCTCGTCTACGTGGGCGACATCAAGGCCGTCGAGCTACCGGTGCCGCGCACGGCCGACTTCTTCGTACCGGCCGTGCCGCTGCAGAAGGGCTGGAACGAGATCAGCGCGGCCCTCGTCGGCCCCGACGGCGAAGGGCCGCGTTCCGCGCCCATCCGCGTCGCCTTCGATAACGTGCCGCCGGCCCTCACGATCAGCGCACCGAAGGACGAGAGCCCGGTCGCCGGCGACACGGTCACCGTGACCGGCAAGACGCAGGTCGGCTCGACGGTCCGCGTGCGCAACGAGAACACCGGTGGCACGGCCGTCGTCCTCGCCGAGGACGGGACGTTCAGCGTCGAGATCTCCGTCGGCGACGGCACGAACGGCCTGACCGTGACCGCCGAGGACCCGGCCGGCAACAGCACCGTCAAGATCGTCTCGGTCGTGCGCGGCAGCGGGGAGCTGACGACGAGGCTGACGCTCTCCGCCGCGCGCGTCGCGCTCGAAGACCTGCCCGCGACGATGACCATCACCGTGACGGTCATCGATGTCGGCGGCGTGCCGGTGGAGGGCGCGATGGTCACCTTCAGCATCTCCCCACCGGGGTTGCCCACGTCCACCTTCGAGGCGGTCACCTCGAACGGGGTCGCCACCTGGTCCGTGACGATCCCGCGCGACGGGGCGACGATGGGCGTCGGCTTCGTCACCGCCCGCGTCGTGCTGGCCGACGGCCGGACGATAACCACCTCGGACGGGTTCTCGATCGTGTAGGGCGGCGCCTCAGCGCCGGGGCGGGACCAGCGTGAAGAGCCCCTCGCGGACCGGCGGCACGGCCCGCCCTTCCCAGCAGGGCCGGATCTCGTCGGCGCGGATCGCCCCGCGATGCGGATCGAGGCTGCATACGCCGAGGTTCGCGGCGACACCGCGGCGGAAGTGGAGGCAGGTGGCGCAGCACGTCGAGGAACGCGAACAGACCCAGCAGCGGGACGCCTCCGGCTGGGGGGTGCCGCAGTGCGGGCACCGCCAGTTCGCCATGGCCGGAGTGTAGCTGCGAGTGCGCCGGTGCGCACGTCCCTTTTTCGTGCGGCGGGCCGACGCCCGCTACGCCGGATCGAGGTGCGGCAGCAGCTTCGCGGCCAGGTCGTCCCTGCGCCGGAAACCGATCACCCGTTCCACCTCATGGCCACCCTTGAAGAGCACCAGGGTGGGGATCGAGAAGATGGCGAAACGGGCGGCGGTGGCGACGTTCTCGTCGATGTCGAGCTTGGCCACGGTCAGCCTGTCGCCGAGCTCGCGGCCGAGGGCCTCGACGACCGGCGAGACGAGCCGGCACGGGCCGCACCAGGGCGCCCAGAAGTCGACCAGGACGGGCCGCCCGGCGGCCAACACATCGTCGGCAAAGGAGTCGTCGGTGACCTCGATCGGCTCGCCCATCGCGCCGCTGCCTACGGCGGGCAGGTGGCCAGGCTGGCCGGGTCGTAGACGGTCAGGTCGATCGGCGTTCCCGGCGCTGCCATCGCGCCCGGAGCCGGGCTCTGGCCCCCGACCGGCCAGGTCGTGTCGAAGCCGGGCGGCCCCGTGATCGTGCCCACCGTGAAGCCGTCGGCCTGGAGCGCCTCCTCGGCAGCGGCGAGCGGCACGCAGCGGTAGTCGTACACCGGGAATGGGGCCGGCGTGACGACCGGCGTCGGGGCCGGCGTCGGGACCGGCGTGGGTGAGGGGCTGGGCGTGGGTGAGGGGCTGGGCGTCGGTTCGGGTCCCTTCGAGATGACGTAGTCGATGGGCGTGCCCTCGGCCACCAGGAAGCCGGTCTGCGGCGAGGTGGAGATGACCTGGCCGTCCGGGACGATCGGGTCGAAGGCCTCGGTCTTCGCGCCGGGCAACAGCTTCGCGGTGACGAAGATGGTGACCGCCTCGGCCTCGGTCCTGCGGCGCACATCGGGCACGGGCACGGTGCCCGGGCCGATGGCGATGGTCACCTTGACGTCGCTGCCGGCGGGCGCACTCTCGCCCGCGGCGGGATCCTGGGCCACGACCGTGTTGGACGGCCTCGTCTCGTCCACCACGCTGTCGGTGATGACCATCCCCAGCCCAGCCCCCTCGAGCGCGGCCCTGGCTTCGAGGACGGACAGGTCGATGACCGCGGGCACCTCGACGAGCTTGCCGGACGGCTTCGGCGTCGCTCCGCCGCCGCCTCCGGCGTTGAGGAAGAGGTAGATGAGCGCGCCGGCCGCGACGAGGACGGCCACGCCCAGCAGAGCCGCGGCCCAGGCCCAGGCGCCGGGACCCCGGCCGCCGTTCGCCTCGTCGGCTGCGGCATCGCGCCGCGCCTGGGGAGGACGGCCCGAGCCGACGCCGAGGGACGGCGGGGCGGCCGCGCCGACCACCGTCGGGCTGGGGTCGGCCCCAGCGGAGACCGGGGCGGACACGACCGGTGCGGCGACGCCGGCGTGCAGCCCGGAGAGGAAGCGGCCGAGCGCATCCGAGAAGGCGCCTGCCGAGCCGAAGCGCTGCGTCGGGTCGCGCTGGAGCGCCTTGCGCACGATGGCGTCCATGGCCGGCGGCACGTCGGAACGGTGACTCGAGGGCACGGGCGGCTCCTCGGTCAGGCGGACCATGGCCACCGCGGCGGCCGTGTCGCCGCCCCAGGCGGCGCGGCCGGTGAGCATCTCGAACAGGACCAGCCCCAGCGAGTAGATGTCCGCAGCCGGAGTGACGTTCTCGCCACGCGCCTGCTCGGGACTCAGGTAGCGGGCGCTGCCCAGCGTCTGGCCGGGCAGCGTCAGCTGCGCCTCGGAGAGGGCCCGCGCGATGCCGAAGTCGGCCACCTTGACCTGCCCGGAGACGGTGATCAGGACGTTGGAGGGCTTGATGTCGCGGTGCACGATGCCCTGCGCGTGGGCCGCCGCCAGGCCGTCGGCGACCTGCATGGCGATACGTGCCGAGGCGGCGGCCGGCAGGGCGCCGCGATCGCGCAGGATGCGCCCGAGATCCTGCCCCTCGACGAGCTCCATGACGATGTACGGCCCGGCCTCCTCCGTGCCGTAGTCGAACACGGCCACGACGTTGGGATGGGCCAGCGAGGCCGCCGCCTGCGCCTCCTGGCGGAAGCGGGCGACGAAGCCGGCGTCGCGTCCGTACTCGGGCCGCAGGAGCTTGACGGCGACGTCGCGCTCGAGCTTGAGGTCACGGCCCCGGTAGATCGTGGCCATGCCGCCCTCGCCGAGGAGCTCCAGCAGGCGGTATCGATCTCCCAGCAGCTCTCCCAGCTCGGGCACCCGTGACCCCTTTCCCAGGCTCAGCCGCGCCGGCTCGGTCCGGACGCCCGGTCGCTCAGTGGAGGTCGAGGCCGGCGAGGTAGCGCCGGAACTCGGGGCCGATCTCGGGCCGCTCCAGGGCGAGCTCCACGGAGGCCTTCAACCAGCCCATGGTGGTGCCGGCATCGTAGCGCACGCCCTCGAAGGCATAGCCGTAGACGGACTGCTCCTGCATCAGCGCCTGGATGGCATCGGTGAGCTGGATCTCGCCGCCCGCGCCGCGCGGTGTCTGCTCCAGCTTCTCGAAGATCTTCGGCGTCAGCACGTAGCGCCCGATGATGGCCAGGTCGCTGGGCGCCGCCTCCGGCGTCGGCTTCTCGACGAGCCCGCGCAGCTTGTGCAGGCGGGGGTCGCCATGATCGGACGCGTCGGGGTCGGGGTCGATGACCCCGTAGCGGCTGGTGTCCTCGTGGGGCACCTGCATGACCGCCACGCACGAGGCGTGGGTCTGCCCGTAGGCGTGGATGAGCTGGCCGATGCACGGCCGCTGGGCGACCACGACGTCGTCGGAGAGGATGACCGCGAAGGGCTCGTGGCCGACCAGCTCGCGCGCCATGAGCACCGCGTGGCCGAGGCCGAGCTGCTCCTTCTGGCGCACGTAGCTGACCTGCGCGAGGTCGCTGATGTGGCGCACCTTGCGCAGCGTCTCGATCTCGCCGCGCGCCTCGAGCAGCGACTCCAGCTCGAACGAGGAGTCGAAGTGGTCCTCGATGGCCCGCTTCTGGCTGCTCGTGACGATGATGACCTGCTCGATCCCAGCCGCCACGGCCTCCTCGACCGCGTACTGGATGACCGGCTTGTCGACGAGCGGCAGCATCTCCTTGGGCGACGCCTTCGTGGCCGGCAGGAAGCGGGTGCCCCACCCGGCGGCGGGGAAGACGGCTTTGCGGACGCGCATCGGACCTCGTTGCGGCGGAGGGGCTGGTCACGGCGGAGGGGCCGGGACGGCGGCCGCAGTATAGCGCCGAGGGCCGTCGGCCCGGCCCTCAGCCCTGGGAGCCGACGAGGAGCCGCCGCTCCCCGCCGGACGGCGTCACCGGCCCTCGGTGGCCCCGGCAGCGGGGGCGCGCTCCGTTCGACCCGTACGCAGGACGACCTGCGTGAAGGGGATGCGGATCTCCCGGAAGACCTCGATGGAGACGAGGAAGCCGGCGAAGAGGAAGACCACGCCGAGGAACTTGCCCAGCTGGAAGAAGGCCGTCACGTCGAAGCGATTGAGGCTGTCGGTGACGCTCGGGATGAAGGCGCCGATGGCGATGAGGATCGTCGCCGGGACGCGGCTGTGGACGCGGCCCGCCCGCATCGCCCGCCACGTCCCCGGCAGCGAGGCCACGAAGTTGACGGTGATGGCGATGGGTGAGATGAGCAGGCTGAAGAGGAACTCGTCGAACTTCTGGCCCGGGTCGAGGGAATAGGCGAGCAGCCGTTGCTTGGGCATGAAGACGTAGGTCGAGAAGATGGCGCCAAGGATGAGCGCGATGCCGCCGGTGACGTTCATGAACGGGGTCAGCAGGCGCAGCGTGCCGGGGAAGAGGTCCGCCACGGGGACGCCCGTCGACGTGTCGAGGGCGTAGCCGGGCGGCGCCAGCGTCGTGGTCACCATGAGCATGACGCTCAGCAGCGTGGCGCCCACGACGGCCAGCGCGGCGAGGATCGGCCAGCGTTCGTTGGCGAAGTAGGTCTCGACGGCCACGGCCAGGGCAAGGATGCCCGCGCCGATGAAGTAGATGACGGGCGCGCTGCCCGCATCCGGGTAGTCGTAGCGTCGCTGGGTGAGGAACGTGAAGAGGCCCGCCAGCAGCAGGCTGAGGGCGAAGGCATACCCGAAGCGCGTGCGGCCGAGCAGGAAGGCCGTGCCCAGGCCCAGCCAGCCGGCGGTCCAGACCGCGCCGGTGAGGTACCAGGTGCGATAGAGCGCCTCGTTCCAGCCGGCCGCGGCGGCGATCGCCTCGCTGCCTGCGGCGATGCCGTAGAAGAGCATGCCGGCGGCCCAGATGAGCTGGAAGGCATGCCGCCGCTCCCGCCACTGGTCGAGCAGGGCCAGGGAGAAGAAGAGCGCCAGGACCGCGGTCGCGGCGGGGAGGACGGCGGTCATGGCAGGATCCTCAGGCCCCCGGTCGGCGCGCCAGCACGAGACGGGTGAACGGGATCCGGATCTCCTGGAAGACCTCGATCGAGACGAGGAAGCCGGTGAAGAGGAAGATCACGCCGAGGAGCTCCCCGACGAAGAAGCCGCTGGTGGCCCCGAAGCGGTTCGCGCCGCTGGTGATGGCCGGGATCAGGCCGCCGATGGCGATCAGGATCGTGGCCGGGACACGCGAGTGGAGCCGCCCGCGCACGAGCGCGAGTGCGGCGCCGGGGAGCGAGGCGACGAAGTTGACGGGAACGGCCACCACGGCGACCACCAGCATGGCCATGAGGGCGGGGCCACGCCGGCCGGCCAGCGAGTAGCGGATGACGCGCCGCTTGGGCATGAAGACGTAGGCGCTGTAGAGCGCGCCGAGCGTCAGGGAGAACGCCCCGGTGATATTGAAGAACGGCGTGAGCAGCCGCAGGTAGCCAGGGAAGAGGTCGCCCGTGGGGATGTGCGTGGCGGGGTCCACCACCCAGCCCGGTGCCGCCAGGTCCGCCGTCAGCGCCATGACCGCCGAGACGATCGTGCCACCGATGATCACCGCTCCGGCGAGGCGCGCCCAGGCGTCGCTCCCGCGGGCCACGAGCACCACGATGGCGACCGCCATCGCGAGCGCCACGCCCGCGTAGAGGTAGGGTGCGACACCGCTGTCGGGGTAGTCGTACCTGCGCCAGGTGAGGAAGGTGAAGAGGCCGGCCAGGACGAGCGAGAACGCGAAGGCGTAGCCGAAGCGCGTCTTGGCCAGCAGGAAGGCCGTACCCAGGCCCAGCCACCCCGCGACCCAGACGGCGCCGATCAGGTACCAGGCGCGGTACAGGGGCTCGCTCCAGCCGGCGAAGCCGCCCAGGAACTCCGTGCCCGCCGAGAGCGCGTACCAGAGCATCCCGAGGGCCCAGATCAGCTGGTAGGGACGCCGTCGCTCGCGCCACTGGTCGAACAGGAAGGCGGCGAACACGAAGCTCAGCACACTGGAACCCAGCGGCAGCACGACGTTGGGATCGATATTCATCCTTCTCCACTCCCAGCTGCCACCGCGGCGGCGAAGATCACCACGAGCCGATCGAGCAGCATCGCGGACCGTTCATACAGGTCGCTGACCTCGGCCGCGGTGAGGTTCCGCCGGCGGCCGATCCGCGCGATCTCGGCCAGGAAGGGCCGGCGGGCCGACATGAACGCCTCGATCGCCTCCGGCAGCCCGATCGGCCGGGCGGCCAGCCCGCTCGCCAGCTCCAGGGTGCTCTGGCGCGCCTCATCTTCGGCCTTCGAGCGCTGCGCCTCCGACGCGCCGTCCACGAAGTCGACGAGCGCCTCGACCAGCCGGCGCCCGGCCGCCCGGAAGGCTTCGCGATCGGCCTCATCGGGGGCCACGGCGGTCATCAGCCCGCTCGTGCCGGGCCGCGCATAGCGCCGCTGGTAGGCGTCGTGGAGCCGTTCCCTCGAGGGTCCCAGGCGGATGGGCGGGCGGTCCCGGGGCGCCGTCCGCTGGCTGACCAGCCGGTCGATGGCGCGGCCGGAAAAGCGCCGGTGGCCGCCGGGCGTCGTGAAGCTCTCGATACGGCCGCGATCCGCCCAGCGCCGCAGCGTGTCGGGATCCACGCCGAGCCGTCTGCTGGCGGCGCCGACCGACAGCCACTCCGACGGCGATCCGATCGCCGGGACGGCGGTGGGCACGGGCATCGAACGCCTCCTCCGCGCAGGGTCGTTAGGGCAGCGTCCCGCGAATCTGGGTAAATCTAGGTACGATGCGGGATGCGCGGAGCATATGGGCCGTGCGGCCAGCCTGTCAATCCGATTTCGGGAACAGGCCTCAGGCCGGCACGAACTCGTGCGCCGCCCGGTGTTCGCCGTCGCACAGGCCCCAGCGCACCGCCTCGCCGGGTAGCGCCACCGGGCGCATCAGCTCGCGCACGGCGGAGAGCCGGCAGAGGTAGTGACCGCGCGCGCGGGCCCAGGCGCGGAAGCAGGCCGGGTCGGCGTGGAACTGGTGCGGGCCGGGGTTGAGGGGGGCGGAGCTGGCCCAGCTCGGGGGTGTTTCGACCGAGAAGGCGTCCATGATCGAGACCCGGAAGGGCGTGACCGCGATCGACTCGCCGCAACCGGCACAACGGATCGCGTCCGTGTCGCTGAAGACGGTGGGGATCCGGATGCCCATGATCCCACCGCCGCGGAAAGTCTTCGCCACGCGCCGGATTGTAGCGGGCGCTCGCGGCGCGGGTCGGGCACGGCTGGTGCCCCCAAGGGGGCGTGGGGACCCGCCAAACAACCGAAGCTCTCGCGTACTACGCGGGCTGATGCCGCTCCGCGGCTCCGCGAGGTTCATCAGCAGCGACCACCGCGGCGCTCGTCAAGGCCGTCCGCGAGCAGCTCTTGGGCGCATCGGTGGCAGCGCTGCCGAGGAGGTGAGCCCGGCCCTGCTGATGGCAGGCTGACGGATCAGGAGATGTCGCTGACCGAGCCCCTGGCCGCTCGACCCGGGAAAACCCTATCGGACACCCTGGCGACTCACTCTGGTGGCGAGACGGTCGGTCGGCCAGGCTTGAGTCATGAGCAACGCCCAAAGCGCAGCCGCCACCCGGACCCACGGTCCCCGGTCGTCAGTGACCCTGTCGGGACTGGCGTTTGGCCTGACTCTCCTGGCTCTCACGGCCCTCGCCCAGGTGACTCCGGTCTTTGCGGGGTTTGCCGTCGAGGCGCCGATCTCCGTCACTGTGACGGGTGGGGAACTCGGTGAAGCGGCCGGTCTCATGCCTGGCGACCGGATCACCCTGACTCCGATCGTCATCGAGGCGAGGGGCGGCGACATGCTCTACGCACTGCACGCCGACGTCCTGGGTCCCGATCAGCTCATCCGGCAGGTGCACGCCACCGCCCGCACCGCCGACGGGGCCCTGCTCTACGACGGACCGCTCGCGCGGCTGTCGATCGGAGCCGGCGCGATCGGATTTCCCGAGCGCCGACTGGCCGCCGGCACAGCGGAGCGACTGTCCGTGACGATCGTGGTGTCACTCGATGCCGGTAACGAGATCCAGGGTGCTGCGCTTGCCGTCACCTGGCGTGCTGATGCGATCGCCTCTGGCCAGACGACGAAGGTTCCGGCAGGTCAGGACTGACCGCCGACGATACCCGACTGGATCCAGCCCTCCCGGACGGCCAGCATCGCGAGCTCCGTCCGCGATGCGACGCTATACCCGTTGAACAGCGTCCGGAGGTGGCCTTCGACCGTCTTCCGGCTGATACCGAGCTCGTGGGCCACCTCGTCGTTCGTTCGGCCGAGGGCGATGAGCCCGATGACCTCCAGCAGCCGATCGCTGGGTCGTCGGACGCGGTCACGAACGGCCCGCATGACATCTGCCCCGAATCGGTAGTCGCCCGCGGCAGCCGCCCGGACAGCAGCCACGAGCTCGGGTCCCGACGCGCCCTTCACCACGTAGCCGTGGGCGTCATCCTGGAACGCCTGCTGGAAGTACGAACGGCGTTCGAACGCTGAGAACATCACGAACGCCGGTCGGGCGGCCGCCACATCGCGCCGCCCATCCCTGTGTCGCCTGAGGATGTCGAACCCGGAGTCCGCTCCGATCTCGATGTCGCACACGACGACGTCAGGTCGCTCACGGTCGATGAGCTCACCGGCGCCGGCGGCCGATCCCGCGATCCCGACGACTTCGATGCCGGGCTCGGCAGACAGCATCGCCCGGACCCCGTCAGCCACGACAGGATGGTCGTCGACGAGCAGGACCCGAATCGTCTCGGTGCCCGTTGCCGTCACCGCGCGCTCACTCGCAGCCTGTGCCTTGGACCGGGTGCCCGCGGCACCTTCCCCGGTGAGGACCCTCCGGGCGCTCATAGCCCGTCGGCCGGAAGGTCACCGAGGACCGTGTCGTTAAGCTCAACGAAGGCTCCCCTCTTGGAGCGTGGTCGCGCGGCCTGGAGCCGCGGGTCACACCCTAGCGGGCCGTGGTGCCGGTTGTCACCGCCCCGATGGTCCCATTCGTCGACCCGGACTGCATAGAGAGGGCGGCGTTCTGGGCCTCCGGACGATGCGGGCGCGATGTTGGTCCGAGTGCCACGTCGGTCCACGTGCCGGCCGGACCATTGCCGAGAGACATTGAAAGCCGCCCAACGGCCGCCGCCGGGGGATCGGGGCGGCCGTTGGGCGCGAAACCATCTCCCCAGGGCATTGCTACGCGCCTGCGGGAGCGCGCCGGGCCGCGGCGGGCCGGCGTCGGGTGCGTCGGGGCGGCCCGGGACGAGGTCCGGCTCACGGACAATGCCTCGGGCGAATGGAAACGGCCGCGCACCTCGACCTGGTGGGCACACGGACCGACGTGCCCTTCCGGCCGCGCCGAGGACGACCACGCCGACATCAGTCGCTCGGCCCACCGCAGACCGACCCGGAGTCCGGGGCGACGATCCGGCTAGATCGCCACGGTCATGGCATGGTCCGGCCGGAGCAGGAACGGCGGCAGGTAGGCCGGGATATCGGAGAGGGGCAGCACATCCGGATGAAGGGCGATGCCGAGGGCGTCGTGCATGAATCGGCGCCGCGCCTGGATCCGCTCCCACGCGGCTGGGTAGCTGGCCGCGAACGCGTCGCGGAGCGACTGGTCGGCGAGCGCCACGCCATCCTCGATGTTGGTGGTGAAGTAGTCGGTCCCGGTCGCCGGGATGATGTCCGCCTGGAGGGCCATGCCGGAGCGGAGCTCGATGGTGGATCCCGCTGCCACCGGCGAGTTCACCCACTCGTCGAGGTGGATCTGGTGGCCGGCGTTCAGGAAGGTGCCGAAGAACGGGTCGCCCAGGCGGCGGTCGATGATCTCCTGGAGCGCGCCCCCGGTCTGGCCGATGCGCAGCGCCCCGTACCACTCCGCCACGGCGTCGAAGTAGGGCCCGACCAGCCGCTCCACGTAATCGCTGACCCCGGCGGGCAGCTCGTCAGCATCCCCGACCACGAAGCCGGCCCGGCAGTTCAGCGCGCCCCAGACGCCGAAGGCGACGGTGAAGGGGTCGCCGCGCTCGATCCGCCGGTCGCCCGGGCTGAGCAGCCCGAGCGATGCCCGGGGCCCGCTCGACAGCATCAGGTGGCAGGAGAGCGGCATGCCGTTCCAGTCGAGCAGCCTGACCGCCTCGCGCTCGGTCATCCCCGGCCGTAGACCGAAAAGCAACTGCCGCAGGCCGTGCGATGTCTGGCAGGCAGCGTACTCGAACACGGCAAGCTGTTCGACCTCGTTGATCACGCGGAGCCCGTCGGCGGCATCGATCAGCAGGTCGGTGGCGTTCTCGACCACGCCGGTCGGTCCGGTCGTGCGGCGCAGCTCGTCCACGATGAATGCCGGCGCCTCGATCATCTCGCGGCTGCCGTACGTCTTCCAGCCGATGACGCCGACCCGACTGCCCCGCCGGATGCCCTCGCCGCCCAGGATGGTGGCCAGCGGCCGGGAGCGATCGCGTGGCTGACTCGGCAGGCTGAGGTCCTGGAACAGGTGCCGTCGCATCGCCAAGGGCGCGGCGCCGGCCATGCCGTAGCACTCGTTCCCGACAAGGATGGCGGGGTCCCCGGTTGGCCCGACGACGAGGACGGCCTCTTCGAATCGAGGGTCGAAGCCGGTCAGGTAGGCGAGGCTGGCGCTGTGCTCCCGGTCGGAATAGACGACGAGCCGGTCGTAGCCGCGGGCGTCCGCGCGCTCACGCAGCCTTGCCAGCCGGGCCGCGTAGAGCGACGCCGGGAGCTCGGGTCGCACATCCGGCATCCCGAAGTCAGGCAGGCTGATCTCGGCCAGTCGTGCCTTCGCCATCCGTGTCGTCCCTTTCCGATCAGTTCCCGAGAGGCAGCCACGGGCGCGCCTCGGTGGCACCCCGTTCGATCTCAACGAACTGATCCGCTCTGACCTGGATCCACGGTCCGATCACGCCGTCGGGCCACTGGACGCGGACCCTGGCGTCGCCGGCCGGACCGAGCCCGAAGTGAGCCCAACCCAGCTGGCCACCGATATGTCCGCCGCCGACGGTCAGCTCGCGCCGCAGCGTCATGTCGCCGACCCGGACCTCGATCCAGGCGCCGATGGCGTCACGGTTCGGGCCCGGTTCGGTGACCCGGATCCCGAGCCAGTGGCCCATGAGCGTGGGCTCGCCGGCATCGCCGGAGCCCACGTTTCGCCAGAGCCCGACCGGCGCCCCGTAGTTCAGCTCGACGAGATCAAGCATCCCGTCGAGGTTGAAGTCGGCCAGCGAAGCGCCCCGGCCACGCGCATAGTCCAAGATCCCGGCGGCTTCGGCGCCCTCCTTGAACGTCCCGTCGGTCTGACCAAGCAGCAGGTTGCTGGGGTCCCTCGCGGCGAAGTCGGGCATCGCGCTGACGTTGCCCTTGGAGACGAACAGGTCGATGAAGCCATCGTTGTTGACGTCCTGGAACTCGGGGTGCCAGGCGGTCGATGGGAGCACGTCGCCACCGGCGAACGGCTGGGCCGCGTTGACTCCCCGCTTGAGCGCGATATCGCGGTACCTGGGCTGGCCTGGCCCGGCGGCCAGGGTCTGGAGCTTGTTGTCTCCCTGGCTGGTGACATACACGTCCGGATAGCCATCGCCGGTGACGTCATAGCTGGCGATGCCCATGCCCCAGATCTCCATCCGCACCCAGCCATCCGCGTCCGTGTAGAGCCGCGGTGGCTCGTCGGTGGCGATGCGCCACAGCTGGTCCTCCCCGTCGAGGTAGTAATGGCGGTCGTTGGTCACTCTCAGGTCGCGTCGGCCGGACCGGTCCCAGTCGCTGAACAGGATCGACAAGGTGCAGTAGCCGGGCGTGAGCGCGATCGCCGGGGCATAGCCGGTGCCCTCCGCGGTCGGGCGGATCAGGGCGCTGTCGGCACACGTGCTCGACGGCGCTCCGGAGGCATCGAGACCAAGGTAGTTGCCCACGGCGAGCGTGGGCAGTCGTGCGCTGCCCTCCCATTTCGCGCTAAAGGCGGTGGTCCAGGCGTCACCGGGGTCGAACGACAAGGCCTCGTTCGCCCGCTCGAAGCGGCAGTCGCCGATACCCCGAAGGAGCACGCTTTCGCCGACCCGCAGGATCGCCAGGTCCACCTGCCCGTCGCCGTCGATGTCGAGCGGATAGGCGCCGTTGACGTCGGTGAGATCGGTGGCGGGATCGTGCACCGGGGCGAAGCGTAGCGCGCCGCCCACGGGACTCTCGTTCCGATAGAGCGCCGACGGGTTGCTCCCGCCGGCGAGGTACATGTCGGGGTTGCCATCGCCGCTGCAATCGAAGACGGCGACGCCCCCGCCGACGAAGAACGTCGAGCCGCCGTCGTAGACGTGGTCGAAGCCCGCCGCGGCGGTTTCGTCGACGAAGCGCGGCGGCCCTAGCGCCGCCGTGGGCGCGCTCCCGCGGTCCTGCGTCAGCACGACCCCTGCGATGGCCAGCCCGGTCAGCGACACGGCCGCCACGCCGACGACGAGCCTGACGGACCCACGACTCACGAGCTCACTGGTCCACTCACGATCCGACCTGGCCGCCGTAGTACTGCTGCGCCAGGGCCCAGGCCGCCTTGCCGCACTGGGAGCCGATCTTCCGACCCGCGAAGTCGTCCGCCGGGATGTGGATCCCGCCGTACAGGCGTGACAGGCCGGCCTGGTCGGCGGCGTCATAGTAGGTGGCCCATTCGAGCGTGACGTCCTTCGCCGGTCCGGCCTCGACCGTGAGCGAGCCGGCCTTCGTCGTCCACTCGCTGAGCCCGCCGGGGAAGTACTCGCTGCCAGTGAAGCTGGTGAGCACTTCGGCCGACGCTCGACTGAACGTGCTGTGGCCGGACACGTACCCCGGGAAGGATGGGGTCACGAAGGTCGGGACCTGATACGGGACCCAGGTGATGCCCAGGACCCAACCGACCCCACCGGTCTGGGTCTTGGGGTCCTTGGGATTCCCCATCCAGGCCCGGATGGCGATCCCGCCTTCGTGGCCCGCCAGGGCCGCATGGCGCTGGCCGGGCCCGGTGGTTTCCGTCGTGATGAGCTCGACGAGACCAGGGGCAAGGGGCAGGCCCTCGCGGTCGTATGACGGCAGGCTGGGATCGCTCGACTGGCCCAGGCTCGCCATGTACCGGATCATCGAGATCGGCCGGACGGAGTCGTAGTAGCCCTTCAGCCCCCAGGCCGCGATCGCGGCATCGTGGGTGGCCCCATTCAGGGCGAAGTACAGCTTGACGTCCCACTCGAGACGATCGACCGTCGGACCGGTCCCCCCGATCCTGAGGCTCGGGGCAAGCTGGTCGGAAACGGTGTTGGCGACGACATTCCAGTGTCCGGGCGGCGTCTCCGACTTCGGGCCGTCCGCCCAGAACTCGGTGAGGGCGCGGGCGAAGTCACCCTGATTGACCACGTCCGGGTCGTACGGCTTACCCGTCACCGGATTGACCGGGTGGCCGCGGCCGTCGTTCGTCCCGAGAGCGTTGGCGCCGCGCGCACCGGGCGAGATGTCGATCTCGATCTCCTGACTGGGGTCGAGCTGGCTGCTATAGCGGATCACCTCGACGGCCTGGTCCTTGTAGGCCTGGTCGGAGGCTGGATCGCCGAGCAGCGGTGGGGGGCCCGGATCCATGGGCACACCCTTATCGCCCCCATCGGGCAGGGCAAACCCCTTGACGCGGCCCCAGTGCGGCCCGATGGCCTGCTGGACGCCGTTCTCGATCGGGATCCCGTTCTGGGAGATCATGTGCTCGAGCTGGAGCGGCTGCCATCGGTTGGGGTCGGTCATCGTGATCCCCGGCTCTGCAACGACGAGCGGCGGATTGACCGGCTTGTAGTCAGGGTCGCTGTAGCCCCCGGCCTGGTTCGACCCGTCGGTCA
Source organism: Chloroflexi bacterium CSP1-4 (assembly GCA_001443375.1). GTDB lineage: Bacteria > Chloroflexota > Limnocylindria > Limnocylindrales > CSP1-4 > CSP1-4. The sequence goes on from LDXM01000015.1 coordinate 47,062, forward strand.
TGCCGTACGCGATGACCGCCTGGGCGATCCGGTTGCCGAGCGCGGCGGGTGAGTCGCCGTCGGTCGTCGTCACGTCCAGCGGGTAGCACAGCCCGTCCATGATGTCGTCGAACTCGGAGAGCGAGTCGGCAGCGCCGACGGCCTTGATGTAGCGGGCGCTGAGTACCCGGTAGGCGGCGTAGCTGATCGCCTCGTTCCGGGCCGCGGCCACGTCCGACGCGGTGAGCTTCTCGTTGACGACGTAGCCCGACGCGTGCGGGTCGTACGCGGCCCAGGCATCCCACATCGCCGCCGAGGCGTGGAACAGGTTCCGGGCGTGGATCGTCGGTGCCGGCAGAGCGCGCCGGATCGCGTCCAGCAGGGCTTCATCCCACCGGCGGGCGACCGACCACTCGGGGTGGTTCGCCATCGGTGGGCACGTCGGCTCTTGGGACCACGGACGCACGACGACGAGTCCGGCTCCGACGAGCACGACCACGGCGAGCGCAGCGACCGCGATCATCCATCTCGATCGAGTCCTCGACACGCTCTCCTCCTCCGTGGCCTATCCCGTCCCGGCGACCCGATCCCGCTCGACGAGTGCGGCGATGCTACCGCGACGGAACGCGACGTCGAGTCGCGACGGGGTGTCAGTCGCGCTCGGCGGCCTGGAAGATCCGCTCGATCACCCGCAGGTTGGCCACCGCGTCTTCGGGCGGGATCGGCGTGGGACCACCGTCCAGCACCGCCTCGGCGAAGCGCTGCGCCTCGACGGCGTAGGGATCGGCAGTCTCGAAAGTCAGCACCTCCGTGTCCGGGGCGACGGGCGGATCGCCGCCGGCGGTGACGAACACCTGCGTGGGCCGGTCCGGAGGGATGTTGAACGGGATCCCGACCGAGATGCGGCCCTCCGTGCCGTAGACGTGGACGCGCTGGTCGGGCTCCGCGCGCGTGGAGCAGGCGAAGGTGGCCACGCCGTCGTCGAACTCCAGGAGGCCGCTCGTCAGCACGTCGACACCGGAGGTCGGATCACGCGTCACCGAGGCCTCGACGCGGACCGGCTCCCCCCCGAACAGCATCCGGGACAGGTTCACCGAGTAGCAGCCGATATCCATCAGGGCGCCGCCCCCGTACGCGCGGATGTTCCGGATGTTCGCCGCGTCGTCGTTGAAGTAGGAGAACCAGCTCTGCACCGCCAGGAGCCGACCGATGCGACCCGAGGCCACGAGCTCGCGAACGGCGATCCACGAGGGGTGCAGGCGGTACATGAACGCCTCCATGAGCCGGATGCCCTCGGCGCGGCAGACGTCCACCATCCCCTCGGCCTCGGCGGCACTCATCGCCAGCGGCTTCTCGCACAGCACGTGCTTGCCGGCCCGCGCCGCGGCGATCGTCCACTCCGCATGGAGGTGGTTCGGCAGCGGGATGTAGACGGCGTCGATCTCGGGGTCCGCCAGCAGCGCCTCGTACGAGCCGTGTGCCTTCGGGATGCCGAGCTGGTCGGCCACGCGCCGGGCCTGGTCGGTGTCGCGCGACGCGATGGCCACCACGTCGCAGCGATCGGCCTTCTGGATCCCGGGGATGACCTTCTCCCTCGCGATGTGGGCGGTGGACAGGATCCCCCAGCGGAGCTTGTTCATCGGACACCTACCCCCACGAGGTCTCGGTCATGGGGCGGAGCGCCACCTCGAGGATCCGGTGGTTGCGCGGGCGCGTGAGCACGAAGAGGACCGTCTCGGCGACGTCCTGCGGGGCCATCATCCCCGCCAGCTGCGGCATGTCGGGGGTCCGGCCGCGTCCCATCGCGAAGTCCGTGGCCACGCCCCCGGGGCAGACGTTCGTGCACCGGATGCCGTGCTCCCGCAGCTCGTGGTCCAGCGCTCGCGTCAGGCCGACCTGGGCGAACTTCGACGCGCAGTAGACGGCCTCGAAGGGCAGGCCCCGGCGGCCCGCTTCGCTGGCGATGGTGACAAGCTCGGCGGCATCGCTCCGCACGAGGTGTGGAAGGGCGGCCCGCACCGTGTAGATGGCGCCCTTCACGTTCACATCGATCAACTCCTCGAGCTGATCGGCCGGGAGGTCGAGGAAGGGACCGTACGCGCCGACGCCCGCGTTCACCACGAGGATGTCGAGCCCGCCGAAGCGGTCGACGGTGGCGGCGACCATCGCCTCGAGCGACGCAGGGTCGCGGACGTCGCAGGGCCGAGCGACCGCCCCGGCGATCCCGAGGTCGTCGCCGCTCCTCGACGCCAGGCCGAGCCGAACGCCCTCCGCCGCCAGGGTCCTGGCGATGGCCGCGCCTATGCCGCGACTCGCGCCGGTGACCAGCGCGACTCTGCCGTCCAGCCTCTTCATGGAACTACTCCTCCGTTCTGCCTGCTTGACACCACCGCAGCGTTGGTAGAGTCTGTCACAAACATTTGAAAGAGAGGAACACAAAACCCCGTGGCGATGCGCCCCCACGCGATCGGGCAGCGGAGCGAGACCGTTCGCCGAGCGAACCTGAGCGCCATCGTTCGCGAGTTGCACACCCGTGGCCCGCTTTCCCGGTCCGAGCTCGTGGCCAGCACCGGGCTCACGCGGAGCGCGATCCGCGGTCTCATCGGCGAGCTCGTTGCCGCCGACCTGGTCTCGGAGGAGCGCGCCGCACCGCTGGGGACGCCCGGGCGCCCGTCACCCCTGGTCCGCTTGAATTCGGAGGGCGCCGTCGTCCTGGCCCTCGAGATCGCAGTCGATTCGCTTGCCGCAGCCGCGGTCGGGCTGGGCGGTGAGGTCCTCGACCTCGTCCGCGTCGACCGGCCCCGCGGCCACTTCTCGGTCGATGAGATCGTCGCCGACCTCGTCGAGCTGGCGGCCCCCATCCGCGCCCGACCGCCGACGCGCGGCGCCCTCATCGGGATCGGCGTGGCCGTCGTCGGCGTCGTCCGGCGCTCCGACGGGTTCGTCCCGATGGCACCGAACCTCGGCTGGCGTGATGTCCCCCTCGGTGAGCGACTCGCGCGAGCGCTCGACGCGCCCGCGCCCATCTCCGTCGCCAACGAGGCGGACGTCGGCGCGCTGGCCGAGGTCCGGCGGGGGGCGGCCATGGGCGTGGACGACGTCCTGTTCATCTCCGGAGAAGTCGGCGTCGGCGGTGGCCTGATCGTCGATGGCAAGCCGCTCACCGGGGTGGCCGGGTACGGCGGTGAGGTCGGCCACATCCCGGTCAACCCGAACGGCGCCCCCTGCCGATGCGGATCGACCGGGTGTTGGGAGACCGAGGTCGGGGAGGGTGCCCTGCTCCTCCGCGCCGGACACCCTCCCGGGGGTGGCAGCGCCGAGTGGAGGCCGTCCTCCGGGAAGCCGAGGCGGGCTCACCCGCGGCGCTCGGCGCCTTGGAGCACGTCGGGCGCTGGCTCGGCTTCGGACTGGCCGGTCTGGTCAACGTGTTCAATCCACGGCTCGTGGTCCTCGGCGGGCTCTTCGGCCGGATCCATCCATTCGTCACGAAGACCCTCGAGGACGAGCTGGGCCGGCTCGCCCTGCCGGCGTCCCGCAAGCTCGTCCGGGTCGTCCCCGCGACCCTCGGGGTGGACGCTCCGCTGCTCGGAGCCGCCGAGCTCGCGTTCGAGCCCCTCCTGGCCGACCCGGCCATCTGGCTGCGCCCGCGCGACGTCCTGGCCGCGAGTGCCTGAGCCACAAGCCGTTATGCGGAGGGTGGTAGCCTAGACGGACTCTTGCGCTCGATTCAGAGGCAATGGCAACGGCAAGAAACAGAGGAGGAGTCAACGATGTTCTATCGTCGAGTAGCGGCGCTCGTGGGGGCCGCCGCGATCGTGGCCGCCGGGTGCGGGGCCGCCGCGAGTCCCACGCCGGCTGGTGGGGGCGGGGCCACCGTAGCGCCAGGCGCCGGGTGCACCGTCGGTGTCTCCTGGAACAACTACCAGGAGGAGCGCTGGGCGAAGTGGGATGAGCCGGCCCTCAAGGCCGCGATCGAGGCGGGCGGCGGGACCTACATCTCGAACGACGCGAAGTCGTCGGCAGAGACGCAGGCGTCGAACACCGAGAACCTCATCTCGCAGGGCGCGAAGGTGCTGGTCATCCTGGCCCAGGACGGGACCGCGATCAAGCCATCGGTCGCGAGCGCCATCAGCCAGGGAGTCCCGGTGATCGCCTATGACCGCCTCATCGAGGACCCGCAGGCGGTGTACATCACGTTCGACAACGTCGAGGTCGGCCGGATGCAGGCGCGCGAGGTCTTCAAGGCCATGCCCAAGGGCAACTACGTCTTCATCAAGGGCAACCAGGCAGACGCCAACGCCGACTTCCTGCGCGGTGGCCAGCAGGAGATCCTCCAGGCCGCGATCGACTCCGGCGACATCAAGAACGTCGGGGAGTCGTACACCGACAACTGGGATCCCGCCATCGCCCAGACCAACATGGAGCAGTTCCTGACGGCCAACAACAACGACGTGGACGCGGTCGTCGCGTCGAACGACGGCATGGCCGGCGGAGTCGTCGCCGCACTGGCCGCACAGGGTCTCGCGGGCAAAGTGCCGGTCTCCGGTCAGGACGGCGACCTCCCCGCCCTGAACCGGGTCGCGCTCGGCACCCAGACGGTCGACGTCTGGAAGGACGCGCGCGAGCTCGGCAAGGCAGCCGGTGAGGCGGCCATCCAGCTCTGCGCGGACAAGGACATCTCGAAGGTCAAGAACACCATCATCTTCAAGAGCCCGGGCGGGAACGACATGACGTCGATCCTGCTCACCCCGATCCCGATCACCAAGGACAACCTGAACCTCGTCCTCGACGCCGCGTGGATCACGAAGGACGTCCTGTGCAAGGACGTCACCCCCGGCTCCGTCGGCGGCTGCTAAACACGGGTCACCGACCCTCGCCATCGACGCGCCCTGCGCCGCGGAACGCCGCGGCGCAGGGCGCTTTCCCTCCAATGAACCGGTCAGCGAGTCGTCACGATGACTGAGGCTTCTGGCATCACCGGCGCCGCGATCCGCGGGCCGTCGGGCCGCTCACCGCGGTCGCTCCTCCGGTCGATCGAGATCGACACGCGGCTGCTCGGCATGATCGGCGCCCTGGCGATCATCTGGATCGGCTTCAACATCATGTCCGGCGGGCTGTTCCTGACCGCGCGGAACCTGTGGAACCTGTCGGTCCAGAGCTCATCGATCGCGATCATGGCGACCGGCATGGTGCTGGTCATCGTCTCGCGCAACATCGATCTATCGGTCGGATCGCTCCTCGGATTCCTCGGCTACACCATGGCCATGGTCCAGGCCATCTGGATCCCGACCGCCCTCGGGCTGGGGTTCTATCAGCCCTACACTTGGGTCGTCGCGCTGCTGGTCGGCGTTCTGCTCGGGGCGGCCCTCGGCGGTTTCCAGGGCTTCATCGTCGCGTACGGCGGGGTGCCCTCCTTCATCGTCACCCTCGGCGGGTTCCTGGTCTGGCGTGGCCTCATCTTCCAGTACGCCCAGGGCCAGACGATCGCGCCCATGGACAGCACCTATGCGCTGCTTGGCGGCGGGCCGATCGGCTCCCTCGGCGACGTAGGTAGCTGGGTCGTCGGCGCCCTCGCCTGCGCGGGCATCGTCTACTCGGTCATCGGCAGCCGGAGACGGCGCCAGAGGTACGGATTCCCCGTGCGCCCGACGTGGGCCCTGGTGACGGTGATCGTCGCGGGCTCCGCCGCGGTCCTGGGTGCCGTGTGGATCGCGAACAACTACTTCTGGCCCCCCGCGCTGGCCACCCAGTACGCGCTGGACCACGGGATCACCGAGCCGCCCGGTGGCCTGCAGATCCCGGTCGGAATCGCCTATCCCGTCCTGCTCATGATCGCTGTCGCCATCGTCATGACGATCATCGCGACGCGCCGGCGCTTCGGTCGCTACGCCTACGCCATCGGCGGCAACCCGGAGGCGGCCGAGCTCGGCGGCATCAACGTCCGTCGGACCATCATGCTGACGTTCGCCCTGCTCGGCAGCCTGGTCGCGATCAGCGCCGCCATCCAGACGGCCCGCCTCAACGGCGCCGTGACGAACCTTGGCGTGCAGAACGAGCTCGACGTGATCTCCGCCGCGGTGATCGGCGGCACTTCCTTCTCGGGCGGCATCGGCACGATCCCGGGCGCTGTCCTCGGCGCCGTCGTGATGCAGTCGCTGCGCTCGGGCATGGTCCTCCTGCGGGTCGATTCACCGACGCAGGACATCGTCGTCGGCATCGTGCTGGTGACGGCGGTCGGCCTCGACACCTTCGTCCGCCGGCGGGCGACCCGATGAGCAGCGGAGAGGCGAACATGACCACGACCGAGCTCGTTCCGCTCGTCGAGATGCGCGACATCCGCGTGGCGTTCGGCGGCGTCCACGCCGTCGACGGTTGCACGGTCGACCTCTACCGGGGCGAGGTCGTGGGCCTCGTCGGCGGTAACGGCGCGGGGAAGTCCACCCTGATGCGGGCGCTATCCGGTGCCCACCCGCCGGACTCGGGCGAGATCCGCATCGACGGCCAGCCCGTGTCCATCACCAATCCGCGCGACGCAAAGACGTTGGCCATCGAGACCATCTACCAGACGCTGGCGCTGGCCGACAACGTCGACGCGCCGTCGAACGTGTTCCTCGGTCGAGAGGTGACCACCCGTCTCGGGTCGCTCGACGATTCGGCGATGGAATCGGCGACCCGCACGGTGATGGGCCGCCTGAATCCGAACTTCACGGCGTTCAAGACGCAGGTCAAGTCGCTCTCGGGTGGGCAGCGACAGGCGGTGGCCATCGCGCGGGCGGTCTATTTCAACGCCAAGATCCTCATCATGGATGAGCCGACGGCCGCGCTCGGGCCAGCGGAGACCGCGCAGGTGCGGGCCCTCATCCGCCAGCTCAAGTCGGAGGGCATCGGGATCTTCCTGGTCAGCCACGACATCCACGACGTCTTCGACCTCGCGGACCGGATCAGCGTCATGTACCACGGCCAGATCGTGGGCACGGTCAACAAGGATGAGGTCACGATCGACCAGGTCCTGGGCATGATCATCCTCGGCAAGAGACCCGAGGAGGTGACTCAGAAGGAGCTCGCCAAGCTGCACGGCTGACGGGCGTTGCCACGCGCCTCACATCCGACGGAAGGATGGGGCCAGGGCCGGGTAGAGATCCCGGTACACGGCGTGCGCCTCGGCGTAGCGAGCCGCGTCCGGGCCCGGCGCTGCCGCAGAGGTCGCGCTGACGAGCGCGTCACAGGCGGCCTCGACGCTCGGATGCCAGGCCGCGCCGACGGCGGCCAGGAGACCAGCCCCGTAGGCGGCTCCCTCCGACGTGTTGACGGTGGCGATCTCGGCGCCCAGGACGTCCGCCAGGATCTGTCGCCACAGCGGGCTGGCCGTCCCGCCGCCCGAGGCGCGGATCTGGTCCGGCGCGGGCATGCCGGCGCCGATCATCAGGTCGAGCCCGTCGCGCAGGCCGAACGCGACACCCTCGAGGACGGCGCGGGTGAGGTGGCGCCGATCGTGCGCCAGCGTCAGCCCCACGAACGCTCCGCGCGCGAGCGGGTCGGCATGCGGGCTGCGCTCGCCGGTGAGGTAGGGCAGGAACCACAGGCCGTCGCTGCCGGGGGGGACCTCGGCGGCCGACGCCACCAGGTCGGCGAACTCCATGCCGGGCGCCAGGGCATCGCGGAACCAGCGCAGGCTGCCCGCGGCGGACAGCATCACCGACATCATGTGCCAGCGGCCCGGGACGGCATGACAGAACGCGTGCACGCGGCCGCGTGGCTCGAACAGCGGCCGGTTCGTGGTCGCGAAGACCACGCCCGACGTCCCGAGCGAGAGGGCCACCGTGCCCGCCGCGACGGCTCCCACGCCCACGGCATTCGCCGCCTGGTCGCCGCCGCCGGCGACCACCGGGGTGCCCGGCCGGAGACCGGTCGCCGCCGCGGCCTCGCCCGTGATCAGGCCGGTGACCTCCGGTCCTTCGAACGTCGGCGGCATCCAGGCAGGGTCGATCTCCAGGGCGGCCAGGACTTCCGCCGACCAGTCCCGGGCGGCCAGGTCGAAGAGCAGCGTGCCCGCGCCATCCGCCTTGTCGAGGGCGTACTCGCCCGTCAGGCGGAGTCGCACGTAGTCCTTGGGCAGCAGCACGTGCGCGATCCGTCGCCAGACGTCCGGCTCGTGGTCGCGGACCCACACCAGCTTGGGCGCGGTGAACCCGGTGAGGGCATCGTTGCCGGTGATCGAGATGAGCCGCTCCGGGCCGACCGCCCGGCGGATCGCGTCGCACTCGGCCCCCGTCCGCTGGTCGTTCCACAGGATGGCCGGACGCAGCACGCTGCCCGCCCGGTCGAGCAGGACCGCGCCGTGCATCTGGCCGGTCAGCCCGATCGCCGCCACGTCCTCACCCGCCACGCCCGTCGAGTCCAGGACCGAACGGATCGCCGCCACGGCGCCGTCCCACCAGAGCCGTGGCTCCTGCTCGCTCCAGAGCGGCCGGGGCACGCTGAAGCCGTACTCCGAGACGCCGATCCCGCGAACGGCCCCCGACTCGGCGATGAGGACGGCCTTGGTCGCGGTCGTCGAGGCGTCGATCCCCAGGACGTGGCCCACCGACGTCAGCGGCCGGCGGCCTTCTCGTCCCGGGCGGGCCGGTCCGCAGCCCAGATCTCCTGGTTCACGATGTTCTCGAGCAGTTCCTGTCGACCCGACACCGGGTGCGGGTCGATCTCGCCGGTGGCGACCCGCCCGGCGAGCATCTCGAGCAGGACCTCGCCGGACAGGATCGACCTCCCGAGGTCGCCCGCCCAGCCCGCGTAGCGTTCCTCCCGGAGTCGTTCGAGGGCCCCTCGCTCGATCATCCCACCGGCGACGAGGAGCGCCCGGGCGAGGGTGTCGATCCCGCCGATGTGGGCATGGAACAGGTCCGTCCGACCCATGCTCTGACGGCGCAGCTTGGCGTCGAAGTTGAACCCGCCGGTCGTGAGCCCGCCGGCGCGGAGGATCTCGTACAGCGCGAGCGCCAGCTCGTCGACCGAGTTCGGGAACTGGTCGGTGTCCCAGCCGTTCTGGTAGTCGCCGCGGTTCGCGTCGATGCTGCCGAAGATCCCGGTGGCGACAGCGTAGGCCACCTCGTGGTGGAAGCTGTGGCCGGCCAGCGTGGCGTGGTTCGCCTCGATGTTCACGCGGTACTCGCCGGCGAGGCCGTGGCGGGCGAGAAAGCCGTGGACGGTCGCGCAGTCGTAGTCGTACTGGTGCTTCGTCGGCTCCTGGGGCTTCGGCTCGATGAGGAGCATGCCCTTGAAGCCGATGCGGTGCTTGTGCTCGGCGACCATGGCCAGGAACCGGGCCAGCTGCGCCTCCTCGCGTGCGAGGTCGGTGTTGAGCAGGGTCTCGTAGCCTTCCCGCCCGCCCCACAGCACGTAGTTCGCACCGCCCAGCCGGTGGGTCGCCTCCAGCATCGCCTTCACCTGCGCCGCCGCGTAGGCGAACACCTCCGGGTCGGGGTTGGTCGCTGCCCCCGCCGCGTAGCGCGGATGGCTGAACAGGTTGGCCGTCCCCCACAGGAGTTTCACGCCGGTCCGGGCCATGTGGGTCTCGGCGTGGTCGATCATCGCGTCGAGGTTCGCTCGCGTCTCGGCGAACGTCCGGCCCTCGGGCGCGATGTCGCGATCGTGGAAGCAGAAGAAGCGGACGCCGAGCTTGGTGACGAACTCGAACGCCGCGTCGAGTTTCGCCCGGGCCGCGATCATCGGGTCGAGGCGCGGGTCGAGCCAGGGTCGGTCGAACGTCCCCGACCCGAAGACGTCCGAGCCGGGCCAGTTGAACGAGTGCCACAGGCAGACCGCGATCCGGAGGTGGTCCTCCATCCGCTTGCCCAGCACGAGTCGATCGGGCTCGTAGACCTTGAACGCCAGCGGGTCCGTCGAGTCGAGCCCGCCGAAGGGGATCGGCTCTGCAACTTCGGAGAAGAAGTCATCGTCCACGCCCGATCCTCCTTGCGCCTGCTGAGTCCCGTCTCGACGCCGGATCGACGCCGTGGCCTATTTGGGCGAGGGTATCACGTACATTTGTGTGAGAGGAGCACAAACCGGCCCGATTCGACGGTGAGGGGCAGGTCCGCAGCGCCGGCATTGCATGGAGGCCGCCGGTTCGGCCATCCTTCGAGACACGTTGGTCGCCGTCGCCTTCGCCACCGTCGGACTACGCTAGCGGTGGAGGCGACCCGATGAAGCTCGTGGCAGTCGTCATCATGCTGGTGCTCGCGACCGCGGGCTGCAGGACGGCAGCGAGCCCGAGCCCCCGCCGGGACGGAAGCCCGGTTCCCGTGACGCCACCGACGGCCACGGCACCCGCGACGAGAGGGGGAGCGACCGATGCACCGCCAACCGGCGGCATGCCCGCCGCGACGGTCACGCCCGCGGCGACCGGCACCGCGCCAACGCCCGCGTCGTCGGAGACCCCCTCCTTCCCGATCCCCTCCAGCGTCGACCGCGACTTCGCCGACAGCGACGAGATGCGCGGGCAGCGCGACCAGCTGGTCGACAGCTACGTCGCGCCGCGCGTCACCGACGCGCGCGTCATCGCCGCCATGCGCGCCGTACCGCGCCACAGCTTCGTGCCGACCCAGTGGCTCGGCGCCGCCTACTCGGACCACCCGCTGCCGATCGGCCACGGCCAGACGATCTCGCAGCCGTCGCTGGTGGCGATGATGACCGAGCTGCTCCAGCTCGAGGAAGGGGACCGGGTCCTCGAGATCGGGACCGGCTCGGGCTACCAGGCGGCGATCCTGGGCGAGCTGACGCCCGAGGTCTACTCGGTCGAGATCATCCCCGAGCTGGCGGGGATCGCCCGCGTCGTCCTCGACCGGCTCGGCTATGGGGACGTCCGGATCGACCGCCGCGACGGCTACTTCGGCTGGGAGGAGCATGCCCCCTACGACGCGATCATCGTGACCGCCGCGCCCGACCATCTGCCGCCGCCGCTCGTCGCCCAGCTCGACCCGGACGGCGGCCGGATGGTCATCCCGATCGGGCCGGTGGGCGACGTGCAGGTCCTCTGGCTGGTCACTCGCCAGGGCGACGAGGTGGCCATGGAACGGGTGCTCGATGTCAGGTTCGTGCCGCTGACGCGCGAGGAAGGTTGAGGGCTGCGGCGACCAGGTAGAGCGCGCCGGCGCCGACGAGGACCGGCGTGAAACCGAACGAGAGCGCGAGCATCGCCGCCGCCACCGCGCTGACGACCGAGGCGCCCCCGTTGGCCGCCCAGGCCCACGGGACGAGGGCGTCGGCGTCGCCCAGTGCGCCGATCCCTCGCGCGAACGGCACGCCCATCAGGAGCCCGACCGGCGCGATCAGCGCGACGACCGCGACGAGACGCAGGGCGGGCGGGGCCGCCAGCAGTGCCGGCGTGACGAGCCCGGTCAGCCAGGGGTAGAGGGCGAGCAGCAGCGCCAGCGCCACGATGGCGCCGCGCCAGGGGATGCGCGGCGAGAGCCAGCTGCCGACGCCCGAGGCGAGGAGGAGCGCCCCGACGACGGTTGCCAGGGCGAGCGTGGGATGGCCGAGCACCAGGATGAAGCGCTGGATCAGCGCCACCTCGACGAAGAGGTAGGCGAGACCGATCGCCGTGAAGTAGCCGAGGGTTCGGGCGGCGCGCCGGGCACCCGCGCGCCGGAACGCCGCGCGGAACCCCGAGCGGAGCGCGAGCGGAGCGATGACGAAGATCGCGGCAACTGCGGCGGCGAAGACGAGCAACGCGACGAGGGCGAGGTAGCCGCTCCCCCCGAACGGCTGCCAGCGCCGGCCCAGGTTCTCGAGGACCTCGGATGTCTGCTGCCAGCGGAAGAACTGGAAGAAGAAGGGCCGATCGTCGGTCGGCGGGCTGATGTCGAAGTCGTAGGCGGCGTAGAAGGCGGGGCGGTCGGATGCCGTGGCGAGCGCGACCGCCAGTTCGTGGTCGATCGGACGCTCCAGGCGGGCGTAGCGGTTCAGCATCTCGGGTGGCATCGTCGGCGCCAGGACCAGGTCGTAGCGGAGGCGGTCGATCGCCTCCAGAAGCCGAACCGTCTCGTCGGGCGTGAACGGCGCCGGTTTGACGATGAAGGTGACGGTCTGGAACGAGCGGAAGGCCACGATGTGCTCGAGCGGTGGCCGGCCGTCGAGCGCCTCGATGGCGAGCCCGAGCGTCCGCAACAGCTCGCTCGGCGGAGACTGGATCCAGCGGGTCAGGACGAGGATCCCGTCGCGGTCGCACAGGCGCAGGTAGCTCCGGAGCGCCTCGACCGTCAGCGTGTAGTTCTCGGTGAGGGTGAAGGCGCCCGACGAGACCGGCCGGTAGTTGTCGACAAGCGCCAGCTCGACCAGGTCGAAGCGCTCGTCGCTCCCCTGCGCGAAGGTGCGCAGCTGTTCGTGCTCGAGTCGGATGCGCGGGTCGTCGGCCAGCCCCGACCAGGCCCGCAGATCGCCAACGAGCGCCTCGTGGACGAGACGGTTCGGCTCGACGATCGTGACCTCGGTCGCGCCGCTCTCCAGCGCCGCCCAGGCGTCGATCCCCCCGCCGGAACCGAGCAGAAGGACGCGGCCCCCCGGCCGGATCGCGTGGGCGACGGCGACCGGCACCGATCGCGCCAGCGCGGCCGTGGCGGGGCCGTGCTGCGGGACGGGAAGCAGCGCGTCGCCGTCGATGACCAGGCCGGTTTGCGCGGGCAGATCGCCCAGGTAGCTAAGGCTGAGGCCCGGCGCCGAGTGGATGGTCGTGCTCTCCACGATGTCGAGGCGCGCCGTGGCGTCCTGGCGGGTGGCGAGGAGCGTCGCGGCGGGATCGAGACGCATCTGGCTGAGCCGCTTGTAGGGCGAGAGCTGGAGCTCGAACTGCGGCGGGAAGACGACGAGGAGTACGAGGGCCGCGACGAGGGCGGCGGTCGCCGATCCGGTCGCCCGGCGTGCCGCTCCGGCGAGGATCAGGGCGGCCCCCGCCCCGAGGACGGCACAGAGCAGGACGGCCCTCTCGCTGCCCAGCCAGAGGAGCGCCAGCGGCGCGACCACGGCGCCGACCGCCGACCCGGCGAGGTTCGCGCCATAGATCCGCCCCGCGCGCCTGGGCTCGCTGCTCAGCATCGCCCCGACGAGCGCGCCGGCGAAAAGGAACGGCGCCGCCAGCACCAGCAGGTAGGCGACCAGGAGGGCAAGCTGGGTCTGGTCCCAGGCGATCGCGTACGAGTCGAAGGGAAGCGCGTTGACGAGGAGGTAGGCGAGCGGGGTGGCGAGTCCGAAGCCGAGCGCGTACCAGGGCCACCACGCGGGGGCGCGCAGTCTCGGCCAGAGCGCCAGGAGGGAGCCGCTCGCCCCGAAGCCGAGGAGTGCGAGGCTGATCACCAGGAAGGCGAAGTGGTAGAACTGCGCGACCGAGAAGACCCGGATCAGCGCCACCTGCGAGAGCAGCACGGCGGCGGAGAGAAGCCCCATCCCGACGAGCGCGCGCATCGCCGCTTGAGTGTGGCACGCTGCGGCCGGACAGGTGTCCGAGAAGTCAACCGTGCGTGGATGGCATCGCGGGACCGATCAGGCAGGCCAGCGAGGTTCCTGACGCTGGCGAACGGAGCCGGCGGCGCCGGTGACCCGCATCACGTCGTCGATCGGTGTGAGCTCGCGCCGACCGATCCTGCGGAAGGCGTGAGCGCTATGCAGCTACGGCGTAACGACGGGGCAGTTGGGGGCCGTGGCCCCGTTGCCGTCGACACACGTGGTCCGGCCCTGGATGGCCGGGCCGATCGGTGTGTTCGCGGTGATGTAGTCCGCCAGGACCTCGTCCATGATGTCCTGGGTCGTCATCCGGCTTACGAAGTTCGGGTAGAAGTCGCCGCCGTTGGCCATGAAGTCGTTCTCGGCGATCTTGTACGTCGAGCCCGCCGTCAGGTCGACGGACGCGCCGGTGCACGAGCCGTCGACCGCCTGCCGGACAACGCCGGTCACCCGGCTGCCG
>LDXM01000016.1 GCA_001443375.1 Chloroflexi bacterium CSP1-4
GCCATCGGCCTCGGCGCCGCGCTGGTCTACCTCGAGGGGATCGGCATGGATGCCGCCCGGGCCCACGAGCGCGAGCTGACCGCGTACGCCCTCGACGTCCTGCCCCGCGAGGTGCCGGGCATCGTGGTCTACGGCCCGCCGGACGTCGACGAGCACGCCGGCGTGGTCACCTTCAACCTGTCCGGCGTCCACCCCCACGACGTGGCCACGCTGCTCGACCGCGAGGCGATCGCGGTCCGGGCCGGCCACCACTGCACGCAGCCGCTCCACGAGCGGCTGGGCGAGGCGGCCACCGTGCGCGCCAGCTTCAACGTCTACTCCGACCGTGACGATGTCGACCGCCTGGCCGCCGCGCTGGCCCGAGTGACGACCCTCTTCGCCGTCTGACCGAGTAGTTGCGCGATCACGCAAATAGCCCGATACTGGACGGCCCCATGGACGACCTCTACCGCGACGAGATCCTCGAGCACTACCGGCACCCGCACAACTTCGGGACGCTGCCGGAGCCGGACGCCGTCTACGAGGGCGCCAACCCGCTGTGCGGCGACCGCATCACGCTGATGCTCGGCATCTCCGAGGCCGGCGTCGTGGACGAGGTGGCCTTCACCGGGCGCGGCTGCGCCATCAGCCAGGCCTCCGCCTCGATGCTGACCGACTCGATCCGGGGCAAGCCGCTGGGCGAGATCGCGAAGCTCGGCCGCCAGGACGTCCTCGACGAGCTGGGCATCGAGATCAGCCCCGCCCGCCTGAAGTGCGCGCTCCTCTCGCTCGACACGCTGCGCCGGGCCCTCGAGGACCGCATCGCCTGGCAGGCCAGCACCGAGGACGGCGTCGCATGAGCCTGGCCATCGTCCGTCAGCCGGGCCGCTGCGGGTGTCCGAAGCCGGGCCGCCCGGCGTAGCCACGACCTTCCCACCCCTTCCGACCCGATCCCGGAGCCGAACCGACCCATGCCGAAGACCTACTCCCAGCTCCTTCGCGAGGCCCGCGCCGAGACGCGCGAGGTCTCGAACGACGAGGCCCAGGCGCTCGCCGACGCCGGCGCGCTCGTCATCGACGTGCGCGAATCCGACGAATGGGCCGAGGGCCACCTGCCCGGTGCCATCCACGTGCCGCGCAGCAACTTCGAGAGCCGCATCGAGATGTTCGCCCCCGAGCGCGACCGGCCGGTCGTCCTGTACTGCGCCGGCGGCACGCGCTCGGCCTTCGCCGCCCAGCAGCTGGGGGCCATGGGCTACACCGACGTGGTCAACATGGTCGGCGGCTTCCAGCAGTGGAAGACCGACGGCCGGCCATGGACCAAGCCCGCGCGCCTTTCCGCCGAGCAGCGCCAGCGCTACAGCCGGCACCTGCTCATCCCCGAGGTCGGCATCGAGGGGCAGGCCAGGCTGCTCGCCTCGAAGGTGCTCTTCATCGGCGCCGGCGGGCTCGGCTCGCCCGCCCTGCTCTACCTCGCCGCGGCCGGCGTGGGCACGCTGGGCATCGTCGACTTCGACGTGGTGGACCTGAGCAACCTGCAGCGCCAGATCGTCCACACCACCGACCGCCTCGGCCAGAAGAAGACCGAGTCCGCCGCCGCCGCCATCCGGGCCATCAACCCCGAGATCCGCGTGGTGGCCCACGATGAGATGCTGGCCGACGACAACGTGGAGCGGCTCATCGCCGGCTACGACGTGATCGTCGACGGCACCGACACGTTCGAGACGCGCTACACGCTCAACGACGCGGCCGTGCGGGCGGGCATCCCCGTGGTGCATGCCAGCGTCTTCCGTTTCGAGGGGCAGCTGACCGCGTTCGTGCCCTTCGAGGGGCCCTGCTACCGCTGCCTCTATCCCACGCCGCCGCCGCCCGAGCTGGCCCCCGGCTGCTCGGTGGCCGGCGTGCTGGGCGTGGTGCCCGGCACGCTGGGAATCCTCCAGGCGACCGAGGCCATCAAGCTGCTGCTCGGCATCGGCGAGCCGCTCGTGGGGCGCCTCCTCATCTACGACGCGCTCGATGGCACGTTCACCGAGCTGAAGCTGCGCCGCGACCCGGCCTGCCCCGCCTGCGGGGACGGGGTCCGCGCGGCCGCCGTGGTCACCTCGGCGGTGCCGGCATGAGCACCGTACGCATCCCGCCCGTGCTGCGCGCCGTGGCCGGCAACCAGAAGCAGGTCGCCGTCGCCGGGGAGACCGTGGCCGCGGTCATCGAGGCCCTCGTGGCCGACTACCCGGGCCTGCGCGACCAGCTCCTGACGCCCGAGGGCGAGCTGAACCGCTTCGTCAACGTCTACCTCAACGACGAGGACATCCGCTACCTCGGGGAGCTGGCCACGCCGGTTGGCGAGCGGGACACGATCGTCATCCTGCCGGCGATGGCGGGCGGAGGCGCCTGACGGTGGCCGTCCGGATCGCGCCGGACGCAGACGATCGTCCGCACGCGCACGAGGGGATGGCCCGCCACGGCGGGCGCTATCCCTCCATCGTCGATGCCATCGGGCACACGCCGCTGGTCGAGATCCCGCGCATGTGCCCCAACCCGAATGTCCGCCTCTACGCCAAGCTCGAGGGCCTGAACCCGACCGGCTCGGTCAAGGACCGCGTGGCCAGGTACCTCATCGAGGACCTCGAGGCGTCCGGCCGGCTAGGGCCCGACTCGATCATCATCGAGCCCACCTCCGGGAACACCGGCATCGCCCTGGCCATGATCGCCCGGCGGAAGGGCTACCGGATCGCCGTGGTCATGCCCGACAACGTGACCCAGGAGCGCCGGCAGCTGCTCACGATCTTCGGCGCCGAGATCATCGACTCCCCCGGCGCCAAGGGCTCCAACGGGGCGGTCGAGCTGGCCAAGTACCTCGTGGCGAAGGACTCGCGCTTCGTCATGCCCTACCAGTACGGCAACCCGGCCAACCCGCGCGCCCACTACGAGACGACCGGCGTGGAGATCCTGGCCGACTGCCCGGAGGTGGACGTCTTCGTGGCCGGCCTCGGGACGGGCGGCACCCTGATGGGCGTGGGGCGGCGGCTGCGCGAGGCGAACCCCGACGTGCGCATCTACGCCGCCGAGCCGCTCCCCGGGGAGCTGGTGCAGGGGCTGCGCTCCATGGACGAGGGCTTCGTGCCGGAGATCTTCGACCCGGCGCTGATCGATGGGAAGTTCCTCGTCTCCAACGCCGACGCGATCCGCGCGCTGCGCGCGCTGGGCGAGCGCGAGGGCATCTTCGCCGGCGTCTCGTCGGGCGGCGTGCTCGTCGCCGCGGCCCGGGTGGCACGGACGATGGAACATGGCACGATCGTCGCGCTGCTGGCCGACGGTGGCTGGAAGTACCTCTCCGAGGGCCTCTGGACGCGCGACCTGGCCGAGATGGGCGAGGACATGGAGTCGCGCAGCTGGTGGTAGGGCCGGGGCCGGGGCCGGGGCAGGTGCCGGGTCCGGCGCCCGTGGTGCTCCCGGCGGCGCTGCGCGACGAGCTGGTCGCCTGGGCGCACGCCGGCTATCCGAACGAGGCCTGCGGCATCGTCGCCGGGGACCGCGGAGGGTTGGACGGTGGCTCCGCGCTGCGCTTCCACGCCTTGGCCAACGCGGCCGCCTCGCCCTACCGCTACCTCATCGACCCGGGGGAGCAGCTGCACGTCATGCTCGCCATCGACGACGCCGACGAGGTCGTGTGGGGCATCTTCCACTCGCACGTCCGCTCGCCTGCCGAGCCCTCGCCCACGGACATCGGCCTGGCCTTCTACCCCGACGCGCTCTACCTCATCTGTTCGCTGGCCGACATGGACGCGCCGGACGTCCGAGCCTGGCGGATCGTCGGCGGCGAGGTGGCCGAGGTGCCGCTCGAGATCGGCTGAGTGGCCGGCATCCTCAAACGCACGCCTGGGGAACGTTGGAAGCCCGATCCACGCGCTGAGGCCTCATACGCACACCGGGCGCGCGGATGAGGGCGAATCGGGGCGTTTGGCGGCCGACAAGACTTCTAACGCTCCGGGTGCGTTCGTATGAGAGGCCCGGCGCGGCAGGCTGCGCGCCTGAAGCGGCGGCTCCAACGTATGGTAGGATGTATGGCATGGAGAAGACGACCGTCTACCTACCTGAGTCGCTCAAGGCCGCCCTCGAGCGGACCGCCGAGGCCGAGAAGCGCAGCGAGGCGGATCTGATCCGCGAAGGTGTCGCGCTGGTGGTGGAGCGGCACGCCCTCCGGGAGCCGACACTCCCGCTCTTCGAGAGCCGGCAGCCGAACCTCGCCGAGCACGCCGATGAGGCCCTGGAGGGCTTCGGCGAGCGGTGATCCTCCTCGACACGAGCGGGCTGCTGGCGGCCATAGACAGCAGCCAAGGCCACCACCGGGCGGCCGCAGCGGCCGTTCGTGCAGCGGCCGCCCCACGGATCCTGTCGCCCTTCGTCCTGGCCGAGCTGGACTACCTGCTCGCCACGCGCGTGGGCCCTGCAGCGCAGGACCGCCTCCTCGAGCAGGTCGAGTCGGGCGTCTATCGTCTCGAATCCTTCGACCAGGCGGACGTCGCGCGCGCCCGCGTCGTCCTGGACCGCTACCGCGACCTGGGGTCGGGGATCGCGGACGCGTCGGTCGTGGTCCTGGCCGAGCGATACGGGACGACCGACGTCCTGACCCTCGATGAGCGCCACTTCCGAGCGCTCCGCGGTCCGGGCGACCGACCCTTCCGCTTGCTGCCGACAGACGGCTGAGGATCAGCCGGGCCGTCAAGCGCGCGCGAGCCTCTCGATCTGCTCGAGAGCGATCGCGCGGACGTCGCCGCGGATGGCGGGGTATGCGTCGTCCCCGGCGCGCACGCCGGTCGTCCGCAGCGCATCGAGTGTCCGATCGACCGCGGCCCGAGCGAGACGCTTGGGCACACCCCAGACGCGGGCTTCTCGAACGAGGTGGTCGCGCGTGATCTCGGTGATCATGAACTTGCCCGCCACGGACATCCCGAAATGACGCTGGTTGATGAACGCCAGGGTCGGCGCGAGGTCATACATCGGAGTCAGGCGCAGGCCGCCCGATCGATCGCGGAAGACGGACGTGTTCTTGGCATGCGCGTCCGTGTTGCCGAGCGCGAGGTTGACCGTGACGTGCTCCAGCAGGCGGACGAGTTCGACGCGCGGCTCGAACGCCCCGCGCTCGAGGACGGCAGCGAATCGAGCGTACGAGGGATGTCGGTCGTTCTCCGGATGCTCGGCGTACTTGATCTCGGGCGGGATCCCGAGGACCTGGCACATGTCCTCCTGGTGGGTCCGCCGAATGCTGCCGTCGAGGTCGATGGCTCGGTCGAATCGCGTGACCATGAGCGTGGGCAGGTGGCCCTCGGCGACCATCACCTTCGCTTCGGCGGCGGAGGTGGCCGCAGCGGCCACGCGCAGCGCCCACGCTTCCGCGAGCGCCAAGCCCGGGTGATAGATCGGCTCAGGCTTCAGGATGTGCGTGCTCGGCGCGCCGTCGAGGGGCAGACGCCAGCGCTCACCGTAGCGGGCCAGCAGGAGCTTCGACTGTCCACCGCCCAGCGACATGCGGACGGCGGCGTCCGAGTCGTATGGGCGCGCGGGCAGCTCATCGATGCGCTTCCAGACCTCCTCGTCGGTCAGCGCCTGGTAGCTCCCGGACTGCGGCGTGTGGCCTTGCGGCAGCACCGAGATCGCGCCAGCGCACTCCCACCCGATCCGCTCGAGCAAGCCCCAGGTGTCATCCGCCCGAAGGCCGAAGCGGGCAGCGATCCTGGTCCGCGGCTCCTCCTCCGGCAGGAGGTTTTAGCTCGGACTGAGACTGAGTCCTCAGGCCGAGCGTCGGACCGTGGCCTCGATGAGGCCGTGCGGCTCCTCCGTGGCGACGAAGATCTCGCGGTCGTTCTCGAGGCCGAAGGGCGACAGATCGTACGTCCAGTGATGGAGGTTGGGCAGGGCGAAATGGATCGTGTCGATGGCCGGCTCGGCCTCCAGGACCGCCTTGCCGATGATCCAGATGGAGGTCTGCACGGCCGGGCTGAAGTGCTCGGCGAAGGCCGTCAACATCGTCCCGCGCACACGGTCGAAGGCGGCGTCGAAGTCGACCCCCGCCCCGCCGTCGGCGTAGCGCCAGGCGGCGGCGACCTTCGTGGCCATGATCCGGTCCTGGGTCTCCTTGAGGGTGGTGTAGCGGTCGCGCGGGAAGCCGGCGAAGGACGACTTGGCGGTCTTCATGACCGTCAGCCCCTCGATGCCGGCCTCGACGGTGGCGTCGTCGCGGCCCACGGAGACGACGGCGGTCCGGGTCAGGTCGCCCTGGCGGATGAAGGCGTCCGGGGCCGGCCGCCCGTTCGTGGCGATCGGGGCCCAGGCGTGCTCCTGGAGGGAGATCGTCGCCCGCTCGACCTGCTCGAAGCCCAGAAAGTGGTGCCCCAGCGTCAGCCCGAAGGCCTCGATCGACCCCGTCAGTCCGTCCTTGGCCAGGGCGTAGACGGTGTTCTTCATCGTGTCCGTGGGCACGACGAGCGACTGGTCGCCGTCCGTGTGCGCCGCCGCGAAGTCGCCCTCCAGCGCCACGGCCACCGTGAGGTCGCGCACGACGTGGCGGTCGGGCAGGCGCACGACCTTGACCAGGCGGATCCGCGCCTTGCCGTAGCGCGTCGGTCCCAGCTCGATCATCGGGTCCCTCCATGGGCGGCGTCGGCCGGCGTCGCGAGCTTGTGCCATCGATCCTGCGCGATGTCGACCACCGCATCAAGCGCCCGGGCGATCTCCGCCGTCCGCTCCCCGGCGAGCGCGGCCTCGAACCCGGGCAGAAGCGCCGACCGTGGACGGCCGGCCACGAAGACGCAGTAGCGGAAGCCGAAGCGCGCCTCATAGGCGGCGTTGAGCCGCTCCAACTCGAGGGCGAGGTCCGCCACTCCCCGGTCATAGCCCTGCTCCGCGTACGAGAGCGCCGACACGCTCGCCGGCGCGGCGCCGAGGCGGGGGTGGGCGTCGATCAGCTCCAGCTGCTCCTCCTCGGCCATCGACTGGGCGATCGCGCGCGCCCGGCCGAAGAGGGCCTCCGGCGTCCCGAAGGGTCGGGCGGCCGCCAGTCGGGCCAGGAAGCGCGGCGCGCCCTCGAAGAGTGGCGACATGCGCGCCGCAAAGGCATCCGGCGGCAGCGCGTCCATCTCCTCGATCGTCGGCAGGGTCACGAGCCGCGATACGTCGAGAGGGCGAATGGCGCCCGGATCAGCGGCACGTGGTAGCTGCGCGAGGTATCCGAGACGCGGATGTCGACGGCCAGGCCGCGGAAGAAGCCGCCCTCGTCGACGTCGAAGCGGAGCCGGTACTCGCCGGGCCCGAGCGGCGCGCCGCGGAGCAGATCGGGGATGCGGCCGTCGTCATCGGTCGTGCCCCCACCGGCCTCGAGCTCCGTGCCTCCGACCAGCCGCGTCAGCCGCACCCGGACACCCACCGCGGGGCGGCCGCGCTCCACGTCCAGCACGTGCGTGGAGATGGTCGGCGGCGTATCGGCCACGGTATCCTCCGGCGATGAGTGAACTGCAGATCCGCGTCGGGGACCTCCACTTTAGCGCCCGCTGGGAAGCCGATGCGCCCCAGACCGTGGCCGCCATGCGGCGCCTGCTGCCGCTGCGCTCGAAGCTCATCCACTGCCGCTGGAGCGGCGAGTCGACGTGGATCCCGTACGGCGACTTCCGGCCAGGAGTCGACTGGGAGAACCACACCTCGCATCCGGCGCCGGGTCAGCTCGCGCTCTATCCGGGTGGCATCAGCGAGTGCGAGATCTTCCTCCCCTACGGCGCCTGCACGACCTCGTCGAAGGTGGGCCAGCTCGCCGCGAATCACTTCGCGACCGTCGTGCCCGACGAGGGCTGGGAGGACCGGCTGCGCGAGGTCGGGCGGCGCTGCCTCTGGGAGGGCGCGCAGGAGATCGAGATCGTCGAGGCGTGACCGACCTCATCGTTCGCGGCGGCACGGTCGTCACGGCGGCGGGGGCGGCGATCGCGGACGTGGCCGTCGAGGGCGGCCGGATCGCGGCGGTCGGGCCGGACCTGGGCTCGGACGCCCGGGAGGTCGTGGACGCCGCCGGTCTGCTCGTGCTGCCGGGGGCCGTGGACGTGCACACGCATGTGCGCGTCGCCTCGGACGCAGAGCCGGATCGCTTCTTCCAGGATTCGGTGGCCGCCGCATTCGGCGGCACGACCACGTTCCTGGCCTTCAACAACCCGGGCACCGGCGGGTCCGCGGCGGCCGGGCGAACCCTGCTCGATGGCCTGCGCTCGTGGCGCGCCCGGACCGAGGGCGACGCGGCGGTGGACTACGCGGTCAGCCTCGTCATCACGCCGCAGCTGGAGGACGCCATCGCCGAGATGGCGGGGGCGATCGAGCTGGGGGTCCCGACCTTCAAGGCCTTCATGGTCTACGACTTCGGGGTGGACGATGCCACGCTCTACCGGGCGCTGGCGATGGCCGGGGCGAGCGGCGGCATGCTCCAGGTGCATTGCGAGAACGCCGTGCTGTTGGAGGCGCTGACCGCACGGCACCTGGAGGCCGGAGAGACCTTGCCGCGGTACCATGCCACGTCGCGGCCGCCGTACGTGGAGGCCGAGGCGACGGCGCGGGCGGTGGCGCTGGCGCGAGCCGCCCGGGCGCCACTCTACGTCGTGCATCTCTCCTGCCGGGAGGCACTCGACGTCGTGCGCATCGCGCGCGCGGAGGGGCGGCCCGTGTTCTCGGAAACGTGCCCGCACTACCTGACGCTCGACGAGTCACGCTACCTCCTGCCGTCCGAGGAGGCGGCGAAGTACGTCATCTCGCCGCCGTTGCGCGCGGCGGGGCAGGGGGACGCGTTGTGGGAGGGGCTGGCCGACGGCTCGCTGGCGCTCGTGGGCACGGACCACGTACCGGATCGCGTCGCGGTGGAGAAGCGGTCGTGGCGCGAATCGTTCGACCGCATCTCCAACGGCGCCCCGGGCATCGAGACGCTGCTGACGCTGGTCTACTCGGAGGGCGTGGCGGCGGGTCGGATCAGCCTGGAGCGGATGGTGGACCTGCTCGCGACGACGCCGGCGCGGCTGTTCGGGATGCGTTTCAAAGGGGCCGTGGAGGTGGGGCGGGACGCCGACCTCGTGCTCTTCGATCCCGGCGCGCGTCGCACGCTCCGCCAGGCGGATCTGCATCACACGAGCGACTACACGCCCTACGAGGGCCGCGCGGTCGTCGGGGCAGTGCGGTCCGTCGCTGTTCGCGGCTCATGGGTCGTGCGCGACGGGGCGTTCGTCGGGCGGCGCGGGTTCGGGCGGTTCGTGGAGCGCGAGCTGGAGCGGCTGAGCTGACCGCGGCGGCCTCCCCACGCCCCCACGGCGCCACCCGCGCCCTGCGGATTCTCATACGAACGCACCCGGAACCGTAGAAGGCCGGGGGCCCCGCTGCTCCCTCATGCGAACGCCGCAGGCGCGGTTGAGCACGCACGGGCCTTTCCAGCACGGCTCGTGGCTTCTAACGTTCCGTGGCCGTGCGTATGAGAACCGCGGGCCGTAAATCGGCCGGTGAGCATCGGCGACGTGTCGATGAAGCGCCGCCGGTCAAGCTGCGGGCCATGAACTTCCAGCGCCTCGGGGTCGTCTGCCGCGCTGTTCGGTTGCGCAAGCGCTGGCGCCAGGACGACGTGGCAGCCGCGGCCGGCGTCTCCCGCGCGGCGGTTTCCCGGATCGAGCGCGGGCTCGCAGCCGAGATGACGCTGGCGACGCTCGACAAGGTCACCTCGGCGCTCGAGATCCGCATCGACCTCGTGCCACGCTGGCGCGGCGGTGAGCTGGACAGGCTCGTGAACTGGCGCCACGCGGCGATGCACGAGCGCGTGGCGGAGCTTCTCGAGCGGATCGGCGGCTGGGAGCTCGCGCCGGAGGTGTCGTTCGCCGTCTATGGGGAGCGCGGCGTGATTGACATCCTGGCCTGGCATGTCGCCACGCGCACGCTGCTGATCATCGAGCTGAAGACGGAGATCGTCGATCCACAGGAGGTCGTGGGCACCCTTGACCGCAAGCGCCGGCTCGCCGCCCGCATCGCACGCGAGCGCGGCTGGGACCCGGCCACGATCGCGACGTGGCTCGCGGTCGGTGAGGGCATGACGAACCGTCGCCGCGTCGAAGCCTCCGCGAACCTGTTCCGCACCGCCTTCCCGACCGACCGGCGGGCGACGCGAGGCTGGCTACGACACCCGGCGGGCGCAGTCCGGGCCCTGACGTTCGTGACTTACTCCGCGCCCGCCGGTCAGCGTGCCCAGCTCGGGGCGGTCCAGCGTGTTCGACCTGCTCGCCGAACCGCCGCCTGACGGCGATCCCTCAGCCGATCTCGACGTCGAAGCTGGTCGGGACCGCCCGGCCGACGGCATCCACGACCGGCGAATGGGTCCGGGCCCAGGCGACGACATCGCGCAGCCGCTCGGGGTCGGCGCCAGCGGCACGTACACGCACGTGCACGGACGCCTCGAGCGGCCCGGCCGGCACGTCGTCTGCCACCCCGACCATGCCGCGGTCGTCGGAGACGCTGCCCACGACCACGGTCAGCTCGTCAAGGGTGATGCCCTCCTGGGCAGCGCGGATGGCGATCATCGACGCGTTGCAGGCCGCCGACGCGGCACGCATCAGCCATCCCGGTGACGGCGCCGTGGCTTCCCCACCGAACGCGGCAGGCATGTCCGTGGCGACGGTCATCCCGTTGGGATGCGTGACCTGGAAGCGCAACCCGCCCTGGAGAGTGGCCGTGGCCGGCGCGTCGTTCGACCGCCCGGACTCGGGGTGGGCGCGGAAGTGTGCCGCGACTCCGTTTACCGCCTCGGCGATGGACGCTTGGGTGGGCATCGAACCATCCTCGTGGTGCTGCGCGGGGACGCGCACGGGGTACGTGTATGGGAATCAGGCGGGCGAAGGCTCGCGCGCCTGGCGGTGCGTGTCAAGCGGAAGCGCCGCCCCTTGTGGACGGCCAGTGACCATGTCATCCGCTAAGCGGCCAGTGATCTCGTCACCCTCGACGGTATGGAAACGAGGGAGGCGATCACGCTCTGGCCCAGAGCAGGATCCCAAGTTCGGGTCGCCGCTTCGTCTCCTCCCGGGTCTCGGTCATGCCGATGCCGGGACGGTGTTCGGGGCAAATACCACCTTCATCGAATCGTTGCCCTGGGCCAGCTCGATCGCCTCTGCCGCACGCTCCAGGGGCATCCGGTGGCTGACGACCTGCTCGAACGGGAGACGCTTGGCGTTGAGGGCCAACATGCGCATCGTGGGAAGGTAGAAGTCGCTGCGCTCGCCGCCGATTCCCAGCAGCGAAACGTTGCGGGCGCAGAGATCGGCCGAGGGGTTGATCCCGATGGGTCCCATGTCGACGAAGGCTCCGGCCTCGACGACCGTGCCTCCGTAACGCACCAAACGCAGGCACTCGGGCAGCGCCGTCGCGACGCCGGTGGCGTCGACGACGATGTCGGCGCCCAGGCCGCCCGTCAGCTCCCGAACGCGCGCGACCCGCTCGGCTTCGTCGGTCTCCGTGACGTTCAGGAGCAGGCTCGCGCCGAAGGCGCCGGCGACCTCCAGGCGGTGTGGCAGGCGGTCGATCGCGACGATCTGCCCGCACCCCAGCAGCCGAGCTTTGATGAGGTGGCATAGACCCAGCGGCCCGACGCCGTAGACGACGAGCGTCTCGCCCACCCGCGGCCCGTGGAGGTCGGCTGCCAGCATCCGTGCGGTGTCGAGGCCGTGCGTCACCGACATCTCCTCGGTCAGGACGGCGATCTCCGACGGAAGCTCGTCCGGCACTCGGAACAGCGGTGTCCCCGGAAGCAGATACAGATACTCGGCCCAGCCACCGAAGAGGTGAGGCGGGCGGGCGGCGTTCAGGCTGTTCCCATAGTCCTCGAGACGCTCGCAGGCGTAGTAGGGGAAACCGCCCCGGCAAAAGACGCACGAGCCGCACGCGACGTTCGCGGCGGGGACGATCCTGTCGCCCAGCTGGAGCGGGACCCCCTCGCTGTCGAGCACGACTCCGCCGGTCTCCGCGACGACCCCCACGTTCTCGTGGCCGCAGATGAGCGGGAATTCGATATCGATCTCGTGCGGCGTCCCGGCGTACTGCTTCGTCTCGCCCCGAAAGGTGTGCTTGTCGGTGCCGCAGATGCCCGAGTACTCGATCTTGATCAGGACGGCGCCGGGCTCCACGTCGGGATACGGGAAGCGCTCCACGCCGATGCGTCCCGGGCCACGCATGACCGCAGCCCTCACGCCCGGGCCGCTGGCGACCCCGTCTCCCATCCTCATTCTCCTTCCGAGTTCTGATGGCGCTACCGTCGTCAGCCGAGCAGCTCGTACGCCCGAAGGGTCAGGAACTCCGGGAAGTCGTCGCCGAGGACGAGCCGGTCCAGCAGATCCACGGCCTCGCCCAGCCGCCCCGCCCCGCGCCCGCCGAGCCGTGCCAGCTCCTCGTCGCGGATGGCTCCGTACAGCTCACCGGTGAATGGCCGCCCGTCGTCGAGCCGCACGCCGAGGCGGCGCCACTGCCAGAGCTGGGAGCGGCTGATCTCGGCCGTCGCGGCGTCCTCCATGAGGTTGAAGATCGCCGCGGCGCCGATGCCCTGGAGCCACGCGTCGAGGTACTGCAACCCGACGTTGACGTTCTGGCGCACGCCGGCCTCGCTCACCCGCCCGCCGGGAACGCGCACGTCGAGGAGGTCCGTCGCGCCGACGAGCACGTCCTCCCGCAGCCGCTCCTTCTGGTGGTGCCGCTCCCCGAGGACCCGGGCGAAGACCTCGCCAGCCACGGGCACGAGGTCGGGGTGGGCGACCCACGTCCCGTCGAACCCGTCGCCCGCCTCACGCTCCTTGTCCTCGTGCACCTTCGCAAGGGCGTTCGCCGTCACCTCCGGTTCGCGGCGGTTGGGGATGAAGGCGGACATGCCGCCGATCGCGTATGCGCCGCGCCGGTGGCAGGTGCGCACGAGCAGCTGCGTGTAGGAACGCATGAACGGCACGGCCATCGTCACCTGCGCGCGGTCCGGCAGCACGAAATCCGGCCGCTCGCCGAGCTTCTTGATGATGCTGAAGATGTAGTCCCAGCGGCCCGCGTTGAGCCCGGCGGCGTGCTCGCGCAGCTCGAAGAGGATCTCGTCCATCTCGAAGGCGGCGAGGATGTTCTCGATCAGCACGGTCGCCCGGATCGAGCCGCGCGGGATGCCCAGCGCCTGCTGGCCGAAGAAGAAGACGTCGTTCCACAGCCGGGCTTCCAGCCGGCCCTCGAGCTTGGGCAGGTACAGGTAGGGCCCCGAACCCCGCTCCAGTACCTCGCGGCCGTCGTGGAAGAGGAAGAGCCCGAAGTCGAAGAGGCTCGCGCTCACCGGCGCCCCGTCCACGAGCACGTGCCGCTCCACGAGGTGCCAGCCCCGTGGCCGGACGACGAGCGTCGCCGTGCGCTCGTTGAGCCGGTAGGCCTTGCCTTCGGGGCCGGTGAACACAAGCCGGCGGCGCACCGCGTCGTACAGGGCGGCGTGGCCGGCGATCACGTTCGACCAACCGGGGCTCAGGGCGTCCTCCAGGTCCGCCATGAAGACGCGGGCGCCCGAGTTCAGCGCGTTGATCATCATCTTCGGCTCGGCCGGCCCGGTGATCTCCACGCGCCGGTCGTCGAGATCGGGCGGGGCGTCGGCGACGCGCCAGTCGGCCGCCCGGATGGCGGCCGTGTCGGGCACGAAGTCGGGCATGACGCCGGCCGACAGGTCGTGCTGCCGCTCGCCCCGCCTTGCCAGCAGGACGTCGCGGCGGGTCGCGAACGTGCGCTGGAGCCGCGCCACGAAGGCCAGTGCCTCGGCCGACAGGATGTGGGCGTGCTCGGAGGGGACGGGGGCCAGGACCTCGACCCCATCGGGCAGCGCGCTCACCAGCCACCCTCCTCGCGCAGCAGGCGATGCAAGACGCGCGCGGCAGCTGCCTTCCGGTAGGCCGCGGTGGAGCGCACGTCGTCGATCGGCCGCAGCTCGCCGCGCAGGACGGCCGCGGCGTGGTCGGCGACGGTCTCACGGGGAGCGGCGCCCTCGAGGACGCGCTCCGTCTCGGTGGCGCGGATCGGGGTCGGCGCAACGGACCCGAGGGCGAGGCGCACGTGGCGCCAGACGCCGCCGTCCTCGCGCCAGGCCAGGGCCATGACGACTTTCGAGATGGCCTGCGCCCGCCGCGTGCCGACCTTGCGGTAGCGGACCCGGCGCCCGGCCACGAGCGGCAGGCTGACGCGCAGGACCAGCTCGTCGGGCCGCAGCGGCGTGCGCCGGTAGGCCGGCCAGAAGTCGGCGGCAGCCACGGTCCGCTCGCCGCGCAGGCTGCCTGCGACGATCGAGGCATCCATGGCCAGCAGCACGGGCAGCGTGTCGCCCGCCGGCGAGGCGTTCGCGATGTTTCCCCCCAGCGTGCCCCGGTTCTGGATCTGCACCGCGCCGATCGTTGCGGCGGCCTCGACGAGCGCCAGCGCGTGCTCGACGCAGAGCGGCGAGCGGCGGATCTCCGTGTACGTCGTGAGCGCGCCGAGGACGAGGGCATCGCCCTCGACCCGGATGCCCCGCAGCTCGTCGAGCCGCCACAGGTCCAGCATCCGCTCCGGGATCGGCGTCGTTTCAGCGGCGATCTGGACCATCACGTCCGTGCCGCCGGCGATCGGTCGGTGGGGCGCGGCCGCGAGCAGCGCGTACGCCTGCCCGAGGCTCGTGGGCGAGGCGACCGGCGGCTCGGCGGGCATCGCGTTCGGGACTCGCTCAGGCGCCCGGGGCGGTGTCGGCGCCGCGCCCCAACGCGGCCAGCTCGATGGCCTCGACGATCTTCGTGTAGCCCGTGCAGCGGCAGAGGTTGCCGGCGATCGCCTCGCGGATGGCCTCCTCGGTCGGGTCGGCGCCGGAGGCGAGGAACGCCTCGGCGGACATGAGCATGCCCGGCGTGCAGATGCCGCACTGCGCTCCGCCCGCCTCGAGGAAGGCCGCCTGGAGGGGGGAGAGGACGGGGCCCTGCGGGCCGGCCGTGGCCAGCCCCTCGACCGTGCGCACCGCGTGGCCGTCCGCCTGGCAGAGGGGGACGAGGCAGCTGACCACCGGCTCGCCGTCGAGCAGCACCGTGCAGGCGCCGCATTCGCCCTCGCCACAGCCCTCCTTCGTGCCGCTCAGGCCGAGGTCCTCGCGCAGCACGTCGAGGAGGCGCCGCATGCCGGGCGCGGCGACCTCGAACTCGACGCCGTTGACCCTTAGCTCGTAGCTCATGCGCTGATGCCCGGCGGTCCGGGCGGCTCGTGCCCGTCGAGGGCGGCGAGGATCCGCTCCGGCGAGGCGGGCAGGTCGTGGATCCAGACGCCGGTCGCGTCGTGGATGGCGGCCACGACGGCCGGCGCGCCGACGTCCATGGGCAGCTCGCCCACGCCCTTGGCGCCGTGCGGGGCGCCGCTGAAGGGCGCCTCGACGAGGATCGCATCGATGCGCGGCGCGTCGACGGCCGTGGGGATGAGGTACGTCTGGAGCCGGTCGTTGAGGTAGCGGCCGTCGTGCAGCTTGATCTCCTCGATCGTCGCGTAGCCCACCGCCTGGAGCGTGCCGCCCTCCACCTGCCCCTCGGCCAGGACGGGGTGGATGACCCGGCCGACATCGTCGGCGGAGACGACCGAGCGCACGGCCACCTCGCCGGTGTCGAGGTCCACTTCCACCTCGGCGACCGCGCAGGCCCAGCCGAAGGCGGGGTAGGCGTCGCCGGTGTACGTCTCGTCGTCGAAGTGGACGCCCGGGTACGGCTCGAAGCGCTCATCCTCCCGGGTGCCGCCCCACGTCTGTGCGTCGTGAAGGTAGCTCTCCGCGAAGGGGCGCCCGGTGCGCTCTTCGACCTGGGCGCGCAGCCGCCGCGCGGCCTTGATGATGAGCCCGCCCACGACCATCGCCGTGCGCGAGGCGACGGTCGGCCCCGAGTCCGGCACGATCGAGGTGTCCTGGGGCGCGATCTCCACCGCGTCGTAGGGCACGCCCAGCTCGTCGGCCACGAGCTGCGGGAAGATCGTCTTCGTCCCCTGGCCCATCTCGGTCGAGGCGGCCAGGATGCGGATGGCCCCCTCGGCAGTCAGCTCGACGCTGGCGACCGAACCCATCCTCTCCTCGCCCGAGCCGGTGAAGCCGGCGCCGTGCCAGCCCAGCGCCAGGCCGATCCCTCGAGCCGTCCGGGCGCTCGCCGTCCTCGCCGCCCGCTCGCGCGCCGTGCGCTCGCGGATGCGCTCGAACTCGGCTGCCTCGGCGGCTCGCTCGAGGACCTCCTGGGCGGCCACGCTCTCGCGCAGCACCTGCTGCGTGGGCGTCACGCCGCCCTCGCGGTAGATATTGCGCCGACGCAGCTCCAGCGGCGAGATGCCCAGCGCCTCGGCGACGCGGTTGACCTGCATCTCGGCGGCGAACTCCGCCTGGGGCGCACCGAAGCCGCGGAAGGCGCCGTTGGGCGGCGTGTTCGTGGCCACGGCGCGCGAGGTGATGCGCACGTTGGCCACGTCGTAGGGGCCGCCCGCGTGGATGGTCGCCCGCGAGAGGACGACCGGCGAGAGGGTGCAGTAGGCGCCGCCGTCGAGGACGAGGTCGATCTCCTGGGCCACGATCCGGCCCTCGCGGGTAACGCCCGTGCGGTGCGTGACGATCGCCGGGTGCCGTTTCGTGGTGGCCGCGATGTCCTCGTGACGGCCGTAGATCATGCGCACCGGCCGCCCGATGCGCTGGGCCAGCAGCGCCGCGTGCACGGCGAGGAGCGAGGGGTACTCCTCCTTGCCCCCGAAGCCGCCGCCGGTCTCGGCCTGGATGACGACGGCCCGCTCCGAGTCGAGCGCCAGCGCTCGCTTCAATGCCTTGTGCACGTAGTAGGGGCACTGGAGCGAGCCGGTCACGGTCATGCCGCCGTCCTCACGGGGGACGGCGATCATGGCCTGGTTCTCGATGTAGAGCTGCTCCGTGTGGCCGACCCGGTAGGTGCCCTCGACGACGAGGTCCGCCGCGGCGAACCCGGCCGCGATGTCGCCCTTGCCCATGTCGAAGTGGGCGAAGACCTGGCTCGAGACCAGCGGGTCGAAGACCGGGGCCAGCGGCTCCGTGCGCAGGCGGAGGCGGGCCTTCGCCTCGCGCAGCGTGTCGCGGTCGGCGGCGGCC
Source organism: Chloroflexi bacterium CSP1-4 (assembly GCA_001443375.1). GTDB lineage: Bacteria > Chloroflexota > Limnocylindria > Limnocylindrales > CSP1-4 > CSP1-4. The sequence continues at coordinate 17,135 of LDXM01000016.1, forward strand.
AGCAGGGCTACCGGCTCGGCCTGGTGGCGGATCTCCCCGCCGACCGGCACGAGGATGGGCTGGTCGTCGATGATGAGGCTCACGACGTTGTCGCCGGGGATATCCTCGGCCGTGACGACGACGACCCGCGACCAGTCGAAGTCGGCGTCGCGCTCGATGCCCAGCAGGCGGGCGTGTGGCTCCGTCGAGCGCAGTGTGGCGCCGTACCAGGCGCCCGGGAAGACGAGGTCGTCGGCGTAGAGCGCGGTCCCGGTAAGCTTGGCCGGCCCCTCGCGGCGGAGAGGCGCGCCCCGGGCGTGGCCGCGCGCGAGCTCACCGGCCCGGGGCAGCCGGACCGGGCTCGGAGCGGCGGGGCTGACGGGTGTGGCCGGGCCGGGCCGGGTGGTGATCGTCATCCGGGGAGGCGCTCCTTGGGCGTGCCGCGAAGCGTGGCCGGTCGGGCGCCGCGATGTCAAGCCGCGTCGGGGCTGGTGCGGTTCTCATACGCACGGGCACGGAACGCTAGAAGCGGCGGACCTGCCCGGAACGCTCCGCGAACGCTCTAATGCACCGCTGGCGTGCGTCTGAGCATGATCGAGGCCGGACGCGCTTCTTGTGCTCCGGGGGCGTTCGCATGAGGGCGGCCGAACGCAGCCGAGCGCGGCAGAGCTGACCCTGCAGTCAGTCGGCGATGGCCAGCAGGTCCTCGTCGAGCGCCTCTGCGGACAGGGGTCGGGCCAGGTGATTGCCCTGGCCGAACTCGCAGCCCGATTGCCGCAGCCAGCCCAGCTGGTAGGGATCCTCGATCCCCTCGGCGGTCACGCTGAGCTCGAGCGCGCGGGCGAAGGCCAGCGCGGCCGTGACGATGGCCTCGTCCTGGGCGCTGCGTCCCAGGTCTCGGATCAGGGACCGGTCCAGTTTCAGGCCGCTGATGCCGAAGCGCTTGAAATGGCCCAGTGAGGAGTACCCCGTCCCGAAGTCGTCGACGAGGAACCTGACGCCCAGTCCCTGCAGCTCGGAGAACACCGCCTCGAGGTCCGCTTCGTCGAGCTTGGCGGACTCGGTGATCTCGAGCTTCAGGCAGGCCGGATCCAGGCCGTTGCTCGCGAGGACACCTCGCACCGTGGCGCCCAGCCCGGGCTGGAAGTCCTTGGCGGAGACGTTGACGCTGAGCTCGAGGCCTGACGCGGCCGGCGACTGCCGCTGCCAGGCACGGACCTGCCGGCAGGATGTTTCGAGCACGAATCGGGTCAGGCGGTGGATCAGCCCGGTCGCCTCGGCCAGCGGGATGAACTCGCCTGGCAGCACCAGCCCGTGACCCGGGCGTTCCCAGCGCACGAGAGCCTCGACCCCCGTCATGCGCAGCGTCCCGAGATCGAAGATCGGCTGGTAGTGGACGCGCAGCTGGTGCTCGTCGATGGCCCGACGGAGCTCGTCGCCCAGCTCGAGTCGACGGCGGGATTCGACGCGCATCCCCTGGGCGAAGAACTCGCATCGCCCGTGACCCGCGGCCTTCGCGGCGTACATCGCCATGTCCGCATCGGCGACGAGCACCTCGGGGGTCACCTCATCCGGCTCGGCGGTCGCGATGCCGACGCTGGCCGAGACGGTGACCTCCCGATCGGGCAGCTGGAGCGGAGACGCCAGGAGCTCGAGCACGCGCTGCGCCGCCGTCTCGGCGTCGGCAGCGGTCGCGAGCCCCTCGAGGAGGATGGTGAACTCGTCCCCGCCACGGCGCGCCAGCGTATCCCCACCTCGCAGTCCCGCCTCGAGGCGGCGTGCCACGGCGATCAGGACGGCGTCGCCGAACGGGTGCCCGAACGCGTCGTTGACCAGCTTGAAGTCGTCGAGGTCGAGGAAGAGCACCCCCGTGACGCGGTCGCGTCGCGCCCTCCTCGCTCGCTTCAGGCTGTGCTCGAGGCGGCTCATGAACAGCGCGCGGTTGGGCAGGCCCGTCAACCCGTCATGGATGGCAAGCTCGGCGAGTTCGCCATGCAGCAGCGCGTTGCCCAGCGCCAGTGCCGTCTGGTTGGCCAGGAGCTCGAGCGCCTCGAGCTCGAGGGGCGTGAAGGGCCGGCCGGCCTCCACCCGACCAAGGGTGAGCGCGCCGATCGCGGCGCCCTCGCGCACCAGCGGGACGCCCACGGCCGTGACGAATCGGTCGTCGTCGGCATCGTCGCGGACGGCCGGCGGGAAGGCGCCCCGGTCGAAGTCGTCGACGCGGACGAGGATCCGCTCGCTGATCGCACGCCCGGCCATGCCCTCGCCCGGCCGGATCTCCTTGCCGACCGCCCGCTCGGCGCCTCGCGCGCCGCGCACGACGTATCTCCGCGACGCTTGATCGAGGACCGTCAGCGCGACCAGCTCTGCCGGCACGACCATGGCCACGGCGTCGACCGTCGTCCGGTACAGCTCGGTCTCGTCGAGCACGCCGTTGATGCGCGCGGAGAACTCGACGAGGCGCTGGAAGATCGCGGCCCGCTCGGCCAGTCGCGCTCGCTCGCGCGCGAGTGCGAGCGCCGCGGCCAGGCGATCGCCGACCGTCGCCACCACGCCCCGGTCGCTCTCGTCGAGCGGCCGATCGTCGGTCGACTCGACGTTGAGGATGCCCAGCAGCTCCCCGTGGGCGAGGAGCGGGACGCAGATCTCGCCGGTGACGTCGGGGTTGGCGGTCGAGTAGTCCGGGTCGACCCGCACGTCGGGCACGAACGCGGGCTCGTGCGTCCGCATCACGCGGCCGATCACGCCCCGGGTACCGTCGAAGTCGACGGTCACCGCGTAGCCTCGCTGGGCCGCGAGCCGCGCCATCCCGTCTGGATGGAGGAGATGGAGCGATACCTGCCGGTAGCCGTACTGTTCGGTCAGCACACCCATGACCGCATCGAGGACGTCCGGGGTCGGACCCGCCGCGGCGAGCAGGTGGCCGACCTCCTCGAGGCCGTGCTGGCGGATCGGGTGCCGCTCGGTGGCCGGCCGCGCCGTCGGCGACCGGGCTCGTGTCCGACGTTGACCGCCGTCAACGCCATCGGCCGGGACGTCATCGTCCCGGCGAAGACGGCTGCCCGGGGGTCCGCCGGTCACTGAGGCGCGGTCGTGGGTGGAGAGGGTAGGACGCACGACGAGAATCTAGTGGGCCGTCGCCACCGGGCGCCCTCGTCCGAAAGTCCTGTCCGATGGTGTATCGGTACCCCGTCAGCCTGCGTAGTTCGGACGAATCTGGGGCCGTCGCGCGAGGGACCTTCCCCGGTCGTGGGACGCGGCGACAACGTGTCAGGAAGGAGTGGCGGCCTTCGTGGCGCGTGCATCGTGGTGCGACAGATCTGCGTGATGATCGCCGCCGGCGTGCCCGCAGGGATCGGCGTGGATGATCGCGGACGCCACGTGCGGGACCCCGTGGAGGAGCGCATGGCGGGCCCGCTCGGCGATGTCGTGGGCTTCGACGACCGTTCGGCGCTCGTCGACCATGACCTCGGCCTCGGCGTGAAGCCGGTGGCCGATCCAGCGGATCCTCACAGCGCCGACGTCCTCGACCCCCGCCACCTCGCGCAGCACCGCCTCCGACTCATCGAGGATGGTCGGGTCGACCCCGTCCAACATGCGCATCAGCACGTCGCGCGACGCGTCCTTGAGAACGACCAGGATCATCACCGCGATGAGGAGTCCCGCGATCGGGTCGGCGGCCGGATAGCCGGCCGCAACCCCGGCGGCGCCCGCGACGACGGCGAGGGACGTGAAGCCGTCAGCCCGCGCATGGAGCCCATCGGCCACGAGGGCCGCGGAGCCGATCTCGCGCCCGATCGTGATGCGGTAGCGAGCCACCAGTTCGTTGCCGACGAAGCCGACGACGCCGGCGATCGCGACGGCCCACAGCAGATGGACCTCGGCGGGGTGCAGGAGCCGGTCGATCGCCCCGTAGGCAGCGAGGAGCGAGGAGCCCGCGATGAACACGAGAACGACGAGTCCCGCGAGATCCTCGGCTCGACCGTAGCCATACGAGAACCGCCGCGACGCGACGCGCCGGCCGACGATGAAGGCCAGCCAGATCGGCACCGCCGTGATGGCGTCCGCGAAGTTGTGGAGCGTGTCGGAGAGAAGGGCGACCGAGCCGCTGACGAGGACGACGGCGAGCTGAAGGCCGCTGGTCAGCAGGAGCGCGACGAGCGAGATCTTGAGGGCCCGGACGCCACGGGAGTCGGACTCGAGCGCCGAGTCGATCTTTGCCGCCGAGTCATGTGAGTGCGGACGCACGAGGTCCCGGAGCGCCACGAGGAGGCCCGGCCCGTGATCGTGCTGCGCGTGCGGATGATGGTGCTCGGGGCCGTGCTCATGCGGCTCGTGATCGGATCGGTGGTCCGACATGGGTCCCCTAGTCGGCGATGGCGAGGAGCGGATCGCCGGTGTTCATGGCCAGCGAGCTGACGATGAAGAGCACGACGCCCGGCATCGGCGCGTGGACCAGCCGGATGGTGGCTCCGAACGCGTTCTGGACCTCGCCCACGACCTGGCCCTCTTCGACGCGCTCGCCAACGCCCACCGTCGGGTGCCAGAAGCCAGTGGCGTCGGAGCGCAGCCAGGCCTCGGCGTGCAGGACGCGCGTCGTGCGCCGCGGGCCGTCGCCGGGGTCGGGGATCAGCCCTGCCGCGTGAAGGGCGCGACGAAGGCCGGCGGCGTGGAGCGCCACGTCCTGCTCCGGCCAGAGGCCCTGGCCGCCCACCTCGCCGAGGACGGCCGGGATGCCGGCCGCCGCGGCCGCCGTCGTCGTGGAGCCGGGGGTCGGCCCGTAGACGAGGTAGTCGAGCCCGTAGGCCTGCGCCATGGCCAGCGTGACGCGGTCGACGTCAGGGTCGCCGGTCTCCTCGATGCCGTTGAACGAGACGAGCGCCTCGTTCATGTCGCCGCAGTGGCAGTCGATGAAGCGGTTCGACGGCACGATGATGTTCGCGTAGAGCCACGCGGCCAGCCGCTCGGTGGGGCCGCCGGCCGGGTCGCCGGGGAAGGTGCGGTTGAGGTTGCGGCCGTCGAGCGGGTCGACGTAGATGCTGCGGGCGGCGAAGGCGGCCGGGTTGGAGACCAGCGAGGCGACGAGCGAGCCGGTCATCTCGGCCGGGTCGAGGCTCATGGCCACGCGCCGGAGCGCCGCGATCGAGACGTATTCGGCGCCGTGGATGCCGGCGGTCGCGCCCACCCGAGGCCCGGGTCGGGCGCCGTTGATGATCACCACCGGGATCTGGACCGTCGCGCTCCCCAGGTTCACCGGCACCATCCCCGTGGCGCGCTCACCCGGCGCGGCACGCAGGTGCTCCAGGGCCAGGGTGCGAGGCGCGTCGCTCATGGCGCCAGTATGCCCGCGGCTCATGCCGTGGAGCTCCGGCGCAGCGCACGGCCGGGGAGCGCCCCCGTGTGCTCGCCGCCATCCACGACGAGCGTGCCGTTCACGACGACGTGCGGGATGCCGGCCGGGAAGCGGCGCGGCTCCTCGTACGTGGCCAGGTCGCGCACCGCCGCCGGGTCGAAGACCACGATGTCGGCCTTCAGGCCGTCGCGCAGGAGGCCCCGATCCGCCAGCCCCAGGCGTGCCGCCGGCGCCGCGGTCATCTTGCGCACGGCCTCCTCGAGGCTCGTCAGGCGCTGCTCGCGCACGAACTCGCCCAGCACGCGGGGGAAGGAGCCGTAGGTGCGCGGCGCGGGCTTCGCCCCGATGAGCACGCCGTCGGACCCGATCATCGAGACCGGGTGCCGGAAGAACGGCGCCAGGCCCGCCGTGTGCGGCCCGGGCGTGACCTGGTTGACGCGCAGGTCCTCGGCCAGGAGCAGGTCGCAGATGGCGTCGGTGGGGTCGAGCCCGGTCTCGACCATGTACTCGGCCAGGGTGCGGCCCTCCCAGCGGGCGTGCTCGGGCCGGGCGAAGTAGCCCAGGCGCAGGTCGGCCCAGGGCGCGGCGCCTGCGTAGCTGCGGCCGCGGGCGGCGAGCTCGTCGCGGATGCGGGCCCGGATGGCGCGGTCGGCCAGGCGCTCCCTGGTCTTCGCCACGCCTCCGGCCTGGATCCATGGCGGCAGCATGATCAGAAGACGCGTGCTGGCCCACTCGGACGGATAGAGGTCGAACGTGACGTCCAGGCCTTCCGCGCGCGCGTCGTCCACCAGCTTGAGCATCCGCTCCGGCGGACCGGGGTAGGTGGCGCGGTGGTAGAAGTGGGTCAGGTGCACGGGGCCGTCGCCCTGGCGCCCGATCTCGATCGCCTCGCGGAAGGGATCGAGGAAGCCGTCGCCGAGCGTGTAGCGGACGTGCGTGTGGTAGAAGCCGCCGAGCTTCGCCGCCTCCGCCAGGAGCGCGCCAAGCTCCTCCGTCGTGGCGTAGGCGCCCGGCGGGTAATCGAGCCCGGAGGACAGCCCGAAGGCCCCCTCCTCCATGCCCTCGCGCAGGAGGCCGCGCTGGCGGTCCATGGCCCGGGCATCGGCCGGTACCTCGTCCCAGCCGCACGCTGATATGCGCAGCGCCGAGTTGCCGATGAAGTAGGCCACGTTGACAGCGACCCTGCGATCGAAGCGCTCGAGGTAGCCGGCCACCGAGCCCCAGTCACAGGCGATGTCCGGGCGCCCGTCGAGGCCGGCGTTGAGGGTGAGGAAGTCGTCGAGGTCCTGCTGCCGGAGGAACGGCGCGTACGAGTTGCCGTCCACGCCGATGACCTCGGTGGTCACGCCCTGGCGCACCTTCGGCTCGTGGCGCGGCTCGGCCAGCATCATCAGCCCGCCGTGGCTGTGCAGGTCGATGAAGCCGGGAGCGACGACGTGGCCGGTGGCGTCGATGCGGCGGGCGGCGCGAAGGTGCGCCGTCTCGCCGCTGATGATGCGCAGCCGGTCGCCGATCACCCCCACCGCGGCCGCGAACCCCGGCCCGCCGCCGCCGTCGACGACCGTGCCGCCTTCGATGAGCAGGTCGAACGCGTCGGTCACGCGCGGACGTTAGCAGAGGGGTCCGCTGCTCACCCGGCGCTCAACCGGACGAACGAGGCGCCGCGATCCGCGGCTCGACCGCACCACCGAGGGGTTCCTCCGCCGTCCGGCACGCGGGGTGTTCAGCCTGACGGAGGTACCTCGAGATCGGGCCCCGTGCCGACCCGCCGTTCGCGCGTTTGAACGCGGTATGCACAACCGGGCGTTAAGCCCCGGCGAAGCCACGGCCACCAGGATCCGCGCATGGCGACGAGAGAGCGACCCATCGACCGCGGCACCCGCATCGGGCGCCGGTTGTTGCGCGAGGTAGGCGGAGAGGTGCGTGAGGTACGGATCGGGACGGGGCTCAGCCAGGACGACGTGGGCGACGCACTGGGGATGTCGCATTCGAAGGTCGGACGGATCGAGCGCGCCGAGCACGAGGCCGTGTCGCTCATGGACCTGGCCCAGCTGTCAGCCGTCCTGGGGATGGACCTGTCCGTGCGGGTCTTCCCGGCCGGAGACCCGCTGCGCGACGCCGCCCAGCTCGCTCTCCTCGAGCGGCTGCGTCGGCGTCTCAACCCCTCACTGGGTTGGCGCACCGAGGTCCCGATGCCGATCCCCGGGGACCGGCGCGCCTGGGACGCGGTGGTCCGAGGCCGTGGATGGTGTGCGGGGGTCGAGGCCGAGACGCGGCTTCGGGACGCTCAAGCAACGGCACGACGGATCGGCCTCAAGGCGCGCGACGGTGACGTGGATCACGTCGTGCTGCTCCTCGCCGACACGAGGCGCAACCGCGAGGCCCTGGCAGTTGCCCGGGAGGCGCTTCGCGGAGCGTTCCCGCGCGATTCGCGCGCGATGCTCGCCGCTCTGGCGGCTGGGAGGGATCCCGGAGCCAGCGGGATCATCATCCTCTGAGAGCGGCGATGCGCTGGCTCCACGATGTTCGGCTGCTCACCCCGCGTTCAAAGGGACGAACGAGCCGGGCGGGTCAGACCGAGATGAGGCTTCCTTCGCTCGATGGAACGCCTGGGGGACCGAGCGGCGAAGGAAACGTCTGGAACCAGGGTCCTCGAGGCCTCGACGAGGTGCCCTTCGCTGGTTTGAACGCCGGGTGATCAGACGACGCCAGTGGAGCAGGTCGAATGCGTCGGTCATTGGATCAGTAGACCTCGTCGTGTGAACCGAGGTTCACCAGGAACGCCACGTCACTGTCCCAGCGGAAGAGGACCCGCAGGTCGTCGTCGACGCTGAAGGCCCAGTAGCCGGCCAAGTCGCCCCTCAGCTTGTGGGTGCGCAGCAGGGCGTCGCGCGGGTCCGCGGCGAACCTCCGCAGCGCGGCTCTGAGCAGCAGCCCACGTCGCTCGTCGAGCTTGCCAGCGCGTCGACGGAAGCGGCTGGAGACGACGAAGCGCACGGTCGGGCGCGGGCCCTCAAGCTCGCAGGTCGTCCAGGAGCGCCTCGACGTCCTCGTAGGTCGTCGCCTCACCCGCTCCGTACTCGGCTTCCGCCTCGCGTACCTCCCGCAGGAACAACGCCCGGCGGGCGGTTCGCAGCTCGTCTCGCTCCGCGTCGTACCGCGTCGCATCCACGAGGTAGGCCGCCTTCTCCGAGCGCTGGATGATCGCGATCGGCTCCTCGCTCTCGTGGACCTCGCGCAGGATCTCCGCCGTGCGCTGGCGAAGCTCGGTGACGCCGATGGTCTTCATACGCTGAAGTGTACGCTGAAACGTACGTCTGTCAAGTACTCGGGAGCCGTATGCCGAAGGTGTGTAGGCTCGTCACGCACGGTCGTCACGATCACGCCGACGATCTCCCGAGGAGTCCGGATGCACGAGACACGCCAGGATTTCAGCGCCCTGCAGAAGCTTCTCGATGCGAGTCGGTCGAAGGCCGGGACCCACCTTCGCGAGGTCTTCTCGGACGAGCTGGCCTTGACCGCGAAGGAGATCGCGGATCGATTGACGGGGGTGCGTGTCCTTGCGGTCGCGACGGTCACCGCCGCAGGCGAACCTCTCGTCGCCCCCGTCGATGGCATCTTCTACAGGGGGCACGTCCACTTCGGTTCGTCGCCCGACTCGGTCCGCCTCCGCCACCTCTCGGCTCGTCCATCCGTCAGCGCAGCCTATGTCGAGGGGGAGCAGTTCGCCATCGTGGTCCATGGGCGGGCCGTTCGAGTTGGCTTGGCGGATCCCATGCATCGGGGCTTCCGTGATTGTCTCGTGGAAGTGTACGAACCGCGGTTCGGCCCGGGTTGGATCGATCGGGCTGCGGCGTCGGCAACGTACTTTCGCATCGAGCCACGTCGGATGTTCGGCTCGCGCCTCCCCGGATGACGGGGGCTCAGCGAGCAGTCGAGGGCGACACGCTAGCTCGACCTCCTACGCCGCCCGGCCCCTCGAGCCGTCTGCCGCGCACCCAGGCGCCACGCACCATCGACGGGTGCGGCCGGAAGACGAGGCGGCTCATCAGCTCCTCGGGCTCGTCCACCTCGGCGCCGGGCAGGGGGTCGGTGAAGGAGGCGTCGACGGCGATCAGGTCGGCCTCCTTGCCGGCCTCCAGCGAGCCGGTCACCGCCCCCAGCCCCAGGGCCCGCGCGCCCTCCAGGGTGCCCAGGCGCAGCCAGTCGAGCGGGCCCAGCGGTGCCGGGGCCCCGGAGCCCTCGAGCACCCGCAGCCCGCTCTGCACGTAGGCGCCGGCGCGCATGTTGGCGAAGATCGACAGCTCCGGGCCGCCCGCGACGTCGGAGCCCAGGCCCACCGGGATGCCGGCCGCGCGATAGCGAGCAAGGGGCATCGTGCCCGAGGCGAGGAACAGGTTGGAGGCCGGGCAGTGCGCCACTCGCGCGCCCGACTCGGCCAGCCGCGCCACCTCGCGGTCGGAGAGGTGGATGGCGTGGGCCAGGATGGCCCGCGGCCCGAGCGCACCGGCGCGGTCGTAGACGTCGAGGTAGTCCCGCGCCTCGGGGAAGAGCCGCGCCACCTCGGCCAGCTCGCCCCAGTCCTCCGAGAGGTGGGTCTGCCAGTAGGCGCCGGTCCCCTCGGCCAGGCGCGCCGACTCGCGCAGCATCTCCGCCGAGCAACTGACCGCGAAACGCGGCGTGAAGGCGTAGCGCAGCCGGCCCCCGTCGCGGCCGTGCCAGCGCGCGCAGAGGTCGGCCGACTGGCGCAGGCTCGTCTCGAGGACGTCGGCGGGTGCCAGCGTCTCGTCGTAGCTGAGACGGTCCATCATCACCTTGCCGATGACAGCTCGGATGCCGTGCACCTCCGCGGCGCGGAAGGTGACATCCAGCGACGGCTCGTAGACGGCGCCGTAGACGACGGCCGTGGTCGTGCCGGCGGCGGCGAAGGCCCGGAAGACCTGCGGGGCGAGCGCCTCGGCGGCGGCCTCGTCGAACTCGCGCTCGAGCGGGAAGATGTAGCGCCCGAGCCAGGTCAGCAGGTCGAGGCCGGCGCCCAGCCCAGCATTCGGCAGCTGCGGCAGGTGGGCGTGGAGGTCCACCATGCCGGGCAGCAGGAGCCACGGCCGGAGGTCGACCACGGGGGCACCGAGCTCCGACGCCCGGTCCGCCCCAGGCCAGGGACCCGCATGGGCGATGTGCCCCGCAGCGTCGACCTCCAGCAGCCCGTCACGCTCGAAGCGCGTCCCGCCCGCGGACAATGGCGTCAGGATCCGCGCGCGGATGGCGAACGGCGGCCGCGCCGGCAGGGACGTGCTCGGCTCCACGCGGTGGATGCTACACGGCGCGGGGGCGCGGGCGGCGGCGGACGCCGCGCGCGAGGGATCAGCCGAGGATGGCCGGCACGACCTGCTCGGTCACCACCCGCCGCCAGTCGAGCTCCCGGCGCACCCGGCCGGCCAGACCGGCTGCGAGTGAGGTGGCCAGCGCCCGCTCGATGGCGTCGGCATAGGCCTCGCCGTCCGCCCCGACGGGCACGTACGTCGCCGCGGGGCCGGCCAGCGATCGGAAGACGGCCAGGTCCGTGCAGACCATCGGCAGGCGGTTCACCGCGGCCTCGATGACGGGCAGCCCGAAGCCCTCGGTCGCCGAGGGGAAGACGAGCGCGTCGGACAGCGCGTAGAGATCCGCAACAAAGCTGTCGTCGGCGCTCCGCCCGATGACGTCGAAGAGCAGCACGTCATGGTCACCGGCCTCGGCCACCAGCGCCCGCAGCTCGGCCAGGTACAAGCTCGCGTCCGGGTCGTGGGGATCCGGTCCGCCGGTGACGATTAGACGTGCGCGGCGCCCCCGGCGCCGCAGCGAGCCGGCCGCGACGATGGCCAGCTCGATCCGCTTGCGGCGGACGAGCCGGGCGGGCAGGAGCAGCAGCGGGTCGGCGGCGGCGAGACCGAGGCGCTCGACGAGGGCTCGACCGCGGCGGGAGAGGCGCAGCATCCCGCCGAGATCCACGCCGTTGGGGACCACGCGGATCGAGTCCGGCGCGATGCCCAGGAGCCGGGCCGCCTGCTCCTGTCGGTCCACCGAGACCGCGACGTAACGGGCACCCGGCAGCGGGCGCGAGAGGAGTGCCCACGGCTCACCGGGATGGAGCAGGGCCGCATGACGCGCGTCGGCCGCCGCGAGGTCGTGGATCCAGACGATGAGGCGACCGGGCGGCAGCCCCGGCGCCACCTCGTGCAGGGCGGCCACGAGGGGCAGGTTCAGCCCCATCGTGGCGACGTTGTGGAGGACGACGCGGTCGGCGCCCCGGAGGTGCGGCAGCAGCGCGGCGGCCAGGTCCTCGCGCAGCTCGGCGAATGCCGGCGTGACCCGTCCCCGCGCCAGCTCGCGCGAGACGCGCACGACCGCCGGGTGGAGCGAGTCGACGAGGGGGATCCGGATCCGCTCGACGCCGGTCACGCCGGTTCGTCCGCGACCCGCCAGCAGCCGCACGTTCGCCTGGTCACGCAGGCCGGCGGCGTGGTGCGCGACGACCGTCTCGACGCCGCCCACGACGCCCGGGAACGTGTAGTGGACGAACAGGACGGACGGACGCCCCCTCATCAGGCCTGCCCCGCCGGCCCTAGCCGGCGTACGGAGAGGTCGCCCGTGACGCGGACGCCGCGTGCCGTGCGGCGGGCCGCGAACGTGCGGCGCCGGCCCGCGGCGAGGAGGCCGCGGAAGGCGAGACGATCGATCCCCTCGGGCAGGACCGGATCGATCACCGGTGGCTGCCCGAACTCCGCCGGTCGCAGGCCGAGGGCGGTCTGGAGCAGGAGGAAGGGCGCGCCGGCCGACCAGGCCTGGGGTGAGCAGGAGACGAGGTACTCCGCCGGTCGCGACGCGTACCGATGGTCCCTGGCGAAGCCGCAGAACAGCTCCGGCAGCCGATGGTCGGCGAAGTGCCCGGCCGCCTCGAGGACCGCGGTGATCACCCGGGCAGCTGCCTCGCGATGGCCGTAGGCGGCCATCCCGGCCGCGATCAGGGCGTTGTCGTGGGGCCACACCGAGCCGTTGTGGTAGCTCATGGGGCTGTACGTGGGGTAGCTGGACGACAGCGTGCGGATGCCCCAACCGGTGAACATGTCGGGCTCGAGCAGGCGCTCGACGAGGAGCGTCGCGTGCTCCGGCGCCGCGATCCCGGCCCACAGGCAGTGCCCTGCGTTGCTCGTCACCGCGTCCACCGGCCGCTTGCCCGCGTCGAGCGCCTGCGCGTAGCAGCGCTCGGCGGGCAGCCAGAAGGCCGCCTCGAACCGCTCGCGCAGCGCCGCCGCCTCGGCAGCCAGGCGCTCGGCGAGCGCCCCGTCGCCCAGCTCGGCCGAGAGCTGGGCCAGGCCGTCCTTGGCCGCGTAGACGTAGGCCTGGACCTCGACCAGCGCCGCCGGCAGCTCCACGGGCGACCCGTCGCGGTAGCACAGCGAGGTGGCCGAGTCCTTCCAGCCCTTGTTGCGCAGGGGGCTTCCGGGCAGGCTGGAGTGCTCGACGAAGCCATCGCCATCCGGGTCGCCGTGGGTGTCGCACCACTCGAGTGCGGCGAGGGCGTGGGGCAGCAGCTCGTCGTAGATCCTCCGATCGCCCAGCCAGCGCACGGTCTCGACGAAGAGGCGGACGAAGAGCGGCGTCGCATCCACCGTGCCGAAGTACGGCCGATGGGGAACCGCCCCCATGCGCGCCAACTCACCCCGCCGCAGCTCGTGGAAGATGCGGCCCGGCTCCTCCTCGGTGAACGGGTCGACCCGCTGTCCCTGGTGGGCGGCGAGGAAGCGGAGGGCGCCGAGCGCCAGCTCGGGCTGGAAGTCGAGCGTCTCGAGCCCCGTGATCAGCGCGTCCCGACCGAACGGGACCGCGTACCAGGGGATGCCCGCGGTGAGCATCGGTCCACTCGGGGTGTGGTCCACCAGGGCCCGCAGGTCGAGGGCGCTGCGGCGCAGGAGGTCGTCGAGCCGGCCGTCGCCCGTCTCGATGCGTGTGCCCGCGGCGAGGAAAGCGGCGTAGCGGTCCCGGAGCAGCTCGATCGCCGCATCGAAGGGCCGCTCGCTGCCGGGTTCCGGGCGATGCCCGTCCTCGGTCGGCACCACCGTCACCTCGATGACGAAGCGCTCCTGGGGCGCCAGCTTCGCCCCGAAGCGGAGCGTTCGGTCGGTCACGGCGTCAGGTGCCGGGTCGGTCGTCACCCGCGTCTGGCGCAGCACCCCGTCCGCTCCGGTGGCGGAGAGCAGGAGGCCGCCGGCCACCCGCTCGACGGTCACCGCGGCGGGTGGCGAGGGCCGGTACCCGCGCACGGCGAACATGTCGCCGAAGTCCGCGTCGAGCTCGATCGACAGCTCGAGGGGCACCGTGGCGGGGCCGGAGTTCAGGAGGCCGATACGCTCACGCAGGCCGCCGTCGATGAAGCGAGCGCGCCGGATCGAGAGCGCCTGCTGGGCCACGGTCCGCCCGTCGGGGAGCCGCAGCGGCGGGTTGACGAGCTGCATCGTGGCCACGTAGGTCTCACGGTCGCTCGCCGAGAGGAGCAGCGGGGCGACGCCCGCGACCCGGACCTCGAAGGCGGACAGGAACCGGACGTCGTGGACGTACAGCCCGAATCCGGCGTCGGGCGGCGTCATCGAGCCATCCTCGGCCGAGACGGCGACGTAGGGTCCCTCCTTGAGGGCGATCGTCGCAGTCGCGGCGCCCTTGAGCGACGTGGCCATCGAGATGCACCTTACCAGCGCGCTCGTCGAGCCTCAGCGCAGCGCGGCAAGTAGCTCCTCGACGGTCAGCGGAGTCGCGTCCAGGCCCAGCCGCGCGGCCAGCTCCGCGGTGGGCGGTGACCGCAGCCCGGTCGAGGCAAGGAGCGCCGCGTTCCCGGCCGCGAACACCTCGCGTGGCGTCCCGTCGGCGACGACCTCGCCGCCGCGCATGACCACGACCCGCCGAAAGTGCCGCGCGGCGAACTCCATGTCGTGGCTGATGGCGATGACGGTCCGCCCCGCGGCGGTGAAGGCGTCCACCACGCCCCCGACGCGCGCCACGCCGGGTCGATCCTGGCCCGTGGTCGGCTCGTCGAGGACGAGCACTGCGGGGTCCATGGCGCAGACGCTGGCGAGGGCCACCAGCTTGCGAGCCGCCAGGTCGAGGTCGTAGGGGTTCGTGGCCGCCTCCGCGCCGAGTCCCAGCGCCGCCAGCGCCTGGTCCACGAGCCGCGTGCGGTCCGCCCCGGCCACCCCCAGGTTGGCCGGCCCGAAGGCCACCTCACGCGCCACGCTGCGGCCGAAGAGCTGGTCGTCGGGGTTCTGGAAGACGAAGCCGACGAGACGGGCCAGTGAGGCGATCGATCGGCTCGCGATGTCCTCGCCATCGACGAGCACGCGTCCCTCGGCGGGGCGCAGCAGCCCCACGAGGTGCTTGGCGAGCGTCGTCTTGCCCGAGCCGTTCTGGCCCACGATGGCCACCGATCCACCGGGCGCGAACTCGAGGTCGATGCCACGCAGCGCCGTCAGGTCCCCGTAGCGGTGGACGAGGCCCTCGATGCGCAGGGCGACGGGCCGGACGCCCCGCACCCCCGCCCAGGGCGTCGCCGTGGCCGAAGATGGGGCTGGCACGGCTGCCCCCGCAGCGGGCCTTCCTCCGCGGATCTCGTCCGCCAGGGTGGCGGGATCGAAGCCCAGGCCTGGATCGAGCCCCAGCGCCTCGGCGACCCGCACCAGCGCCGGTCCCTCCCCGCCGAGGGTGGAAGCCGTCGCCGATCCGAGCACGACGCCCGGGCGATCCAGGACGGCCGCGGCGCCTTCGGTGAGGAGGAGACAGCGTGACGCCTGGCCCAGGATCGAGGGCTTGTGCTCGGTGGCGAGCACCGCGGTCCCGGCCCGGGCGCGATCGGCGAGGAGCGCCGCGACCGCGTCCGTGCCGGCCGGATCGAGCTGCGCGGTCGGCTCGTCGAGGACGAGGATCCCGGCGCCCATGACGAGCACGCTGGCGATGGCCACGCGCTGCTGCTCCCCGCCGGAGAGCGCCGTCGGCAGGCGTTCGGCCAGATCTGCGATGCCAAGCTCGGCCAGGGCCCGCCCGATGCGCGCGTCGATCTCCGCGCGAGGCACGCCGAGGTTCTCGAGACCGAAGGCCAGCTCCTCGCGCACGGTGAGCCGCGCCGCCGAGAGCTGGTTGGCCGGCGTGGAGAAGACGATGCCCACGCGCCGCACGAGGTCGGCCAGCGTCGCGTCGGCGGTCCGCTGCCCGTCGACGACGACCTCGCCGGAGACCTCGGCACGAACGACACGCGGGATGAAGCCCGCGGACGCCAGGGCCAGCGTCGACTTGCCGGCGCCGTTGCGGCCCGTGACGCCGACGGTCTCGCCCGGGGCGACTGCGAGGTCGATCCCGTCAAGGGCCCGACGCTGCCGGATGAGGTAGCGGACCGCCAGGCCCCGCAGCTCGAGCCCGGCCATCACGCGGCCCCGGCGGCGCGTGCGAGGCCGTACACGAGCAGGACTGCCATGGTGGCCACGAGGAGCCAGCGCAGGAGTCGATCCCCCGCCGGATCGGCCACGATCCGATATGCCGTTCGAGGCAACCCGCTGCCGAAGCCCCGCGCCTCCAGCGCGAAGGTCCGCTCGCGAACGTCGATGAGCGTGCCCAGGACGAGCGGCCCGATCAGCGGCACGAGGGTCCCGAACCGCCGTCGGAGCGACCCGCCCACCTCGAGCCCGCGCGCCTGCTGTGCCTCGAGGATCGCCACCGCCCGGCTCTGGAGCCGTGGCACGAGCTGCATCGCCGCGAGCACGACGTAGGCCAGCCGGGGGTTCACGCCGCGCCCCACGAGCGCCTCGAGGAGGTCGTCGGCGAGGGTGGTGAAGAGGAAGAGGAGCGACGCCTCGAGTGCGACGAGGATGCGCACCGCGAACGTCAGACCTGCCTCGAGACCTTCCCGGGTCAGCGCGACGGGACCCAGCCCGAAGAGGATGTCGCGGGCACCGGGGTAGAAGAAGCCGTTGACGACGAGGATCGAAGCCAGGAGGACGAGACCGACACGGCTCGCGCGCAGCAGCGGCACGAGCAGGCCCGCGCTCGCCGCGCCGGCCACGACCGCGATGACGAGGACGACCGACCCGAGCGGCGGCAGCACGAACGTCGCGACGAGGAGGCAGACCAGCGCCAGCAGCTTCGTCGTGGGATGGCGCCGATGGAGCCAGCTGGAGCCCGGGCGGAAGTAGCCCGTGGCGGCCTCCATCAGCGCCGGCTCATGTGGTCGGCGGGACGACCCGGTCTCCCCGCGGGAAGAGCGTCTTCACCGTCAGCGGCAGGGCGGCGAGGATGATGAAGACGACCGTGTAGCTGATCGTCTTGTCGAGCGGGTCGCTCGTCAGCCCCTGGGCGAAGGAGGCCTGGAAGATGCTCAGGCCGGCCGAGCGGAAGAGCGCCACGAGCGCGTCCGTCCCACCCCCGGTCACGCCGCCGTACACGTACGCCGCGATCGGCGCCGACATCGCGGCTGCCACGACGCCGGTGACCCCCCCGGCGAACCAGACTGGCAGCAGGCTGACCAGCCGCCGGCGGTAGATGACGTAGCCGAGCGCCGCGCCGATCACCGCCCCGATGGCCCAGGTGAGGTAGAGCCCGCCTGGGTCGGCCAGGGCGAGACCGGTGAGGTTCGCGCCCCCGAGGAGCTTCGGGTCGCTGCCGTCGACGATGGAGAAGTACCCGTTCGGGGCGAAGAGCAGCCGCAGCAGGCCGCCCACGACCAGCCAGCCCCAGGCGAAGGTGGCGAAGGCCACGTTGCGCGTCGTGCGGTCGTCGTGGGCGCGGAGGCGCAGGATGCCGGAGCGTGCCCACAGCCCGGCCATCAGGCCGATGACGCCGGCCACCGGGGCGAAGGCGGCACTGACCGGGCCGGCGCCGCCCGGGATGGGCAGGAAGGACCAGATGAAGTTGGCCAGGATCCCGGTCATCGCGCCGGCCCACGGCCCGGCCAGCACGCCCACCAGGACCGTGCCCACGGAATCGAGGTAGAGGGGCAGCCGAACGGCGTACATGAGCGAGCCGGCGGCGATGTTGATGGCGATGGCGGCCGGCATGAGCGAGAGGGTGGCGGTGCTGAAATCCCGCGCGCGTCGGGCGAGGAGGAGTGCGGCGACGAGGAAGACGATGCCGATCGCGATCCAGGCCAGCTGGTCGACCGAGACGCAGGGCGTCGCCTCCCCGGTCGCGCACATGTGCAGCCAGTCGAAGCTAAGCATGCCCTCTCCTCCGTTCCGTGCAGCCGTTGCCGCTCGCTACCACCAGACTAGGGTGCCACGTTCCGTGGTTCCGTCGCTACAGGGTGCGCGCCCACGCCAGCCGCGCGGCGAGGTCGCCCACACGCTCGACGAAGCGCGCCAGGAACGCCTCGGCGTCCGCCTCCACGGCGATGTCGAGGTTGGGCGGCTTGCCCCAGGTGCGGCGCCAGTCGGTGACCGTCTCGCCGGTGGTGAGGATGCCGCCCAGCTCCACGTCCACCGCCAGCGCCTCGGCGCGGACCAGGCTCGGGTCGAGGGCCGCGGCCAACGCCAGCGGATCGTGGATGAAGGCGCCGTAGAAGCCGTCGTAGCGGCTGTGGAACTCCATATAGAAGCGCAGCGCATCGGCGAGGTAGCGGACGATGGGCGTGCGGGGCGCGTGCGCGTCGTCGCCGGCGCGGGCGGCCAGGGCGGTCAGATGTTCGGGCGTCAGCTTCGCCTTCTCGGTGACGTCGAGCCCGAGCGCCAGGGGTCGGGGCTCGAGCCCGGCGGACTTCCGGGCCGCCTGGACCTCGGGCGCCCCGAAGTGGGTGAAGACGACCGCCGCCGCGTCGGGATCGACGCTGATGTTCCACTCTGTGGTGGGCGCGGTGTTGCCCGGGGAGCGGTACGAGCCGCCCATGATCACCAGGCGACGCAGCAGGACCGGCAGCTCCGGCTCGCGCAGCGCGGCGAGGGCGACGTTGGTCAGCGGCCCCAGCGCGACGAGCGTCAGCTCCCCGGGGCGCCGGCGCGCCTCATCGACGAGCAGGTCAACGGCGTGCCGCCGAGATAGCGGCCGGGACGGCGGCGGCAGCTCCGCATAGCCGATGCCCCGCGGCCCGTGCGTCTCCGGCGTCGTCGTGAGGGGCCGCACCAGCGGCGTTTCGCGCCCCAGCGCCACTTCGACGTCCGCGCGATCGGCCAGCTCCAGGACCGCGCGCGTGTTCACAGCCACCTGCCGCGCGTCGACGTTGCCCGCCACGCAGGTGGCGGCCACGAGCTCCACCTCCGGCGAGGCGCACGCGTAGAGGAGGGCCAGGGAATCGTCGATGCCGGTGTCGACGTCGAGGATGACGGGGTGGCGCTCGGTCACGCGAGGGGCTCGAGGAGGACCACGTCGATCGCGCACGACGGCACTGTAGCAACCCTCTACGCCGGTAGCCGGATCCGTTGTGCACGTGGTGTTCAAACGGACGAACAGCGGGGTGCTGGAGGCCGCCACCGTGCTCATCGCTCACCGTTCCGCTTGTCTCGTGAGCGAATCGGCGGAGGAAGGCCGGCACCAGGGCCCCCGGCGACCCATTCCGAGGGGTCGTCCGCCCGTTGGCTCACCCGGCGTTCAGTCCTGCCGGGACCGGCGCGGGGCCGGGCATCGTCCCCGGGTGCTTTGCTCCCTGCGCCGGCGACCCATCGCCTCCCCGGCTACGATTGGCGCATGACCGCCGCCCAGCGCCATCGCGTGACCGTCATCCCCGGCGACGGCGTGGGCCCGGAGGTCACGCGCTCGGCGGTGCGCGTCATCGAGGCGGCCGGCGTGGCCGTCGACTGGGAGGAGGCCGAGGCCGGCGCGGAGGTCTTCAGGCGCGGCGACAGCTCCGGCGTGCCGAGCGAGACGCGCGACTCGATCGAGCGCACCCGGGTCGTGCTCAAGGGGCCGCTCGAAACGCCGATCGGCTTCGGCGAGAAGAGCGCCAACGTCACCTTGCGCAAGCTCTTCGAGACGTACGCCAACGTGCGGCCCGCACGCGAGCTGCCCGGCGTGCCGACGCGCTATGCCGGCGAGGGCGTGGACATGGTCATCGTGCGCGAGAACGTCGAGGACCTCTACGCGGGCATCGAGCACATGCAGACGCCGGACGTCGGCCAGTGCCTGAAGATCATCAGCCGCAAAGGCTCGGAGAAGGTGATCCGCTACGCCTTCGAGCTGGCCCGGCGCGAGGGGCGCACGAAGGTCACGTGTGCCACGAAGGCCAACATCATGAAGCTCACCGAGGGCCTCTTCAAACGAGTCTTCGAGGAGATGGCGCCCGAGTATCCCGAGATCGAGCCGGAGCACCTCATCATCGACAACGTGGCCCACCAGTTCGCCAAGGCGCCGGCCCAGTTCGACATCGTCGTCACCACGAACCTCAACGGCGACATCATCAGCGACCTCGCCTCCGGGCTCGTGGGGGGACTCGGGTTCGCCGCTTCGGGCAACTACGGCGCGGAGGTGGCCATCTTCGAGGCGGTCCACGGCTCGGCGCCGAAGTACGCCGGCAGGGACGTCATCAACCCCACGGCGTTGATCCTCAGCGCGGTGATGATGCTGCGCCACCTGGGCGAGCACGCGGCCGCCGACACGGTCGAGAACGCCGTCTTCGTCACCCTCGAGTCCGGCGCGGCGGTGACCCAGGACCTGGCCCGGCAGACCGGCGGCGACATCGAGCACGCCGCCTCGACGACCGGCTACACGGACGCGGTGATCGCCAACCTCGGGAGGCGGCCGGCGAACCCGCCGCGCGGTCGGGGCCACGTCCGGCCGGCGCAGTCGCCCACTCCTCGGCCCGCCTGGTCCTACGCTGCCGATGCCTATGGGCGCATCAGCCGCCGGCTGGTGGGTGTGGACGTGATGATCGAGAGCGACCTGTCGGTGGCCGTCCTCGCGGCCGACCTGGAGGCCGCCGCCGGCCCGGCACTGCGCCTCGAGACGGTGACCAGCCGCGGCACGAAGATCTGGCCCGGCGAGGTCGTGGGCGACAGCGTCCGCTGGTACACGGGCCGCTTCGTGGCGCCGGATGGCGGAGCGGAGCCGAGCGAAGGGGAGATCCTGGCCCTGCTCGGACGCATCGGCGCGCGCCATCGCTGGACGCAGGTCGAGCGCCTGCAAGCGTTCGACGGCCAGGACGGCTTCACGAAGGCGGCCGGCGAGTGAACGCCGCGACCGACGCCGGGGCCACGGTGCCGGGCAGCCCGCGGGTCGCCATCGTCGTCGGCAGCCGCTCAGACCTCCCGACCATGGAGGCCGCCACGCAGACGCTGGACGAGCTGGGGATTGGCCACGAGTTGCGCGTCATCTCCGCCCACCGCGCGCCCGACCTCCTGGACCGCTACATCGCCGACGCCGAGGGGCGGGGCATCACGGTCTTCATCGCCGCGGCCGGACTGGCCGCGCACCTCCCCGGCGTCATCGCCTCGAAGACGACCCGACCGGTCATCGGCGTGCCCCTGAAGGGCGGCGTCTCGGACGGTCTCGACGCACTCCTCTCCATCGTTCAGATGCCGAAAGGCGTGCCCGTGGCCACCGTCGGGGTGGGCAACGCCACCAACGCCGCCCTCCTCGCGGCGCAGATCCTCGCCCAGGCCGACCCCGAGCTGCGGGCCCGCGTGGCCGAGCACCGCTCCAGGGGGGCCCAGGCCGCCGCCGACGACCCGACGAACGCGGACGGCGTCTGATCATCTCGCCGCGTGGCTCTCGCCCCGTGGCTCTCGCTGCGTGGCCGTTGCCGCACGCCTCTCAGACGCACGCCTCGGGAGCGTTAGAAGCCCGGCACAGGCGAATCGGGCTCACACGGACACCCGCAGAGCATATGAGCGTCGGGGGGCGCTGTTCGGGCCTCGCGCCGCTTCTTGCGTTCCGCTGGCGTGCGTCTGAGGATCAGTCGCCGAGGCTTCAGACGCGCGCCCGGGGAGCGTTGGAAGCCCGGGCCGGGCGAAGCGCCGCCGGCGCCTGACCGCTACCAGATCGCGCGCAGATCCCGGCGCGCCGCGGCGAAGCTCCGGATCCGCGTGTCCTTGCTGATCAACGGGACGCCCCGCTCCCTCGCCGTCGCATAGAGCATCGCGTCGGCCGGATCACCGACGAAGCCGAGCCCGGGCAGCAGCCCCGCGGCGACCGCCGCGGTCGGTGTCAGCTCGGCCAGCTCGACCCGCTCGCCGGCCAGGAAGTCCTGCGTCCAGACGAAGATGTCACGGTCGAGTCGAACCCGCCCCTTGTCGACGAGCAGCACGATCTCCCACAGCGAGACCGGGCTGATGAGGATCCTCTCGGCGCGCTCGATCTCCCGGCGGGCGCGAGCAGAGAGGCGGTCGTCGACGGCCTGCCACCACAGGATGACGTGGGTATCGAGGAGGGTCACCCCCCCGTCTCCCACGGCGTCCCGGTCGAGAAGTAGGCTTCGTCCTCCTCGGCCACCAGATGCACCGATCGGTACGTGGAGCGACCGGTCGGCTCCTCATCCATGGGGACGACACGTGCGATCGGTCGCCCACGCTTGGTGATGACCAGGGGAACGTGATCGACGGCCACCTGGTCGAGAAGTGCCAGGCATCGGGCCTTGAACGTGCTCGCCATCACCGTCCGCTCCATCATCCTCTCCAAGTGACCAGTATTCATGGTCATCTTACCATGTGGTCGCGGACCTGCCCGTCCTCAGACGCGCGCCCGGGGAGCGTTAGAAGCCCGGGCTGGACGAATCGAGCTCATACGCACGCCCACGGAGCCATTTGAGCACTGGGCGGCGCTGTTCGAGCCGCCCGCCGCTTCTTGCGTTCCGCTGACGTTCGTTTGAGGATCCGGCACCACGACGGCCACCACGACGGGCAGGCACGAGCCCCTCGTCGCCGCCGATCCGGCGGGTCCACCCGGGCGTAGAATCCGGGACGTGATGCAAGACGAGCGCTTGACGCCCGACATGCCCGTCCTCGACCGGCAGGGGGTACCGGTTCGGCACGACGCGCCGGGCGGAGCCGTGACCCCCGGTCGCGTGCCCGAGACGAAGCCGACGCCGCTCCAGGGCGCCTTCATCCACCTGTCGCTGGTGGGGCTCATCTGCGGCACGATCGCCATCACCGCGCTCAACCTCGGTGCCCAGCTCCACGATCCGATCGTGCGCTTCCCGGTGCTCCTCGGCGGCCTGATGCTCGTCCTCGTCACCGCCGACGCCGCCCTGCGCATCTGGCGCTCGGCTTTCGCCTGGCTCGCGGTGCATCGTGGTCGCGGGCTCGTCCGGTTCGCCTGGTTCGCCGTCGCCTGCCTCGGGGTCGTGCTCGAGGTGACGGCGATCTGGCTCGTCGTGGGAGCCTGAGGCGATGGACGAGGATCTGACCGAGGCCGCTCACCGCCCAGAGGAGCACGTCTCGGGCGGCGTCCCCTCGTGGCTGGCGGCGGCGCTCAACTACTGCTCGCGCTGCGGCGCGGCGCTCCGCTTCGGGTCGATCGATGGCGACCACCGCGAGCGCCTGGCCTGCTCCGCCTGCGGGTTCGTGGCCTACGTCAACCCCCGCCTCGTGGTCACGACGCTGCCCATCACCGAGGGCGGCGAGGTGGTCCTGCTGCGGCGCGGCATCGAGCCCGGCTACGGTTTCTGGGCGCAGCCGGGCGGCTTCCTGGAGATCGACGAGACCGTGCGCGAGGGCGCCATTCGCGAAACCCTGGAGGAGACGGGGCTGCTCGTCGAGCCCGGCGAGATCGTGGGCCTCTATTCCCGCACTCAGGCGGCCGTGGTGGTCGTTGCCTTCGAAGCGCGGATCGTGGGTGGGGCGCTGCGGGCGAACCCCGAGGCGCTCGAGTTCGGCACCTTCGCCCCCGAGGCGATCCCCTGGCCGGAGATCGCCTTCCGGACCTCGACCTGGGCGCTCCGCGACTGGGTCCGCCGCGTCCGCCCTGACCTCCACCCCGAGCTGCTCCGCGAGCAGCCCGCCGTCTGACCGCGAAGGCGCCTCAGCCGAGCGAGGCGCGCACGCGGTCGAGGGTGATGACGAAGACCTCTCGCGCTCCCGTCCGGATCGGGTAGTCCTCGCCGCGGTACCGTCGCGACAGGCGGTCGATGACCGCGAGGCCTTCGTCCGGCCGGATCTCCGTCACGTGCCCGGCGGCCTGGATGTAGCGGAACGGCTTCGTGCGATCCACCACCGTGATGCCGGCCTGCGGGTTGGCGCGCCAGTTGCGGCCCTTGACCGAGCCGACCGGCGAGCTGATCAACAGGTTCTCCCCGTCCCAGTCGATCCAGACGATGTGGCTGCAGATGGACCCGTCGAGCCCGATCGAGGAGACGTGGCCGAGGACGTCTGTCGTGACCAGGTCGAGCAGCTCGTCGGGGACGGTGGTGGTCCGGATGGCGGGCATGGGGTCGGGTGCGCTCCTCTGTTGGGGGCGGCTACGCCGGCAGCGGGCCCGGCCGGCCCAGCAGGTAGCCCTGGCCGGCGCGCACCCCGAGCTCCTCGAGCGCCTCCAGCTCGGCGACCGTCTCGATGCCCTCGGCGACGATGGCGATGCCCATCTCGCGTGCGAAGGCCACGAGGGCGGTGGTCAGCGCCCGGCGCGGCCGATCCCAGTCCACGTCATGCGTGAGGCTGATATCCACCTTGATGAGGTCGGGTTCGAGCCGCACGATGTGGCGCAGGCTGGCGAAGCCGGCCCCTGCGTCGTCGATGGCCAGCCGCCCGCCCTCGGCGCGGAACGAGTGCAGCGCGCTGCGCAGGAGGTCGTAATCGGGCACGGGAGCGTGCTCGGTGATCTCCAGCACGATGCGCTGCGCGGGCACGCCCATGAGCGCCGCGTCCAACCGCTCCGAGAGGCACGCTTCGGGTGAGAGGTTCAACGAGAGATAGACCTCCGGCGACAACTCGTCGAAGTGCGCCAGGGCGGCGTCGATGGCGGCGAACTCGAGGTCGATGCCGAGGCCGACCTCCACTGCGGCGGCGAACCACTGGTCCGGGGGGCGCTTCGGCTCGACCTGGAAGCGGGCCAGGGCCTCGTAGCCGACCACACGGCGAGTGACGAGATCCATGATGGGCTGGAAGACGGGCACGATCCCGCCCGGCCCCAGCGCCGCACGCACCTCCTCGATCTTCCTGCTGCGGTCCGCGACTCGCCGCTCCGTCTGGGCCAGGCGCTCGTCCAGCTCGCGGCCGACGCTCGCCGCCGCGGTCCCCGAGAGGCTCGCCAGGCCCCGCTTCGCACGCTCGATGGCCTCGAGCAGCTCGCCGATGGGTGCACCCTTGACCACGTAGCTCAGGGCGCCCGCGCGGAGCATCTCGGCCACGCTGGCCCGGTCGTCATGCGCGGAGAGCGCCACGACGCGCGTCGCCGGCGACACGCGGCCGATCTCGCGCGTGGCACGGGAACCACCACCAGCCGGCATCCGCGCATCGATCACGGCCACGTCGGGTTGCTCCCTGGCGGCGACCGAGATCGCCTCATCGGCATCTTCAGCGGTGCCGACCACGACCATGCCGGGTTCTCGGCGGATGGCTTCCGCGACCGCGAGGCGGACGCTGGCATCGTCCTCGGCGACGAGGACCCGGATGGTCACGTCGGTCTCCGGCACCGGATTCATACGGGGTCCTCTGCGATACTTCCGAGCGGGATCCAGGCCGTCACCGTCGTGCCCGCGCCGGGTGCGCTCTCGATCCGGCACCAGCCGCCGGACAGCTCCGCCCGCTCCATCATCGATGGCAGGCCGAGGTGCCCGCGCTGCGGCGCGACCAGATCCGGGGCGAAGCCGCGGCCGTCATCACGCACCTCGAGTCGGACGCCGTTGCCGTCGTCGGCCAGCGTGACCGTCACCGACGTCGCGGCGGCGTGTTTGCGTGCGTTCACGAGGGCTTCCTGCGCGATGCGATACAGGACGACGTTCTCCTCGTAGGCCGGCTTGGTAGCCAGCGAGGCATCGAGCGCGTAGGCGGGCCCGCCCGCCGTCGCGGCCTGCTCGAGGTACTCCTCCAGCGCATCTGCCAGGCCGCCGCGTTCGAGCGACATGGGGCGCAGCTCGAACAGGAGCCGACGCAGGCCCGACATCGAGTCCGACACCGTGGCACGCAGGGCGTTCATCTCGTCGAGCAGCGCCGGGTCGGTGAGCCCCCGCATGAGGAGTTCGAGGCGGATGCCGACCGCCACCATCGTCTGGATCGTGTCGTCGTGGATGTCGGCGGCGATATGCCGGCGCTCCTCCTCCTGCGCGGTCACCAGGCGCGCAGCGAGGAGGCGGCGTTGCTCCAGCGTCTGGCGCAGCTGTTCCAGGCTCTCGCGCAGCTCCACGGTCCGTTCCGCGACACGCTCCTCCAGCGCGCCGGCGTACTCGGCCAGGTCCAGCTCCATGCGCCGCGTGGCCAGGTGGTTGCGGATGCGCAGCAGCGCCTCGAGGTGGTCGAAGGGCTTGGTCAGGAAGTCCGTGGCGCCCAGGGAGAGCGCCCGTTCGCGTGCTGCGGGCGTGACATCGGCGGTCAGCACGACGACCAGCGGACGGGACACCCCACGCTCGGGCTCCGTGACCTGCCGCAGGATGCTGTAGCCGTCGACCTCGGGCATGTGGAGATCGAGCAGGAGCAGGTCCGGCGTCCAGGTCTCGCACAGCATCAGGCCTTCGAGGGGATCGTTCGTGGCACGGACCGCGGTGTAGCCGGCCTCCCCGAGCAGGCGCTCGAGCAGGCGCGTGTTGGCCGGCTCGTCGTCGACGATCAGGACGCGGGCGCCGGCGAGGCGTTCCGGCGGTCGGACGACGTCGATGTCGAGCGGCACGGCTCAGCTCCTCTCGAGGATCGCGTCGACGGCCGCCAGGAATGCGGTCACGTCGATGGGCCTGGCATGGATCCCGCCCGGGGCAGGTCGAGCGAGAAGGCGCTGCCCGTCCCGATCTGGCTCTCCACCGAGATCGAACCGCCCATGGCTCGAACGAGCCGTGAGCCGGTGACGAGCCCGAGGCCGATGGACCGCGAACCGGATCGTCCGCCTGAATCGACCTCGACCGGCTCGAAGATGCGCGGGATGCGCTCCGGGCTGATGCCGATGCCGGTGTCGCGGACGATGATCCGGACGCGTCCTTCTGCGAGGGGTTCGGCCGCGACGGTCACGGTCCCGCCCTCGCGGCTGAACTTGACGGCGTTGACGAGGAGGTTGAGCAGGACCTGGACGAGCCGGCGCCGATCCGCGAGAACGGCCAGGCCGGGGTCCGCCCCCGATGGCCATTCCAGCTGCACGCCGCGCTCGACCGCCTGCGTTCGGACCAGATCCATCGCTTCGTGCACCGCCTCTGTCACGACGATCGGCTCGATGGCGAGGGTCAGCCGGCCGGAGTCCACGCGCGTGAACTCGAGGACGTCGTCGATCATCGCCAGCAGCTGGCGCCCGGCGCGCAGGATCTGCTCGAGGCTTTCGCGGTCGCGTTCGGCCAGCGTCGACAGCTCGAGCAGCTGACCGAAGCCGAGGATCGCGTTCAGGGGCGTCCGCAGGTCATGGCTCATTGAGGACAGGAACTCGCCCTTGGCCCGGTTGGCACGCTCAGCCTCGACCCGCGCCGCTTCCAGCTCCTGCGTCCGTTCCGCTACCCGGTTCTCCAGGTCTGCGTAGGCTGCCTGGATCGCCTCATCCGCCCACTTCCGCGCCGTGACGTCACGGAACACGACCACCGCGCCGGCGATGGACCCTCCTTCATCTCTGACCGGCGTGCTCGTGTACTCCACATCGAGGCTGGACCCGTCCTTCCGCCAGACCACCTCGTCCTGCACGGCGTGCACCGAGCCGTCACGCAGCGCCGCGTAGATGGGGCAGGCCTCTACGGGGTATGGCGAGCCGTCGGCGCGCCGGTCATGGATGCGCGGGTGCATCGGCTGGCCTACCAGGTCCGACGGGTCATAGCCGAGGATCGCCGCGGCGGCCCGGTTGACGAAGGTCGCTCGTCCCTCGAGGTCGATGCCGTAGATGCCCTCGCCGACCGACTCGAGGAGGAGCTCGTTGCGCAGGGCCAGTGCGTGGATCCGCGCCTGGATCGCCTTCTGCTCGGTGATGTCCAGGATGATGCCCTGGACGTGGTCGTGCCTCCCGTCGTCACCGGCCACGGCGCGCGCCACTTCCCGGAACCACAGCACGCGGTCGTCGCTGGCCACGACGCGATACTCGTCGGAGTGGGTCGTGCTCGCGATCGCCGGGTCGGACAGGATCGCCTGCACCCAGTCCCGGTATCCGGTGGCGACGCGCTCACGGTCCTCAGGGTGGATGATGGCACCCCAGACATGCTGGTCGGCCAGCACCTCGTCGGGCTCGAAGCCCAGGATCTCATTCGCCTGGGGGCTCAGGTACTCCTCAGTTATCGATGTGCCGCCAGGTCCGATCCTGTCCGTGAAGACGATCGCGGGGACCCGCTCGACGAGGTCACGATATCGCGCCCTGGCGCCCGCGAGCTCGCCCACGAGGCGGCGAGAGACCTCGACATCGATGGCCATGCCCCGCAGCCGGACGAGGGCGACGATGAAGAGCACCGCGGACATGACGGCGATGGGCGCCGCGCCCATCGGGTTGGTGGCGGTCGCGATGAGCAGGCCGACCGGGATGGTCAGCACGGCGAGCCCGATGATCGGGACGCGCCACCGCTCCGGCAGGAAGGCCTCCGGCTCGGTGGCGGCGAGCGACGTCATCGACGGGTGCAGGGACGCCGCACCCAGGACCGCCAGCGAGACCGGCCACAGGACCGTCACGACGCTCGAGGGCACGAACGTCCCGGACGCCTGCTCGAGCTCGTAGATCGTGTCCGCGACGAGGTGCGCCACGATGTAGATCCCGAACAGGACCGCCGCCGGCGACGGTCGGAGGCCGCCCATCAGGAGGATCGCGGCGACCGACGCGAGGGCGAGATCGATGAGCGGATGCGCGATCGAGACGATCCGACCGGCCAGGGTGAGGTCCGGGTCGGCGCCGACGTGGGGGCCGATGATCACGGCGTACGAGAGGATGGCCAGCCCGAGCGTGAGGACCGCGGCGTCGAGCAGGTCGCCACGCTGCCGCAACGCTCCGCGGGCCGCGGCTGCGGCCACCATGGCCGCGACGATGAGCCCGTATCCGGCGAGGTAGAGGAGATCGGCGAGCGACGGGTAGGGCAGGGGCGGGATCAGGCCGGCGAGGGCCGGAAGCCCGATGACGTCCCCCAGGAAGTGGACCGAGAGGCCTAGGACGAGCAGGCGCCAGGGGCGCTCCGGAACTGGCCGATGGATCAGCATCGCCGCGAGCACGGCCGCGATGGCCAGGGCATGACCGGCCAGGTAGGTCGCCACCCAGGCGCCGTCGCGGGGCAGGCCGGCGCCTGCGGCCACGACCAGGAACGCTGGCACCAGGTACCAGGCCCAGCCCTGCCTGCGCAGGCGATCGCCGCGAGCTGGAGCGGGATCAGTCGGCGGCATCGGATGCCTCCGCCTCGGGGTCGGTCCCGGCGCCACCGAGCAGCTCGCCGACGAGGTCGAGGAAGGCCAGCACGTCGATCGGCTTGGTCAGGTAGGCCCGCGCGCCCGATGCCAGCAGGCGATCCGCCTGGCTGCTGCTCGCGTCCGCGCTCAGGACCACGACGGGGATCCGCCGCGTGGCCGGCTCCGCGACCAGGCGGGCGAGCACCTCTTCGCCGGCGATGTCCGGCAGGTGCAGGTCCAGCAGGATGACGTCCGGTCGATGCTCGCGGGCGAGCTCGAGGCCCAGCCGCCCGAGCATGGCCGGCAGGAGTCGCACGTCCCCGAGGCGCTCCAGCGCCCGCTCGATGAGGCGGACGTTCGACAGGTTGTCCTCGATGTAGAGGACGGTCCCCGATCGCCCGGTGCCCTTGACAGAAGCCGTTGCCCCGACCTCGGGCGCACGCTCTTCCGCCGCTTCGGCCTGGGGCAACTCGAACCAGAAGGTCGTGCCCTCACCAGGGCTGCTGTCCATGCCCATCGTCCCGCCCATGCCGACGATGAGCGCGCGGGACAGCGCCAGTCCGAGGCCCGTGCCCTCGACCGTCGAAGCGTCTGCGCCGAGACGCTCGAAGGGCGCGAAGAGCCGCTCCTGGAGCTCGAGCGCGATGCCCGGCCCGTCGTCGGCGACCGTGAAGCGGAGCCGGCCGCCATCGGTTCGCGAGCAGGAGAGCACGGCGGTCCCGTCCGCTCGGCCGTACTTCACCGCGTTGACCAGCAGGTTCAACAGGACCTGCTTGAGGCGCTGGCGATCGGCCAGAGCCCACAGGCCATCGTCGGTGATGGTGGAGCGAAGCCGGATCCGGCGCTCGTCGGCGAGTGGGCCGATGAGGCTGATCGCCTCGGAGACGGCGTCGCGCACCAGCACCGGCTCTACCGACATGGTCAGCTGGCCGCTCTCGATGCGGCTGATGTCCAGCACCTCGTTGATCAGCTCGAGCAGGTGCCGCCCGCCCTTGAGGATCTGGTCGACGCTCTCGGCCTGGCGCTCGTCGAGCCCGTCGAGCTCGAGGATCTGGGCGAAGCCGATGATCGCGTTGAGCGGCGTGCGCAGCTCGTGGCTCATGCGCGAGAGGAACTCGGTCTTGGCCCGGTTGGCGGCCTCCGCCTCCTCACGCGCCGCGTGGATCTCCCGCTCGGCGGTCCGCTCCAGGGTCACGTCGCGGCTGACCATCGCGACGCGGCCGCCGCTCCGGCTGACGTGCACGGCGAACAAGATCGAACGACCGGTCGTCGGGTCACTAACGTCGAGGTCCGGCAGCAGCTGCCGCTCCCCCGTCTCGAGGACGCGCCGGAAGGCCTGGAATCCGATGTCGAGATTCCCGGGCAGGGTAGTCTTCCTGAGTGACCCCCCGACCACCTCGGCCATCGGCCGTCGGAGGATCTCGGCGGTCCGCGGGTTAGCGTAGACACGCCGGAAGTCGATCACCTCCCCGGTCTCGTCGCGAACAGGCTCGAAGATAGCCACGGGGGCCGCGAACGAGTCGAACAGCTCGGCCGCCCAGCGCTCGGCCTGCTGGCGCTCGGTGACGTCGCGCGCGACGGCGTAGACGAACCCGTCGTCCGCATCGTACCGGGACGTCCATTCGATCGACCGGACGCCGCCATCGGTGTGCAGATACCGGTTCACGAAGGCGAACGTCGTACGACCTTCGGCGATCTGGAGTCGGAACTCCTCCACCGTGCGCTCCCGGTCGTCCGGATGGACGAAGTCGAGGAACGGCCGGCCGACGAGCTCATCGGGTGTCCGCCCCACGATGCGCCGCGATGCCTCGCTCACCTTCGCGAAGCGACCCTCCGCGTCGGTGATGACGAGCATGTCCTGGGAGATCGCGAAGAAGCGATCGAGCCGCGCCAGCGTCTCCCGTCGTGCGGCGTCGATGGCGTCGAGCGAGCGTGCGCTCCACAGCAGGGTGGCGAAGAAGGCGGCGATCATCGCCAGCGTGAAGATGGCGGTGCCGGTCTCGGTCGAGTAGAGACCCGCCCGCTGGCCCGCCAGACGCAGGACAGCGAAGGCGGGCGTGACGACGATGGCGACGGGCAGCAGGCGTCGGAACAGGAGCGAGCCCGGGCCCGTGCCGTACAGCAGCCTGCCCAGGCCGCGCTCGGGTCGCGTGGCCAGGATGCCGAAGGAGACCACGAGGAGAGTGACGCCGGTATTGATCGCGACGTTCTGGAGCGTGACGACACCGACCACGTCGACGCCGAGCGCGTAGCCCACGAGCGCCACGTAGCCCACGCCGCCCGCGACGATGGCCATCAGGCCGGCCGGCCAGCGGCCTCGCGGCCGGGCATCGATGAAGGCCAGGGCGGTCCCGGCGGCCATGAAGGCCAGCGCGGTGAGCAGGGACATCCGGCCCGGATAGGCTGTCGCCGCGTCGTGGTCGATGAACAGGAGCTGGTCGATGCCGAGGTCGACCCCGAAGGCGTACTCGCCCAGGTTCAGGATCCCGGCGGCCGCCACGGCGAGGCCGAGCAGGCGTCCGGCGAGGTAGGCTCGTTGCCCTGCGCGCCCGCCGGTGACCAGCCAGAGGCCCATGCCGGCGAGGACGAACGAGACCGCCGTGTTCGCCTTCATGCTGATCGTCCCCGGGACCACGCTCCTGGCCAGGGGGATGTCGAGGGCCCAGCCGGCGAGGACGACGACCCCGACCACGACCGAAAACGCGGCCGCGAAGCGGGCGAGCCTCAGAGGCGCGCCGGTGGGTCGGGCGTCGATCAGTGGCGCTGACGTCGTGTCGGTCCCCCCGACTGCGCTGCGTCCCTCGACGGACGCCCCGCCATTCTCGCACGCCGAACGGCCTGCCTGCTAGGTCAAGTCCACGTAGACATTCTTGAGCTCGGTGTACATGTCGATGGCGTGCATGCCCAGCTCGCGGCCGATGCCCGACATCTTGTAGCCGCCGAAGGGCGCTTCGGTGTGCACGGAGCTGTTGCAGTTCACTGACAGCACGCCCGCCCGGACCCCCCTGGCGACGCGCAGCGCGCGCCCGATGTCGCGGCTCCAGATGGAGCCCGAGAGGCCGTAGGGCGTGTCGTTGGCCATACGCACCGCCTCCTCCTCGGAGTCAAAGGGGATGATCGAGACCACCGGGCCGAAGATCTCCTCGGCGCAGATGCGCATGTCGTTGCGGGCGTTGTCGAAGACGGTAGGCAGGACGTAGGCGCCGCCGGCGAAGGCCTCGCCCTCGGGGGCCGTGCCGCCCACGACCAGCTCGGCGCCCTCCTCGCGCCCGATGCCGACGTAGTCGAGGACGCGGTCGCGCTGCTTGAAGCTGATGAGGCTGCCCATCTCGGTCGCCTCGTCGGCCGGGTCGCCCACCTTGACGTTGCGGGTGGCCTGTGCGAAGAGCTGCACGACCTGCTCGTGGACCGAGCGCTGGACGAAGATGCGGCTGCGCGCGCAGCAGTCCTGGCCGGCGTTGTCGAAGACGGCGTAGGGCGACTCCTTCGCGAAGCGCTCGATGTCGGCGTCGGCGAAGACGATGTTGGGGCTCTTGCCGCCCAGCTCGAGGGTGACCTTCTTGATCGTGCCGGAGGCCAGCCGCATGATCTCCTGCCCGGTGGTCGTCTCGCCGGTGAAGGCGATCTTGCCCACTCCGGGGTGCGCGGCGAGTGCGGCGCCGGCCGTGCCGCCGGGCCCCGTCACGACGTTGACCACGCCAGGTGGGAAGCCCGCCTCCAGCGCCAGCTCACCGAGTCTGATGGCGGTCAGGGGCGTGTAGCTGGCCGGTTTCAGGATGCACGTGTTGCCCGCCGCGAGCGCGGGCCCGAGCTTCCAGCTGGCCATGAGCATGGGGAAGTTCCAGGGCACGATCAGCCCCACGACGCCGATCGGTTCGCGGAGGGTGAAGTCGAGGCCCGGCTTGCTGACCGGGATGGTCTCGCCGAAGACCTTGTTGGCGGCGCCGGCGTAGTACTCGAAGACGAGGCTCGCGCCGAGGACCTCGCCGCGCGCGCCGGAGATGGGCTTGCCGCCGTTGCGGCTCTCGAGCTGGGCCAGCTCCTCGAGATGCTCCTTCACGAGGTTGGAGAGCTTCATGAGCGTCCGGCCGCGCTTCGCGGCCGACCAGCTGGACCAGCCCGTCGGGTCCTCGAAGGCCGCGGTCGCCGCCTTAACGGCTCGGTCCACGTCCTCCTTGCCGCCCTGCGGGGCCGTGGCCATGACCACGCCGCGTGCCGGGTTGCTGACCTGGAATGTCTGGCCGTCCGCGGCGTCGACGAGCTCGCCGCCGATGACCATCTTCGTGGCCGTGATGGATGTGTCGGGAGCGCGCTGCTCGGTGGTCATGGGTGCCTCGGTGGTGTTCGGTGGCTGGGGTGGCTAGGGTACTCCGCTCGCGCCGCCGACAGCGGTATGAGCACCACTCATGCAACCCGGCGAGTCCGAGCGTGGCTACCTCTCACTCGTCCGAGTGGTGGGTGGCTGAGCGTGGTTTCGAGCCTTTGCATGAGCACCACTCATGCGGCCCATGGTCAGGAGCCGCTCCACGAAGTCCCGATAGTCCGCGTACGGAGCCGGCGTCCGACGGCCGTCCACGCACGTGGCCTGGAGCCAGCCCCTCTTCCGGCCCGTCGGATCGATCATGACGAGCGCCGGTGAGGCCGGGATCCAGCGGGACGGGTCCTTCAGCAAGCTTGCCAGGACGCGGCTTCGAACCGGGTAGGCCTGGGCAAGCGCCTCGCGGTTGGCGGCAACCCTCTCATCGTTGGCGCGTGTGACCAGCAAGAACACGCAACTCCGGATCCGGCTGGGCATCCACCCGAGGCGTCGTGCCGCCGGTCGGGCCTCCCGCTCGTACCAGGCCATCGTTCGCTGGACCTCGCCGATGTCGTGGAGCTCGGTCTTGATCTCCCCGAGGACGAGCGTTCGCGTCGCCGGATCGAAGGCGAGGATGTCGATGAAGCCGTGCGTGCGGCCCATCGTGATCTCGATCTCCTGCGCAACGATCCAGCCGAGCCGCTCCAGACGGCGGCGGACGTACGCGTTGGAGCGGGCATGACCGGCGTCGTGCTGTCGGCCGCCCGGTCGGATGCGCGCCGCGCCGTCGTCGGTCGAGGCCCCGGTGATCCATGGCGGCCGGAGCTGCCACTCGGCCTGGATCTCCAGCACGTCGCACAAGTCGCCGATCACCCGCAGGCTGACGCCTGTCAGGAGGCCGCGCTCGATGAGGGACATGGCGGCTTGCGACAGGCCGATCGCTGCGCCGATCTCTGCCTGCGTCTTGCGCAGGGCCCGACGCGTCCTGCGGACCAGCCGCCCGAAGTGGATTGCCAGCCTGTCGGTCGAACTCGTCCCCTCGTTGCGTTTCATCCGCGGTTGATACCGCGGAGCGCTTCACTCCTGATCGACGGCCACGTACGTGCCGCTCACCGCCGTGGCCGCCGTGGCC
Source organism: Chloroflexi bacterium CSP1-4 (assembly GCA_001443375.1). Classification (GTDB taxonomy): domain Bacteria; phylum Chloroflexota; class Limnocylindria; order Limnocylindrales; family CSP1-4; genus CSP1-4. Next base: position 51,307 of record LDXM01000016.1, read on the forward strand.
GCATGAGCCGCACTCATGCAACCGGGCGGGAAGGAGCGTGGCTACCTTTCACTCGCCCCGAGTGGTGAGCAGCTGAGCGTGGCTTCGACCACTTGCATGAGTGCCACTCATACCGATGCCACTCGCCCGAGCAGCGGCCACCGGGCATCGACCCATCCGCTAAACCGCCCCACGGGATCGCACGGCCAGCGGACGCGCCGCTCCCCGAGGCCCACCCAATCCTCCACGTGCCAGCAGACGAGCGGGGCGATGGTGGCGAGGTAGCTGAACGTGGACCACGAGCCGGTGTACAGGGTCACCACGTAGACCGCCAGCCCCGCGACGACGACCCCCCGCCCCGTCCGACCCAGCCGCGCCCCGATCACCGCCACGCCACCCCCGAGGACCAGCCGCAGCCGGTCCAGGGCCTCGGGGTCCACGCGGATGCCCACCGATTGCAGCGCGTACCCGAGCGAGTAATAGGCCTGGGCATGGACCGACTGCGAGAGCGCGAAGCTGTACAGGAACGCGCCCGTCCCCCAGGCCAGCAGCGCCGGCCCCCAGACGGCGAGCGAGGCCGCCCCGAAACCGATCAACGCCGGCAGCCCGCCCCACCAGAGCAGGCCGGGCAGCCAGGCCAGCGCGTAGACCTTGAAGGCCGCGGCCAGCGCCAGCGCCACGCCGCCCCAGCGCGGCGAACGCTGCATGAGCAGGACGGCGGCGAGCAGGAAGAGCGAGGCGCCCGTGTCGTTGGAGCCGTCGCTGGCGACGACCGCGAGCGCCGGAGCCAGCGCGAAGACGGCCAGGCCCAGCGGCCGGCCGCGCAGCGCGAGGACGACGAGGATGAGCGCCGACCCGACGAACTCCATGGCCACCGGCGTGGCCCGCAGCGGCAGGTACCAGAACAGGGCCAGCGGCCCGTAGGGGAAGGACGCGCCGGGAGGGTTCGAGCCCGGGTAGCGGATGCCCCAGGGGCTGTGACCGGCGAGCACCTGGTCGATGGCCGCGCTCGTCACCCGCAGCACGTCCGACCAGCCGGCGTCGACCATCACGAAGCGGATGCCGATGCCGGCCACGACCAGCGCCACCAGCGCCAGGGGCCCGATGCGGAAGCGAAGCGAGAGGAGCAGCGTCCCCGCGAGCACGAGGCCCCAGAGGACGATGCCCGGCCGGGGTGTCGCGGCCGGGAGGAGCATGAAGAGCCCGACGACGAGGGCGAGCCAGACGAGGCCGCCGTGCTCGAGGGTCTCGGGCGTGCGTGCCCAGGCCCGGAGGCGGCCGAAGGCCCGGCCCTGTGCGGTGCCGCCCGGCGCGTTCAACCGCCGGCGACCTCGCCGCGGGCGATCAGCTCACCGTAGCGCGCCGGGTCGACGTTGCCGCCGGAGAGCAGCGCCACGACCGGCCGCGGCGCATCCTCCGGCAGCGCGAAGAGGAGCGCGGCCAGCGACGTGGCGCCCGACGGTTCGAGTACCAGCCGCGCCTCGCGCTGGGCGCGGACCATGGCCCGGCAGATCTGGTCCTCCTCCACGGTCAGGATGCCGCTCAGGTAGCGGGACAGGTGCAGGAAGGGCAGCCGACCGATGGACGACCCGCGTTGCCCATCGGCGATGGTGCGTCCGACCAGCTCCGGATCCCAGCGCACGATGTGGCCGGCTGCCAGGGAGTCGCGCGCGTCGGCGGCGAGGGCCGGCTCCACGCCGTAGACGCGCGCATCGGGGCGGAGCGACTTGACCGCCGTTGCCACGCCACTCGCGAGCCCGCCGCCACCGACTGGCACCAGCACCGTGAACGGGCCCTCGACCCCGAGCGCTTCGAGCTGCCGCACGATCTCCAGCCCCGCGGTGCCCTGGCCGGCGATGATCCGCCGGTCGTCGTAGGGCGGGATCGGCGTGAGCCCTCGCTCGGCGGCCAGCTCTTCGGCCCTCCTCGCCCGCTCCTCGGACGAGGGGCCCACGATCACGACCTCGGCGCCATCGGCCCGCGTCCGCTCCAGCTTCACGGTCGAGGCGTCGCTGGGCATGACGATCGTGGCGCGCACGCCGAGCAGCCGCGCCGCTCGCGCCACGCCCTGCGCATGGTTGCCGCTGGAGTGGGCCACCACCCCGGCCGCCCGCTCCTCGGCGGAGAGCGAGGAGATGGCGTGGTAGGCGCCGCGCAGCTTGAAGGCGCCGATGGGCTGGAGCGACTCCGGCTTGAGGTACGCGTCCGCGCCGAACGGCAGCAGCGACGTGACCACGGTGATGCCGCGCAGCCCGACCGCCGCAGCCTCGATCTCGGCCAGCGTGACGAGGCGCTCGCCGGCCGTCGGGGCGGACACGGCGCCGATCCTAGGACCCGATCCTAGAAGTAGTTGACGGTGATGCCGCCGTCGACGACCAGCGAGGCGCCGTTCGTCCAGCGCGACTCATCGGAGGCGAGGTACATGGCCATGTAGACGATCTCCTCCGGCTTGCCGAAGCGGCCGGTCGGGTTGCGCGCGAGGCGGATCCGCTTGGCCTCCTCGTCCTTCACCAGCCAGTCCATGAGCAGCGGCGTCTCCACGGGGCCGGGGCAGATGGCGTTGGAACGAACACCTCGGGGGCCGAACTGCACGGCCAGCGACTTGGTCAGCGCAAGGACCGCGCCCTTCGAGGCCGTATAGGCATCCTGGGGGTTCGAGCAGCCCATCAGGGCGACGAAGCTCGAGATGTTGATGATCGAGCCCGAGCCCTGGGCGAGCATGACCGGGATGGCGTATTTGCAGCCCAGGAAGACGCCGCGCACGTTGACGGCCATGACCTGGTCCCAGGCCGCGACGTCGGTGTCGATGACCGAGTGGTCGGCCTCGGGCATGATCCCGGCGTTGTTGTACAGGACGTCGACCCGACCGTAGGTGGCGACCGCGTGGTCGATCATCGCCTTGGCATCGGCCTCCTTCGAGACGTCAACCCTGACGAACGTGGCCGTGCCGCCCGCCTCCTCCACCAGGCGCACGGTCTCGCGCCCGGCGGCCTCGGAGAACTCGGCCACGACGACTTCTGCGCCCTCTTTGGCGAAGAGCTGGGAGGCGACGCGGCCCATGCCGCCGCCTGCGCCGGTGATGATGGCGACCTTGTCCTTGAGTCTCATCGGGGACCTCTCATCGTGCTGTGGGTCGGCGGACGCGTCGGGGTGAGCGTAGCGCAGGTACCGCTCACACGGCCTCATCCCCGGGCCCGGCATCGAGGTCGCTCCGCAGCCCCAGCACGTTATGGGCCGGCACGTGTCGGCTGAAGCCCTTCAGCGCCAGCTCGCCCACCGGCTCACCGACCACGATCTCCTCGACCGCGGCGTAGGCGCGCTGGTTGAGGAGGATCTGGCCGCCGCGCGCCTCGCTGCACAGCCGCGAGGCCATGATCACGACCGTGCCGATGGCGGCGTAGTCGTAGCGGCCCTCGAAGCCGATGCGGCCGAGGGTGGCGTGGCCGACCGCCATGCCGACGCCGAAGCCGAGCTCGTAGCCGCGCTTGCGCCACGCGCCCTGGAGGGCCTCGAAACGCTCGCGCATGGCGACCGCCATGCGCACCGCGCGCTGCTCGTGGTCGGACTGCAGCACGGGGTCGTTGAAGAAGACGAGGATGCCGTCACCGGCGAAGTGCTCGAGGGTGCCGCCGTGCTCGACGACCAGGCGGCCCATCTCCGCGTGGTACTCGCGCAGCATGTCCAGCAGCTCTTCCGGCTCCGCCGTCTCGGCGAAGGCGGTGAAGCCGCGCAGGTCGCTGAACACGGCCGTGATGACACGCCGGTGGCCGTCCAGGAGTGCTTCGCCGTCGGGGCTCGAGACGAGCTCGGCGACCTGGGGCGAGAGGAATCTCGCGAGCTCGCTGCGCTGGCGGTCGATCGTCTTGAGGTAGTCGCGCTCGAGGTCGCGCAGCCGCTTGGCGGCCAGCGAGGTGGACAGGCGCGCGCGTAGGACGGCCGCGTTGAAGGGCTTGGGCAGGTAGTCCGCAGCGCCCATCTCGATGCAGCGCACCACCGAGACGAGCTCCTCGACCGCGGAGATGACGATCACGGGCAGGTCGCGGAGGGCCTCCTGCGCCTTGATCCGCCGGAGCGTCTCGTAGCCGTCCAGCTCGGGCATCTCGAGGTCGAGCAGGACGACGTCGATGCCCCCTGCACCCTCCGCCTCGAGCAGATCCATCGCCACGCGGCCGTTGTCGGCCTCGACGACCTCGTGGCCCTGTGTCTGGAGCGCGCGGGCCAGGATGGTCCGGTTCAGGCGTGTGTCGTCGACGACGAGGATCCGCCCGCCTGGCTCGCTCACGTCACCTCGTCCGCGCTCGCTCGCCGGCGCAGTTCGACCTCGACGCGCGCGTATTCGGTCGCGGCCAGCTCGACGCTCTCGTCGAGCCCGACGAGGTTGCCGGCGGCCGCCGCGGCCTCGATCTCGCGGCACATGCCCGAGAGTCGCTGGGCGCCGAAGCTTGCGCTCGTCGACTTCAGCGTGTGGGCGGCTCGTCGGGCGCTCGCCGCGTCGTCGGCGGCGACCGCGGCCCGCAGCTCCGCGAACAGGCTGGGGCTGTCGGCCCGATAGGTCTCGACGAGTTCGGCCAGGAACTCGCGGTCGCCGCCGACGGTCTCGAGGAGGTCGGCGAAGGTCGTGGCGTCGATCGGGTCGTCAGGCATCAGGCCCTCCTGTGGCCGGCGCGGCGGCCAGCGCGGTGGCCAGGGTGGCCGGCCGGATCGGTTTCGAAACGTAGTCGTTCATGCCCGCCGCGAGGCATGCCTCGCGGTCACCTGCCAGGGCGTTGGCGGTCATGGCCACGATCCACGGCCCATCGCCCGCCGGCCGTGCCGCGCGGATCCGCCGGGTGGCCTCCATGCCGTCCAGCTCCGGCATCTGGACGTCCATGAGGATGACGTCGTACGGCGCAGCCTCCAGCGCGGCGATGGCCTCCAACCCGTTCCCGGCGACGTCCGCGGAATAGCCCATCTGCGCCAGGAGCCGGATGGCGAGCTTCTGGTTGACCGGGTTGTCCTCGGCCAGCAGGATGCGCATCGGATGGCGTGTGCCGAGCTCGCCGTCGATGGCCGGTCGCTCGGTCGCGCGCGTCGGGGCGGCGGGCTCGTGGCCGACGAGCACCGTCACAAGGGCGTCGTGGAGGGACGAGGGCTTGACCGGCTTCGTCAGGAAGGCGGCGATGTCGGGTGCGTCGCGATCGCGATTGCCCACGGACGACAGGACGACGATCGGCAGCGAAGCGGCACCCGGTGCGGCATGAAGCCGCTCGGCGAGCGCGTAGCCATCCATCTCGGGCATGGCGATGTCGATGAGGGCGATGTCGAACCGTTCGCCCGCCGCGATCCATCCGAGCGCCTCGCTCGGGAGCGGCGTCTCGCGGGCCGTCATCCCCCAGCGAGCGATCTGTGCCACGACGATCTGCCGGTTCGTGGCGTTGTCGTCGACGACGACGGCGCGCCGCCCCACGAGCTCCGGCAGGGGGCCGCTGCGCGCTTGCGGCAGGTCGCGGTCGGACGCCTCGTTGGCGTGGATCGTCAGCCGGAAGGTGCTTCCCTCGCCCTCGACACCAGAGCTTGTGGCCGCGATCGTGCCGTCCATCAGCTCCGCCAGGCGGCGGCTGATGGCAAGCCCGAGGCCGGTGCCGCCGTAGCGGCGACTGGTCGAAATGTCGGCCTGGCTGAACGACTGGAAGAGGCGATGCATCCGCTCCGGCGGGATGCCGATGCCGGTGTCGCGGACCTCGGCCACGATCTCCCAGCGGTCGAGCCCGGATGCGCGGGCGCGCTCGGCCAGCTTGTGGCCGCTGACCCGCAGGACGACCTCGCCGTGCTCGGTGAACTTCACCGCGTTCGACAGGAGGTTGAGCACGATCTGGCGGAGGCGGCCCGCATCGCCCGAGATGGCGCGGGGCAGCTCGTCGTCGAACGCGTAGGCCAGCTCGATGCCTTTCGCCGCTGCGGCCGGCGCCAACACGTCGAGGGCGCCCTCGATGCACGGCCCCAGCGTGAAGGGCTGCGCCTCCAGCTCGATCTTGCCCGCCTCGATCTTCGAGAAGTCGAGGATGTCGTTGATGATCGTGAGGAGCGCCTCGGCGGAGGTGTCGATGGTCTCCGCGAAGTCGCGCTGCTCGTCGCTGAGCGGCGTTTCCATGAGCAGGCCGCTCATGCCGATGATCGCGTTCATGGGCGTCCGGATCTCGTGGCTCATGGCGGCCAGGAAGGTGCTCTTGGCCTGGTTGGCCTGCTCCGCCGCCTCCTGCGCCGCCCGACCCTCCTCGAACAGGCGGGCGTTCTGCATGGCGATTGCCGCCTGCTGCGCCAGCCCGACCAGGAAGGCCAGATCGGCGGAGGTGAAGGCGACGCCCGGCGCCGAGCGCCAGACGGCCATCATGCCGATGACCCGGCCACGCGAGAGGAGGGGTGCGGCCATCAGTCGGTACTCGACCCCGTCGCCCTCGGTGCCGGGGATGGCCACCGTGCGGCTGTCGCCGGCGACGTCGTTGACCATCTCCGCCTCGCCGCGCGCGGCGAGGTCGCCGATGATCCCCTCGCCGAGCTGGATGGTGTCGGACATGACGGCATCGGCGAAGGAGCCCAGGGCGGTGAAGGGTCGGAAGACGCGACCGTCCTCCTCGGCCAGGAAGACGGCACTCGTGTCGGCCGTGAGGAGCGATTGGGCTCGTTCGGCGATGCGCTCGAGGACCGAGCCGAGGTCGAGCATGGCGGAGATCTCGGCACTGACCTCGGCCAGGGCGGACATCTCGCCAGCCTGTCGCTGCGCATCGCGATAGAGGCGGGCATTCTGGATGGCCACGCCGACGTTGGCGGCGAGTGTGCCCAGCAGGCGCTGGTCGGCCTCGCCGAACCGCCCGCTCTCGGTCGTGCTCTGGACGCTGATCACGCCGATGGCCTCGTCCGCCGCCACGATCGGCACGCCCAGGTACGAGCTGGCCTTGGTGCCGACGCGGGCGATGCCCTCGAACTGCGCCTCCTGGTTGAGTAGCAGCGGCGTCTTCGTCTGGAGGATCTGGGACGTCAATCCCTCGCCGTAGCGCATCGGTGGCTGGGGCACGCGGACGCCGCCCTCGCTGTAGTAGGCGAACTCGATGAGGTCCGACTCGCGATCGTGGAGCGCGACGTAGACGAGGTCCGCGTCGAAGGTGACGTGCATCTGGTCGCCCAGGTCGTCGATGAGTCGGTCGAGGTCGAGCTGGCCCGCCAGCGCCTGGCCCACGCTGTTGACGATGGCCAGCTCCGCCGCCCGCTGTCGCGTCTCGTCGATCAGTCGGGCGTTCTCCAGGGCGACGGTCAGGCTTGCCACCAGCGTCGTCAGCAGCTCGAGGTCCGACTTGCTGAACGCTCCCTCGCGGTCGAGGTTCTGGAGCGAGATGACCCCGACCGTGTCGCCGGAGACGTTGAAGGGCACGTAGAGCGCCGACTTGGGCGGCTCGCCCGCGATGACGGCCGGATTGCCGAACTCGGGCGCCCGCGCCTGGAAGTCGTCGATGAGCAGCGGTCGCCCGGTCTCGATCACGTGCCGCCGGAAGCCGATCAGCGCGATCGCCTCGTCCGGGAAGCGCACCCCGCGCTCGATCGTGTAGGGGAAGCGGAGGAGGCCCGTTTCGTCGTCGTAGATCGCGATGTCGACCACCTGGGCGTCGAAGATCTCCTGGATCTTGTCGCCCACCAGGTCGTACATGCCCTGCATCTCGAGCTGCGCGGCGAGGCCCTGCTGGACGCTGTTGATGATGGCCAGCTCGGCGGCGCGCTGGCGCGTCTCGGCGATGAGGCGCGCGTTCTCAAGGGCCACGCTCAGGCTGGCGCTCAGCGTCTTCAGCAGGTCCACGTCGGATTGGCTGAAGGCGTCCTCGTGGTCCAGGTTCTGGATCGAGATGACCCCGGTCGTCTCGCCGCCGACGATGAGAGGAGCGAAGAGCGACGCCTGGCTCGGTTCGCCCTGGATCGCGGTCGGCTGTCCGTACTCGACGGCCAGCCGCCCGGCATCCCGGTTGACGAGCAGCGGCTCGCCGCTGTCCATGACGTGGCGGCGGAAGCCGATGAGCGTCATGGGCTCGTCCGGGAAGCGAACGCCGCGCTCGATGGTGTAGGGGAAGCGCATCAGGCCGGCATCCTTGTCGTAGATGCCGATATCGACGACCTGGGCGTCGAAGATGTCCTGGATCTTGTCGCCAACGAGGTCGTACATGGCCTGCATGTCGAGCTCGGAGGCCAGGCCCTGCTGGACGCCGTTGATGATGGCCAGCTCGGCAGCGCGCTGGTCGGTCTCGGTCAGCAGGCGCTTCGTCTCGTCGAAGAGGCGGGCGTTCTCGAGCGCGACGCCCATGCTCGAGGCCAGGGTGCCCAGCACGCGGGCGTCGGCTTCGCTGAAGGCGTGCTGCTTGAGGCTCTCGAGCGCCATGACGCCGAGCACACGGTCGCCGGCCAGGATGGGCACGCCCAGCCACGATTCGGTCCTGATGTCCCCGACGAAGATGGCCCCGTGGGCGAGGCTCTCGTCCTCGGTCCCGATCAGGAGCGGCTGTCGCGTCTCGATGACGGTCGAGGTCAGCCCCTCGCCGAGCGGGATCGGATCGGTGTGGTAGCGCTCACCTTCCTCCACCTCGTACGGGAACTCGATCATGTTCGTCGTCGGGTCGTAGAGGGCGATGAACGTCGACCGCGCCTCGAACAGGCCGCGCACGCGCTCGCCGACGAGCTCGGTGATGGCCTGGAAGTCGAGCTGCGCCGCGAGAGCGCTGCCGATCTCGTTGATGAGCGACAACTCCGCGGCGCGTTGGTCGGTCTCGGCCAGCAGGCGCTTCGTCTCGTCGAACAGGCGGGCGTTCGACAGCGCCACGCCCATGCTTGAGGCAACGGTCGAGACCAGCCGCTCGTCGGCCTCGCTGTAAGCGTTCTGCTCGATGTGACCGAAGACGAT
>LDXM01000017.1 GCA_001443375.1 Chloroflexi bacterium CSP1-4
GCGAGGCCCTCCTCGTAGATCGGCACGACAACCGTCCAGGGGTCACCTCGGTCGGACCTCGTCAGCGGCAGGTTGATGTAGCAGCGAGCAAGCAGCGCCCGGTCATCCGCCAGCCGGGCCATCTCGAAACTCTCCTCCAGGAGCTCGATGCCGTCGTCCGCGCGGCCGATCATGGTCCGCGCGAGACCGAGGTCATGGAGCGCCCAGCGCAGGGCGTCGTCCGAGCCGCTCGCCCGAGCGTCGGCCACGGCCCGCTCGAGGATGGGCGCCGCATCAAGCGGGGACCCGGTTCGCCAGAGCGTCCAGCCCAGGACACGCAGGAGGTCCGCCCGGCCACGGCTGGGCGGACCGGGCTCGAGGGCCGCGATCGCCGTGCGCAGCGTGGCCTGAGCCGTCTCGACCTGGTTCGCCTCGTATCGCGCCTCGCCGAGCGCCGCCTGCAGCCGGGCCCGGACCTGCCGATCGTCCTCGCTCGCGTCCGGGATGTGGTCGAACAGCTCGATCGCTTCGGCGAAGATGCCGATCCGCTCGGCCGGGTCGGCCTCGTGCCAGAGATACGTGTGGTAGTCCGCCGCGAGCTGTGCTCGCTCGCGGGCCGGCACGCCCAAGCGCCGCGCCTGGTCGATAGCCAGACGCTGCCAGCGCTGGGCCGCAGGCAGCGCCGAGATCGACGCCGCGCGCCGGGCCGCGCGGGCGGCGGCGCGGTAGGTGAGATCGCGCAGGCCGCGCAGGACCGCATCGTCTGGAGAGCCCGCCAACTCTTCCTCATACACGAGCGCAGCCGCCAGGTGCCCCGCGACGAGCTCCGAGAACTCGTCGATCCGATCTGCCAACGCCGCCTCCGCCCAGCCGGCGACCTCCGCGTGCAGGGTCGCCCGATCGCGCTTGGGCAGCGAGTCATAGGCCACGTCGCGCACGAGGACGTGGCGGAAGCCGAACTCCGCAGCGCCGGCGAGCGAGGACGGTTGGCGAGGCACCACGAGCTCCTTGACACGCAGGCGACGCAGGAGGTCGCCGGTCGGGCCCGGGCCGAGGCGGCTCAGGTGCGCCAGCAGGATGTCCCAGAAGATCCGCCCGATGACGGCGGCGTTCTGGGCCAGGCGCTTCTCGTCGCCCGGCAGCCCATCGAGTCGCGCGGCGAGCACCGCCTGGACCGAGGACGGCACCTCGACCTCCTCGACCGGCCGGGCCAGCTCCCAGGCCCCGTCGGCGAGGCGCAGGACGCCTCGATCGACGAACATCCGGATGAGTTCCTCGGCGAAGAGCGGATTGCCTTCCGCCAGGCCGACGACCCGCTCGCGGATGGCCGACGGCAGGCCGCCGGCCAGGAGACCGTCGACAAGCGAACCCGTCTCGGCGACCGTGAGTGGCTCGAGGACGATCGTCGACGCGTTCGAGATACCGCCGGTCCAGGTCGGTCGGCGGTCGAACAGCTCATGGCGAGCGAGGCAGAGGATGGCGATCGGGCCCTCGCCCCAGCGCGCGAGGTACTCGATGAAGTCGAGCAGCCCCTCGTCAGCCCAATGGATGTCCTCGAGCACGAGGACGAGCGGTGCCGCTGCGGCGAGGAGCCCCAGGTACTGGCTCCAGCCATCGACGAGTCGATCTCGAGCCAGTGCTTCCCCCTCGAGGCCGAGCGTGGCCAGCAGGGCGGTGCGGACCTCCGAGCCCGCGTCGTGGTCGAGTTCGACCAGCCGGGCATCGAGCTTGGCGATGACCGCCGACGGCGCGTCATCGTCCGCCGCACGGACGTCGGCCTTGATCGCGTCGGCCAGGGCGGAATAGCTCGTCTGGGCGTATGAGAGGCAGCGGCCCTTGCGCCAGTGGAAGGTCTCCGGCAGCCCGTCGAGGTACTTCTCGAGCTCCCAGGTCAGGCGCGACTTGCCCACGCCGGCGGCGCCTGCGACCGTGACGAGCTGCGGCCGACCGTCGGCGACAGCACGGCGGACCGTCTCCTTGAGGAGGGCCAACTCCTCGTCACGACCGATGAGCGGGGCCTCGATGCCCAGGGGGCTGCGGACGCCACCGCGGCGCGCCTTCACGGTCACGGCCCGCCAGGCGACGACGAGGTCCGCCTTGCCCTTGAGCTCCACGGGCGGCAGCTCCTCGTACTCGACCACGTCGCGCGTCGCTGCGTAGGTCGCCGCGCCGACGATGACCGTGCCCGGCTCCGCCACCGATTGCAGGCGCGCGGCAGTGTTCACCGCGTCACCGGTCACGAACAGGTCGCGGGCACCCGAGGCCCGATCGAGGTCGACGAGGACCTCACCGGTGTCGATCCCGATCCGCAGGCGCGGCCGCAGGTCCCCGGTGCCGCCAGCCTCCGCAAGGCTGCCGAGCGCGGCCTGCATCTCCAGCGCCGCTCGGACGGCCCGCTCGGGGTCGTCTTCGTGGATCGTCGGCACGCCGAAGACGGCCAGCATGGCGTCGCCGGCGAATTTCTCGATGGTGCCCTCGTAGCGTCGGATCTCCTCGCCCAGGCGCTCGAAGACGCGCCCGACCAGCCTCGAGACGACCTCCGGATCGTGGCTTTCGCTCATCGAGGTGGACCCGACGAGGTCGGCGAAGAGCATGGTCGCGATCTTCCGCTCGCGGCCGGGCTCGGCGGGAGCGAGGCCTGGCCCCCCTGCCGGCGTCGTGGCCGCGGGTGCGCCGCAACTGGCGCAGAAGCGTGCGTCGGCGGGAAGGGCCGTGCCACAGTTCGAACACGCCGCCTCGACGGGCGTGCCGCAGCTGGGACAGAAGCGCGTGCCGGGCTCCAGCGCCCGGCCGCAGGAGCGGCAGGTCATACCGGCATGGTATCCGCCGCCCCGCTCAGTGCGGCAGCCTCAGCCCGCAGATGGATCGACGTCCAGCCGCGGGAAGAGGGGCTCGGGCGTCCCCAGCGTTCCCGCCTCGCCGACGTGCGCTCCCCAGCGCAGCTCCTCGAGAAGCGCGGGGCCGCGGTTGCCATCGGCGCCGTAGCCGTAGTCGTGGCCGAGCTGTCCCAGCAGGCGCGGCGCGGTGCTCGGCATGAAGGGCGCCACGAGCAGCCCGAGCAGCCGGCACGTCTCGACCAGGTCGCCGAGGATGCCCCTCAGGCGCTCCCCCGCCGCCGGATCACCTTCTCGCGCCGCCTTCGCGAGCACCCAGGGCTGCTCGGCGTCGACGGTGCGGTTCGCGTCGGCCACGAGCTCCGCGAACTCGGCCAGCGCCTCATGCAGGCGGCAGCCCTCGACGCGCTCGCGATAGCGCGCCACGGCCTCCGGCCAGCGTGCAGCCAGCGGTGCGTCGTCCGCCGGGCGCGGATCCGGCCGCTCCCCGCCGAGATAGCGGGCGGCCATCGAGACGGTGCGATTGACGAGGTTGCCGAAGTCGTTGGCGAGATCGGCGTTGTAGCGGCGCACGAACGAGTCCCAGCTCACGTCGCTGTCACGGTCGAAGGCCACCTCGCGCAGCAGGACGTAGCGGGCGCCGTCGGTTCCCAGCACGTCCACGACCGCGTTCGGGTCGAGGAAGTTGCCGCGGCTCTTGCTCATGCGCTCGCCCCGGACCAGCAACCAGCCGTGGATCCAGACCTTCCGCGGCGCCTCGATGCCGGCACTCCAGAGCATGGCCGGCCAGTAGATCGTGTGGAAGCGCGCGATGTCCTTGCCGATGACGTGCAGGTCGGCCGGCCACCAGCGCGCGAACTCGTCGGGCGAGTCGGGGAAGCCGGCGCCGGTGATGTAGTTGATGAGCGCGTCGTACCAGACGTAGATCGTGCCGGCCGCCGGGTCGGGCGTGCCGTCGGGCAGCAGCGCGTCCGAGCCGTCCTCGCGGATGGGGAACGGGATGCCCCAGCCGCCGGCCTCCTCGCGGCTGACGGAGAAGTCCTCGAGGCCCTGGCGGATGAAGCCGAGCATCTCGTTCCTGCGGTACTCGGGCTCCACCCAGTCGGGGTGCTCGGCGTAGTGGCGCTCCAGGCGGTCCTGGTAGGCGGAGAGGCGGAAGAACCAGTTCTTCTCGGTCAGCCACTGCAGGGGCACATCGGGATGGTTGGGGCAGTGGAAGCCGGTCGCGTCCTCGATCAGGTCGCTCGCGGCCCGAAAGCCCTCGTTGGGGCAGTACCAGCCCTCGTAGGTGCCGAGATAGATGTCGCCGTTGCGATGGGCCCGGCGCACCATCTCCTGGGCGGCCCGCACGTGGTCGGGGTCGGTGGTCCGGATGAAGCGGTCGGGCGTGATGCCCAGCCGATCCTCGGAGGCCTTGAACAGCCCGACCATCTCGTCCACGAACTCCCGCGGCGCCAAGCCCCGCTCGGCCGCCTTCATGGAGATGTTCACCGAGTGCTCGTCGGTGCCGGTCAGGAAGCGCGTCGGCGTGCCGCACATGCGGTGCCAGCGCGCGATCACGTCCGAGCCGACGACCTCGTACAGCGTATGCAGCCCGGGCTGGTTGTTGGCATACGCGATGGCCGTGGTGAGGTAGTAGCGGGAGCGGTCGGGCATGGGAGCCCGATGGTAGCAGGGCGCCCTCGGGCTCAGCGGCGCGGGTTGTCGGCCACCGCGGCGAGGATGGCCTTGGCCTCGAAGGGCGTGAGACCGGGGTGCTTCGAGGCCAGCAGCGCCGCCAGGCCGGCCATGTGCGGCGCGGCGAAGCTGTTGCCGGTGGCCACCGTCATGCCGCCGTCGCGCCAGGCGATGGGCACGTCCACGCCCCAGGCCCCGAACTCGACCGGCGGCGAGGGGTTGTAGTAGAAACGCCACGGGTCGGGCTCGTCGTGGGCGGCCACCGAGAGGACCGAGCTGAAGAGCGAGGGATAGCTCGGGCCGGGCACGTTGTTGGCGGCGCAGACGAGGAGCACGTTGCGGAAGTACGCCGCGTCGGCCAGCTCGTGGAAGACGCCGAACATCGCCTCGCTCTTCGAGGAGAGGCTGAGGTTCGCCACCCGGACGCCGTGCTCGAGCGCCCACTCGAGGCCGGCCGCGAAGGCGGGCCCCTTGCCGCGCAGGTCCGAGCCCAGGACGCGCACCGACACCAGCTCCGCCTCCGGCGCAAGGCCCAGGATGATTCCGCCGCAGGCCGTGCCATGACCGAAGAGGTCGCCGTGGTCGTCGGCCACCACGTGCGGCTCACCGGCCTTGTCCAGTTCCACCGCGACACTCTCCGCCACGCGTCCGTGGAGGGCCGGATGGTCCGACTCCAGGCCGCTGTCGAGGATCGCCACCCGAACCCCTCGGCCCGTGGCTCCGCCGAAGGCCCAGTCGCGGTCGATCGTCTCGAGCGGCGGAAGGCGCGTCAGCCGGTCCCGCGCCGCCGCCGAGAAGGGTTCCGACCAGGCCGGGACGAGGGCGTCGGTCACCCCGCGCCTCTACGCCCGACGGCGCGTCGGCGCCGCGTAGCGGACGAGCACCTCGAGCAGGTCACCGACCAGGCCGAGCTCGCGCTCGCCGAGGGACTGCAGGCGAGCCAGGCGATCGACGAGCGTCCAGAAGGGGCTCTCCTCGTCCGGGTCGAGCCCGTCGGTCGCCGCGGAGACGATGGCCTCGATGGCCGCCGCGTCGAGCTCGTCGCCGGCGAGGCGACCGAGCGCCTGGTGGAGCAGCTCGTCGAGGTCGCGCTGGATGCGCGTGGCATGGATGGCCGCCGCGGCCTGTGCGGCGAAGACCCCGAGCAGCTCCATGTCGCGCAGCGAGAACGTCGGGGAGCTGCGCTTGTCGAGGAGCTGCAGCACGCCGACGGTGCCCCGCCCGTGCTGCTCGACGAGCGGCACGGCGGCGATCGAACGCGGCACGTAGCCCGTCCGCTCCGCGGTCTTGCGATCGAAACGGGGATCGCTCGTGACGTCGGAGAGGGCGAGCGGCTGGCCGGTGGAGAAGACGAAGCCGGCGATGCCCTTGCTGGGCGCCACGGACAGGCCGATGGCCCCGGCGCCCTGCTCGCCGGCCGCGACGCGGAACTCGAGGCGGTCCGGGTCGCGCTCGAAGATGGCGATGGAGGCCGCCTCGGCGTCGAAGAGTGTGACCGTGGCATCCACGATCGACTGGAGCAGGGCGGTCTCCGGATCGCCCTGAAGCCGGCGCGCGATGCTCGCCCGCCGCGCAGCCGCGCGCAGGACCTGCAGCTCGGCCGGGTCGGGAGTCGGCGTGGTCATGGCTCAGCGCTCCGCGCGGCGGGTGAGGCGATCGACGTCCACCACCACAAGCGTGTCCCGCTCGATGCTGATGAGGCCCTCGTCGACGAGCCCGCTGAGCAGCTTGTTCACGCTCTGCCGCGTGCCGCCGATCATCGCGGCGAGGTCCGACTGCGTGTACGGCCAGTCGAGGCGCACCTCGCCGCGGGCGCCGGGAGCCTGCTCCAGGGCCAGCCGCGTCAGCCGCATGGCCAGCCGTCCGGCGAGGTCGAGGAAGTGCAGCTCCTCGACGTGGCCAGTGAGGCGGCGCAGCTCGGCCACCAGGCCGGCCAGCAACGCGTCGCGCAGGAGCGTGTCGCGGTCGAGCAGCTCCTGGAAGGTCGAGCGCGGCAGGACCAGCGTCTCGGTCGGCTCGAGGGCGGTCGCGGTGGCCGAGTGCGGCGCGCCGTCAAGGAGCGCCAGCTCGCCGAAGAAGTCCCCCGGGCGGAGCGTGGCGATGATGGCCTCGTCGCCCTCAGCCGAGGGCAGCACGATCTTCACGGCGCCGCTGGCGATGATGTGCAGCGAGTCGCCCGGATCGCCTTGGTGGAAGATCACCTCGTTGCGGCGGAAGCGCCGGCGACGCAGGGCGCGGGCGACCTCGCCGAGGACCGCCCCGTCGGCGCGCGCGAAGAGCGCACAGGCGCGCAGCCGCTCGACCGCGAAGCCCTCGTCCGTCATGCGACCCTCCCCGTGCGTTTCGTCGCCATCATCGCGCACGACGGCGGCCGGTGTCGCGTGTTTGACACGCGGCGGGTCGGAATGACCGTTGATTCACGCCCACATCAGAGGCAATCTTCAGGCACCGGTCGGAGCCGACGGCGCGGCCGGCAGGATGAGGACCGAAGGAGACGATCGATGAGCACGAAGCGACCGGAGAAGCCGGCGGACGACGCGGAGGACGTGGAGGGCCACGGCTACCTGCTCGACCCGATCATCGCCCGGCAGATGTCGCGTGATCGGTCGGCGGAGATCGAACGGGCGGCTCGTGAAAGGGCTCGCCAGAAGGAAGCCCGCCCCAACAAGCAGCACCAGGACTGACCGCCGCCGGGTGCACTCAGCGCAGGAGAGGAAACGACCGGACCGCGAGGTCCGGTCGTTTGGCGTTCAGGGCGGCCGCTGAGCGTTCTTTCAGGCGCCGTTCTCCTCGGTCGGCGCCTCGGCCTCGGCGGGCGCCTCGGGGGCGACTGCGGCCGGCGCCGCTCCGTTGCCATCGTGCTCAGCCTCGCCGGTGGCCCGGCGCAGGTCGGCCGCCATCTCCTTGCCCTTCACGGCGACCAGGGCGCCGAATTCCTGGGTCTTCACGGCCGCCTTCTGCGCCAGCGGGCCAGCCTTCTCGCCGGCCACCGCGGCCAGCTCGGCGGCCTTGGCGGCGACCTCGCGGACGACCGGCGCCGCCTGGCGGCTGATGTCGTCGATCATGCGTTGGAGCTGTGCGGCCCAACTCTCGCCGCCCGGGGCACGTTCGGCGCCGGGGTTCTCCGTGGCCGGCTCTGCAGGGGTCTGGGGGATCGTGGTCTGCTCGTCCATCATCGGCGTCCTCGCGGGCTGTGCTGGGTCTACCTGTGCAGGATAGACCTCAGTGGCGGAAGTGGCGTAGGGCCGTTAGGACCATCGTCGCGCCTGCCGATTCGACCGCCGTCACCACCTCGGCGTCCCGCTGCGAGCCACCCGGCTGGACGAACGCACGCACCCCGGCGGCCAGGCAGACCTCGGCCGCGTCGGGGAAGGGGAAGAACGCGTCCGAGGCGCAGGCGGCGCCCGTCGCGCGCTCCGGACCGGCTTTCGCGACGGCCAACCGGGCGCTGTCCACGCGGCTCATCTGGCCCGCGCACGCCGACCACGGCTCCGTCCCGCGCGAGCACGATGGCGTTCGACTTCACGTGGCGCGCCACCCGCCAGGCGAGGTCGAGGTCGCGCAGCTCCTCCGGGGATGGCACCCGCCTGGTGGCCGGACGCCAGATGGCCGGGTCGTCCGCCGCCACGTCGGCCTCGCTGGCCAGGACGCCGCCGCCGGCACTGCGCAGCTCGCGCGCGGCGACGGGCGACGTGCCCAGGTGGGGGTCCACCAGCACGCGCAGGTTCGGCTTCGTGGCCAGGATCGCCGCCGCCTCGGGCGTCAGGTCGGGGGCGATGACGACCTCCAGGAAGATCGAGGTGAGTCGGGCAGCGAGCGTCGCGTCGATCGGCCGGGTGAGGGCCACCACGCCGCCGAAGGCGCTGACCGGATCCCCGGCCAGGGCGAGCTCCCAGGCCCGGAGGGGGTCGGGGGCCTCGGCTGCACCGCAGGGATTGGTGTGCTTGACGATGACGCAGGCCGGGCCCCGCAGGTCGCGCGCCAGCCCGGCCGCGGCGGCCGCGTCGAGCAGGTTGTTGTAGCTCAGCGCCTTGCCCTGCCGCTGATCGACGCCGCGAGTGAAGGGACCGGCCGCAGGATCCGCGTCGGGATAGCGGTAGAGCGCCGCCGCCTGATGCGGGTTCTCGCCATAGCGAAGCTCGAGGACGCGCTCCAGGCCCAGGTCGAGCCACGCCGGGAAGGGCTCCGCCGGGGCGACGCCGAGGCGCCCGGGCAGCTCGGCGGCGATACGGGCGTCGTACGCCGCCGTGTGGCGGAAGGCGGCCACGGCCAGCGAGCGGCGCGTCTCGGAAGAGAGGGCGCCGACGGCCCGCAGCTCCGCGAGGATGCCCGGGTACGCCGCGGGATCGGTAACCACGGCGACGCTGGCGTGGTTCTTCGCCGCCGCGCGGACCATGGCCGGCCCGCCGATGTCGATCTCCTCGATGAGCTCGTCCGCGGTGATCCCGGGCCGCGCCGCGGCGGCGGCGAACGGGTACAGGTTGACCACGACCAGCTCGAAGGGAGCGATGCCCGCGGCGATGAGCTGCTCGCGGTGTGCCGGCAACCGCCGGTCGGCCAGGATGCCACCGTGGATGCGCGGGTGGAGCGTCTTGACGCGCCCGTCGAGCATCTCCGGGAAGCCGGTCACGGCGGCCACGTCGGTGACCGGCAGGCCGGCCTCGCGCAGCCCGCGCGCCGTGCCACCGGTGGAGACGATCTCGAAGCCGAGACCCACGAGGCCCGCCGCCAGGTCCTGCAGCCCCGCCTTGTCGGAGACGGAGAGCAATGCCCGCCGTGCGACCGGCTGACGCTCGTCGGCCCGCGTCGCGTCGACGGTGACCCGCCGGCCGTTCAGCCCCAGGGCGCCCGCCAGGAGCAGCGCCACGGCCCGCGGCAGCAACCGGTGCTCGACGGCCCGGATCCGTTCGTGGAGCCCGGCCTCATCGTCGCCGGGCAGGATCGGCGCCGCCTCCTGGAGCACGATCGGGCCGCCGTCGAGCGTCTCGTCCACGAGGTGGACCGTGCAGCCGGTGACCGCGACGCCGTGCTCGAGCGCATCGCGTACCGCGTGCGCGCCCGGGAAGGCCGGCAGGAGCGACGGGTGCGTGTTGAGGATGCGGCCGGGAAAGGCGGCGAGGACCGCCGGACCGACGAGGCGCATGTAGCCCGCCAGGACGACCGCGTCCGGCGCGACCGCCCTCAGCGTCTGCGCCAGCGTCGCGTCGTCGGCGCCGGGCAGGAGCGCCGTGTCGATCCCCTCCTCCGCCGCCCAGGCCAGGGCGGGGCAGTCGCGGTCGGCGAACACGAGCACGACCGCGCCGCCGACCTCGCCGCGCCGCGCCGCCCCGACGAGCGCGCGCAGGTTGGATCCGGCGCCCGAGACCCCGACCGCCACGCGGCCGCCGCGCTGGACCTCAGGCATCGGCGCCGGTCTCGGCGTAGCGGGCGCCCCGGAGGATGCCGGCCGGCACGACCTCGCCGATCCGCCACGCCGGCAGGCCGCGCCCGGCGAGCGTCGCGATGGCCAGATCGGCGGCCTCGGCCGGCACCACGGCGACCATGCCGATCCCGCCGTTCAGCGTCGCTCGTGCCTCCGGCCCATCGATCCCGGCCAGGGCATCGACGACCTGGATGACCGACGGTACCGGCCAGGCGTCGGGGTCCACGCGCGCGCCGCTGTCTGCCGGCAGCGCCCGCGGCACGTTGCCCGCCAGGCCGCCACCGGTGACGTGGGCCAGGCTGCGCAACGGCGTCCCCGCCGCGGCGAGCGCGTCGCGCAGGGCAAGGGCATCGAGGGCGTAGATGCGCGTGGGCGTCAGGAGCACGTCGCCCAGGGTCGCCAGCAGGTGCTCCGGCTCGTCCGCCGCCACACGCGCCACCTGGGCCTCGCCGAGCACGCGACCCACCACGTCGAGGTAGGGCCGGTCGAGTGCCAGGTCGTGGTCGGCGAGGAGCGCGCGCACGAGCGAGTAGCCGTTGGCGTGCAGCCCCGACGCGGCCATGCCGATGAGCGCGTCGCCGGCGCGCGCGGCGCTGCCGTCCAGGAGCTCGTCGCGCTCCACGACGCCGACGCAGAAGCCGGCCAGGTCGAACTCGTCGGGCCGCATCA
Organism: Chloroflexi bacterium CSP1-4; assembly: GCA_001443375.1. Lineage (GTDB taxonomy): Bacteria > Chloroflexota > Limnocylindria > Limnocylindrales > CSP1-4 > CSP1-4. The sequence goes on from LDXM01000017.1 coordinate 10,582, forward strand.
GGCTGGGATGCTCGGCGGTCTCGCCACCGACGAGCGCACAGCCGGCCAGTTCGCAGCCGGCGGCCACGCCGCCGACGAGCTCGGCCACGTCCACCGGATCGACCCGTCCCACCGCGACGTAGTCGAGGAAGAAGAGCGGCCGCGCGCCCTGGCAGACGACGTCGTCGGCGCACATCGCCACGAGGTCCCGGCCGATCGTGTCATAGCGCCGCATGGCGGCCGCGATGGCCGTCTTCGTGCCCACGCCGTCGGTGGCGCTCACGAGGACCGGCGAGCGCAGGCCGGCGGGCAGCGCGACCGCTGCCGCGAACCCGCCCAGGCCGATCAGCACCTCCGCCGCGCCGTGCGTGCGGCCCACGCGCTCGCGCATCAGATCGACGGCCCGGTCTCCGGCGTCCACGTCCACGCCGGAGCGGCGGTATGCCGATCGAGCCGCACTCACGGGACGGTCACCGCGGACGCGACCACGGGGTCGTCCTCGAGCACGAACTTGTGCGAGGCGACGTCGTACGGGACCGGCACCGGGTAGACGCCGTCGAAGCAGGCGAAGCAGAACCGGTCCCGCGGCAGCTGCAGCGCGTCGAGCACGCCCCCGATGGACAGGTAGGCGAGCGAATCGGCGCCCAGGTAGTCGCGGATGCCCTCGAGGTCCATGCGGGCCGCGATCAGCTCGGTCTCGACCTGCGTGTCGATGCCGTAGAAGCAGGGATGGAAGATGGGCGGGGCGCTGATGCGCAGATGGACCTCCGTCGCGCCGGCCCGCCGCAGGAGGGCCACGATCTGCTTGGTGGTCGTGCCGCGCACGATCGAGTCGTCCACCACCACCAGGCGCCGGCCGCGCACCTGCTCGCGCAGCGGGCTGAGCTTGACGTTGACCCCGCGCTGGCGCATCGCCTGCGAGGGCTGGATGAAGGTGCGACCGGCGTAGCGATTCTTGACCATGCCCTCGCGGTAGGGCAGCCCGCTCGCCTCGGCGAAGCCGACCGCTGCCGGCGCCCCGGTATCGGGCACCGGCATCACCATGTCCGCGTCGACGGGTGCCTCGCGGGCGAGCTCCTCACCCATCCGCCGCCGCGCCTCGTAGAGGCTGCGGCCGAGCATGTACGAGTCCGGGCGGGCGAAGTAGATCAGCTCGAACACGCACAGGTGCTCGCGCCCCTCGGCGTAGCGGACCGAGCGCGGGCCGCCGGGTTCGCCGAGCACGACCATCTCGCCCGGCTCGACCTCGCGCACGACGTCGGCGCCGAGGATGTCGAGGGCGGCCGTCTCCGAGGCCAGCACCCAGCCCTCGGGCTCGCCGGGCAGCCGGCCAAGGACGAGCGGCCGGAAGCCGTGCGGGTCGCGCACGCCGACGACCCGCTGCTCGTCCATGACCACCAGCGAGAAGGCGCCCGAGATGCCCGGCAGGACCCGCCCGAGCGCGTCCACGAGGTCGTCGGCCGGTTCATCGGAAAGGAGCGCGGTGAGCAACTCGGTGTCGCTCGTGCCGCTCATGCGGCGCTTGCCGCCGCGCAGCCGCTCGAGCAGCTGGCGCGTGTTGACGAGGTTGCCGTTGTGACCCACCGCGACCGCCCGCCGCGGCCCCAGGCGGTACGACGGCTGGCTGTTCTCCCAGAGCGTGGAACCGGTCGTCGAGTAGCGGCAGTGGGCGATCGCCAGGTGGCCACGCAGCGAGGGCAGGCGCCGCTCATCGAGCACCTGGGCGACCATGCCCAGGTCCTTGTAGACCATCACGCCCTCGCCGTCGCTGACGGCCACCCCGGCCGACTCCTGGCCCCGATGCTGCAGGGCGAACAGCGCGAGCGAGGCGAGCCCAGCCGCCTCCTGGCCGGGAGCGTGCACGCCGACGATGCCGCACATCGCTCAGCGCTCCTCGACGGCGAGCGGGGCCGCGTCGGCGTCCTCGCCGAGCGCCCGCGGCAGGGCATACCGCCAGGCGTGGTGGAGGTCTGCGACCGCGACGTCCACGGCGTCGGCCACGCCGGCGCCGCGGCCCTCGGCCGCACCGGTCGCGCCGTCGCCCACGAGCTCGATCACGAGGCGGTCGCCGCCCACCGTGCCCAGGCGGCGGACCGGCAGGCCATGCGCCGCGGCGAGGCCCGCCAGGCGCTCCCAGTCGTCGGGCGCAGCGGTGACCAGCACGCGGCTGGGGCTCTCGCCGAAGAGGTCCACCGCGGGCGCCATCCCGACGCGCAGCTGCAGCCGGGCGCCGAGACCGGACCACGCCGTGCACTCCGCGGCGGCGACCGCCAGCCCGCCGCCCGAGACGTCCTGGGCGGAGGCGAGCAGGCGCTCGCGCGCTGCGGTCACGAGGAATCGCTGCAGCGCCGCCTCCCGTCCGAGGTCGAGCGACGGCGGCCGGTCGTCGGAGGCAAGGCCGGCCAGGGCGGCATAGGCCGATCCGGCCAGTCCCGGACCGGCCTCGCCGACGAGGACCGCCAGGTCGCCGGCAGCGCGGAAGGCCGGGCCGACGCGCAGGCCGATGTCGTCGAGCAGGCCCACCACGCCGATCTGCGCCGTCGGCGCGATGGCGCCCACGGGCGACTCGTTGTAGAAGCTGACGTTGCCACCGGTGACCGGCAGGCCCAGCGCGCGACAGGCATCGCCGAGCCCGCGCACCGACTCGGCGAAGCGCCAGAAGGCCTCCGGCCGCTCCGGGTTGCCGAAGTTCAGGCAGTTCGTCACGCCCAGCGGCCGGGCGCCCGTGACGGCCACGTTCCGGGCACACTCGGCGACGGCCAGTGCCGCGCCGAGGTACGGGTCGTGGACGGCGACCTGCGCCTGCGCATCGGTGGCGGCCACGAGCGCCTTCGTCGTGCCCTTGATGCGCAGCACCGCGGCACTGCGCTCGCCGGCCTCGACGGTGTCGCTGCCGACCGTCTCGTCGTACTGGGTGGTGACCCAGGCGCGTGAGCCGAGGTTGGCGCTGCCGATGAGCGCGATCAGGACCGCGCCCGGGTCCATACCGCGCTCCGGGAGACCGTCGCCCGGTTCCTCGGGCGCGCCCGGCGCGGGCGCCGAGCGGGTGCGCGCCGGCGGCGACGAGAGACGGTGGTGGACGATGGCCTCGCTCGTGAGCGCCGCCGCCGGGATGCGCGCCAGCTCCTCTTCACCGCTCACGACCCGGATGAGGCCGTCGTCCGTGACCCGGCCGATCACCGCGGCCGGTATCGCCCAACGGCCACAGACCTCGAGGACCGCAGCGAGCCGTTCCGGGCGGACGATGGCGAGCATCCGTTCCTGGCTCTCGCTGATCATGACCTCGAAGGGGGCCATGCCGGTCTCGCGTCGCGGCACGGCGTCGAGGTCGACGACGATGCCCGTGCCGGCCCGGTCGGCCGTCTCCGAGACGGCGCAGGTGATGCCCGCCGCCCCGAGGTCCTGGAGGCCCTCGACCAGGCCGCCCCCGATGAGCTCCAGGCTGGCCTCGATGAGCAGCTTCTCGGCGAACGGGTCGCCGACCTGGACCGTGGGGCGCTTCGCCGCGCTCGCATCGTCGAAGCTGGCGCTGGCCAGGACGCTCGCGCCGCCGATGCCGTCGCGGCCGGTGGTCGAGCCGTAGAGGACGGCCAGGTTGCCGGGTCCCGGGGCGGCCGCGCGGGTCAGGTGGCGCTCCTCCAGCAGGCCGATGGCCATCACGTTGACCAGCGGGTTCTCCGCGTACGAGGCATCGAAGACGAGCTCCCCGCCCACGGTGGGCACGCCCACGCAGTTGCCGTAGCCGCCAACGCCGCGCACGACGCCGCGCACGAGATGGCGCGTCCGAGGCGCCGACGGGTCGCCGAACTTCAGGGCGTCGAGCACGGCGATCGGGCGCGCGCCCATGGTGAAGATGTCGCGCAGGATGCCGCCGACCCCGGTAGCGGCGCCCTGGTAGGGCTCCACCGCGCTGGGATGGTTGTGCGATTCGAGCTTGAAGGCCACCGCCAGGCCGTCACCGATGGCGATGACGCCGGCATTCTCGCCCGGGCCGGCGACGACGTCCTCGCCCGTCGTGGGCAACGTGCCCAGCAGCGGCTTCGAGCTCTTGTAGGAGCAGTGCTCACTCCACATCACGCTGAACATCGCCAGCTCGAGGTCGTTGGGATCCCGACCGAGGCGCTCGTGGATCGCCGCCAGCTCGGCGTCGGTCAGCCCGAGCGCCCGGTGCAGCGGCCCGGCCGGGGTGGCGATGGTCATCAGGCCACGACGGCCGCGGCGCGGGCGGAGGTGGCGGCCGCCGCGCTCTCCACGAGCGAGCGAAAGACGAGCAGGCCGTCGTCGGAGCCGAGGATCGCTTCCGCGGCGCGCTCGGGGTGGGGCATCAGGCCGCACACGCGGCCGCCGGCGTCCAGGACCCCGGCGATGTCCCGCGCCGAGCCGTTGGGGTTACCCTCCGGCGGCGCGTAGCGGAAGAGGACTCGGTCGCGCGCCTCCAGGACGTCGAGCTCATGGTCGGGCAGGAAGTAGTTGCCTTCGCCGTGGGCGACGGGCAGGCGCAGCTCCCGCCCGGCCGGGATGGCGCTCGTGAAGGGGGTGTCGCGCCGCTCCACCGAGAGCCGCACCCAGCGATGCTCGAAGCGGAGCGAGGCGTTGCGCAAGAGCGCACCGGGTACGAGCCCGGCCTCGGCGAGGACCTGGAAGCCGTTGCAGATGCCGAGCACGAGACCGCCCCGCGCGGCGTGGTCGCGCACGGCGCCCATGATCGGGCTGAAGCGGGCCAGCACGCCGGCGCGCAGGTAGTCGCCGTAGGCGAAGCCGCCCGGTAGCACCACCAGGTCGGCGCCACCCAGGTCGGGTGTCTCATGCCACAGCAGCTCGCTCTCGGCCCCGGCGAGACGGGCGGCGTGCAGCGCGTCGCGATCGCAGTTCGAGCCCGGGAAGACGACCACGCCGACCCTCATGGCCGGCCTTCCGGCGCCAGCGCCTCGATCGTCCAGGCCTCGATGATCGGGTTCGAGAAGACCTCCCCGGCGAGCCGCTCCACGGTGGCCCGAGCCGCCAGCGGGTCGGGCGCCTCCACGGTCAGCTCGACCCGCCGGCCGACGCGGACGCCGGAGACGTCCGCCACGTGGAGATGGGGCAGCGACTGCTCGACCGCGCGCCCCTGGGGATCGAGGATGCCCTCCTTGGGCATGACGGCGACGGCGAAGCGGTAGGCGGTCATCGGGCGATCGGCTCCTCCACCGTTGCCACCACGTCGTCGGCGAGGTAGCGCGCGAAGCTCGCGCCGGTGATGCGCTCGAAGGCCTCCACGTAGCGGCCGCGCGTCCCGGCCACGACCTCGGCCGGCAGCTCGGGTCCCGGCGGCGTCTTGGCCCAGCCGATGCCCTCGAGCCAGTCGCGCACGAACTGCTTGTCGTAGGAGGGCTGCGGGCCACCCGGGGCGTATGCCGCCGCGTCCCAGAAGCGGCTCGAGTCGGGCGTCAGCACCTCGTCGATGAGGAGCAGCTCGCCGCTCGCCTCGTCGAGGCCGAACTCGAACTTCGTGTCGGCCAGGATGATGCCGGCCGCCTCGGCCCGCGCGGCGCCGAAGCGGTAGAGCGCGAGGGCCGTCTCCCGGACGCGCTCGGCGAGCTCGGCGCCGATCAGGCGCACGACGTCGTCGAAGCCGATGTTCTCGTCGTGGGCGCCCAGCTCGGCCTTCGTGGAGGGCGTGAAGAGCGGCTCGGGGAAGCGCTCGCTCTCGCGCAGCCCCGGCGGCAGCGGGATGCCGCAGACGGCGCCGCTGCGCAGGTAGTCCTTCCAGCCGCTGCCCGAGATGTAGCCACGCACGATGACCTCCACCGGCAGGACGCGCGCCGGGCGGCAGATCATGGAGCGGCCGCGCAGCTCGGCGGCCCCGGCGGCGAAGGCCGGCGGAAACGTCGTCGGGTCCACCCCGAGCAGGTGGTTGGAGACGATGCCGCCCGTCAGGGCGAACCAGAAGCGCGACAGGCCGGTCAGGACGCGGCCCTTGTCGGGGATCGCCGTGGGCAGCACGACGTCGAACGCCGAAAGCCGGTCGCTGGCCACGAGCAGTAGGCGGCCGGCATCGACCCGGTACAGGTCGCGCACCTTCCCGGAGCGGACGAAACCCTCAGCCATCGGCACGGGCGCCCTCCTTCTCGTCGACGGGCACGAGCCGGTCGAGCCGGGCGATGACGGCGGGCACGTTGCGCAGCAGGTGTGCGTCGTCGAAGCAGGCGGCGAGCGTGTGCATGGAGATCGCCGCCGTCAGCTCCGCGTCGAGGGCCAGGACATCGGCCAGCGGTCGCCGCTCGTCCGCAGCACGCAGGGCGTTGCGCTGGACGATCGCGTAGGCCTCCTCGCGGGACAGTCCGCCCTGCTCGACGAGGGCGAGCAGAACCCGGCTCGAGGCATGCAGGCCGAGCCCGCGCTCGACGTTCTCGGCCATCCGGTCGGCACGCACGACGAGCTCGTCGACGAGCCCGGTGAACTTCACCAGCATGTAGTCGAGGAGGATCGTCGCATCGGGCAGCGCCACGCGCTCCACGGAGGAGTGGCTGATGTCCCGCTCGTGCCAGAGCGCCTCGTCCTCGAGGCCGGCCGCGGCATAGCCGCGCAGCAGGCGGGCGAGGCCGGCCAGGCGCTCGGAGAGGATCGGGTTGCGCTTGTGGGGCATCGCCGAGCTGCCCTTCTGGCCGGCCCGGAAAGGCTCCATGACCTCGCCGATCTCGGTGTGCTGGAGGTTGCGGATCTCCGTCGCGAAACGCTCGATCGAGCCGCCGGTCACCGCGATGGCGGCGAGGAAGGCGGCGTGCCGGTCGCGTGCCACGACCTGCGTGCTGGCCGGGTCGGGCGTCAGCCTCAGCTCATGGAGCACCTCTTCCTCGAGGTCGGGGTCGAGGTGGCTGTACGTGCCCACGGGGCCCGAGATCTTGCCCGTGGCCAGGTCGTCGGCCGCGGCCCGCAGGCGCGATCGGCCGCGATCGAGTTCCCAGGCCCAGCCGGCCAGCTTGAGCCCGAACGTGGTCGGCTCCGCGTGCACCGAGTGGGTTCGGCCCATCATCGCCGTGCCCGCGTGCTCGCGGGCACGGCGCGCGACGGCGGCGATGGCGGCGTCCAGGTCGACCAGCAGCCGGTCCGCCGCGGCGCGGCACTGGAGAGCGAGCGCGGTGTCCACGACGTCGCTGCTCGTGAGGCCCAGGTGCAGGAAGCGTCCCTCCGGCCCGACGCTCTCGGCCACCTGGCTGACGAAGGCGACGACGTCGTGGTCGGTGGTCCGCTCCAGCTCGGCGATGCGTGCCACGTCCACGACGGCGCGCGACTCGAGGGCCGTCAACGCGTCGCCGGGCACGAGGCCGCGGCGCGCCTGGGCGCGAGCGACCGCAAGCTCGACGCGCAGCATGGCCGCGAAGCGCGCCTCGTCCGTCCACACGGCCCCCATCTCGGGCAGCGTGTAGCGCGGGATCACCGCGCTGCTCCCGCCGGCGCGGGCAGGGGCCGGCCGACGTCCCGCCGGCGCTGCAGTCCGGGGAAGTCGATGAGCTCGGCCGCGTCATGAGCCTCGCGAGCGGCTTCGGCGAGGTCCGCACCGCGGCCGACGACGGTCAGGACGCGACCGCCGGCGGTGACCAGCCCGCCGTCCCGCCCCGCGGCGACGCCGGCGTGGAAGACGAGCGCGCCGGGCGCCATCCGGGCGACGGCCTCGAGGCCGGTGATCGGCGCGCCGACCTCCGGGCGCGCCGGGTAGCCGGGGGCGGCGAGGACGACGGCAACGGTCGCCCCGGGCTCGGCCGGCAGCAGCGGGCCGCCGATGCCCAACGCCGCCGCGGCCTCGGCCAGCCGGTCCGTCGCGGCCGCCAGGAGCAGCCGCGCCAGCGGCACCGACAGGCGCGGCAGGAGTGCCTGTGCCTCGGGGTCACCGAAGCGGGCGTTGAACTCCAGCAGCCGCGGCCCCTCCTCGGTCAGCATGAGCCCGGCGTACAGCGCGCCCCGGAAGGGCGTGCCACGCCGGGCCAGCTCGGCCAGGACCGGCCCGTGGACGCGCTCCACGAGTGCCGCCGACGCGGCCTCTTCGAGGTCGGGCAGCGGCGAGAAGGCGCCCATGCCGCCGGTGTTCGGGCCACGGTCGCCCGCGCCGATGCGCTTGTGGTCGCGCGCCGGCGGCAGCGCCAGGGCCGTGGTCGCGTCGCATATCGCGATGAGGCTCGCCTCCGCTCCGCGCAGCGCGGCCTCGACGACGATGCGCGCCCCGGCCGCCCCGAAGACCCGCCGTTCCAGGGCGTCGCGGATGGCCTCCTCCGCCTCGGCGAGCGTGGCGCAGACTGTCACGCCCTTGCCCGCCGCCAGCCCGTCGGCCTTGACCACGACCGGCGCCCCGAGCCGCGCGGCATAGGCGAGCGCGGCGGCGGCGGCATCGAAGACGGCGCCCTCCGCCATGGGCACGCCGGCCGCCCCGGCGACCTCGCGGCAGAAGGCCTTGCTGCCCTCGATCCGCGCGGCAGCGGCGTCCGGCCCAAAGACGGGGATGCCGGCCGCGCGCAGCGCGTCTGCGACACCGGCCACGAGCGGCCCCTCCGGACCCACCACCACGAGCTCGACGCGCCGCTCCCGTGCCAGGGCGACGACAGCCGCCGGGTCGGTCGCGTCGAAGCCCGGGATGACGGTCGCCACGCCATGCATGCCGGGATTGCCCGGAGCCACCATGACGACCTCGATGCCGGGATCGTGTGCGAGGCGCCAGGCCAGGGCGTGCTCGCGCCCGCCCGACCCGATGACGAGGATCCGGCCAGGAGTCGCAGGCACGGGCATCACGTGGCGACGGCCCCCCAGCTGGCCCCGGAGCGCGCCGGCCGCTCGGTGCGCACGATCGTCTGGGTCCGCTCCGGCCCGACGCTGACGATGGCGATGGGAACGCCAGCCCGCGCCTCGAGCGTGTCGATGAAGGCGCGCGCGGCCGCCGGCAGGTCGGCCAGGCGGCGAACGCCGCCCAGGTCCTCGTCCCAGCCGGGGAAGGTCTCGAACACCGGCTCCACGCGCTCCAGCTCGGCCAGCGACAGCGGCCAGCGGTCCACCAGCTCACCATCGAGCCGGTAGGCGACGCCGAGCCTGACCTCGGGCAGGCCGGAGAGGATGTCGAGCTTGTTGAGCATGATGCTGCTCACCGAGTTGACCGCGACCGCATAGCGCAGCGGCACGGCGTCGAACCAGCCGCAGCGGCGCCGACGACCCGTGGTCGTGCCGAACTCGCGGCCCTTCTCGAGCAGGTAGGTGCCGATCGGGTCGCCCAGCTCGGTCGGGAAGGGGCCCGACCCGACACGCGTGGCATAGGCCTTCATGACACCGATGACCTGGTCGATCTGGAGCGGGCCCACGCCGCCGCCGGTGCAGGCGCCGCCGGCCACCGGGTTCGAGCTGGTCACGTAGGGGTACGTGCCGTGGTCGAGGTCGAGCAGGGCGCCCTGCGCACCCTCGAGCAGCACGTGGTCGCCGGCCGCGAGCGCGGCCTGCACCAGGCCGGTCGTGTCGGTGATGTGCGCGCGTAGCGCGTCGCCCCAGGCGACCGCCCGTTCGAGGAGCGGCTCCAGCTCCATCGGCTGGGCGCCGTGAACGCCGACCATGAGGGCGTTCTTCTCGGGCAGGATCCGCTCCAGCGCAGCCCGGATCGCCGGCGGGTCGAGCAGGTCGCCCATGCGGATGCCCGTGCGGGCCGCCCGGTCCGCGTACGTGGGACCGATGCCGCGGTTGGTGGTGCCGATGTTGCCGCCGCCGCGGCGCGCCTCCATGGCCCGGTCGAGGGCCACGTGGTAGGGCATCGTCACGTGCGCCGCCGCGCTGACGCGGACGCGGGTCGTATCGATGCCGCGCTGCGCGAGCATGGCCATCTCGTCGAGCAGCGTCTGCGGGTTGACCACGACCCCGTTGCCGATGACCGGCACGATGTGCGGGTAGAGGACGCCGCTGGGCACGAGGTGGAGCTTGAAGACCTCGTCGCCGATGACGATCGTGTGTCCGGCGTTGTCGCCGCCCTGGTAGCGCACGACGTGGCTGACCGACTCGGCCAGCAGGTCGGTCGTCTTGCCCTTGCCTTCGTCGCCCCACTGCAGCCCGACGACCACCGTGGCCGGCATCAGCGCGACCCCTCGGAAACGACGAGGCCCCGGACCGTCGCGGCCGGGACCTGCGGGATAGACTGCCCCTCTTCTCGTCCCGCCACGCCTCGGCAGGACCCCTGGGCGAAGGTGCGCCTCAGCCTCACTGGACCGACGCTGCCCCTTCCTCGAGCAACGGCTCCTCCCTTGTCGGGGATGCGGGCTGGGCCCGCGGGCTTCCGTAAAGGTGGATTGTAGCAGCGCGGGCCGGCGTTACACTCGGCGCCATGACGGCCTGCCCCGGCTGCGGCCAGGAGAACCCCGAGGGGGCGCGCTTCTGCCTCGCCTGCGGCACGGCGGTGGGTGCCGACCGGCCTGTGCCCAGACGAGTCAGGAAAGTCGTGACCATCGTCTTCTGCGACCTCGCCGGCTCGACCGCGCTGGGCGAGCGGCTCGACCCGGAGGCGCTGCGGACCGTCCTGGGCCGCTACTACGCGGACGCACGGGTAACGCTCGAGCGGCACGGCGGGACGGTCGAGAAGTTCATCGGGGACGCCGTCATGGCGGTCTTCGGGATCCCGGTCCTGCACGAGGACGACGCGCTTCGTGCCGTGCGTGCGGCCGACGACCTGCGCCACGCCGTGGCTCGACTGAGCGAAGATCTCGCTGCCGAGCACGGCGTCGGGCTGGCCGTCCGCGTCGGCGTCGCGACCGGGGAGGTCGTCGCCGAGGGGGCCGCCGGCGGCGAAGCATTCGCGACCGGCGAGGCGGTCAACCTCGCGGCTCGACTCGAGCAGGCCGCGGAGCCCGGCGAGATCCTCGTGGACGAGGCAACGGTCGACCTGGCCCGCGACGCGATCGAGGTCCAGGCATTGGCGCCGCTCGCGCTGCACGGGAAGGCGGCCCCGGTGGTGGCGTTCCGACTCGAGCGCGTTCGTCCCGATACACCGGGCCGCGCTCGCAACCTCGAGGCGCCGATGGTTGGTCGGACGCGGGAGCGTCGCCTGCTGTGCGAGGCATTCGACCGGGCCCTGGCCGACGGCGTAGGCCAGCTGTTCACGGTCCTCGGCAGTGCGGGGGTCGGCAAGTCGCGGCTCGTTCGGGACGTGCTCGCGGACCTCGCCGCCGAGGCTCGTGTCGGGCGCGGTCGCTGCCTCCCCTACGGCGAGGGGATCACCTACTGGCCGGTCGCGGAGCTCGTGCGAGACCTGGCCGGCATCGCCGACTCCGACGGCCAAGCGGAAGCCATGGCTCGCCTCGACGCACTCGTCGACGGCGGCGACGCCGAGAGGGAGGTGATCGTAAAGCCGATCGCGGGAGCCATCGGCCTCGGGCCCCAGGCGTCACGGGAGGCGATCGCGCGGGCCCTGCGCCGGCTGCTCGAGCAGCTTGCACGACGGCGGCCGCTGGTCGTCGTTTTCGATGACGTCCACTGGGGCGAGGGGGTCTTCCTCGACCTCGTCGAGGAGCTGGTCGACTGGGCTCGCGAAGCGCCCATCCTCGTGATCTGCATGGCCCGCTCCGAGCTGCTCGAGGTCCGGCCGACGTGGGGTGGAGGCAAGCTGAACGCCACGACCATCCTGCTCGAGCCACTCACCGGGAATGAATGCGACGACCTCGTCGCGGGCCTCCTCGGCGAGACGGTGCCGGAGGCGCTCTTGCATCGCGTGCGCGAGGCGTCCGAGGGCAACCCGCTCTTCGTCGAGGAGCTCCTGGCCATGCTCGTCGAGGAAGGCATCGTCCGCCACGGCGCTGGCGGGTGGGAGGTCACCGGCGACCTGGCGACCGTCTCCGTGCCACCCAGCGTTTCCGCGCTCATCGCAGCGCGGCTCGACCGGCTCGGCGCCGGGGAACGATCGACGATCGAGCGCGCCTCGGTGGCGGGTCGCGTCTTCTGGCGAGGAGCGGTGGCCGAGCTCTCCCCAGACTCCGCGAGGGAAGCCGTCGCGGGACACTTGATGACCCTCGTGCGCAAGGAGCTCATCCGGCCCGAGCGTTCCACGATCGTGGACGACGACGCCTACCGCTTCCGGCATCTCCTCGTGCGCGATGCCGCCTACCAGTCGCTGCCGAAAGAGGCCCGGGCCGAGCTGCACGAGCGCTTCGCGGCGTGGCTCGAACGCGTCGTCGGCGAACGGGTGGGCGAGTACGAGGAGATCATCGGTTACCACCTCGAGCAGGCCCACGGCTACCGGCGCGAGCTGACGCCGACCGACCCGCGGCTGCCTGACCTCGCCGCCCGCGCTGCGGCGCGGCTGGCGGCTGCCGGTCGCCGGGCCTTCGCCCGATCCGACCTCGGCGCCGCCGTGAACCTGCTGGGGCGGGCGATGGCGCTGGGCATGCCCGATCCCAGTGGCCAGCAACGGCTGCTGGTGGATCTTGCCGACGCCTTCGGTGAAGCCGGACGGTTCGCGGACGCGGAGGCGGCCCTCGAGGACGCCGACAGGCTGGCGCAGACCGCCGGCGACGAGGTCGGGCGTCACCTCGCCCGCGTGCAGCGCTCGCTGCTCGGCATGAGCATCACTCCGGGCGATTGGACCGAACGAGCGCTGAGCATCGCGGCGGAAGCCATCCCGGTCTTCGAGCGGGCCGCTGACGATCGCGCCCTGGCGCGCGCTTGGGCGCTCCGCGGCTCCGTTCATACGATGCGGGCACTGGGCGCCGAGATGGCTGCAGCATCCGAGCGCGCCACCGAGTACGCGCGGCGTGCGGGCGACCGACGGATGGAGAGTCAGGCGGCGGTCTGGCTGGCGGCTGCGCTCTGGTTCGGGCCCACGCCGGCGGCCGAGGCGCTCGAGCGCTGTCGCGCCATCCTCGCCGACGACGAACTCGATCCCCTCTCGGAATCCGGCGTGCGATCCCTGATCGCCGGCACGCTGGCCATGCTAGGCGACTTCGAGGCGGCGCGATCTGAAGCGGACACGGCCCGCCGGATCGCGGCGGAGCTGGGCCCGAGCGTCCGGGCCGCCGCCTTCGCGCAGGCCCATGGCCTGATCGAGATGCTGGCCGGGGACGCGGCCTGCGCCGAGCAGCGCCTGCGCGAGGGCTACGACGTCCTCCATCGGATGGGCGAGCGGGGCTTCCTCTCGACGACGGCGGGCCTCCTCGCGCAGGTCGTCCTCGACCAGGGTCGGATCGACGAGGCGATCCGCCTGGCGGAAGTATGCCGTGACGCCGCGAGCGACGACGACCTCTACTCTCAGGTCCTATGGCGGATCGGACGCGCGAAGGCCATCGCCCCCGCCGGCGCTCTCGCCGAGGCGCTTGCGCTGGCGGAGGAGGCTGTGCTGCTGGCCGACACGTCCGACTTCTCCTGGGTCCGCGGGCAGGCGCACATGGCCCTCGGTGGACTTCTCCACGTCGCACGTCGCTCCGCGGACGCGACCCTCCACTTCCGGGCCGCCATCGATCTCTGCGAGCGCAAGGGCGTTCTGCCCTGCGTCGAGCAGGCCCGCTCGCTCCTCGCCGCACTGGCTGTCGAGACGGGGTCGACCGCGACCTGACGGTGCGACACAACGACAGGGCCGGGATCCCCAGCGCCCCTGAGTCAGGCGAGGTGCGTGGGGCGTGTTGTTCGGTGAACACCAAACGACAGCGAGCGGGGCCGCCCGGGGGCCGCGGACGACCCGGGACCGTCCCGACCACCCGATCCCCACGCCTCGCGGCGGGGGCCCGAACGTGGCCGGCCCCCGATCCGTGCCCGGCACGTGCCCGGAGCCGCCATTTGGTGTTTGGTGCGCAACGCCGCCCGGTCTGACGGGACCGCTGTGATTGACCGACGGGCCCCGGAGCCGCTACACTGCCGCCCACAACTGAAGATCGCTTATCAAGAGTGGCGGAGGGACCGGCCCTGTGAAGCCCGACAACCTACCGGCGGCGACGCCGGCAAGGTGCCAAATCCGGGCAGGACCTCCTGCGAGATAAGGGATCCCTAGGCGGCCCTTCCTCAGCAAGAGGGAGGGCCTCGTGATTCTCGGGCGGACGCGGCGGTCCTGAGGCCGCGCCTCGAGGAGTCGCCCCATGCCCCGCGTCACCGGCCTGCGCTGCCGCGCCTGCGCCGCCCCCGTCCCGACCGGCCCGTCGTACGTCTGCCCGCGCTGCTTCGGGCCGCTCGAGGTCGTCTACGACGAGGCGGCGATCGCCGAGACGCTGAGCCGGGAGGCCATCGAGGCGCGCGGGTCGGGCATCTGGCGTTACCTCGAGCTGCTCCCGGTGGAGACGCCTCCGGCCCGCTCGCTGCCGGTCGGCTCGACCCCGCTCCAGGATGGGTCGCGCCTCGCCGACCGGCTCGGAGTCGGACGCCTCTGGCTGAAGAACGACTCGCTCAACCCGACCCTCTCCTTCAAGGACCGGGTCGTCGCGGTGGCCGCGGCCCGGGCCGTCGAGTTCGGCTTCGACACGCTCGCCTGTGCCTCGACCGGCAACCTCGCCGGCGCCGTCGCGGCCGCGGCGGCGGTGCTCGGGCTACGTTCGTACGTCTTCGTACCGGCCGACATCGAGCCTGCCAAGATCCGGCAGGCGGTCGCCTTCGGGGCCCACCTCGTGCCCGTGGACGGGACCTACGACGAGATCAACCGCCTCTCCATCGAGGTCGCCGACGAGCTCGGCTGGGCCTTCGTCAACGTCAACCTGCGGCCGTATTACTCGGAGGGGAGCAAGACGCTCGCCTACGAGGTGGCCGAGGGGCTGGGCTGGCGACTGCCCGACGTCGTCGTCGCGCCGGTCGCCTCCGGCTCGCTCTTCACGAAGGTGGCGAAGGGCTTTGCAGAGCTCGTCCACTATGGGCTCGTAGAGGCGCGCGACGTGCGCTTCGTCGGTGCGCAGCCCGCCGGTTGCGCGCCGGTGGCGGCGGGCTTCGCCTCCGCCGACGACCGGCCCATCCCCGTCCGCGATCCCGTGACGATCGTGCGCAGCCTGGCCATCGGATCGCCCGCCGACGGGTCGTTCGCGATCCGGCTGGCGCGCCAGAGCGGCGGCTCGATCGAGGCGGTCTCCGACGAGGCGACCGTGAGAGCCATCCGCTGGACGGCAGGGGAAGAGGGCATCTTCACCGAGACCGCGGGCGGCTGCACGGTGGCCGCCCTCGCCCAGGCCCGCGCCAAGGGCGTGATCCGCGCCGGGGACGAGGTGGTGGCGCTTCTCACGGGCAACGGCCTGAAGACCCCCGAGGCCGTCGCGGAGCCGGCCGTCGAGGCCCTCTTTACCGGTGACAGGACGCACGGGCAGCTTGTCGCGCCCAACTTCGGTGCGTTCGAGCAGTGGCTCGGGCGGGACCAACGGCCGGCCGTCGCGGTACCTTCGGTCACTCCGCCCACGGCCCCCCAGCCCATAGCCTGAGGTCGCGGGAGACCGACCACCCCTCCCGTACTGGCCGTCCGCTCACGATCCCGTCGAGCGGCCGATCGGGCCGGTTCGGATCGGAGGTCTCGTGCTCCTGCTCCTGCGGCTCCTGGGACTGCTGGCCCCGATCGCCCTGACCGTCCGGTTTCTCCTGCTGCCCGACCTTGCCCCAGCCCTGAGCGGTACGGTCGGTTCCGACCGCGTGGTCCTCGACAGCCTCGCCTTCCTGACCGGCGTGGGCATCACCTCGCTCGTCGTGTCGCTCATCATCGGCCGACGTCTCGGTCGCCTGAGCCGGGGCGCGGAGCGCATCGTGCAGGGCGACTACGAAGTGCGGCTGCCGGTCGGCCGGGGCGCCGTCGAAGCCCGCCTGGCGCGGTCGCTGAACACGATCGCCGAGCACCTCTCCGAGACCTACAGCGCGGCCACGACCGACAAGCTGACCCAGGTCGCCAATCGTCCGACGGTGCTCGCCGAGCTCTTCGACGAGGTCGAGCGGGCCAATCGCTATGAGCGGCCTCTGACGGTGGCCTTCGTGGACATCGACCACTTCAAGTCGGTGAACGACACCTACGGGCACCACGCCGGCGACATCGTCTTGCGCCACGTCGCCGAGCTGCTGCGCACGAACATCCGCGCCACCGACCGCATCGGACGGTACGGCGGCGAGGAGTTCATCCTGATCCTCACCGAGACCGAAGCACAGGAGGCGGCCGGGCTGGCGGAGAAGCTGCGCATGCTCGTCATGCGTGAGCGCATCGACATCGAGGCGGGGGCCCCCGTGGGCGTGACGATCTCCATCGGCGTCGCCGGCGGCATCGGCAAGGCCGTGCGCTTCGACACCATCGTGCGCGACGCCGACGCCGCGATGTTCAGCGCGAAGAACCTCGGCCGCAATCAGACCTACGTGTTCGCCGAGCCCGACGAGGACTCGCGCATCCCGCGAGCGCCGGTCAGCGCCGAGGGTCGCGAGAGCGCCATCGAGATCGGACGCGCCGCACGCGCGGCGGCGGAGGGACTCCTCCATTCCGTGATCCGGCCGCTCCCGCACTACCGCGGCAAGCCGTCCGAGCTGATCGCGGAGGTGGCCACGACGATGGCCCGCAATCTCGACCTGCCGCAGGCCGAGATCGACCGCATCCGGGTGGCCAGCCTGCTCCACGACGTGGGCAAGGTGGCCATCCCCAGCCAGATCCTCGACAAGCCCGCACCGCTTACCAACGCCGAGTGGCAGGCCGTCGTCCAGCATCCCCGCGTCGGCCAGCTCATCCTCGAGCATGCGGGCTCGCTGCGCGACGCCGTGCCGATCATCCTGCACCACCACGAGCGCTACGGCGGCGACGGCTATCCCTACGGCCTGCGTGGCCAGGACATCCCGCTCGGCGCGCGCATCGTGGCCGTGGCCGACGCGTACGACGCGATGATGCACGACCGTCCCTACAAGATGGCGATGGGCCATCTCCGGGCCATCGCCGAGCTGCGCCGCCATGCCGGCAGGCAGTTCGACCCGAGGCTCGTGGAGCTCTTCTGCGACCTCTTCTCGAGCGGCGTGATCGGCTTCGCCTACGACGGCGATCGCATGCGCGACGAGGCCGAGCCGGGTGGCTCGCGCCGCACGGGGCCACCTCGCGCCAGTGGCCGGACGCGGCGGGCCGCGTCCGGCTGAGGTTCGCGCAACGGACACGGGGAGGCGGCGGGCACGGGAGGGGGACCGCGCCCGCCGCAGGGGGATGGCTCGGGATCAGGCGGCGTCCGCGATCGACTCCTCAAGGGCCTCGGACGGCTCGATGCCCATCGCCTCGGCCTGGCTGACCAGCGCCTCGGCCGCCGATTCCGCGGCGTAGTCCTTCTTGCGCCGCCCCGAGAGCATCTCCACCGAGGCCGCGACGACCTCCGTCTTCCAGTGGCGGATCTTCTTGTCATCCTCCCACTGGCGTGTCTGGAGCCGCCCTTCGAGGGCCACCAGCTGGCCCTTGCCGAGGTACTGACCGCAGATCTCGGCCAGGCGGTCCCAGGTCACCACGCTGTGGTACTCGGAGTACTCCTTGCCGCCGCGATAGTCGTTCGTGGCGATGGAGAACTGCGTGACCGTCTTGCCACTGGCAAGGGTCCGCAGTTCGGGGTCGCGCGTCAGGCGACCCGTGAGCAGCACCCGGTTCATGATCCGGCAACCTCCCGGAGCCGTGCGACGACGGCTCCCTGCGTGGACGGCGGGACGGCGGATGGACCGGCGGGTTCGATCGCCGGGCGCCCGGCGACGGGATGCAGGCTAGCGGTCGCCGCTTGGCGGCGGCTCACCCGGCGCTGGACCGCGGCTCAACCGGCGCGGGCGTCGCGCGGAAACGTCACCCTTCGAGGTAGAAGAAGCTGACCGCGAGGATCGCGTAGACCCCGAGCAGCAGCGCCCCCTCCAACCAGTTCGACTCGCCGTCGAAGGCGATGAGCGCGGTGATCCCGGCCGCGGCCGCAACGGCGGCGATCTCCAAGGGCGTGAACACGAGGTCCATCGGCTGGCCGACGACGAGGCCGAGCAGCACCAGGACCGGGGCGACGAAGAGGGCCACCTGGAGGCTGGAGCCGATGGCCACGGCCATGGCGAAGTCGACGCGGTCCCTGATCGCCAGCTGGACGGCCACGAGGTGCTCGGCCAGGTTGCCGATGGTCGGGATGAGGATGACGCCGACGAAGAACGGCGTGAGGTCGAAGGAGGCGATGAACGGGTCGATGGCGCCCACGAGCTGCTCCGAGAGCACGGCCAGGAGGGCCGCCGCGGCAAGCAGCACGAGGACCGCCACGCGGGCCGACCAGGCGGGCCCGGCGTGACCGGCCGGGTCTCCTCCGCCGAGCACTTCCTCGGGATGGCGGAGGCGGTACACGAGGTTGAGCGCGTAGAGAACGAGCAGGACCAGCGCGACCGAGACATTCTCCAAGGTGCGCGGTTCCGCCCCCGCCGACCCGCCCGTGCTGAGCGCGAAGACGGCCGGGACGAAGAGCCCGATGACGGCCAGCACGAGCAGCGTCGCGTCGAGCCCGGCGACCTTGGGGCTGAAGCGCTGCTGGCCGTTACGCAATCCGCCGAGGAAGAGGCTGAAGCCGAGCACGAGCAGGAGGTTGCCCACGATCGAGCCGGTGAGCGAAGCCTTGACCACCTCGAGCTCGCCGGCCACCAGGGCGAAGAAGGCGATGATCAGCTCGGCGACGTTGCCGAAGGTGGCGTTGAGGATGCCGCCGACCTGCGGGCCCGCCAGGGCCCCCAGACGCTCCGTCGCCGCACCGACGACGTAGGCGAGACCGAGGATGCCCAGCGCGCTGACGAGGAAGACCGGCGTGCCCTCGACGTGCAGCAGCCACTCCATGGCCACGGAGAGAACGCTGACTGCGAGCGTCGCGACGAGGACGCCGCGGCCGACCGGGCTGAGCGCGCGCAGGATGGACATGCCCTACACCTCGCGGAACAGCTCGCGACGCGGCAGGCCGGTCTCGGCCGCGACCTGCTTCGCGGCGGCCGACCGTGACAGGCCGCCGGCGACCAGCCCAGCGACCCGCGCGCGAGCCGCCTCGATCGCCACGGCGGATCGCTCGGGCCTCGGCGCCGCCGCCTCGCGCCCGGCGACCACGATCGTCACCTCGCCGCGCGGAGGGTCCATGACCGCGCCCGCGGCCAGCTCCCCCAGGGGTCCGCGGCGGACCTCCTCATGGAGCTTGGTCAGCTCGCGGCAGAGGGCGCCGCGCCGTTCGGCCCCGCACGCCGCGGCGAGGTCGCGCAGCGTGGCCGCGGTCCGCCCCGGCGCCTCGAACAGGACCGTTGCGCGCTCGTCGCCGGCGACCCGGGCCAACCGCTCCCGCCGCTCGCGTCCGCTCCGGGGCAGGAAACCCTCGAAACCCCAGCGCGGCGCAGCGATGCCGGAGGCGACGAGCGCAGCCAGCACGGCCGAGGCGCCGGGGACCGGCACCACGCGGCCGCCCTCCGCGACCCAGGCCGCGACGAGTCCCTCCCCCGGGTCGCTCACGAGCGGCGTGCCGGCGTCGGTCACGAGCGCCAGGTCGGCGCCCGAGCGGAGGTGGGCCAGCAGCTCCTCCTGGCGCCCCGGGCCGCTCCGGGCGTGGTAGCTGACGAGGTGCGTGCGGATCTCGTGGCGCGCCCAGAGGCGCCGCGTCAGCCGCGTGTCCTCGGCCGCCACCAGCGGGACGGCACGCAGCACCTCCAGCGCCCGCAACGTGACGTCGCCGAGGTTGCCGATCGGCGTGGCCACCACCCAGAGCGTGCCGCTCGCCACGGGGCCGCTACCCGCTCCGCCGCGCCGAGCCGGGCCTCCGCCGCGGGTAGAGGTAGTCCAGGCCCGCCGTGCGCGGCCCGATCTTGGCGATCGGCGGCACCTGGCGCTTGTACTCGGCCCCGGCCACCATCCGCGCCACCCGCTCGATGAAAGCGGGCGCGAAGCCCTTCGCCGCCAGCTCCTCCTCGGAGCGACGCTGGTCGATCATCCAGTACAGCAGCCGGTCCACGTCGGCGTAGCTGAAGCCGACCTCCGACTCGTCGGTCTGCCCCGGCCACAGATCGGCCGAGGGCGCCTTGACGATGATCGTCTCGGGCACGCCGACCGCCTCGGCCACCTGTCGCACCTGGCTCTTGTAGAGGTCGCCGATGGGGTTGAAGGCGCAGGCGTTGTCACCGTAGAGGGTGGTGTAGCCGATGAGCGACTCGGTCTTGTTCCCGGTGCCGGCCACGAGCCCGCCCCACACGACCGAGAGGTCGTAGAGCACGGCCATGCGCATGCGGGCCATGAAGTTGCCACGGCGCAGCGCCGTGGCCTCCGGCCCGTCCGCACCCAGGGCACCCTCCCCTGCCCCGGCGCCGAAGTAGGCGTCCACCATCGCGGTGATCGTGACGAGCCGGCTGGCGCAACCGAGGCGGCGCACGACCTCCTCGGCATCGCTGCGCGAGGCCGCCGACGAGGAAGCATAGGGCAGCAGCACGCACAGGAGGTGCTCGGCCCCGATGGCCTCGGTCACGAGGTACGCCACCAGCGCCGAGTCCACGCCGCCCGACAGGCCGAGCACGACCCGCTCGAAGCCCGCCTGCCGGAGCTGGCCGCGGATGAACTCCCCGGTGATGCGGCGCGCGATGGCCGTGTCGATGCGCAGCTCCTCGGGCAGCTCGTAGAGGGGCGCGCTCATCGCCGCACCAGGGGGGCGGATCCGGCCGCCGGGGCGACGTCGAGGCCCGGCTCCGCACCCGGCTCGGCGGTCGTGTCGCGCACCTCCCCGGCCCGCTCGCGCACGATCCGCTCGAGCTGGCGCAGGACGATCTCCGGCCGCTCGTCGCGCAGCAACGGCGTGGCGATCCGCTCGCGGCGCAGGTCGGCCAGGTCCACGTCCACGAGGTACAGCCCCTCGTCGTAGAGCGGCGCCCCGAAGCGCGTGTCCCCGGCCGGGCCGATGACCTCCGAACCGCCCCAGAAGCTGATCGACTCGTCCACGCCGACGCGGTTGACGAAGACGACATAGCTCGTCGTCATCTGCGCGTAGGCCCGCATCAGCGTGCGCCACGAGGTCGCCGTGCCCAGCCCGAACTCGTTGATCGCGGCCACGTCGCGGCCCGGCGACGAGGAGACGTTGATGAGCACCTGCGCGCCATCCAGGGCCAGGAGCTGCGGCACCGCGAGATGCCAGAAGTCCTCGCACACGGCCAGGCCGACGCCCACGCCAAGGCGGCTCGGCACGGCCCGGATGAGCGAGCCGGCGGCGAAGAAGCGCCGCTCGTCGAAGAGACCGTAGGTGGGCAGGAAGACCTTGCGATGAACGTGGTGCACGGCGCCGTCCTCGAGCAGCGCCGCGGCGATGAAGAGACGATGGTCGGCCGACTCCTCCACGAAGGAGACCACCGCGGACAGGCCCACCGTCTCGGCCGCCAGGGTCGCCAGGCGCGGGTCGTCGAGCCGCATCGCGACCTCGGCCGCGAGATCCTGCAGCAGGTACCCGGTCAGACCCAGCTCGGGGAAGACGACGAGCCCGGCGCCGCCCGCCCGCGCCTCGGCCAGGAGCGCGCGATGGCGCTCGAGGTTCGCCTCGAGCGCGCCGAGCTGCGGGGCGGTCTGGGCGAGGGCGATGCGGAGCGGCTGCATGCTGCCCGCGAGTCTAGCGGCCCCCGGGCCGGTCAGGCGCCGGCGACCTGGGGTCCAGCCGGCGGACGTGGCGCGGCGGAGGGGACCGGGGTGCCGGGCGCGCGGATCCCGATGGCCTGGACCTGCTCGGTGGAGCCGTCCACCTCCTCGGCGAAGTGGCAAGCGACCTCGTGGCCACTCGAGAGGACGCGCAGGCTCGGGTCCTCGGCGACGCAGCGCTCCGGGTTGCCGAGCCGCTCGCGCAGCCAGCAGCGCGTGTGGAAGCGGCACCCCGAGGGCGGGTTCACCGGGCTGGGCACGTCGCCCTTGAGGATGATCCGGCGCCGGCGTGCCTCGACCGCCGGATCGGGGATGGGGATGGCGGACAGGAGCGCGACCGCATACGGGTGGAGCGGCCGCTGGTTCAGCTCGCGCGACGGCGCGACCTCGACGATGCGCCCCAGGTACATCACCGCGATCCGGTCGCTGATGTGGCGCACGACGGAGAGGTCGTGGGCGATGAAGAGGTAGGTCAGCCCGAGCCGGTCCTGGAGGCGCTGCAGGAGGTTGAGGATCTGCGCCTGGATGGACACGTCGAGGGCGCTGATCGGCTCGTCGGCCACGATCAGGTCGGGATTGAGGGCGAGCGCCCGGGCGATGCCGATGCGCTGCCGCTGGCCGCCCGAGAACTCGTGCGGGTAGCGGATCCCGAACTCCGGGTCGAGCCCGACCGTGGCCAGGAGGTCGCCCACGCGCTCGCGGCGTTCGGCGCCCGTACCGCCTTCGCCGTGGACCTCGAGGGGCTCAGACACGATGCCGTTGACGGTCATCCGCGGGTTGAGGCTGGAGTAGGGATCCTGGAAGATCATCTGCATGCGGCGGCGCATGTGGCGCAGCCCCTCGCCCTTGAGCCGCGTCACGTCGACGCCGTCGAAGCGGACCGTCCCCGCGGTCGGCTCGTACAGCCGCAGCACGGCGCGACCGGCCGTCGTCTTGCCGCAGCCCGACTCACCGACCAGCCCCAGCGTCTCGCCCCGGCGCAGCGAGAACGAGATGTCATCCACGGCCCGCACGTCGCCGATGTGGCGCTCGATGATGACGCCCTGCTTGATCGGGAAGTAGACCTTGAGCGCCTCCACCTCGACCAGCGGCGTGCCATCGACCAGGGGCGGTGCGGCGGTCATGGCACGACCACCGCCAGCTCGTCGGCCACGGCCGACGGGGGCGGCGCGGCGACGAAACCTTCGCGCAACGGCCTGCCGGCGGCCGCCTCCCCGGGCGTCGGCGAGTTGTGGCATGCCACCCGGTGGGTCGCGCCGGGCCCCGTCGTGACGACGGCCTCGGCGGCGCGCACCGGCACGAGAGGCGGGTTCGTGGTCCAGCAGTCCGGCAGCCGCCAGGCGCAGCGCGGCGCGAAGGGGCAGCCGACCGGCGCCCGGCGTTGGTCCGGGGGCGCGCCCTCGATGGGAATGAGCTCCTCACCCTGCACCGCGTCGAGGCGGGGGATCGAATGCAGCAGGCCCACGGTGTAGGGATGCGACGGCTTCGCGAACAGCTCGGCGGTGGGCGCTGCCTCGACGATGTAGCCGGCGTACATGACGTTGATGCGCTGCGTCATGCCGGCGACCACGCCCAGATCGTGGGTGATGAGGATGGCGGCCGTGCCGGTCTCGGTGGTGAGCCGCTGCAGCAGCTCCAGCACCTGCGCCTGGATGGTCACGTCCAGGGCCGTCGTCGGCTCGTCGGCGATGAGCAGCTTCGGCGCGAGGGCGAGGGCCATGGCGATCATCACGCGCTGGCGCATGCCGCCGCTGAACTGGTGGGGGAACGCGCGCAGGCGGTTCTCCGGCTCGGGGATGCCGACGATGGTCAGCAGCTCGATGGCGCGCGCCCGGGCTTCCTCGTTCCCCACCTTGCGATGCGCCTGGATGGTCTCCACCATCTGCTCCTCGATGGTCAGCACGGGGTTGAGGCTGGTCATGGGGTCCTGGAAGATCATGGCCATGTCGCGGCCGCGCATCTCACGCATCTCGGCCTCGCTGCACGCGAGCAGGTCCTGGCCGTCGAAGCGGACGCTGCCGCCCTCGATGCGCCCGGCCGGTTTGGGCAACAGGCGCATGATGGCCAGGCTGGTCACGCTCTTGCCGCAACCCGACTCGCCCACGATGCCCAGCGTCTCGCCCTCATCGAGGTCGAACGAGACGCCGTTCACGGCGTGGATCGTGCCCTCGTGGGTGCGGAAGCGGACGACGAGGCCGTCGACCGAGAGGAGTGCCATCGCGCCCTACTTCTTCAGCCGCGGGTCGAGCGACTCGCGCAGCCCGTCGCCCAGCAGGTTGAAGCCGACCGCGCTGATGACGATGGCGAGACCCGGGAAAAAGATCAGGTAGGGCGCCGCGCGCAGGAACTTCGTCGAGTCGGTCAGCATCGTGCCCCACTCGGGCGTGCGCGGATCGGGCGGGCCGAGGCCGAGGAAGCCCAGGCCGGCTACGTCGATGATGGCCGTGGCCAGGGCCAGGGTGGCGGCCACGATGATCGGCGTCAGGGAGTTGGGCAACATATGCCGCAGCAGGAGCCGGCGGGTCGGGACGCCCACCGAGCGGGCTGCGAGGACGTAATCGGACTCCCGGATGGCGAGCAGGCCGCCCCGCAGAAGGCGCGCGAAGATCGGGGCATTGGTGACCGCGACGGCGATCGTGATCTGGGGCAGCCCGCGGTCCAGCCATGCGACGATGCCGATGGCCAGCAGGATGCCCGGGATGGCCAGCAGGACGTCCACCACGCGCATCAGGACGTTGTCCGCGCGCCCGCCGGCCGCGCCGGCGATGGCGCCCACGAAGCCGCCGATGATCACGCCGAAGATGACCGAACCGAGCCCGACGAGGAGGCTGATCCGCGCGCCGTACACGACGCGGGTGAACTCGTCGCGGCCCTGCAGGTCCTGGCCCATGAGGTGCTCCGGACGGGGCGGATACGGCCCCGTCGCGCCCGAGCTCGCATCGGGCGGCGGCGGGTACAGGGCGCCCGGGTCGTGCGGCGCGAGGAGGGGCGCGAAGACCGCGGTGCCGACGAAGACCCCGATGAAGACGAAGCCCAGCAGCGCCGGCCTGTTGCGCAGGAGACGCCGCCAGGCGTCGCCCCACAGGCCGCGGCTGGCGCGGGGCGCGACGCGGACTACGGCGACGGTTCCGCTGGCCATCTCAGGCGTACCGGATGCGCGGGTTGAGGAAGGCGTAGGCGATGTCCACGATAAGGTTCACCATCAGGAAGATGAGGGCGAAGATGAGGATCGTCGACTGCACCACGAAGTAGTCGCGGTTGCCGATGGCGTCGACGATCCAGCGCCCCACGCCGTTCCAGGCGAAGACGGTCTCGGTGATGACCGCGCCGGCGAGCAGGCCGCCGACCTGGAGGCCGATGACCGTCACCACCGGCAGCCAGGCGTTGCGCATGATGTGCCGTCCGTCAATACGCCGCTCGGTGAGGCCCTTGGCGCGCGCCGTGCGCACGTAGTCCTCGTTGGCGACCTCGATGACCGAAGCACGCGTGATGCGCGTGATGATGGCCAGCGGGATGGAGCCCAGCGCGATCGCCGGCAGGACCAGGTGGCGGACGCCGTCGACGAACGCATCGACCTTCTCGTCGAACGTCCAGCCCGCGTGCAGCCAGGCGTCGATGAGCACGAAGTTCGTCTGCAGGTCGAGCTGCAGACGAGCGTCGATGCGGCTCGACGCGGGTAGCACTTTGAGCTGCACCGCGAAGATGTACTGGAGCGTCAGGCCCAGCACGAAGACCGGGATACTGATGCCGAGCAGCGAGAGGACGGTCACGGCGCCGTCCGGCCAGCGCTGGGCGTAGCGAGCCGCGAAGCGGCCGAGAGGGATGCCCACCCCGACCGCGAAGATCATGGCCGCGATGGTCAGCTCGACGGTGGCCGGGAAGCGGCGCAGGAACTCCCCCAGGACCGGCTGGTTGTTGATGAAGCTTCTGCCGAAGTCGCCCTGCAGCAGCCCAGCCAGATAGTCGACGTACTGCACGGGGAGCGGATCGTCGAGTCCGAGGTACTCGCGCATCTCCGCGATGCGCTGGGCCGTGGCGTGCTGGCCCAGGATGGCCGTCGCCGGGTCGCCCGGGATGAGGTGGATGAAGGCGAAGAGGACGATGGACAGACCGAAGAGGACCGGGATCGCGCCGAGCAGACGTCGAACGATGTACTTGGTCACGGACGGTCCTGCGTGCCTCGATGGGACGATCCCCCGGGGCCGCGAGGGCCCCGGGGGATCGAGCTGCGGATCGCTGCCACCGCCGGTCCGTCCAACGTGGACGGCCGGCGTGCGGAGGCTAGTGGTCGGCGAGCCAGACCGTGTTGAACAGCTCGGTCAACGTGGAGTTGGGCACGAAGCCCTTCACGTAGAGCTGCGCCGCGGCGGGCGGCTTGGAGCTCAGCATGGGAACGCTCGGCATGTCGGCCGCGAGGAAATCCTGGGCCTGCTGCCAGTACTCCTTGGCCTTGTCGAGACTGTTCGTCTTGAGCGCGTTGTCCATGGCCTGCCACATCGCATCGTTCTTGTAGCCGAACTCCTCGTTCGGACCGAACGTGTTGTCGCTCCGCTCTCGGTAGCCGAAGAACGCCGTACTGAGGAAGTTGTCCGGGCCCGCCCAGTCGCAGGTCCAGCCGATGAGCCACAGCGGGTAGTCGCCCCCGGCCTCGGCCGAGAGGTAATCGGGGCGCCACGTGGCCGTCTTGGGGTTCGGCTTGAAGCCGACCGCCTCGAGGTCGCGCAGGATGGCCTCGAACTCACCTTTCGGGTCCGGCATGTACGGCCGGGCCACGTCAGACGGGTACCAGAAGTCGAAGCTGAGGTCGGTCACGCCCGACTCGGCGATGAGCGCCTTGGCCTTCTCGGGGTCGTAGGTGGGCAGGTTCAGCGCCTTGTAGCTGAAGAACCCGGGCGGCATCCAGTTGTCCGCCACGACCGCCTGGCCGGCATAGAAGGTGTCGATGATCGACTGCTTGTTGACGGCGTAGGCCACGGCCTGGCGGATCTTCAGGTTGTCGAACGGCTTGTGCGTCTGGTTGATCGACAGGTTGAACAGGTTGCACGAGCCACCGCGGTCGATGGCCTGCAGCGTGGCGTCACCCTCGACGGTCTTGCCGTCGATCGGCGAGAGCGTCTGGGTGAAGTCGATCTCACCCGCCTGCAGGGCGTTGAGCGTCGAGGTGGAGTCTGGGAAGACCCGGAACACGATGCCATCGAGATATGCCGCGTGCGTGGCGTCCCAGTAGTCGGCGTTCCTCTCGAGCGTGACATGGTCACCCGGGACCCACTCCTTGAACTTGAAGGGGCCCGTGCCGGTCATGGCCCCGGCGCCGCCCTGCGCGTAGGTGTTGTTGGCGAAATCGGGATCGCTCGCCTTGCCCAGCTCGAGCGCGGCCGGGCTGGAGATGAAGAACGGCACCAGGGTCTGGGTGGTCAGGAAGGCGGAGTTCGGCGCCGTCAGCTTGATGGCCACCTCGGTCGGGCTGTTGACGGTGACCGAGTCGACCACGGGCCGCAGCGCCACGTCGAGGTAGTACGTGTACTCGAGCTTCGAATAGGCGTCGGGGATGTTGAGCCAGCGGTCGTAATTGAACTTCACGGCGTCGGCGTTGAAGTCCGTGCCGTCATGGAACTTGACGCCCGTGCGCAGCTTGAACGTGTACGTCAGCGCGTCCTCGGAGATGGTCCAGCTCTCGGAGAGCACCGGGATGACCTCGCTCGCCGAGCCGGGCTTGAGCCCCACGAGGCCTTCCATGACCTGGTTCATGACGTACGACGAGTTGCTGTCGTCGATGAGCGCCGAGTCCGTGCGCGAGATGTCGCCGGGCAGGGCCACGATGAGCGTGCCGCCGGCCTTGGGGGTTTCCTCGGGGGCCGTCGTCGGCGCGGGTGTGGCGGCGCCCGTCGGCGCGGGTGTGGCGGCTGGGGTCGGGGATGCTCCGGTCGTGCAGGCTCCCACCAGGAGGCCCGCCGCGACCAGCAGCACACCGAATCGAGTTCGTCTCATCCTTCTCCTCCTCTAGGTCCGGTCAGACCGCCCGGGGGCGGCGCCGCGACCGTGCCGAATGATGCCATGCCGATACGCGTCCGTCACCTCCAGGGACGCACGATGTGGGGTTCGAGGCCGGTCCTCAGGCGCCGATGACCGGTAACTGTCGCTCCGCCGCGCTGGCGATGGCCTGCGGCGTGACCTCCTCGCTGAAGTGGCATGCGACGAGGTGTCCCGCACCGACGTCGCGGAAGACCGGCTCCTCCGTCTCGCAGCGCTCCGGGTTGCCCAGCTGCTCGCGCAGCCAGCAGCGCGTGTTGAAGCGGCAGCCCTCCGGCGGCGCGGCCGGCGAGGGCACGTCGCCCTTGAGCACGAGCCGCTTCTTGCGCCGCCGGGGGTCCGGCTCCGGGACGGCCGAAAGCAGCGCCACCGTGTAGGGGTGCTTGGGAGCGGCGTAGAGCGGATCCACGTCGGCCAGCTCCACGAGCTTGCCCAGGTACATCACGCCGACGCGGTCGCTGATGTGCTCGACGACGGCGAGGTTGTGGGCGATGAACAGGTAGGTCAGGCCCAGTTCCTGCTGCAGGTCGTCGAGCAGGTTCAGCACCTGGCTCTGGATGGAGACGTCGAGCGCGCTGACCGGCTCGTCGCAGACGATGAACTCGGGATTCAGGGCCAGCGCCCGGGCGATGCCGATGCGCTGCCGCTGGCCGCCCGAGAACTCGTGCGGGTAGCGGTGGATGTGGCTCTGGTTGAGGCCCACCTTGGCCAGCAGCTCGCGCACGAGCTCCTCGCGCTTGGCCTTGTCGGTGAGGCCGTGCACGAGCGGGCCCTCGCCGACGATCTCACCCACCGTCATGCGCGGGTTCAGGCTGGCGTAGGGATCCTGGAAGACGACCTGGAGGTCGCGACGCGCCTCCTTGAGCTGGGTGGCGTTGAGGTCGAAGAGCGGCCGGTCGTCCACGTACACCTGGCCGCTGGTGGCCGGGATGAGGCGCAGGATGACCTTGCCCAGCGTCGTCTTGCCGCAGCCGGACTCGCCCACGAGGCCCAGCGTCTCCCCGCGACGGACCTCGAAGCTCACGTCGTCCACGGCGCGCACGGCGCCGATGGTGGTCACGCCGAGCAGCCCTCCCCGGATGGGGAAGTGCTTGACGACGTGCTCGGCCCGCAGGAGCACCCTGCCGGCCCCGCCGTTCGCGCGCACCAGCGACGCGCTCGCCTCGATCGGCTCGATGGCCGCGCCGTCCGCCCAGGTCTGGCCGCTCACGCCGGCGCCTGCAGAGCCGAGGCAGCCGCCTCGGCCAGCTCGCCGGTCGCCTCCGGCCCGACGGCCGGGGGCTCGCCGGCCGGGGTCAGCCAGCAACGCGAGAGGTGGCCGCGGGCGATCTCCTGGAGCGGCGGCGGGGTGTCGCACACGGGCATCGCGTGCGGGCAGCGGCGCTTGAAGAGGCAGCCCTTGGGCAGATTCAGCGGGTTGGGCACGACGCCCTGGATGACCTCCAGGCGCTGGCGCTTCTCGCCCAGCCGCGGGATCGAGGCCAGCAGGCCGGTCGTGTAGGGATGGTGGGGCTTCGCGAAGACCGTGTCGGCGTCGGACTGCTCGACCACCTGGCCGGCATACATGACGACGACGTCGTCGGCCATCTCGGCGATCACCCCGAGGTCGTGGGTGATGAGCATGATGGCCATCCGGTTGCGCTCCCGCAGGCTCTTCATGAGCTCGAGGATCTGGGCCTGGATGGTCACGTCGAGCGCCGTCGTCGGCTCGTCGGCGATGAGCAGCTCGGGGTTCGTGCTGAGGGCCATGGCGATCATGACCCGCTGGCGCATGCCGCCCGACAGCTCGTGGGGATACTGCTTCGCCCGGCGGGCGGGATCGGGGATACCGACCAGCTGGAGCATCTCGACGGCGCGCTCCCATGCCTGGCGGCGGCCGACGGCTTCATGCAGCGAGACGGCCTCGGAGATCTGATCGCCGCAGGTGTAGACGGGGTTGAGGCTGGTCATCGGCTCCTGGAAGATCATGCTGATCTGGTTGCCGCGGATGTCGCGCATCTCGGCGTCGTCGACCCTCAGCAGGTCCCTGCCACGCAACAGGACGGAGCCGCCCACGATGCGGCCGGGCTGCTCGATGAGCCGCATCACCGACAGGGCGGTGATGCTCTTGCCGCAGCCCGACTCGCCGACGACGCCGACGGTCTTGCCGTCGCCGATCTCATACGAGACGCCGTCGACGGCCTTGACGGTGCCGTCCTGGGTGAAGAAGTGGGTGCGCAGGTCCTGGATCTCGAGGAGGGGTCGATCCGATCTGTGGACGGTCATGCCCCTACTTCCTCACCCGCTGGCGCGGGTCGAGGGCATCCCGCAGGCCGTCGCCCATGAAACTCGCCGCGAGGACGACGAGGATCAGCGTGAGCCCGGGGTAGAGGATCAGGATGGGCTGCCGGTAGAAGAACTCCTGGGCGTTGGTGAGCATGTTGCCCAGGCTTGCCTCCGGTGGCGAGATCCCGAAGCTGAGGAACGAGAGCGTGGCTTCCACGACCACGGAGTCGGCGATGCCCAGGGTGGCGGCGACGACCACCGGCGCCATGGCCGCCGGCAGCATGTGGCGCACGATGATGCGCCGGTCGCCGGCGCCCAGTGCCCGGGCCGCCTGCACGAAGTCCGTTTCGCGCAGCGAGAGGAACTCGGCGCGCACGAGTCGCGCGGCGGTCGTCCAGCCCACGATGCCGATGGCCACGATGACCACGATGGCGTTGCCCGTGCCGAAGAGGGCCACCATCATCACGATGAGGAAGAAGCTCGGCAACGACAGGACGACGTCCACGAGGCGCATCAGGAGGTTGTCCACGGCCCCGCCGACGTAGCCGGCGATGGCGCCGACCGTGATGCCCACGACGACGATGATGCTCACTGCCGAGAAGCCCACGAAGAGGGACGTCTGCAGCGCCTTGACCAGCCGGATGAAGACGTTCATGCCGATGCTGTCATAGCCCAGCGGCGCGAAGGGGTTCAGGAGGGACGGAGGATGGTTGGCCAGCGACAGGCTCGTCTTCGCGTAGAGGCTCCCGGTGATGGTCGGGACGACCAGCGCGAGCGTCACCAGGATGGCCATCACGATGAGGCCGACCACCGCGAGGGAGTGCTGCATGAAGCGCTGGCGGGCGAGCTGCCAGTACGTGCGGACCGGCGTCAGGTCGACCTCGTCGACGGCCCCTTGACCCGCGCCGGTGGTGGCCTTGGCCGGGATCTGACCGAGCTGCGTGCCCTCCATCGATCCCCTTCCTAGTACTTGATGCGCGGATCGACGAACGCGTAGAGGACGTCCGCCAGGAGGTTGCCCAGGATGACCATGGCGCCGCCGACCATGACGAAGGCGAGCACGGCCGGGTAGTCGCGCTCGATGACCGCGGTCACGCCCATGCCGCCCAGGCCGGGCCAGGCGAAGACCGCTTCGGTGACGGCCGCGCCGACCAGCAGCGAGGGGATGGTGAGTCCCAACAGGGTCACGATGGGGATGAGGGCGTTGCGCAGGGCATGCTTGAAGAGGACGCGTGAGCCGGGCAGGCCCTTGGCTCGGGCCGTGCGCACGTAGTCCTGGTGCAGGACCTCGAGCATCGAGGAGCGCATGTAGCGGCTCCAGCCCGCCACCGACACGATGGTCAGCGTCATGACCGGCAGCACGAGGTGCCAGACCAGGTCGCCGATGCTGTCGTCGCCGTAGGTGTGCCGTCCGAAGAGCGGGAAGAGGTCGAGCTTGATGGCGAAGACGAACTTCAGCACGAGGCCCAGCCAGAAGGTGGGCATGGCGTAGCCGATGGTGGCCAGGACCATGATGATCTTGTCCGCCCAGCTGTACTGCCGGACCGCCCCCAGCACCCCCACGGGGATGGCGATGATGACGGTCAGGAAGAGCGAGGTGCCCATCAGCTCGAGCGTGTAGGGCACCCGCGCGGCGATCTTCGTGATCACCGGCTGGCCGTCGGTGAAGGAGTAACCCCAGGCGTCCACGCGCCAGACCTGGAAGAAGGCGACCATCCAGCTCAGGAGCTGCTGCGGCAGCGGCTGGTCCAGTCCGTACAGGCGGCGCAGGTTCTCGATCGTCTGGGGCGAGACGCGACCCGACCGGAAGCGGTCGATGGGCTCGCCCGGCGCGAGGTAGATGATCATGAACGAGATGACCGCGATCCCCAGCAGGATGGGGACCGCTTGGATGAGGCGTCTGAGGACGTACGTCGCCATGGCTCACCTTGCGGGAGTGGCGCGGCCCGGCCGGCGCGTCACCCGGAGTGGAACGGCTCGCAGAGGATAAACGAGGACGGTGGCGGCCGCATGGCCGCCACCGTCCTCCGCCCGGCTAGGCCGGGGGCTTGTGCGCTACTTGGCTTCGATGACCCAGGTGTCGTTGTTCCAGTAGTCGAGCGGGCTGGTCAGGTTGATCGTGCCGGTGCTCGACGAGACGCTCTTCGTGTACCCGCGGTGGGCGAGGTCGCCCCACAGGAAGTAATAGGGCACATCGTTGTGGATGAGCACCTGGAACTTCCCGTAGATCTCCTTGCGCTTCGCCTGATCGAGCTCCTGGCGACCCTCCTCGAGGAGCTTGTCGCCCTCGGGGTTGTTCCAGCAGATGAAGTTGTTGTCGTCCGGATTCTCCTTGGTGGTGCACTTCGACGAGTGGAAGATCGAGTAGTCGTCCGGATCGATCGCGGTGCCCCAGCCGCCGAGATAGGTGACGAAGTTGTTGGGGTACGAGAGGAGCGGCAGGAGGACCGTCGCGAAGTCGGCCTCCTTGACCGTGATCTCGATGCCGCACTCCGCCAGCTGGTCCTTGGCCAGCGAGGCGAAGCGGACGCGCTGCGGCCGGCCCTGCCGGACGTAGAGATCCGAGGCGAGACGGACACCATCCTTGGCGTAGACGCCGTCGGCACCCAAGGTCCAACCGGCCCCTTCGATCTTGGCCTTGGCGGCCGGCACGTCGTAGGTGTACGCCGGAAGGTCCGTGCTGAAGGCCCACGAGGCCGGCGGCACGTTGGCGTAGATCGGGATGCCGTTGCCCTCGGTGGCGACCGAGACGGTCTGATCGTGGTCGATGCACATCGCGAACGCCTCGCGGAGGGCCTTGTCCGCGTAGAGCTTGCCCTCCTTGAGGTTGAACCCGATGTAGTAGTAGCCAAAGTCCGGGAACTCCGACAGGGCCAGGGTGGCGTCACCCTTGAGGGTCGCCAGCGCGTCCGAGGTGACCTCGGTCTGCCAGTTGATCTCACCCTGCTGGAGGGCCGCCGAGGCCGTCGCCGCATCCTTGATGATGGGGATGAAGACGTTGGCCGGGCCGACGTCGACCGAGTGGTAGTTCTCGTTCTTGGCCAGCTCGACGCTCTGGCCCGCAAGGTACTTCCCGAACTTGTACGGGCCGGTGCCGATCGGATTCCGCTGGAAGTCGAGGAGGCGGAAGGCCGCTGCGATCTTGTCGGTCGCGCCGGCGGCGAGCGTCGTGTTCAAGTCGTTGAGCTGGTCGATGAGCGCCTGGCCGTAGGCGCTCGGATCGAGCTGACCGTCGGCCAGGTAGGCATTCTTGTCGGGCAGCGTGACGCCGGCCTGGCCTAGGATCGCCTCGGCCTCGGCGACGTAGGTCGCCGGGTCGCAGGTCGCGGGCGGGGCATCGCTGCCGCACTCCTCGGCGGCGGTCGCCGTGGAGATCTTGTCCGCCAGGGCCGCGACGGCGGCCGTGTCGGCGCCGCCCGCAGCGGCGGCGAACTTCGCATAGGACGCCTCGACGGCGGCCTTGGGCATGATGGGCGAGGCGAGCTGGATGAGGAACGGCGCGTACTTCAGCTTGAGCTTCAGCACGATCGTCGTGGCATCCGGCGCCGCGATGCTCTCGACGTTGTCACCGATCGAGGAGCAGAAGTCGGGGATGTAGGTGCAGTTCGGCGAGAGCGCCAGGTCGAACGTGAACTTGACGTCCGCCGAGGTGACCGCGCTGCCGTCGTGGAACTTGACGTCGTCACGCAGCTTGACCGTCCAGGTCAGGCCGTCCGCGCTCGTCTCGGGCATGCCCGTGGCGATGTCCGGGACCACCGAGAGGCTATCGTTGATGCGGTACATGCCGTTGTAGAGGAGGCCGACGATCCAGCTCGTGGGCAAGTCCGTGTAGGCCAGCGAGAAGTAGGTGGGCTCACCGTCGACGGCGAACTTGAAGTCCGCCGAAGTGGCGGCCGGCGGGGCAGTCGCGCCGGGGGCCGTGGCGGTCGGCTGCGGGGTGGGTGACGCGCCTGTCGTGCAGGCTGCAGCCACGAAGAGAAATGTGGCGAGCAAGGCTAGGCCTCGTCGAGTCCGAAGACTCATGGGCTTCCATCCTCCTGTGTCCGAACGTCGGGCGGCCGTGGCGGCGCCGGATCGTCCCCTCTCGTCCTCGAGACCCTCGCCACGGCTGCACAGGCGCGCAGACGTCTCCCACGACGGGTCGCGGAACGGCTGGCAGCATTATAGGGTCGCCCTGCGACGGGGTGTCAAGGAACCCTGCGGGTTCGGCCCCGACCTCAGGGCGGCGCGATGCGCCACTCGCGCAGGCCCGACTCGTAGGTCATGAGAGAGGGATCGACCTGCCCGTCGCCGATGCGCAGGCGGACCGAGACCGCCGCGTGGGCCATCTCGTGCACGATCGGCCAGACGGGCACGAGGTCCGCCAGCCGGTCCTGGAGCTCCCCGTACGCGGTGCGGCGGCGGCGCGCGTCGAGCGTGGCGGCGCCCTGCGCGAGCAGCCCGTCGGTGATCTCATCCCGCCAACCGCCGAAGTTCGCGTCGCCCGGGTTGGCGGGCCCCGTAGCACGGTCGGAGGCCAGCCAGCCCAGGTCCTCGCCGGGGTCGGAGCCGGTGCGGAGCGTGGCCAGGAACGTCTCGAACGCGTTGGGCCACTCGAGCTGGGGCAGCACCACGTCGGGCGAGAAGCCGACCTCGCGCACGCCGAGCTCGATGCCGCACCCCCGCAGCTGTGCGGCCGCGGCGGCGGCCATGGCGGCCAGGTCGGCGCGGCCCGGGCGCACCAGCAGCTCGCCCGCGAGGCGCCGCCCATCGCGGGCGTATACGCCGTCCGCACCGAGGCGGTAACCGGCCGTCTCCAGCAGTGCCCGGGCGGCGACCGCGTCGGCGCCGCGTTCGGCGCGATCGCGGAATGCCCACGAGGCAGGGGCGACGAGGCCGCGCGCGGGCTGGCCGCGGCCGGCCGTGGCGTCGGCGACGAGCGCCTCCCGATCGAGGCAGCGCACGAAGGCCTCGCGCGCGAGGGGATCAGCGAAGGGATGACCGTCGCGGACGTTGAAGACGATGGCCCGATACGTGCCGCTGGGACGGGCGGCGACGCGCACGGTGGGGTCCGTCTCGAGGACGGGCACGAGTTCGGGGGCGGCGTCGGGTAGCCAGTCGATCTCGCCCGAGAGAAGCGCCGTGACAGCCTCGGTCGGGTCGCGCATGACGATGGCCCGGACGAGCTGCGGGACGCCCTCGCCGCCGGGGTCCCGGCGCTCCAGCTCGACCGACGAGCCGGGCCGGTAGCGGGCCAGGCGGTACGGTCCGCTGCCCACCGGAGCGCGCCCGAGGTCGAGCAGCGGCAGTGCCGACGCCAGCCGGTCGAGGTCCGCCGCCTCGAGCACGTCGGAGAGCGACCGGACGGCTCCCAGGAGCGCCGAGCCGTACGAGGAGCGGTCGACGGTGCCCGTGTCGTCCAGGAAGCGGCGCGGCTCGGGCAGCGCGACGCCGGCCGCCCCGAGGAGCGACTCCAGCTCCCGCACGTGGTCGGCCGGATCGCAGCCGAGCGGAGGCGATGCCACCAGGCAGGCCTCGGCGTTCGTCGTCTCGGCGATGCGTTCCACGGTGGCCGCGAGCGCCGCCCCGTCGATGTCCGCGGCACCGGCCAGGAGCCGCTCCAGGCTCGCCTCGAGCGCGTCCGAGGGCAGGATCGGCAGCGCCGCAAGCAGCCCGGCCAGGAGCGGTGCCGAAGGCGCGCGGAGCTTGAGGATGACCCGCCCCTCGTCGTCCGCGGTGACCGAGACCACGGCCGCCGCCGTCCGGCAGAGGTCGCCGAACGGGCAGGCCGGCGAGAGCGCCAGGCGCAGCGTCGTCACCACGTCGGCGGCGTCGAGTCCACTGCCGTCGGAGAAGGTGACGCCGTCGCGGAGTCCGATCGTCCACGTCTTGCCGTCGCGCGACGCCGCCGGCAGCGCGGCGGCGAGCTCGGGCACCGGCGCGAGTCGGTCGTCGAGGCGATAGAGCGCGTCGTAGAGCAGCGCTTGGATGCGCGCCGCCCCGGGATCGGTGGCCGGCGGCAGGAATCCTCCGGGCTCGCCGGCGAGGGCGAAGCGCAGGACGACGACGCCGTCGTCGGTGGGGCTGGGCCGGGGCGAGGGCGTCGAAGCCGGCGTCGGCGTGGGCGCCACGGTCGAGGTGCAGCCCCCCAGGACGAACGCCACGGCGAGGGCGACCCCCGCCGCGCGCTTCACTGCGGGCAGGGCGTCTCGGCGCCGGTCATGGCCCGCCAGCGGAGATCCGGCTGTCGCGCCGCGGTGGCCTCGTCGAGGCGACGGACGGGCGCCGAGTGGGGCGCGCCGATCACGAGGTCGGGGTCTTCATGCGCCTCGCGGGCGATCTCGATGAGCGCCTCGGCGAAGGCATCCAGCGTCTCCACGGACTCGGTCTCCGTGGGCTCGATGAGCAGGCACTCCTCGACGATGAGCGGGAAGTAGATCGTGGGTGGGTGGTAGCCCTTGTCGATGAGGCGCTTGGCCACGTCGAGCGTGCGCACGCCGGTGGCCTCCTTGAGCGGCCGGGCCGTGGCCACGAACTCGTGCTTGCAGGGTCGGTCGAAGGGGATCTCGTAGGCACCTCCGAGGCGCGACTTCAGGTAGTTCGCGGCGAGCACGGCATCCTCGCTGACCTGGGCCAGTCCCGTGCCGCCGTGGGCCCGGATGTAGGCGTAGGCTCGCACCAGGACGCCCGTGCTGCCCTGGTAGGCGCGCACGCGGCCGATGGACTCCGGCCGCTCGCCGGGGCGCTCGAGGCGGAAGCTGCCGTCCGGCTCGCGCAGCACCAGCGGCGACGGCAGGTAGGGCAGCAGCGCCTCACCCACGCCGACCGGCCCGGCGCCCGGACCGCCGCCGCCGTGAGGGGTGCTGAACGTCTTGTGCACGTTGAAGTGCATGACGTCGAAGCCGGCGGCGCCGGGTCGGAACTTGCCCAGCACGGCGTTGAGATTCGCGCCGTCCATGTAGGCCAGGGCGCCCGCGGCGTGGACGGCGTCGAGCAGCTCGACGATGCGGTCCTCGAAGAGGCCGAGCGTGGACGGGTTCGTGAGCATCACCGCGGCGGTGCGCGGCGAGAGCGCCGCGCGCAGCGCGTCGAGGTCCACGCCGCCGCGCTCGTCGGAGGGCACGGTGACCGTCGTGAAGCCGGCCATCGAGGCGGTCGCGGGGTTCGTGCCGTGGGACGAGTCGGGCACGATCACCTCGCGCCGGTCGTGGTCGCCGCGCGCCTCGTGGTAGGCGCGGACCATGAGGATGCCCGTCAGCTCGCCGTGCGCCCCGGCCGCCGGCTGCAGCGTGACCGCGGCCATGCCGCTGATCTCCTTGAGCGCCTCCTCCAGCTCCCAGAGCAGCTGGAGCGTGCCCTGGGCCAGTGCGTCGGGCGCGAGCGGGTGCAGTTTGGCGAAGCCGAACAGCCGCGCCGCCCACTCGTTGATCTTGGGGTTGAACTTCATGGTGCACGAGCCGAGCGGGTAGAAGCCCGAATCGATGCTGTAGTTCAGGTGCGAGAGGTTGACGAAGTGGCGCACCACCTCCGCCTCGTTCAGCTCCGGCAGTGCCGGTGGCATGGCGCGGCGATGCTCGACGGGGATGTCCTCGAGCGCATCGGCGGGCGGGTGCGGGACCTTGCCCTCGCCGCGGCCCGGCCGCGAAAGCTCCATGAGCGTGGGCTGCAGCATCGGTCCCAGCGCGGTGCGCGGGCCGAGCTCGGGACCGATCGTCATCTCGATGCGCGGAGCGGTCATCGGGCCACCTCTGCCGGGACGCGCCCGGCGGCGCCCAGCTCTGCCGCCAGCGCGGCTGCGAAACGCGCGATATCGTCGCTGGTGGTCACCTCGGTGGCGCACACCAGGAGCGCGTCTCGCAGGAGCAGATCGTCGGGGTACCAGCGCGCGAGCGGCAGGCCGGCCAGGACGCCGCGATCGAGCAGCGCGGCGTGGACGCGCTGCGCGCCGGGGACGTGCACCGCGAACTCGTTGAGGTACGCGGCGCGGTGGACGCGCGGCGCCCCGGCGACGCGCAGCGCCCGTTCCAGCTCGCGGGCCTTGGCGGCCCCGCCGGCGGCCACGTCGCGCAGGCCGTGCGGGCCGATCGTCGCCAGGTAGACCGTGGCGGCCAGGGCGCACAGCGCCTGGTTGGTGCAGATGTTGCTGGCCGCCTTCTCGCGCCGGATGTCCTGCTCGCGCGCGCGCATGGTCATGACGAAGGCGCGCCGGCCGTCGAGGTCGGTCGTCCTGCCCACCAGCCGGCCGGGGATCTGGCGGATCAGTGCGTCGGTGGTGGCCAGCACGCCGAGGTACGGGCCGCCGTACATCGGCGCGATGCCCAGCGGTTGGCCCTCCCCGGCGGCGATGTCGGCGCCGTATGCCCCGGGGGGCGCCAGCACGGCCAGCGAGACGGGCTCGACGACGGCCACGAAGAGGGCGCCGGCGGCGTGGGCGAGGCGCGCCGCCTCGGCCATCGGTTCCAGGAGGCCGAAGACGTTCGGCTGGCCGAGGACGACGCCGGCCACGGGCGCCCCGGCGGCCAGCGACCGTTCCAGCTCGGCCAGGTCCGTGGTGCCGTCGGCGAGCGTGGGCAGCTCGTCGAGGACCAGCCCGGCCGGCGTGAAGTAGGTGCGCGTCGTGTCGAGGTAGTGGCGGTGGACGGCGTGGGAGACGAGGACGCGCCCGCGGCGCGTGGCGCGCACGGTCATCAGGGCGGCCTCGGCCGTGGCCGCCGCTCCGTCGTAGTGCGAGGCCGAAACCACGTCGAGCCCGGTCAGCTCGGCGAGGAGCGACTGGTACTCGTAGATCGTCTGGAGAGTGCCCTGGCTGATCTCCGGCTGGTAGGGCGTGTACGCGGTGTAGAACTCGCCGCGCGAGAGGATCTGGTCCACTGCGGCGGGGATGTAATGGCGGTAGACGCCGGCGCCCAGGAAGCTGGCCAGGTCCACCCGGTTGCGGGCCGCCAGGCGCTCCAGGCGAGCCGCCAGCTCGAGCTCGGGCTCCGGGCCCGGCAGGTCGAGCCCGTGCGCCCGGACGGAGGCCGGGATGTCGGCGAAGAGCGGCTCGACCGAGTCCAGGCCCAGCGCGGCCAGCATCCTCGCGCGGTCGTCGCCCGTGTGCGGTCCGTAGGGCATCGCGTCAGCCGGCCCTGATGAGCTCGCGATAGGCGTCGGCATCCTTCAACGCATCCACCTGGGCCGCATCGGCGACGCGCAACTTCACCATCCAGCCGTCGCCGTAGGGGTCGCTGTTGACGAGCTCCGGGCGGCCGGCAAGTGCCTCGTTCACCCCGACCACCTCGCCGCCCACGGGTGCGTAGAGGTCGGAGACGGCCTTGACCGATTCGACCACCCCGAACGCCTGGTGGAGCGTCAGCGTCGCACCCACGGCGGGCATCTCGACGAAGACGACGTCACCGAGCTGGTCGGCTGCGTAGGCCGTGATGCCGATCACGCCGACGTCGCCCTCGAGGCGCAGCCATTCGTGGTCGTCGGAGTAGCGCAGACCGTCGCGGACCTCCACGGGCGATGCTCCTTCGCGCTAAGTGGGGCGCTGGTAGAACGGGAGCGGGACGATCTCCGCGGCGACGCGCGCGTCGCGGACGCCGCACTCGAAGATGGTACCCGGCCCGACCTCATCGGGTGGCAGGAAGGCCAGGGCGATGGGCACGCCGAGCGTCGGCGAGACCGTCCCGCTCGTGATGACGCCACACGGTTCATCGTCGCCGGGCCGGTAGACCGGGTAGCCGTGACGGGCGATCCCCCGGCCGCGGACGATCAGGCCCGCCAGGCGCCGACCGGGACCCCGGGCCGCGACCCGCTCGAGAGCCGCGCGGCCGACGAAGTCAGCCGGCTTGTCGAACTTCACGACCCGCCCCAGGCCGGCCTCGAAGGGGTTCGTGGCGCGATCGAGGTCGTTGCCGTAGAGCGGCATGCCGGCCTCGAGGCGCAAGGTGTCCCGCGCACCGAGGCCGACCGGCACGAGGCCCGCCGCGGCGCCGCCTTCGATGAGCGCGTCCCACACGGCAGGCGCGGCGTCCCACGCCACGAAGAGCTCGAAGCCATCCTCGCCGGTGTAGCCGGTGCGGGCCACCCAGGTCGGCACGCCGGCCGCGCTGCCGCGCGCGATGGCGTAGTAGCGCAGCGACCCGATGTCGACGTCTGTGAGCGGCGCGAGGATGCCCGCCGCGCGTGGCCCCTGCACGGCCACCAGGGCCGTCACGAGCGAGGCGTCGTCGAGCGTCGCGTCAAAGCCTTCCACGCGCTCGCCGAGCGCGACCGTGACGGCCTCGCGGTTGCCGGCGTTGGGTACGACGAGGAAGCGGGTCTCGGCCGTGCGGTAGACGATCAGGTCGTCGATGATGCCGCCGTCCTCGCCGGTGATCATGGCGTAGTGCGCACGACCGACGCCCAGCCGCGGCGGGTCGGTGACGAGCGCATAGGCCAGCGCCGCGCCGGCCTCCGGGCCATGCACCCAGAGCTCGCCCATGTGGGAGAGGTCGAACAGGCCGGCGCGCTCCCGCACCGCACGATGCTCGTCGAGGATGCCGGTGTACTGGACCGGCATCTCCCAGCCGCCGAACTCGATGAGCCGGGCTCCGGCGGCGACGTGCCGCCCGTACAGCGAGGTGCGGCGCATCACGCGTCGCTCGCGCGTCGGGCGACGCCCTCGCCGGTCACCCGGAGCCGACGCTCGATGGCCGAGCGCGCCGCGGCCACGATGCGCCGTTCGGTCTCGTGGCTCATGAGCGCCTCGGCGTCGTCGAGGTCGACCCAGCGGACCTCGTCGAACTCGTGGTCGTGGCGGGCGATGTCGCCGCCCGTGGTCACCATCAGGTAGTAGTGGACCGTCTTGTGGATGCGCCTGCCCGCCTGGACGAACCAGTACTCGATGGGGCCGACGGGTTCGAGGATGGCGACCTCGAGGCCGGTCTCCTCGGTCACCTCGCGCAGGGCCGTCGCCGCCGTCCGCTCGCCCGCGTCGGGCGTGCCCTTGGGCAGCGTCCAGGTGACGCCGTCCCGCTCGCGGCGACGCCGGCCGAGGACGATCTGGTGGCGTCCGTCCACCAGACGGACGACGATGCCTCCCGCCGATCTGGCGCGCGCGGTGCGAGGTCTGGGGCGAGGCGCCTCGTTCAGCCGCGCCACGGCGCCGCTGGGTCGACGACGCGGCCACGACGGAGCGTGGCGAAAGGGTGCATCCAGGTCATCCGCACGGCCCGGCGCAGGGGCGCGGTGCGCACGGGACGGGCCGCGGCGGACGAGTGGCCGGTGCGGGAGCCGAGCCCGAGGGCGGCCGGCCGGTCTGCGTCGTACGGCCGGGGCGCCGTCACCATCCGCCCCAGCGCCATGTGCGAGAGCCCCAGCCGGCGGACACGATCGTGTCTGGACGGGCGGACGAAACGGGGGCGGATGCGGCCTCCACGGATGGCGGCCACGCTGCTCTGCATGGGTCGAATGGTAGCGCTTCGGGCCGGCTTTGCAACGCGGGCCGTTGTCCCGGAGGTCCGGGTCGCTACTCCTCGGCGTCGAGGATCTCGCCCAGTGTCGCGGCACGCTCCGGCCGCAGCGCACCGCGCGCCACGGCGAGGTCGATCTCGCGCCGCGCGGCGGCCACGTAGAGGGCGATGGCGCCCGGTGCCAGGGCGTGCATCGCCGCGAGGTGGGCGCGCAACGTGCCCGCGTCGCCGCGCACGATGGGACCGGTGAGGGCGGCCCGGATGCCCAGCCGCTCGGCGTTGGCGAGGTTCTGGCGGACCAGCGGAGCGTAGATCGTGAGCGCGCCCGTCTCGTCCAGGCCGGCGCCGCGGCCGAGCTCGGCGATGGCGTCGAGCAGGGCCACGAAGCCCCCGGCGGCGAGCACGGCCGCGGCATGGTAGGCGGCCTTGCCCTCGGGCGGGATGCGCACCGGCTGGGCGCCGATCGCCTCGGCCAGCTCGGCCAGGACGGCCACCAGGGGCTCGTCCCCCTCGATGGCCACGGTCGCCCCGCGCAGTGCCACCAGCGCGGCATCGGTGTCGGCGAAGGCGACCATGGGGTGGAAGCTGGCCGCCAGCGTGCCCGCCGCCATGGCCGGATGGAGCACCGTCGAGGCCAGCAGGCCGCTGGTGTGCACGAGTGCCTGGCCGCTATAGAGACGCAGACCGGCCGCCACGGCCGCCACGGCATCGTCGGGCACGGTCAGGAAGACGATCGAGACCTCGTCGAGGAGGCCCGCCGGCTCCATGAAGGCCCGCGCGCCGGGCACGGCCGAACGGAAGGCCTCCCGACGCGCGGGGTCGCGGCTGGCCACGGCGACAACGGGCCAACCGGCCGCCGCGAAGGCACGACCGAGCGTCAGGCCGACCGGACCGGCGCCCACGATGCCGATGCTCGGGAACGCATCGGGGTCGACCTCGGCCGCGGGCCGCCCATGGGGATGGCGATGCCCGGGTGGCATCCCCCGGTGGGCGTGATCGGGCGTATCGTGGTCCACGCCAGCATGGTAGCCGCGGGTACGGTCGATGGTCGGGGGTATACTGCGACGAGCACCAGAGCACGCTCGACCCGAGGCGGGCACACCCGTCAGGCGCCGACCCGGCCCGGTCCGTACGTGACCGGGGACCTGGAGGCCCGACCTCGATGACCCGACTCCTGAGCACCGGCAACGACCCCTTCGGCGCTCGCTCGCGCTTCGCCGCCGGCGACCGTTCGCTTACCCTGTACCGGCTCGACCGCGCCGGTGTCGCGGACCTCGGCCGCCTCCCGCTGACGGTCAAGGTGCTGCTCGAGAACCTGCTGCGCAACGCCGGCGACGGCGTGGTCGCCGAGGCCGACGCGCGGGCGCTGGCCGGTTGGTGCCCCGGCGCCGGCATCGACGCCGAGCTGCCCTTCCTGCCATCGCGCGTGATCCTCCAGGACTTCACCGGCGTGCCCGCCGTGGTCGACCTGGCCGCCATGCGCGACGCGATGGCCGCCCTCGGCGGGGACCCGGCGCGGATCAATCCCCTCGTCCCGGCCGACCTCGTCATCGACCACTCCGTCCAGGTCGACCGCTATGGGACCGGCGACGCCTTCGCCTTCAACGTGGCCCGCGAGTACGAGCGCAACGGCGAGCGCTACCAGCTCCTGCGCTGGGCGCAGACCG
The DNA here is from genome assembly GCA_001443375.1 of Chloroflexi bacterium CSP1-4. Classification (GTDB taxonomy): domain Bacteria; phylum Chloroflexota; class Limnocylindria; order Limnocylindrales; family CSP1-4; genus CSP1-4. The sequence continues at coordinate 53,481 of LDXM01000017.1, forward strand.
CCTTCACCGACCTGCGCGTCGTGCCACCCGGGACGGGCATCGTCCACCAGGTCAACCTCGAGTACCTCGCCACGGTGGTGATGGCCCGCGCGGATGCGGCCGGGGAGACCGTCGCGTACCCCGACACGCTGGTGGGGACGGACTCGCACACGACGATGGTCAACGGGCTGGGCGTGCTGGGCTACGGCGTCGGCGGCATCGAGGCCGAGGCGGTCCTGCTCGGACAGCCGCTCTACCAGCCGATGCCGAAGGTCGTCGGCGTGCGCCTCCACGGCGAGCTGCCGCTGGGCTCGACGGCCACGGACCTCGTGCTGGTGGTCACCGAGATGTTGCGCGCCCACGGCGTGGTGGGCGCCTTCGTCGAGTTCGCCGGCGACGGCCTGGCCGGCCTGGCGCTGGCCGACCGCGCCACCATCGCCAACATGTCACCCGAGTTCGGGGCCACCGCGGCGCTCTTCCCCATCGACGACGAGACGCTCACCTACCTGCGCCTGACCGGGCGCGAGGGGGCGCATCTCGCGCTGGTCGAGGCCTACGCGAAGGAGCAGGGGCTGTGGCGAGAGCCGGGCCCGGGCCCCGAGTTCGATGAGACACTCGAGCTCGACCTGGCGACCGTCCGGCCCAGCCTGGCCGGACCCCGCCGCCCGCAGGATCGCGTGCCGCTGGAGGACGTGAGGGCGAGCTTCAGCGCCGCCTTCCCCGGCGCTCTGTCCTCCCCCGACGACGCCGACGCCGCCCGGATGGAGGATGAAGGCGGGCCGGCATCGGTGCGCAGCGGGTCGGTCGCCATCGCCGCCATCACCAGCTGCACGAACACCTCCAACCCCACGGTGATGGTCGGCGCCGGGCTGCTGGCCCGCAACGCCGTTGCCCGCGGCCTGCGCGTGGCACCGACCGTGAAGACGAGTCTCGCCCCCGGCTCGAAGGTGGTGACCCGCTACCTCGAGCGCGCCGGGCTGATGGCGCCCCTCGAGGAGCTCGGCTTCGGGCTGGTCGGCTACGGCTGCACGACCTGCATCGGCAACTCCGGTCCCCTCGACGAGCCGATCGCGCGGGCCATCGAGGCGCACGACCTCGTCGTGGCTGCCGTGCTCTCGGGCAACCGCAACTTCGAGGGCCGCATCCATCCCTTCGTCCGCGCCAGCTACCTGGCCAGCCCGCCGCTCGTGGTCGCCTTCGCCCTCGCCGGGCGGATCGACATCGACCTGACCCGCGAGCCGCTGGGCATCGCGGGCGACGGCCGGCCGGTGATGCTGGCCGACATCTGGCCGTCGCCCGAAGAGGTCCGGGCCACGATCGCCGAGGCCGTCACGCCCGAGTTGTTCCGCGAGATCTACGCCGCCGTCTTCGAGGGCGACGAGCGCTGGCGCGCCCTGCCCGTGCCGACCGGCGACCGCTACGCGTGGGATCCCGCCTCCACGTACATCGCCAACCCCCCGTTCTTTCGCGATCTCGGCCCTGAGCCCGCTCCGGCAGCGGACATCGTCGGCGCCCGGGCCCTGGCCCTGCTGGGCGATTCGGTGACCACCGACCACATCTCCCCGGCGGGCTCGATCCCCGCCTGGAGCCCGGCCGGCCAGTGGCTCCAAGCGCGCGGCGTCACGCCCGTGGAGTTCAACTCCTATGGCGCCCGCCGCGGTCACCACGAGGTGATGATGCGCGGCACCTTCGGCAACATCCGCCTGCGCAACGCCCTGGCCACGCAGGAGGGGCCGTACACGACGCACCAGCCTTCGGGCGCAGCGATGTTCCTGTACGACGCGGCCATGCGCTACGCGGCGGAGGGCGTCCCGCTCCTGGTGATCGCAGGCCGGGAGTACGGCAGCGGGTCGTCACGCGACTGGGCGGCCAAGGGCACCATGCTGCTGGGGATCCGGGCGATCCTCGCCCAGAGCTACGAGCGCATCCACCGCTCGAACCTCGTGGGCATGGGCGTCCTGCCCCTGCAGTTCCTGCCCGGCGAGAGCGCCGCCTCACACGGCCTCACCGGCCGCGAGCGCTACGACGTGCTGGGCCTGGCGGACGCGCTGCGGCCGCGCCAGGAGGTGACCATCCGCGTCACCGACGCGGCCGGCGTCGAGCGGACCATGCGCGCCGTCGCGCGCCTCGATGGACCCATCGAGGTCGAGTATTACCGCCAGGGCGGCATCCTGCCCGCCGTCCTGCGACGGCTCGCCGCGGAGACCTAGCCGCTGGTCGTCAATCCCGTGAGCCCCGTGAGCGTTGAGCACTTGCCGAGCGGGACAGTCGGCGACCGGGGGCTCTGCTGCGACGGACCGTCGCAGGACCTCGCGCCGCGGGGTCGCTTCACGGCTGGTCGGCGACGTGGATCGACGTAACGACGAACTGGCTGCGGCATCCAAGCACGACGACTTCGGGCCTGGGAGGTTGCTCGCCGTCCGGTTCTGCCTTCGCGCGACAGGTGCGAGCCGCCGGGTGGTCGTATTGCCCGGTTACCTCGACCGTGGTCCAGTTCTCGAGGTCGCCGCCAAATACGGAGAGGGTCTCTCCTTCGATCGCGGGATCGAGCCTCACGCGGAAGTAGCCGGGGTCAGGGTCGCCGTCCAGGGGGGTCAGAGAAGGGAGCATGGAGCAGGGGTCGAACCAGGAGGGCTCGTACGTCCACAGCAATAAGGGAGGGCTGTCTGGGCACACCAAGCCGTCATCCACGCCCAGGCGCGCCGTGAGCGTGATCTCCTGATGGCCATTGCAGGCGAGCGCGAGGTGTGGGTCCA
>LDXM01000018.1 GCA_001443375.1 Chloroflexi bacterium CSP1-4
TCATCGGCCGAATACCCGACGAACTCTCGAATTCGCCTGGCGACCTCGGGACCGCGCGCCCGGAGCGGGTCGCCGATCACCGATCGGGGGATCTCCTGACCCGATCCGAGCGTGCCAAGCCCCAACACGCCGAGGGCATCTGCCGAGAGGAGGCCGACCACCAGCCCGCCCTCCGGTGGCTCCTGACAGCCCCGGAAACGGCGATTCTGAGCGTGGGATGCTGGTGAGCCGGCTGGGATTCGAACCCAGGACACGAGGATTAAAAGTCCCCTGCTCTGACCGCTGAGCTACCGGCCCGCCGACCATTGTGCCGGAGCCGGCCGGGTGCGGTGACACGAGGCACCACGAAGGGCCATCGCCCACTTCCCGTGGCAGGACGTCCGGCGTAGCATGGAGGGTCCCTTCGTACCACCCGGACACGAGATGCACCGAGGAGCCCCGATACCGTCCCGATCGACAAAGGCCCCGCGCGCACTGACCGGTCGGCGTCCCCCCATCGCGGGCGACGCGGCGCGCCGGCGGCGCGGCCTCGGGCAATCGCTGGCCGAATTCGCGATCCTGCTGCCGCTGCTGCTGATCCTGATCGTGGGCATCGCCGACTTCGGCCGGCTCTTCACGGCGGGCATCGTCATGGAGGCGGCGGCGCGCAACGCGGCGGAGGTGGCCGCGCACGAGTACCTCAACGGCCCCCCCGGTCCCCTCACCGCCCCCCCGGCCCCACCGCCCGGCTACTACGACGAGCTGCACCTGAAGGCGGCCCGTGTCGTGTGCGCCGAAGCGCGAGTGTTGCCGAACACCACCTACGCGAACGGCTCGTGTGCCGAGATGCCGCTCGTCCTCGTGTGCGCCCATGACGGGGCCGACGACGCCTGCGGCAGCGAGCCCTTCGCAGCCGTCATCCCCCCCGAGTGCGGGTCGCTGAGCACGCCGCCGGTCTCCGAGGTGCCCGTGGGCGCCGAGCCTTCACGACATGTCGAGGTTCGCGTCTGCTACCGCTTCTCGACGCTCATCCGTCTCCCCTTCCTCACCCTCGGCGACATCTGGCTGGAACGCAGCCGAGACTTCACCGTGGCGGACTACTGATGGCCGCGTGGCGGGCCCGGCGGCGACGAGGCGGACGGGGCCAGGCACTCGTCGAGTTCGCGCTCGTGCTGCCGTTCTTCCTGACCGTCGTATTCGGGATCATCGTGCTGGGGCTGGCCGTCTTCTACCAGCAGCAGCTCGCCAACGCGGCGCGCGAGGCCGCCCGCTACGCGGCGGTCCATAGCGCGACCTCGCAGTGCCCGACCGTCTCCTGGCTCGATCCGACCCTCGCCAATCAGCCCGATTCGTACTACCGCTGCGACGCGCCGCAGGACGGTTGGCCGCGGCTGTCCGCGGCCGGGCGCAAGGCCGTCTTCGGCCTCGCCCCGTCGAGCGTCCACATCCGGGCCTGCTGGGCGGGCTACCACGATGCGCTCGGCAACTACGATGCGCCGGCGGTGGACCCAGGCAGCGGCCTCGCGAACACCTTCGTGGACTGCACGATCGGGGGCACGAACGCGCTGACGGCGGGCGATTCGCTGCCCTGTCCGCCACCCGCCACCACCGTCACGGACGACACGGCCAGCGATCTCGCAAAGTTCGGCCGTGAGGTGAACCGCGTGGTCGTCTTCGCCTGCATGAACTGGAGCCCGCCGCTGGCGGGCTTCCTGCTCATGCCCAGCTCCATCACACTACGTGCGGTCGTCACCGAGACCGTGCACCGCCAGCAGTGAAGACCAACGTGGACCGTTCGCACCTCGTCACAACCTCGACCTCGGAGCGGGGCCAGGTCCTGCCGCTCACGGCGCTCTTCCTCGTCGTGCTCCTGGGCATCGGAGCGCTCGTGGCCGATCTGGGCCTGTCGTGGATGATGCGGCGCCACGAGCAGAACGCAGTGGATCCTGCCGCGGTGGCGGCGGCACGCTACATCCGGCCCGCGCCGAACATGACGCAGATGGAGCAGGCGGCCTGCTTCTATGCCCGCCGCAACGGGTTCTTTTCGGGCGCCACGTCGAACGACAAGTCGGCCAACGGCTGCGTGCCGGCCAACGACGATGAGGGCGCGACGCTCACCGTGAACTACCCACCGCTCGGCGGCCTGGCCGGCCAGTTCGCCGGCCGCCCGGGCTTCGTCCAGGTCACCATCAGCGCGCAGCACCCGAGCTTCTTCGGGCGCGTCTTCGGGCGCACGGTGGAGACGGTGACGACCTCCGCGGTGGCCGCACACACGGACGGCAACTCCAACTCCAACTCCCTCATCGCGCTCGACGACACGGATACGTGTGCCACGGGCAAGATCTCCGGCACGGGCACCCAGATCTCCATCGTGCCCGTCACGGACCCGGCGACCGGAGACCCCTTCGACGGCGGCTACGTCTACGTCAACTCCACGTGCGGCAACCCGGATAGCATCCAGGATCCGGGCGTGTGCCAGAGCGGCGACGGGTCCGGTGCGCTCAAGATCGACTCCAACGGTGCGGACCTGACGGCGCCACAGGTCTACGTGCGCGGCACGTGCGTGAAGTCCAACAGCAACTCGTTCAGCTCGCCACTCGACGAGGGGGCGGGCTACTACGCCGACCCGCTCTACGGCTTGGGGCCGCCGGCCATCGTGGGCGACGGCGCCTTCTGCGGCATCGGGGGGCCGCAGACGCACCCCACCGGCTCCGGGCACACGGGCTGCAACTTCAACAGCGCCGGGATCGTCGTCGTCGAGCCGGGCATCTACTACGGTGGCTGGCGGATCGCCAACAACGTCCAGATACAGCTCAACCCGGGCATCTACATCTTCGCCGGCGGAGGCATCAGCCTTCAGGCCGGCGGGAGCATCGATGTCGTGGGTGGCGACCCGCTAGCGGAAACGGCGCGGGTCATGTTCTTCAGCACCGACAATCCGAACTACAGCGCCGACTGCTTCGGGGGTGGCGGCGCCTCGTTCGAGTGCCAGGGCGCCATGGACTTCACGGCGCAGTCCACGTTCAAGGCGGCTGGCCTGCTGTCCGGGCCCTATCGGGGGCTCCTGCTCTGGCAGGACGGCGACGGCAGCCGGCCCGACAAGCCGGTCTCCCTGGGTGGCCAGACGAACCTGAACATCGCGGGGACCATCTACGCGCCCAAGGCGCTCGTTACCCTGAGCGGCGGATCGTCGGGCAGCGGCGTCGCCGCCGTCCAGATCATCGCCTGGCAATGGACCGTCACGGGTGGGGCGACGCTGCTCATGCCCTACGACCCGCGCGAGCTGTACCGCCTGGAGCAGAAGGGCCTCGTGCACTGAGCGGCACCTGAACAGGGGTACGAACGGGCTATGGCCCCCCGAGCGGCCGGGGCGGATGCTGGCGAGCATGATCCGTTCCTTGATCGGCGCCTATCTGTGGGTCGCGGCCGGTTGGACACTGGGGGCCGTCCTCCACGAGGCCACGGGCCTTCCTGAAGGTCTGGGTCTGGCCGCCGGCCTCCTCGTCGCCGCCGGCCTGATCGCCCGGATCGCCCTGCCGGCCATCCACAGGCTTGTGGTGGCACCGGAGCACTCGGTGCCCGCGCGCGAGGCCAACGCCACGCGCTGAGCGCGCCCATCGAGTCAGCCGACGGCGAGCAGCGCCACGCCGATCACGACCAGGACTGCCCCGGCCAGCCGGCGCGGGCCGACCCGCTCCTTGAGCACGACCGCCGCCATGACCGTGGCGATGACGACGCTCGACTCGCGCCCCGCCGCGACCGACGCCGGTGGGGCGATGGTCAGCGCCGCCAGTGCCGCCCCGAAGCCGGCGAACATCGCCACGCCGATGAAGGCCGTCGACGGGCGCAGCTCGGCACGGATGGCGGCGCGGCCCTTGATGCGCGTGATGGCGGCGAGGTAGACGAGCCCGGGGACGGCGAGGGCGAGCACGACGTACGCGGTCGGCGAGGCGAACTGCAGCCCCTGGCGGTCCACGAGCGTGTAGCCGGCGATCGTCGCCGCCACGGTCAGCGCCAGCAGCGTCCCGGCCCGGTCCCCGGACCCGGCCGCCCCGTGCCCGAAGCCGCGCACGAGGAGCACGCCTGCCCCGACCCCGAGCACACCGAGGGCCTCGAGCGGCGTCGTCGGGATGCCCAGGGCGAGCGCTGCGACCAGGAGCACGATGACCGGCGCCAGGCCGCGTGCGAGCGGGTAGACGAGGCTCATGTCGGCGCGCCGGTACGCCGCAGCGAGCAGGGCGAGATAGGCGGTCTCGAGGACCCAGGTGGCGGCCAGGTAGGGCCAGACGCCGGCCTCGACGCGCCACGTCGGCAGGGTGAAGGGCAACACGAGCAGGGCACCGATGGGCACGGCCAGCGCCGTCGCCGCCTCCGTGTCGCGGGCGCGGGCGATGAGCAGGTTCCACGACGCGTGGAGGACCGCGGAGAGGAGGATCAGCGCCAGCGCGAGCGGCGGCATCGGGCCCCTCAGCCCGCGCGGGAGCGGTCGTAGACCTCGGGGTTGACGGGGGTCGGCAGGCGCTCGCCGCGCAGGCCGGCGAGGAGGTTGGCGGCGGCCATCTGGGCCATCTTTCCGCGCGTGGCGTGCGTCGCCGAGGCGATGTGCGGCACCACGAGGCAGGTGGGCAGCGCCAGCAGCGGGTCATCCGGGGACATCGGCTCGGGGTCGGTGACGTCGAGGGCGGCGGCCGCGATGACGCCCCGCCGCAGCGCATCGGCCAGTGCGACCTGGTCGACGACCGGCCCGCGCGAGGTGTTGACCAGGACGGCCGTCGGCTTCATGCGCGCCAGGGCCGCGGCGTCGATGAGGTGGCGGGTGTCCGGCGTGAGGTTCACGTGCAGGCTGATCATGTCGCTGCGCGCGAACAGCTCGTCCTGCGAGACGGCCGTGACACCCAGCGCTGCCTGCTCCTCGGCCGAAGGCGGGTAGGCATCGTGGACGAGCACGGTCATGTCGAAGCCGTGGGCGCGCTTCGCCATCTCCTTCCCGATGCGCCCGAAGCCCACGATGCCGAGCGTGGCGTGGTGGACGTCCGGGCCGAGGAGCAGCATCGGCCCCCAGGTCTTCCAGTGGCCGGCACGCACGTAGTCGTGGCCCTCGGGGATGCGCCGCACGGCCGCCATGAGCAGGGCGAAGGCGAAGTCGGCGGTGGTTTCCGTGAGGACGCCCGGCGTGTTGCCCACCGGGATGCCCCGACGGGTGCAGGCGGGGACGTCGATGTTGTCGAAGCCGACGGCGAAGTTGCTGACCACGCGGAGCTGCGGGCCCGCGGCGTCGAGCAGCTCGTCGTCCACGCGGTCGGTGAGCAGCGAGAGCACGCCGTCGACGCCCCGCACGCGGCGCAGCAGCTCGTCGCGGGGCGGCGGCAGCGCGTCCGTCCAGAGGTCGGCGTCGGTCTCGGCGAGGACGCGCGTCAGCCCCTCATCCGGGATCCTTCGCGCCACGAAGACGCGCGGCCGCCCGCCCGAAGCCCGGCTCACGCTGCGCCGACCCGAGCCACCACGTCGGCGATCCGCTCCACGGCGCGGCGCAGGTTGGACTGGGAGTTGGCGTAGCTGATGCGCGCGTGGTCCACGCCGACCCGCCCGAAGGCGCTGCCGGCGAGGACGGAGACGCCTGCCTCGTAGAGCAGCTTGTCGGCGAACTCCCCGCCGGTCAGGCCAGTGCCGGACACGTTGGGGAAGACGTAGAAGGCACCCTGCGGGCGGCGGCAACGGATGCCGGGGATGGTGTTCAGGCCGTCCACGATCAGGTCGCGCCGGACGTGGAACTCGGCGACCATGGCCTCCACGCCGGCCTGCGGGCCGGTCAGCGCCTCGACGGCCGCGATCTGCGAGAAGGCCGAGGTACACGAGACCGAGTTGATGATCAGCCGGCTGAAGGGCTGCACGAGCGCCGGGGGGACGATAGCGTAGCCGAGGCGCCAGCCGGTCATGGCGAATGTCTTGCTGAAGCCGTCGAGGATGATCGTGCGCTCGGCCATGCCGGGCAGCGCGGCGATCGAGTGGTGCTCGCCCTCGTAGATGATGCGGCCGTAGATCTCGTCGGCGAGGACGATGATGTCGCGCTCGATGGCGATGGCCGCGATGGCCTCCAGGTCGGACCTGTTCAGCACGCCGCCCGTGGGGTTGGCCGGGCTGTTGAAGATGATCAGGCGGGTTCGGTCGGTGACGAGCGAGCGCAGCTCGTCGACGTCGAGCCGGAAGTCGTGCGCCTCGCTGAGCGGGATGGGCACCGGGCGCGCACCGACGAAGCTGGCCATCGACTCGTAGATGGGGAAGCCCGGGTCCGGGTAGATGACCTCGTCGCCCGGGCCGGCCAGGGCGGTGATGGCGTAGTGCATGATGGGCTTGGCGCCGGGGGTGACGACCACGTTGCCCGGGTCGACGGCGAAACCGCGCCGGGCCGTCGAGTCGGCGGCGATCGCCTCGCGCAGCTGGGGCAGCCCGAGCGCCGGCCCGTAGTGCGTCCAGCCGGCGTCGAGCGCCCGCTTGGCCGCCTCGCGGATGTTGGCCGGTGTATCGAAGTCGGGCTCACCGATCTCGAGGTGGATGACTTCCACGCCGGTGGCCTCAAGGGCCCGGGCGCGGGCGGCGGCCTCGAAGGCCGTCTCCGTGCCGATATCGCGCATCCGTTCGGCCAGTCGCATGGGCGGCATGCTAGCAAACCCAGGGGGCGCCCTCGAGGCGCTCTGGGGCCGCTCTGGGCGGCGCCCGGGCGGCGTGCGAGAATCGGGGCGTGACCCGCTTCTACAGCATCGACCAGGCCAACGCCCGCCTGCGCGACCTCGGCCCCATCCTGCACAAGCTCAAGGCCGATCGGGACGCGATCGCCGACGCGCAGCGCGCGCTCGTCCGCTTCCGCGCCACGAACGGCAACCGTCACCACGCGGAGGAGCTGAAGGCCCGCGAGGATGGCATCCGCGACCGCGTCTTCCGCATGGAGCGGTACGTGGCCCAGATCGTCGCCTGGGACGTGACCCTGCGCGACATCGAGACGGGCCTGGTCGACTTTCCCGCCCTCGTCAACGGCCGCCAGGTCTGCCTCTGTTGGCGGCTGGGCGAGGACGCCATCGGCTGGTGGCACGAGATGGATGCGGGTCTGGCCGGCCGGAAGCCGCTCATCGATCTCGCCTGAGCCCGAAAGGAGCGCATCCGGTGGAACGTCCACGCGCGGTCGAGGTCGTCGACGTCCTCGAGGCCGCGCGCCGCATGGCCGATGCGCCGGGCGCGGCGGCCCCGCTGCTGGTGGACGTGCGCGAGGCGAACGAATTCGTGCAGGTTCGCGCCGAGGGTGCCGTGCTGCTGCCCTTGAGCTCCTTCCTGGCGCGCTATCGGGATCTGCCGCCCGACCGGCCGCTGCTCCTCATCTGCGCCTCGGGCAACCGCAGCTTCGGCGCCGCCGACTATCTGCTCCGCAACGGCTTCCCGCACGTGGCGAACGTTCAGGGCGGGACGATCGCCTGGGCACGCGCCGGCCTGCCGCTGCGCCAGGGGCCGCCGGGGCCGGGAGAACTCGAGCTGTCCTAGCCGTGGTGCCCAGGCGGCGCGTTACCCGGCCCCGTTATCGCGTGTACTCGTCCTCGCGCGGAGCGCGGTAGCGCCCCCGGCCGAGCTTCTCCAGGATCCGGCCACGGAGCCGGGGCCGGGACAGGACCACGGCCAGGGCCACGAGCAGTGCGAAGTTCAGCAGGCCGAGCGTGAATGCGTTGATCTCCCCGATCTGGATCCCGATCTCGCCCTTGATGGCGAGGCCGGGGATGGTGGCGCCGACGAGGCCGAGCCGGAAGAACGGGGCCGCCGGGGCGAGTTGGCGCGGAAGCTGTCGATGAACGTCGTCGTGCCGTCCGTGCCACCGAGGAGGAAGGCGAAGGAGCCCGCCACCACCGGCGCCGCGCCGGCACGCGGGCCGGGCAGATCGTCCAGCTCGAGGCGTTGCCATTCGGAGATGGCGCCGGTCGTCGCGTCCGGGATGGCCCAATAGGTCGAAACGGTCGCGGCGCCGCCGCCGTCCCTGCCGCCGATGGCATAGATCACGCCGCTGTTCGTGAGACCCGCCGCGTCCATGCGCGGCTCGGGCAGGTTGCCGGCGCCTTCGGCCAGGCGCAGGTAGTCGCCCTTGTCGTTGGGCACGGCCTCGCCCTCCTCGTCCACCTCGAACCCGAGCGCCTCTCCGGTCGGCCCCAGCGAGGTCTCGCCACCGATGAGGTACACGTGGCTGCCGACGAGGGAGCCGATGGCATCCGCACGGCCGTTCGGTGCGCCGTCGGCCGTGCGCAAGGCCAGCTCCGGGTGCTCCTGCCACGCGGTGAGCTTCGGCGGCTTGGCCGCCAGAGCGTTCGCCGACCGGTACACGGCGGCCGAGAGACCATCGGCCGTGCGACCGCCCATGAGCCAGACCCCGTGCGCATCCGCGACCGCGGTGGCTCCGCTCAAGGCGAGGGGCAGCTTCAGGTCGGTCGCCTCCGACCAGCCGGTGAGCTTGCCCTTGTCGATCGTTCCCACCATGACCGTGTCGGTCGGCTCGCCGCCGGCGTCGAGCCCGCCGATGAGATACGGCACGCCGTCGAACATCGCCAGCGCCGCGTCCACGCGCTCGGCGGGCAGCGGCGGCCCCTCGCTCCAGGGCCCGAAGTTCCCCGTGGGCGTGGTCGTCGTCGTGAGCACGGATGAGGATGGTTGCCCGTCCACCAGGCCTCCGACCAGGTAGACCTCACTGCCGGACAGGATGGAGGCGGCGTCCGTGCGCGGCCGCGGCAGCGCGATCTCGAGCGGGGAGGGCTCCCAGGGGACCACCGCGCCGGGCGGAGCCGGGCAGTCCAGGCCCTTGTTCGAACCGTCGCACAGGTTGATCGGGCTGACGATGTTGGCCCCCAGGTCCACCGTCCGGCCCACGGTGAACTTGTACGCCGCATTCGGCACGTACCCCAGCAGGAAGAGGATGACCGCGAACCAGAACATCCCCTTGATGAAGGCCGCCGTCCAGCCGTCCGCGTCGAGCAGACCGAAGAAGGTCCGCCGCTGGATCGTGCCGCTGGGAAGCGCTCGCTGGGCCACGCTGACTCCTGTCTGCCTCGGGCCTAAGGGAGGATCTGGAAGTCGCCGTTCATCGGGCCGTAGTGGCCGGGCACGATGCAGGCGTACTGGAGCGGCCCGTCGGAGTCCACGGTCCAGACGAGCTCCTTGGTGCCCTCCGTGAAGTCCTCGATGCCCTTCGTGTTCGTCTTGTCGCCGGCCTGCAGCTGCTCGGCCGTGCCGATGAAGAAGTTGTGCACGAAGCCGGCCGTGTTCTCGACCTCGAACCTCAGCGTCTCGCCCCTCATGACCGTGATGGACTCGAGCTTCGCCCCGGCCTCGTCGGTGATCTGGAGCGTGCCCGTCAGCTTGACCTTGATGACGCGCGGGCTCTCCGGCGTGCCGGGGTTGTCGACGCGGCCGGTGCCGCCACCGCCTCCGCCCGTGTTGGGACCGCCGATGCTCGGGCCGTCGGCATCGCGCCAGCAGGCGGGGTAGGGCGTCGCGCCCGGCGCCGGCTTGTAGTTCGGGTCGCGCCAGCCCTGGACCTGGACCGGGGTGGGCTTCGGCCCTTCGGCGCCCTCGGGCCGCGGTGGTACGTAGTTCCAGGTCGTGTCCTTGCTGGCGTTCAGGAAGGCGACGATCTCCTCGATCTGACGGTAGTTCAGCGCACCCACCGGCTGCGCCCAGATCGGCATCAGGCTATCCGCCTGACCGCACACGAGGCGCCCGCCGTTCTGGAGGACGGCCTTGATGTAGTCCGCGTTGAGGTGCCCGGTGCCGACCTGCCCCTTCTTGGTGACGACGTTGTAAAGCGCGTCCTGGTTGTTGAGCGGTGCGCCCATGCCACCCTCGCCGTTCACCCCGTGACAGCGCGAGCAGTTGGCCAGGTAGAGCGCGTAGCCGCGGGAGACGTCCCTGACGTACTGCTCCTGCCCCTGGTTGGCCAGGTCGCCCGTGATCCCGAGCGCGGGCACGCCGATGTCGTAGAACCAGTAGAGCGGGATGAACAGCACGACGAAGAGGGCGGCCAGGAAGGCGATGCTGCGGGCGTTGCCGCTCTGTCGCACGATCTGCGCGGCTCGCTCCTCGGTCAGCTCGACGCGGTGGGCGCGCTCGCCGGCGGCGAAGCGCTCGACGCCGAGCGGGGCAGCCTCACGGGGCGCGATCTCGCTGCCCGGCTCGCGAGGGGTCAGCTCGCGCCCGGTCGGTCCTTCGCTCATATGCATCCCGTGGGGGTCCTGGGGGCGATGAGCCCGGGCTGGCCGAGCACGACCGGCAGCGGGCCGAGGGTGATCTTGGCCGTGTTGACGGTCAGCACGCCGTCCGCGCTGACGCTGGCGGCGAACCAGTCGAGGCCGCGCAGGGCGGGCCCGAAGCCCTCCGCCTTGATGCCCAGGCGGTCATAGCGCGAGCCGTGGCAGGGGCACTCGAACCAGTAGTTCTTGGTGCAGAAGTTCGGCTTGCAGCCGAGGTGCGGGCAGCGCTGGTAGAGCGTGCGCACGTTGAGGTTGGTGCCCTCGCCGTCGGCGCTCGCGCCGGGCACGAAGCCGCGCGTCGGGTCGATGAGCAGGACGAACGTGCGCGCCGCCTGGAAGTAGGACGGGGCGCCGTCGCGGATCGACGTGCCCAGCACCGCCGGAGCGGCGTCGACCTCGTCGAGCGTGCCCAGCACGACCTCGCTGCCGAAGCCGCTGCTGAGGTTGGGCCACATGAAGCCGATCGTGCCGGCCAGGGTCTCGGTCAACCAGAGGGCCACGCCGGCGCCCAGCGAGCGGCGCAGGAGCGTGCGCCGCGAGAGGCCCGCCGCCCGGCCGTGGCGCAGCGCGGCGAGCGCCTCCCGGGTGAGTGCCTGGGGCTGTTGGGCGGTGGTCAGCTTCCAGTTGCCCATGTCGCGGATCAGCTCCTCAGAGCGCGAAGAAGAGGCCGTTCACCCACGGCAACGACCACTCGTAGCCGGGGCCGCGGAAGAACGCGCCGATGAAGGTGACGACGAGGCCGGAGATGCAGAAGATCGTGAAGATCATCACGCCGGTCTTGCGGTCGCTGGGCCGGTTGGAGCCGCCGTCGCCCTTCGGTCCGCGGTCCATGAACGGGATGAGGATCGCACCGCCGAGGATGTAGATGGGGCCCAGCACGCCCACCACGGTGGGGTGGAAGTACTTGAGTAGCTCCTGGAGGCCGACGAGATACCACGGCGCCTTGGTCACGACAGGCGTGACGGCGTTGTTGGCCAGCTCCTCCAGCGGGGCGTTGATGAAGACGCCCATGAGGAGCATGAAGACGCTGATCATGGCCGCGGCGAAGAACTCGATCACGAGCAGGTGTGGCCAGGTCAGGACGGTGTCGTCCGGCTCCTTCTGGACGCGCACCACCGCGTCCTGTTTGACCAGCGCGAGGAGCCGGTAGGGCTTGGCGGCCATGGGCACGCGCTGCTTGTCGATCTCGGTCGTGCGCCGCTCGGGCGGCGCGGCGGGCAGCGTGCTGCGCCGGGCGGGCGCCTCCGGCGTCGCGGGCGTCGGCAGCCGGGTCGTCTCGTCGGTCATCGGTCGTTCGCCCTCGGCACCCTACAGCGGACCGGAGATGCCGCCGTCCTTCCGGATCCGCCAGAAATGGACGGCCAGGAAGAGGGCGGCAGCCAGCGGCATGAAGATGACGTGCAGGACGTAGAAGCGCAGGAGCGTGTTCTGACCGACCTCCAGGCCGCCGAAGATGAGCAGCTTCGACATCGTGTTGAAGACCGGCGCGCTCTCGGCGAAGTTGAAACCGATGGTGATGGCCCAGAAGGCGATCTGGTCCCACGGCAGCAGGTAGCCGGTGTAGGAGAGGAACAGGGTCAGGAAGAGCAGCACCACACCGACGACCCAGTTGAACTCGCGCGGCGGCTTGTAGGCGCCGTGGTAGAAGACCCGCATCATGTGCAGGAAGACGAAGAAGACCATCAGGTGCGCCGCCCAGCGGTGGATGTTGCGGGTCAGCAGCCCGAAGACGACCTCCGACTGGATGCGCAGGATGTCGTTGTAGGCCGACGTCGCCGAGGGCACGTAGAAGAACATCAGGTAGACGCCGGTGATGGTGAGGACGAGGAAGAGGAAGAAGGAGAGCCCGCCCAGGCAGAAGGTGTAAGCGAACTTGACGGCGTGCTGACGGACACGCACGGGGTGGATGTGCAGGAACACGTTGTTCATCACGGCCATCGCCCGCGACCGTTCGTCGGCCGGGTAGGGCTGGCGGAAGATCGACCGCCAGGCCGCGCTGCGGCGGATCGTCTGGTCGACCCGCTCCAGGAAACTCACCGCGTGACACCTCCGCTGACCGTCGCATCGCCGAGGCCCGCGAGCCCCAGCTGCGCGTCACGGTAGCTCTCCTTGTAGAGCCGTCCGTCGCTGCTCACCTCCTGCAGCTCGAACCGCTCCATGGTAATGGCGTCATAGGGGCAGCGCTTGACGCACAGCGCGCAGCGGATGCAGCGCTCCTCGTCGAGCACCATGGCCGCGCCCTGGTCCCAGCCGTAGGCGTCGACCAGCTCCGGCAGCGCCCCCTCCGCCTTCATCTGGTTGACGTCGATCATGTGGATGACCCCCTCCGGGCAGACGTCCGCGCAGGCGCCGCAGAGGACGCAGCGGAAGGGGTCGAACCAGATGTTGTAGTTGCACATGAGGCAGCGCGTCGACTCGGCCACGGCGTCGGTCGCGCCGTAGCCGCGCTCGACCTGCGTGTTGAAGTTGACCACCGGGTCGCTCGAGGGCAGGCGCGCCGCGAGCGGGGTCATGGGCACGTGCTGGCGGGGCAGGACATCGTAGAACTCGGGCATCTCGTGCCGCCACGAGCTGACGATGCGCACGTTCGCGTCGACCTCGACCGTGCTCCGCCCGGACAGGTAGCGGTCGATGGCGTAGGCGCACTTCTTGCCGTGGCCGGCCGACTCGATGAGCGTCGTGGGGCCGGTCACGAAGTCGCCGCAGGCGAATACGCCGCGGACGTTCGTGGCGTAGGTGCCCGGGTCCACCTTCACGCGGCCGCGGTTGATCTCGAAGCTGGACTCGACGGGTAGGAAGGTGTTGTCGGCGGCCTGGCTGACGGCCGGGATGACGGTCTGGGCGGGGATCACGAACTCCGAGCCGGGGATCGGCACCGGCGAGCGGCGGCCGGTCGCGTCCGGTTCGCCGAGCTTGTTGCGGATGAAGCGCACGCCGACGGCGCGACCGTTCTCACCGAGGACCTCGATGGGGCTGGCGAGGAACTCCATGCGCACGCCTTCGCGCTCGGTCTCGCCCAGCTCTTCCTCGTCCACGACGAGTTCGGACCGGGTGCGGCGATAGGCGATGGTGACGTTCGCCACGCCGTGGCGCAGGCTCGTGCGCGAGCAGTCCATGGCCGTGTAGCCGCCGCCGATGACGACCACGTCGCGGCCGACCTCGAGCGGCTCGCCGAGGTTGGCCTTCTTCATGAAGTCCACGCCGTACTGGATGCCCTCGAGATCGCCGCCGGGGATGTCCAGGCCGACCGCGTTCATGGCGCCGGCGCAGATGGCGACGGCGTCGTTCTCGGCCTGCAGCCGCTCGAAGGGCATGTCGCGCCCGATGCGCGTGTTGAAGCGGAAGGTCACGCCGAGTCGCTCGACGAGCCGCATGTCCATCTCGATCGCCTCCCGCGGCAGGCGGAAGGCGGGCACACCGATGAGCATCGTGCCGCCGGCGTAGGGCAGGTCGTCGTAGACGGTCACCTGGTGGCCGGCCACGGCCAGCTCGCGGGCGACGGCCAGACCGGCAGGCCCGGCGCCGACGACGGCCACGCGCGTGCCCCGCGGCGTGATGACCGGCATCTCGTCGGGGATGCCCGACGCCTCGTGCCACTCGACGAGGAACCGCTTCATGGCCCGGATGGCCAGCGGTCGGTCGATGTCGCCGCGCCGACAGGCGCGCTCGCAGGGGGCGGAGCAGACGTACGCGCACATCGCCGCGACCGGGTTGGGCTCCCGGGAGAGGATGTAACCCTCCTCGAAGCGCCCCTCGGCGGCGAGGTTCAGGTAGCCGCGACAGTTCGTCCCGACCGGGCACGCCTCCTGGCACTCGATGTTGCACTGGAGCCAGGACGCGTCGACGGGCTGGACGAGGAATTCCTGGTCGGTCTCGATGGCCACGGGCAGGAGCGATGCCTTTCCGTACTCGGGGAAGCTGGGCCGGGGGACTCGCCACCGCCGCGGAATCTATCATCCCGGGAGGAGAGGCCGCTTCGCCTCACGTCATCGCGGCGCCGAGTTGACGCGAGCGGAACGCGCAGCTACGCTCGCCGCGACGATGCGACGCAACCCCCGGTCGACGGCCCGGAGCGTCCGATGAGCGCCACGGAGGTCTTCTTCCTGGCCCTCGGGCTCTCCCTCGGCGTCGCCGTCGGTGCCGCGTTCCTCGACGTCGTGCGGGCCAAGCCGCCGCGACCCGAGGTGCGGCTGACGATCACCCACAACGCCCTGCCGCGACGCGACGCTGTGGACCCGGGCGCGGCATCGGTGCTCTCCTCCTCCATCGCCTCGCTGCGCGATGCCGAGATCTCGCCGGCCGTCGGTGTGGAACGGATCCCGATCTCCATCGGGCGCGGCGTCGACCCGGTCCTGGCGGCACTGCGCGAGCCGGCCGTGGCGCGGGTCGCCGCCCCGGCCGCGGTCGCGGCGGCCGGACAGGGCGCGACGATCGCACTCGCCGAGCGCGAGCCCACCGCTGACCCGTCGGACGCCCCGACAACCGGAACGGGCGCGGACGCCTCTGCCCCTGCCGCGGCGCAGTCGGCAGTGGCCGCCGACGCGGGCCCCTGCGCCGCCCTGCGGCGGCAGGTCGAGGAGCGCTGCGCTGTCGCGGCCCGGGCGCACGATCAGGCCGAGGCGACGGCGGCCGCGCTGCGCGAGGCGCGGCGGGCGTACGACGACGTCTCGGCCCGCATCGACGGGGCCGCGCGCGCGAGCGATCCGCGGGCCGTCAACGAGGCGAAGGAAACGGCCCGCCACGTGTTCCGCACCGCAAGCGAGCAGGCCGCCAGCCGCGCCGACCTCGAGCGCGCCGCGACCACCTGGCTGAGTGCCATCAACGACATCAACCGCGCCACGCGCGAGGCAGCCGAGACGATCACCCGCGAGGGCCGCATCGCGGCGGACCTGCTGACGGCCGTCGAGAAGCAGACCCTCGACGTCGACGCCGCACGGATCACCGCCGAGGCCGCCGCAGAGGCCTGCCGCAACGCCCGCCAGGCGCTGGCGACGTGCGAGGAGAGCAGGACGACGCAGACCACGACCGCGCTCCCGGCACCGGCCGGCGTCGATGCCGCCGACGCCGCACCGGGCTGGGACGTCGAGCGCGGCGGACCCCCCGCCATCGCCCGCCTGCTCCAGGGGGACCGCGCGGTGCTGGGGCAGGTCGTGACCGCGCTGGCCGGCGACGATCCGACCGAGCGCCGGCGCTATCAACTGCTCCTGAGCGGGCTCGTGGACGCCATCGTGGCTGGTTCGATCGCGCAGGCCGTACTCGACTTCCCGGCCGGACATCCGTTCTGGAGCGAATTCGACCGCTCCGAGGGCCGCGACATCGTCGTCGGCCTGGCCTCGCTGGGCTACCGCTACGACGGCGTGGGCGGTTTCGTCGACGGCCGCGTTCCCGGCCAGCGGGATCTCTCGCTGGCCGTCGGCTACGCCGGCCTCGATCCGATGCGCATCCGGCGCTGGCCGGATCAGGCAGGCATGGCCGAACTCTTCCGCGGCGTTTCGATCGACGCCGGCGAGTACCTCGCGGGGGCCGCGCCCCAAATGGAGCTGAGCGACATGCTCACGCTCCTCGGCCGCCGCTCTGAGGCGCTGGCCGACCTGTGGAACGCGTGGGGACGGGCGCGGCCCGTGCTCCTCGAACCGGTGGCGCAGGCGCCATCAATCCAGGCGGATCACCCGTAGGGTCTCGGCGGCGGGCACGCCGACGCGCTCGCCCTCCTCGCGCGCCCAGCCGAGCACTCGCTCCTCGAGCTTCTCCGGCTCGCGCACCTGGCTGCGGTGCTCGCGCAGGGCGGCGACCTTGCGGCCGACGGTGGCGCTGACATCCACCCAGGCGTTGGGCTCCTCCGTCCAGAAGAGCATCAGGCGCGCGACCTGGTGCGGCGCCAGCCCGGCCCTGGCAAGATGCGGGAAGGCCATCGCGTTGCGAGCCGCCGGGTAGACCGAATCCAGGGCCGCCATGGCCGCCGCGCGATGGTCGGTGTGCTGGATGTAGCCGTCGCTGTGGAAGATGAGGGTGGGATCCATGGTCAGCACGGCGTCGGGCCGGAACTCGCGGATGAGGCGCACGAGCTGCTCGCGCAGGGCGAGGTCGTTCTCGAGCGCGCCGTCGGGTCGGTGCAGGAAGGTGACCGCTTCGTAGCCCACGATGGCGGCCGCGGCACGCTGCTCCGCCTCGCGCAGGCGGGCCAGCTCGAGGGGGTCTGTGTCCGGGTCTTCGGCCCCCGCGTCGCCGCTGGTGCAGCACACCAGGTGGCCGACGGAGCCGGCGTCCATCCAGCCGGCGACCGTGGCGGCGGGTCCGTAGTCGGCGTCGTCGGGGTGGGCCACGATGACCATGACGCGCGCCGGGCGCTCGGTCAACTGGGACGGCCGAGGGTCGGGCATGCCCACGATGCTACCGCGGTCGGGCCGGATCGGCGCCCTGCGCGACAGGTGCGGGCGCTGTAATATCGCGCCCGAGGCGTCGCTCGTTTCCCCCCACGAGCGATGCCTCGTTCGTTTCCCGGCCTCCGTCACGCGCCGGCGCGGGCCTCGTCGAGCGCGGCGAGCACCTCCGCCGCATGGCCCTCCGGCCGCACCTTCTCCCACGTCCGCGCGATGCGTCCCTGCGGGTCGATGAGGAACGTGCGGCGGGCGGTGCCCATGTACGTCCGCCCGTAGTTCTCCTTCTCGACCCAGCTGCCGTACGCCTCCGCCACGGCATGATCCTCGTCGGCCAGGAGGGGGAAGTTCAGCGCGAACTTCTCGCAGAAGGCCGCCTTGCTCGAGGCCCCCTGGGGGCTGACCCCCCAGACGACCGCGTTGCGCTCGGCGAGGATCGCCTTCGAGTCGCGGAACTCGCAGGCCTCGACCGTGCAACCGGGCGTGTCGTCCTTGGGGTAGAAGTACAGCACGGTCCAGCGTCCGCGCTGCTCGGAGAGGCGGTGGATCGTGCCGTGCTCATCGGGCAGGGCCAGGTCGGGGGCCGGCTGGCCCGGCGTCGGGATCTCGCTCATGGCCCCGAGTCTACGCCGCCCGCGCCGGCACCCGGCACGCGGCGGGGCAGGGGCATGACCGGTGGGCATACGAACGGCCGGAACGGAGCGTGGCTGCGCCGCGATGAAGCGCGATCATCAGTCAGCCACGCACAGCTTCAGGGCCTCGCATGACCGCCGGGCATACGGCTCAGGAGCGCGAGACCCGCCCGCGGCGGCCGATCAGGCCAGGGCCAGGACCGCGCCGAGGAGCACCGCGCCACCGAGCCCCACGACGAGGTCGAGGGGTCCCCAGGCTCGCGGCCGGAAGTGGCTGCGCGGGCCCCGGCCGAAGCCTCGGGCGTCCATGGCCAGCCCAAGCCGCTCGGCGTGGCGGACGGCGAGGACGAGCAGCGCGACGAGGAGCCGGGGGTGCCAGTCGCCGCGCAGGCCACGCAGGCGGCGTGCCTCGCGCAGGGCCGCGAGGTCGAGCGAGAGGCGCGGCACAGCCTGGTAGGCGGCCAGCGCACCGTAGGCGAACCGGTCGGACAGGCGCGCCTGCTGGACGAGCGCGTCGACGAGCGCGGTCGGGCTCGTCGAGCGGGCGAAGGCGACGCTGACCGCGGCGATGGCCACGACACGGGCTCCCAGGAGGAAGCCGTCCGCGACCGCGCCGTCGGTGATCCGCAGCGCGCCGAGCGCGACCACGACCCGTGCCGCCGGGTCCGCGTTGGCGGCGCTGAACAGGGCGGTGAAGAAGGCGATCCCGATGGCCGCCGTCCAGAGCGGCGCGAGGCCGCGGAGCACGGCGACCGGCGGCACGCGACCGAGGATGAGGGCCGCCACGAGCGCCGCGACGGCGAGCGCCAGCGGCGGACCGACCCGCGGCGTCACGACGAACCCCACCAGCCACAGCGCCGCCAGCCCCAGCTTCACGAGCGGGTTCGTCCGGCCGAGGACGCTGCGCGACTGCGCCGCTTCAAGGGGGGCGATGGCGATCATGGCGCGCACTCCACGACGAGGCGACCGGCGTGCAGCTCCAGCACCCTCGACGCGAACGCGGCCACGAAACGCTCGTCGTGCGTGGCCGCGAGGATGGCCGTCCCGGCTGCGGCGCGGTCGCGCAACAGTGCCAGGAGACCGTCGACGGCCAGGCGGTCCTGGCCGAACGTCGGCTCGTCCAGAACGAGGAGGCGCGGCTCGCGCACGAGGACGCAGGCCAGCGAGAGCCGGCGCTGCTCGCCGCCCGAGAGCTGGTACGGGCTGCGCGTGCCGAACGAGGCGAGGGGCAGCCCGAGCGCCTCGAGGGTGGCCGCCGCGCGGGCGCGGTCGGCCGACGGGAGGCCGAGGGCGATCTCGTCGGCCACGCGCGTGGCCAGGAACTGTCGCTCCGGATCCTGGAAGATGAGACCGGCCCTGGCCGCGAGGTCGGCCGGCGCCATCCGGTGGGGCGCGTCGCCGAGCAGGTCCACGCGGCCGGCGGTCGGGCGGAGGAGGCCCACCAGGAGCCGCGCCAGGGTCGACTTGCCGCTGCCGTTCTGGCCGACCAGCGCGACGCGCTCCCCGTCGGCGACGCGGAGGTCCACGTCCAGGAGCACGGGCCGCCCGCGCTCAAAGGCGAAGCCGAGGCCGGAGGTGGCCACGACTGCGGGCCCGGCGCCCGCGGCGGAAGACTGGGCTGCGTGGTCGACTACCACGCCGAGCTGCCGCTCCAGCGCCTCGGGCAGCCAGACGCCCTCGGCCACGAGTCGAGCGCCGTGACGCGCGACGACCTCATCGGGCGGCCCGACGGCGATCGGCCGTCGGTCGCGGCCGAGCACGAGCAGCCTGTCGGCGAGGTGCCACACGAGGTCGACACGGTGCTCGACCAGGACGATCGTGGCCGCGCGCGCGGCACGGACGGCGGCCAGCCGCTCAACGAAGGCGCGCGCGCCGGCCGGGTCCAGGTTGGCGGTCGGCTCGTCGAGCACGAGCAGGCCGGGGCGGGGAGCGAGCGCCCCGGCCAGGGCCAGCCGCTGTCGCTGGCCACCGGAGAGCGTCGCCGTCGGGTGCGCCTCGTACCCGGCGAGGCCGGCGTCGCAGAGGGCCTCGGGAACCCGGGCACGCATCGCCGGCAGCGACCACGCCCGTGATTCGAGCCCGAAGGCGACGTCATCGGCGACGCGCTCCATGACCACCTGGCGATCGGGATCCTGGAAGACGACTCCGGCATCCGCTCCGTCCACGCGGAGCGAGCCCGCGACGAGGCCGGGCACGTCGCCGCCGAGAAGGCCCGCCACGGCCAGGGCGAAGGTGCTCTTGCCCGATCCCGACGGCCCCAGGACCAGCAGGCAGCCACCCGGCTCGAGCTCGAGATCCACGCCCTCCAGCGCCGCTTCCGCCGCCCCCGCGTACCGGAAGCCGAGGCCCCGGGCGACGATCGCCGGCGGGCCGCCGCTGGCCGTCCCGCCCACCCCCGCGCTCAGTCGGAGTACCCGGAGAGAGCGCCGGCCTCGCGCAGGGCGCGCACGAGCAGGATCGCCGCGGCCGGCAACAGCAGGAGGCCGGAGATGGCCATCGAGCCGGCGATGACGACCACGACATCCACCGCGTACTCGCCGTAGTAGACGATCCAGTCGTGGACGAATGCCGCGGCCGAGGCGGCCAGCCCGGCGGCGATCACCACCGGCAGGTCGAAGCGCCGGTAACGCAGCGCGGCGAAGACGAGCTCGGCGGCGGCACCCTGGACGAGGCCCGAGACGAGCGTGTCCACCGCCCACTGGGAGCCGAGGAAGGCCGACAGCGACGCGGCCACCAGCTCGGCGAAGAGGGCCGCACCGGGCCGGCGCACGATGAGCGGGGCCACGAGCGCCGGCAGCAGCCACAGCCCGTACAGGAGGTTCACGGCGGGGCCCAGGAACCCGAGCGCGCTCCAGGCGAAGCCGAAGGCCCAGAAGAAGACGCCGAAGGCGACGGCGATGACGGCCACGACGAGGATGTCGCGGGTCCGCCAGCGCCCGTCGGTGGCGGTGATCTCAGTCATGGCAGGACTCCCTCCTCATGGATCTCGATGACGAGCAGACGGCCGGCGCGCACGGCGACGCTGGCGCGACGGTCGATGCGGACATTGGAAAGACCGCGGCTGGGCCCCGCTGCCAGCGGCTCGTCCCGCAGCGGATAGGCGAGCCCCTCGGTCGTCACCCCGTCGGCGTCACCGCCGAAGGCGAGCAGGGTGACGAGATCGCCGGGGCGCCCGGAGAGGTCGAGGCGGCCGGGCGCCGTGAGCAGGCGGACCCGAGTCCGCTCGTCGAGGAGCACCACCTCGCGGCCGGCGGCCTCGGGCAGGGCCAGCAGCCAAACGTTGGCCAGGGCATGGTCGAAGCGGGATCCGCCCAGCGCGCCCAGGATCGTCACGGCCACCGGATCGCGCGCCAGCGCGGCACGCAGGGCCAGCTCGGCGTCGGAGGCGTCCTTCGCCGCGGGCCAGGTCTCGACCTCGATCCCCTCGTGGCGGAGGCGCTCGACCTCCGAGGGCGCCAACGAGTCCAGGTCGCCCACGACGAGGTCCGGGCGGAGCCCGAGCCTGGTCGCGCCCAGGGCGCCACCGTCGGCTGCGACGACGAGGCCACGACCTTCGGACCAGCCCGGCCATGCAGCGTCCAGCGCGGGACGCGCCGGCACGTCGCCGTCGGCGATGACGACGGCGCGGGCGAGGCGGGGGGCGATCGAGCGGCCGGACATGGGACGACCTCCGTCGGTGGCGGGACGGAGGTCGCGGCGTGGACTCCCTTCGCTGGTACGAACCAGATCAGGTTCCGAGGGTCTGCGGGCGATGCCGCACTCTCAGCGCCTCGTGGGCGCTCCCCTGTCCCGTCTTCGGTTGTGCCCGAATCCTACACCCGCCCCCCTAGGACCGTCCCGCCACGGCCGCCGCCACGGCCGCGGCGACGGTCGGGGCAACCCAGTGCGCGCCCGACTTGCGCAGCCGACCCCGCTCGGCAGCGCCGGTCAGGACGCCCACGGCGGTCGCGCCCGCACGACGGGCCATGGCCATGTCGTCGTCGGCGTCCCCGACCAGGACCAGGTCCGCCGGCTGGAGGCGGAGGTAGCGCGCGGCCAGCTGCACGGGCGCCGGATCCGGCTTCGAGTGCGGCACCTCGTCGCCGAACACGAGAGCGTCGAAGGCGCCCTCGAGACCGTTGGCGCGCATCTCCAGCTCGACCCGCGCGCGGTGGCCGGCCGTGACGACCGCGAGCTGTACGCCGGCCTCGCGCAGCGCCGCCAGCGCCTCCTCCGTGCCCGCCACGAGGCCTGCGACCTCCGTCTCGTAGAGTGCCACCCAGCGCCGGTCGGCCTCCGGCCAGAACTCCTCCGCGAGACCGACGCGGCGGTAGATGCGCCGCCAGTCGGGGGCGTAGTGGGCGCGGAAGTCGGCCTCGTCGAAGGGGATGCCGAACTCCCCGAAGAGCTGGCGGTAGGTCGCGTGCGTGCGCCCGATCGAGTCGATCAGCGTGCCGTCCCAGTCGAACGCCCAGGCGCTCGCTGCTTGGAGCCGCGCGGCCACGGAGCGGGGTGGGCGCGAGCGGTCGAGGAGGCGCATGGGGCCGCCATCGTAGCGGGTGAGGGCCGGGTCGCGTGCTAGACTCCCGCCCGTGCCCGAGACGCTCCACCCCGCACATCAGCGCGTCCTCGACGCGGCCGCGCGGAAGGGCGTGACCCTGCAGGTCGTCACGTTCCCCGAGAGCACGCACACGGCCGAGGAGGCTGCCCGCGCGGTCGGCGCGGAGCTGGGCCAGATCGTCAAGAGTCTCGTGTTCGTGGCCCCCGACGATGATGGCGCAGCCCAGCCGATCGTCGTGCTCGTGAGCGGCGTCAACCGCGTGGACGTCGCCCGTCTGGCCGCCGTCGCCGGCGAGCCGGCCATCCGCCGCGCCAGCGCGCGCGAGGCGGACGAGCTGACTGGCTTCGTCATCGGCGGCATCCCGCCCATCGGCCACGCCCGGTCGCTGCGCGTGATCATGGACCCCGACCTGGGCCGCTTCACCACCGTGTGGGCCGCGGCCGGCACGCAGAACGCCGTCTTCGAGGTGCCGCCGGCGACCCTGCGCATGCTGGCCAACGCGATCGTGGCGCCTATCGCCGAGGATCGCGGCGAGAAGGGCACCGGACTCGCGGACGCGGGCGCCTCGTCGCCGGCCGGCGCGCCGTCGGGAGCGTGACCGGGACCGAGGCGCAGCGCTCGGCCGTCCAGTATCCGGGCGGCCTCGCGGCGCGCTACCGCTGGGCCGGCAGCGACCGGGCCGCGGCGGTCTTCGCCCTGACCGAGGCGGGCGGCGACCTCGTCGATCACGGTCCTCTCGTCTCCGCTGACCCCGACCGCCTCTGCCGCGCGGAGCTGCGGGTCGAAGGCCCGCTCGGCGCGTGGACGGCCCGCTTCGCCTCGCCCATCTTCGACGAGCCGCAGGGGCTGTTGTGGGACACGGCCGGGCTGCTCGTCGTGAAGTTCGGCTTCCGCGTCTACGCCCTCAGGGGACGGACCGGCGAGCTGCGCTGGAGTCACGCCTGCGGCACGCCCATCGTCGCCCTGCTCGGCTCGTCGCGGCTGTCGCACGTGCTCGTGCAGGGGGAGGTGGAGACGGTGGCGCTGCGCGAGGACGGCCGGGTGGCCTGGCGGGTGGCGCATGACGACGTCGTGATCGGGGCCGATCTCGTCGGCGGCCGGCTCGTGCTGACCGGCTACGACGGGCGACCGTTCGCGCTGGACCCGGCCACAGGGCGTTCGCTCCACTGAGCCATGGACTGCCACTGTGGACGGACGGTGGATAAGTCAAGCCCACAGCCGCGAACTTCGTGGATGATGCCCGTTGACCGGGGGACCAGCCAGCCCTAGCGTCCCCGGTGAGCCCCGAGGGGCCCGAGAGCGATCGCTAACGGCGGAGATCACATCGAAGCCCACGCGACCCGTGAAGGTTCCTCTGGGCTCTTCGATTCGCCCTGGGATCAGCCACCGCGCCGCTGCTACCATCCGGCC
The DNA here is from genome assembly GCA_001443375.1 of Chloroflexi bacterium CSP1-4. Lineage (GTDB taxonomy): Bacteria > Chloroflexota > Limnocylindria > Limnocylindrales > CSP1-4 > CSP1-4. The sequence continues at coordinate 23,213 of LDXM01000018.1, forward strand.
GTGCCTCCCCTCCTCCTGGCTCTCATCGGCCTCGCCGCGTGCGCCGCCGGGTTGCTCGGCCTGCGCCGCGTGGGACCGGGCTACCGCATCGCGCGAACGCTCATCGCGGCGCCCCAGATGGCCATCGGTGACTTGCCCGCGGCCATCGAGCGCGGTGAGCCATACGTCCGAGTCCGCGGTCGCATCGCCAGCGACGAGGAGTTCCCCGACGAGAACGAGCGGCCGCTCGTCTACCGGCGCCGGCGCCTGGAGCTGGCCGAGGATCCCGCCGGTCGCCGCTGGCGCGTCCTCGAGGACGAGATCCACGCCGTCCCCTTCGGCCTCGAGGAACGCGCCGCTTACGCGGCGGTGGACGTGGCGCGACTCGATGAGGGGCTGGTCGTGATCGCTCGCGAGTCCACCGGCACGGCCGCCGACGCGCCCGACCGCGTCCCGACCGGCACGCCATCGGCGACCCCGTTGCGCCACCGCGTCCACCAGGTCTCGGCGGTGGAGCAGGCCTACGTGGCCGGCGTACCGACCATCGCCGCGGACGGTACGCCGACGCTGACCGCCGGCGCCGGCCGGCCACTCATCCTGGCCACGCTCGAGCTGGACGAGGCGATGCGGCTGCTCGCGTCCGGCCGGAGGCGCACGGTCGCGGGTGCGGCCGTCGCCCTGGTGGCCGGGCTGGCCTTCCTTGCCCTGGGACTGGCGCTGGCGATCGCCGACCTGGCCATCGCCTGACGGGCGGCCGGCAGCCGGCCGTCGGGCCCTGCCGTGCTAGGCTCCGACGGTGCCGACCCTCGGTGTCCGCCGCGCCATCGTGGCCGGACTGCTCCTTGCCGCCCTCCTGCTCCTCCCGACGATGGCCTCGGCTGCGACGCCGTCGCCGACACCGCTCTCGAGCGGCGACCCGCGCGGCGGCACGGCGCCGTCGCTGACCGGGGATCCGCTGCTGGCGGCAGCGGGCGTGATCCTTGTCGGCCTCGCCACGGCCGGCCTGGCGATCCTCTACGTACGGCTCGGACGGGAGTGAACCGCGCCGCGCGCGGCGGTCGGCCCACGGCCCTGCTGCCTGGCCTGGTCGCGCTCGTCCTGGGGATCGCCTCGGTGGCCTGCACGGCTATCGGGCCGGACCCGATCCCCTCGCCGTCGCCCTCGCCGACGGCCAGCCCGAGTCCCTCGCCGTCACCTTCGCCGTCCCCGACGGCGATCCCGAGCCCATCGCCGTCACCATCGCCGTCACCCTCGCCCTCGCCGTCGCCGACGGCGAGTCCCCCCTCGAGCCCGCCAGCGGGGTCCGCACCCACCAGCGTGAAGGGCTTCGCGCTGCGCAAGACGGTCGTGCCGATGGACTTTCCGCTGGCGCGCAAGGTCCGCTACCGCTACTTCAGCGGCTTCCTCGAGCCGCGCGTCGGCCAGGTGCGCTGGTACAACCACGCCCGCGGAAAGACGAGCGACGGCACGCTCTTGCGGGCGCACGACGGCGTCGACATCTACGCGGCGATGCGGACGCCGCTGCTGGCGGTCGTCAGCGGCACGATCGTCGATCCAGCCACGGTCTGGAAGCCGTGGAATCCGGCGCGCTACGGGCTGACCGTAGTGATCCAGTCCGGTGAGCCCACGAGCCTCGGCTACCGGGCGCTCTACGCCCACCTCGACAGCGTCGCGGTGAAGATCGGGCAGCACGTGGAGCGCGGAGACGTGCTGGGCCGGCTGGGCATCACCGGCAACGCCCGGCGCACCAACCCCCACGTGCACTTCGAGCTCCGGGCACCGTTCCTCATCCCGGTGCGAGAGGCCGGCAGTACCCGACGCCTCGACGCCTTCGATCCCTACCCCAGCCTGGTGCGGGCGGATCCCAAGCGCTGACGCGGCCCCGCGGGGCCGCGCATGGTCCCAGGACCATCCGGTCATGGCAAGTTCTGGTAGGTAGGCCCCATGCTCGCACCGAGCGACCTACCAGAACCTCCAGCCGGAGCCCCGCCGACGAACCTTCAGCTCCTACCCGACGCCTCGACCGTCTCGGTGACCAAGGCTGCGCGCATCCTCGGCGTCCACCCCAACACCGTTCGCTCCTGGACGCAGCAGGGACGCCTGCGCTGCCTGCGCATCAACCCGCGCGGCGATCGGCGTTACAGCGTCGGCGACCTCCAGGCCTTCATCGCGGCCGTTCGCGTCGAGGCGACCGCGACCACGCCACGCGCCGCGGCGGCGGAGCCGGCGGCTGCCGCGTCGCGCCGCGATGCCGAGCTGCGCGTGCTGAGCGAGGTCGCCCGCCTGACCGCCCGCGTGGCCGACCTCGACGTCACCCTCCATCAGGTCGCCCACCTCCTGCGCGAGGCCTTCGGCTATCGCCTCGTCGCGTTCGCCCAGGCCCGCGGCGGGCAGCTCGTTGCGCGCGTCGCCGACGGCGTGCCCGTCGACCGCCTGCCCCCGCTCGTGCTCGGCGCGGGCCTCGTCGGGGCGGCCGTGCGCGACGACGCGCTGATCTTCGTCTCGGACGTCCACGACGACCCGCGCTATCTCGAGGTGCTGCCCGAGGTGGTGGCGGAGATCGCGGTGCCCATCCGGACGGCCGGCGAGCCGTGGGGCTGCCTCCTTGCCGCCGACGTGCGACCCGACGTCCTCGCCAGCGCGGATGTCGCCCTGCTCACCGCGGTCGCCGACCAGGTGGCCGTGGCCGCCGAGAACGTCGCCCTCGTCGAGCGGGTCCAGCGCCAGCTAGACCTGGCCGAGGCACTGCGCCGTGTCAGCGCGGACATCAGCTCCCGACTCGACCTGCCGGTCATCCTGGCCGAGCTGGTCGACCAGGCCATGGGGCTCTTCGGGGCCGATCGTGGCGCCGTATTCCGCCAGGCGCCGGACGGGACCTACCACGCCCCTGTCGCGCGCGGGCTCTCCGAGCGGTTCCTGCGCCACGTCTCGACGATGCCCCGCCCCTCGCTCGCCGCCCTGGCGCTCGAGAGCCGGGAGACGCTGTTCAGCGTCGACTACGCCAGCGACCCGCGCTCGGCCGGCGTCCGTCAGCAGGTCGTCGAAGAGGGCTTCGACACGATCGCCGTGGCCCCACTGCTGGCCGACGACGAGGCGCTGGGCGTCCTCGCCCTGTACCACGACCGCCGCCACCCCTGGGCGCGCCCCGAGCTGGAGGCGCTGCGCGCCCTCGCGGCCCAGGCGAGCATCGCCATCGTGAACGCGCGGACGTATGCCCAGATGGCGAGGTGGGCGGCACAGCTGCAGTCGATCCAGCAGCTCGGCACGCGCCTCAACCGGCTGACGAGCGTGCGGGACATCGGCGCGGGCATCGCCGCCGAGCTGCACGAGCTCATCGACTACCACAACGTCCGCGTCTACCGCGTCGTCGGGGAGGACTGCGTGCCGGTCGCCTGGCGCGGCGAGATCGGCGAGTACACCGACGAGGTCGAGGAGGAGCTGCGCCTCAAGGTCGGGACCGGCATCACCGGCTGGGTCGCGGAACACGGCATCGCCCAGTACCTGCCCGACGCCAGCAACGACCCACGCTCGCGGACGATCGCCGGCACGGACGTCATCGACGAGTCGATGCTCATCGCGCCGATGACCTTCGAGGACCGGGTCATCGGCGTCATCGTGCTCTCCAAGCTCGGGCTCCACCAGTTCTCGCCCGACGACCTGCGGCTGCTCGAGATCTACGCCTCGCTGGCCGCCCAGGCGATGGCCAACGCCGACGCCACCGAGCAGCTCCGTGCGCAGTCGCAGGCGCTCGAGCGCCAGCTGCGCAGCCAGCGCGAGCTCGTCCGCCTGGCCGAGTCGATGTTCGCCACGCTCGACCCCGAGGCCGTGCTGGGCGAGATCGCCGAGCGGCTCGGCTCGCTCGTTGCCGTCGACAACATCCGCATCGACCACTTCGACCGCGACGCGGGGCTGCTCGTCCCGAAGGTCGCGCGCGGCATCCATGCGGCGGAGTACCTCGCCGCGCCGCGCCGCGGCGACGAAGGCATCGCGGGCTGGGTCGTGCGGCACGGCGAGGGTCAGCTCGTTCGCGACCAGCTGGCGGACCCGCGGGTCTGGCACCTCCCGGAGCTGGGACCGGAGGCCGGCTCGCTCATCGTCGTGCCGCTGCGCAGCCGGGACGGCATCCGCGGCGTCCTCACCCTCGAGCGCCTGGGCGGCTCGGTACCCTTCGGCGTCGAGGAGTTCGAGCTGGTCCAGCTCTTCGCCGCCCAGGCCTCGATCGCCATGCAGAACGCCGAGGAATACGAGGAGGAGAAGCGGCGGGCCGAGACCGACCTGCTCACGGGTCTCTACAACCACGGCACCTTCCAGGAGGCCCTTCGCCGGGCGACCGCGCGGGGCGAGCGCTTCAGCGTGCTGATGCTCGACCTGGACGACTTCAAGGGCTTCAACGACGATCACGGCCACCCCGCCGGTGACGCCCTGTTGCAGGGCATCGCGCGCGCCTTGACCGCGGCGGGCCGCGAGGGCGACACGGTCTACCGGTACGGTGGCGATGAGTTCGCCCTGCTGCTGCCCCACGCCGACGCGGCCGGTGCGCTGGTCGTCGCCGACCGCGTCCGCGGCGCCGTCCGCGAGCTGAGCGGCCGGGGAGGCGCCGGCGGCTGGCGCCCGGTGACGTGCTCGACCGGCGTGGCCACCTTCCCCCTCGACGGGCACGACGCGCGCACCGTCCTGGAGGCCGCCGACCGAGCCCTCTACGTGGCCAAGCGCGGCGGTGGCGACCGGATCGCGACGGCCGCCGAGGCCATGGCCGTGGCGGCCGATTTCTCGCCCACGGCGCCCACGCCGGTGGACGTCCCCAGCCTGCTGGAGCCGACCGGCTCATAGACCCGCGCCGTGGCCGGGCCCGGCACGGGCGGCAGCGCGGCCTCCTGAACCCGCGCCGTACCATCTGCGGGTGAGCAGCAACCGTTTCCCGGGGCCCGCCCCGCGCATCGTCGTCACCGTTCAGGCGCCCTGGCGCGCCGACGATCCCGAGCTGGCCCGCCGCAAGAACGCCCAGTACGTCGAGCGGGTCGTGGCCGCCGGCGGCGAGCCGGTCGTGCTCGACGAGACCGCGACCGATGCCCAGCGCGGCGCCGCCTTCGCGGCCATGGACGGGCTCCTCCTCTCGGGCGGCGCGGACGTCGACCCTGCGCTGTACGGCCAGGCGACCAACGGCGCGGTGGACATCGAACCGGGCCGCGACGCCCTCGAGCTGGCGGCGTGGCGAGTCGCCCGAGAGCGCCGGCTGCCGGTACTCGGCGTCTGTCGCGGCATGCAGGCCATCAACGTCTTCGCCGGCGGCTCGCTCATGCAGCACCTCGAGGGCCACGCCAGCCCGGCCTACCTCACCGGCCCGGCCAACCGCCACCCGTTGCGGGTCGCGCCGGCGTCGCGCATGGCGCGCATCCTGCGGCCGACCGACCCGGGCCACGTCGTGCTCTCGGTGAACACGTACCACCACCAGGCCGTGCGGCGCGACCAGCTGGCGCCGGGCCTCGTCGTGGCCGGCACCGCGCCGCACCCGGAGGGCGAGCTGGTCGAGGCCATCGAGTCGGCCGACCCGAGCGAGGTCATCCTGGGCATCCAGTGTCACCCCGAGCGGATCGAGTCGACGCCGCCCGAGTTCCTGCGCCTGTGGGCCTTCTTCGTGGACGCCTGCCGCCGCCGCGGCTAGCGCCTCACCTCAGCCTGGGATCAGGAAGGGGAACACCCAGAGGTTGCTCGCGCCGTTGAAGGCGAGGACGGTCACGAGGAGGAACAGGAGCGCGAAACCGACGAGGAGCGCACGGTCGGTCCGGTCCATCACGAGCTCCCGTAACCACGTCCGACGGCCCGTGCCGAAGCAGCGCAGATCCATGGCATCGATCGTGTCCTCGGCACCGACGATGGCGTTGATCGTGACCGGCACGAGGACCGGGACCGTGCGACGGATGCGCCCCAGCGGCCCGCGTCCGACCCGCTCGTAGTCGTAGCCTCGGATGCGCTGGGCATCGATCGTCGTCTGCATCTCGCCCGCCAGCGACGGGATGAACCGGAACGTCAGGTCGATGGCGTACGCGAACCGGTCGGGGACGTGCAGGCGCGCGAAGGCCGGCCCGATGTCGGACGGGCCGATCGCGAACGCGATCGGGAACCCCAGCGCGGCCATGGACAGGAAGCGGAGCAGCTGGGTGATCGCGTAGGACGTCGATTCCGCCGAGACCGGCGTCCCGAACAGGGGGAGGTAGAAGTACGTGTGCACCGAGCGCGGGTCGATCCCGCGCAGCTCGCCGCCGGTGATGATCGTGTTGGTCGTCACGATGAAGCCGACGAAGATGAGGACGTAGGCCCACTGGTAGCGCACGGCGCGGAAGGGGATCCCGGCGGTGCGGTAGTACAGGAAGGCGACGACCGCCAGGACGACCATCAGTCGGCCATCCCAGACCTGGACGACCGCGAACACGAAGAGGGCGATGGCCAGGATCAGGACGCGGGGGTCGCGGCGAGCGAGCCACGACCCCCGCCCCAGGTAGCGAGGAGCGACGTTCATCGTCGCCCGGCCTCAGCGGCCGAGCTGCTCTTTGATCGGTTGCCAGGCGGCCACCAGGATCGGCGTCAGGATGACCACGGTGATCACGTTGGAAACGACGACCGGCCCGTAGTTGTCCGCGAAGACGACGTTGAGGTTCTCCGCCGTACCGAGCACGATGTCGGAGATCACGATGAGATAGCCGACGATCACCGCGACGGCGGGGCCCACGGCCGCGGCGGCGAGCATCCGGCTCGGGGTGCCCATCCAGGACTTCAGGAATGACGGGGTCAGTCCGGCCAGGAGGCCGACGACACCGGCAGCGACGCTCCAGTTCCACGAGGTCAACAGCCCCCAGCCGCTGATCTGGTCGGCGAGCGCATTCCCGACGAGCCCGGTGAAGAGGCCCGCGACGGGACCGAAAGCGAAACCGAAGAACGTGACGAACGCGAAGCCCGGCCGAACCGACACCGATGCGGTACCCGGGATCAGCATGCTGAATTGAGCGGAGATCGCGTATAGCGCCGCCCCGATCGCGGCGTAGACGATCACACGCGAGGAGACCTCCCAGAGGCCGTTTCGCGACATGCCCATCGTTGACATCTATTCCCTCCATCCACTCCAGTAGGCCGGTGACCGATTCCTGCCGCTCACCGGCCGGTCGATCCAAGCCCTCCTCTCCCTGTCTGGCGCGCACCGGCGGGCCGCTCCATGGTCACCACCCACTGGGCGAGCGTCGTCGCATCGAGGAAGCTCGCCTGGCCGGCGCGCCATCGGGCGTTGGCACGCATCAGAGAGGTCGGGCGGAGGTTGCAGCCGATCCAGCGATCCTCATCCTCGATGACCCGGGCCGGGGGACCGTCGGCGACGACCCTTCCATCCCTCAGCAGCAGGATACGGTCCGCGTGCGTCAATGCAAGGTCTACGTCATGGGTCACGAAGTACAGGCTCTCCAGCTGCGGGATGGCCGCCACCTCGGCCATGAAGCGGGTCGCCGTGCGATGGTCCTGGCCGGCGTTCGGCTCGTCGAGAAGCAGCGTCACCGGGTGGAGGGCCAGGGCGATGGCCAGCGCCAGCCGCTTCTGCTGGCCGAACGACAGGGTGAGCGGGGGCCGATCGAGGATCCCCTCGAGCTGGTCGAGGGCGGTCCGTCTCAGCACATCGGCGATCAGCGCGTCGAACGTCTCGGGGTCCCGGCCCAGGTTGCGGGGACCGAACAGCAGCTCCTCTCGGACCGTCCGCGCGAAGAGCATCTGGCTCGGGCTCTGGAAGACGTATCCGAACACCTGGGCCAGCTCGGCCACGCTTCGCTCGCGCGTCGACGCGCCGTCCACCAGGATCGAGCCGGAGGTGACCGGGAGCAGGTGCATCGCCGTCCGGAAGAGAGTCGTCTTGCCCGATCCGTTCGGCCCGAGGACCGCGACAGTCTCCCGCGCACCCAGGCCGGCGCTGATCCCGTGCAGGACCTCCTGGGCCCCGAATCCTGCTCGCACGTCGACGAACTCGAGCCGCAAGGGCGCGCCGCGGGGAGTCTCGGCCCCGACCGGCCAGGGCATGGCGAGAGGGCCGGGTGATCGGCCACCCGCCGATTCTTGACGCACCCTCTCGAGAACCACGTCGAATGGGAGCTTGACCGCGCGGGGATCGGCGACGGCGAGGAAGCCAGCCACCGCGCCCTGGTAGACCTCCCGGCCGTCGTCGAGGTACAGCACCCGGTCGGGCCGGAGATCGAGCACATCCTCGACCCGGTGCTCGACGATCACCACCGCCTCGCCGGCGTCGGCCAGGGCGCGGAGGATGCCGAGGAGCCGCGTGGCGGTGACCGGGTCGAGGTTGGCCAGGGGCTCGTCCACGACGAAGATCCGCGGCCGCATCATCAGGATGCCGGCCACTGCGACGAGCTGCCGCTCGCCACCGGACAGTTGCGCGGTCTCGCGGCCGAGGAGCGGCCGGATCCCGCTCCGTTCGGCGACCTCGCCGATCCGCTCCCGGATGTCGGTGCGGGGCAGGCCGAGGTTCTCGGGGCCGAAGGCGAGCTCGGCCTCGACCGTCGCTCCCACGATCTGCTTCGCGGGATCCTGGAGCACGGTGCCGACGTAGCGAGCGACCTCGCGCAGGCGCATCTCGGCCACGTTGCGCCCGTCGAGGCGCACCTGCCCCTGGAGCGTGCCCGAGTACGCGTGCGGGATGAGCCCGTTGATGCTCCTGATCAGCGTGCTCTTGCCGCAGCCGGACGGGCCGGCCACGAGCAGCACCTCGCCGGGCTCGACGACGAGCGAGACGCCGCGCAGGGCGGGATGGGTCGCGCGCCGGTAGGTGAAGGTCAGGTCCTCGACCTCGAGCAGCGCCGACATGGCCCTCAGCCGGCGCGGGCGAGGGTCAGGCGCAACCCGTCGCGCAGCCCGAGCCGCGCCGCCACCGAGGCCTGGTTGGCGGCGAGGCAGAGCCGCCCGTACGAGTCCTCGTAGACGAGCGGCGCGCCGGGCGGCACCGATCCGAACGTCTCGGCCCAGGGCACCTCGACCGTGCGGACGTCGGAGCCATCGATCCAGGCCAACGCCAGCAGGTCGCCGGGCTGGAGAGGTCCCAGGGCCGCGGCCAGGTCGGCCGGCTCGCCGGCCAGCTTCACGTTGCCGAAGGAGTCCACGTAGACGACTGCGGTCTCCAGCGCGCCCGGGGTGACGCGCGGCTCCGGCCAGTCGAGGCGCGCCAGGGCCGCCGGATCGAGTGCCCGCCCCAGGTCGGTGACGGGCACGCCCAGGGCGACGTGGGCGGCCGCCGGCGCAAAGATGTCGCGGCCGTGGAAGGAACGGCTGACAGCCGCCAGCCGATAGGCCGGGTTCTCGAGCTCGTGTACCCGCACGATGCCCCCGAGTCGATCGGCGACGGGGACCAGCAGGCCGTTGTCGGGGCCGACCAGGACGTCGCCGCGAGCCGTCTCGAGAGCGATCGGCAGGCGCTCGGTACCCACGCCCGGATCGACGACCGCGACGTGCACGCCGACGGGCAGGAAGGGCAGCGCGCACCACAGTACGAGGGCGCCGTCGCGCACCTGGAACTTCGCCACCTCGTGGGTGATGTCGATGACCGTGACCGCGGGCGCGATGGTCAGCACGACCCCCTTGCAGATGGCCGCGGACGGGTCGCGCGCGCCGAAGTCCGTGGTGAGGCTGACGACGGGCCGGCCACGGCCCGCGGCAGGATCCGTGGCCAGCGCCGCCGGCGTGGTCACCGGGTCGCGATAGACGCTCGGCATGCGCGGGATGGTAGCGGCTGGTCGCAGACCGCGGACGCTGCGCTACGCTGGACGGCCGATGCACCTACGGCTCTTCGAGCTGCGACTCCTCGCCGCCCTGCTCTTCGCCCTCTGGGCGATCGCGGCGCTGGCGATCGTCGTCGGCTACCACCCCGGCGGCCCGGCCGATCTGCTCGTACGTGCCAGCGCCGTCCTGCCGGCGCTCATCGCCGCCGTCGCGCTCGTCTGGCCTCCGTTCGCCCGTGGCCCGCGGGGGGCGGCGCTTACGGGCTGGCTCGCGGTCGGCTCCGCCCTTGTCCTCGCGCCTTCGATCGGCGAGCTCCTCCGGAGCATCGCCGCCGGCGGCCGCCAGACCCTCCTGCCCTCGCCGGAGACGATCTACGCCACGCTCGTGGCCCTCTTCACCACCTGCCTCTTCGTGGGTCTCGGGCTGGCGCGCGAGATGCTGGGCCAGACGGCGCTGCGCCGCCACCGGCTCCTGCTGGGCACGATCATCGCGTTAGCCCTGACCAGTGTCGTGGCCGCGGCCTTCGGCGGCGCCACGCTCGCCAACGAGGTCGCCTTCCGCGACCGCGAGCCGGCCGCATCGGCCTGGGGGCCGAGCGACCCCACGCTCGAGCCGCCGCCCTGCGACGGAGATCTGCGTCCGGGCCCCTTCGCTATCGTCGACGTGGTCGCCTCCGGCGACGTGGACGGCGAGCGGCTCGGGAGCGTCGTCCTCGACGGGCGCCGCAACGGCCGCAACGAGGAGTGGCAGGCGCAGTTCGCGACCGTGTGGCGGAGCGGCGAGGAGTCTTACGCCCGCGTCGGGGATGACGGGTGGACGCGCGACCGCGATGGGCCCTGGTCACCCGTCGCCGACGGGTCCGTGACTGACCTGGAGACCCTCGACCGCGCGGTCGTGCTGGAGGCACTGGCACCGAAGGAACGCGTCGCGGCGGAGGACCGCGGTCTGGAGCTGATCGGGGGGGCGCGAGCGCGGCATTGCCGTACGGCCATCGGCGGCCCTACGGCCCTGCGCGCCTTCCCGCAGCTGCGCTGGCTCATCGGCCGGGGCCCGCTGGACACGACACCCGAGCTCGGCTCCTGGCGTGGCGAGGTCGACTGGTGGGTCTTCGGGGACGGGCAGCTGGGCATGGCCACCGTGACGGTCAGCGGACAACCGGGGGGCTGGCCCGTGACCGGCCTGCAGGCCACGCTGCGGGCCCGCCTGACCGCGCTCGACCGGGATGCGCCCCAGGCCGTCGGACCTCCCGGCCCGTGAGGCCCGGACCGGGTAGGCTTCGGACATGGCGGGGTTCGTGTCGGATCGCGGCGGCGTGAAGTGGGATCGGGCCGCCCGCTACCTGAAGATCGCCATGGTCCTGCACGCGCATCCGGAGGGCATCTCGGCCCGCGATATCGCCGAGCGGATCGGCGTCTCCAAGCGCACTGTCTACCGCGACCTCGACGCCATGAGCCTCGACGCGGCGCTGCCCATCTGGCAGGACGGCGGGCGCTGGGGCCTCGAGGCTGGCGCCTTCCTGCCGCCGCTGAACCTGACGTTGCACGAGGCGATGACGCTCTTCCTCGCCGCCCGAGTGCTGGCCAAGGCCAGCGACGAGCAGGACACCGAGCTCATCGGCGCTTTCCTCAAGCTGGCCGAGATCCTGCCGCCGGTGCTGGCCGAACACGTCCGCGCCACCATCGACGCGTTCGTCGCGACCGTGGCCGCCGACGAGCGCTTCACGCGCGTGCTGCGCGTGCTGACCGAGGCCTGGGCGCAGCGGCGCGTGGTGGCCATCGCCTATGACGCCGGCGTCTACGACCCGGGCAAGGGACCGCGTCGGACGCGCGTGCGGCCGTACCTCATCGAGCCCTCCGCACTGACCCACGCGCTGTACCTCATCGGCTGGGACGAGGAGCGCAGTGCGCGACGCACCTTCAAGGTCGAACGGATCCTCGAGGCGGCGCTGACCCCCGAGACGTTCGCGCCGGACCCCGACTGGGATCCGGTGACCGCGCTGCGCGACGGCTGGGACGTCATCGCCGACCAGCCGGTCGTGCCCATCGCCGTCCGCTTCGGCCCGGCGGTGGCCAGGCGCGTCGCCGAGACGCGCTGGCACCCCAGCCAGCGCCTGGAGTGGCGCGGCGACGGTTCGCTCGTGTGGCGCGGCCTGGTCGCCGGCACGCACGAGGTACGCGTCTGGATCCTGGGCTGGGGCGCCGACGCCGAGGTGCTCGAGCCGCGCTCGCTGCGGGACGAAGTGGCCGCGGAGCTGCGGAGCGCCGCCGAGGCCTACGGGACCTAGCGGGCCCCGACCCCCGGCCCCGTCGCCGCACGCACGAGCCGCGCGAACCAGTGGCGCCAGAGCGCCTCGTGCAGGTCCCGGGTGCGGGCGGTCGCGAGGCCCACGTGGCGCAGCGTCAGGTGCGTCCGGTGGCCGTGGTCGATGGCGTCGAAGGCCACCACCGACGGTGCCCCCAGCGGCTCATCCGGGTAGTCCCAGCTGAAGCTGACGTGCTGCGGCGGGTCCAGGGCGATGACCTTCCCGACCACTTCCGCCTCGCGCAGCCGCAGCCGCACGGCGCCCCCCACGCGCGCCTCGAACTCGGCCGCATCGACCCAGCGCGCCAGCCCCGCCGCCGAAGAGACGAGCGCGAAGACGGCCTCGCGCGGGGCGTCCACCTCGGCCTGCAGCTCGACGCGCGTATCCATGGCGGCAACGATACCCCGCCTCGGACCGCGAAGAAGCTACGGCTCTGCCCGGCTCGAGTCGCCCGTGTTGCGCACTGAACACCAGACGGACCGGGATCCGACCTCCGCCGGCCCGATGAGCACCCCGGGAGGCCCGAGGAGCACCCCGCGACGAGCCTCGCCGCGTGGGTCCACGCTCGCCGACCCGTCCCATCGGCGACTTCTCCGGTTCGCCCTCCGATGGTGTGGCCCTTGCACGCGGTTTGGTGCGCCACAAACAACGATGCCGGTGATGACCGCCGCGGCGGCGCGCGCCTTCGAACGGCCGGGAAGCGGCTAGACCGCCTTCACCGCCGAGATCAGCTCGGCCAGGCCGGCCTTGGCGTCCGCGAAGAGCATGCCGGTCTTGGGGTTCGTGTACAGCTCGTTGTCGATGCCCGCGTACCCCCGGCCCATGGAGCGCTTGATGACGACGATGCTCCGGGCGTGATCGACGTCGAGGATGGGCATGCCCGAGACCGGCGAGCCCGGCCGCCGCGCGGCCGGATTGGTCACGTCGTTGGCGCCGATGACGAGGGCCACGTCCGCCCGCTCGAACTCCGGGTTGATCTCCTCCATCTCCTTGAGCTGGGGGTAGGGCACGTTGGCCTCGGCGAGCAGGACGTTCATGTGACCGGGCATCCGGCCGGCGACGGGATGGATGGCGTACTTCACGTCCACGCCGCGCGCCTCGAGCAGCTCGGCCAGCTCGCGCACGGCGTGCTGCGCCTGCGCCACGGCGAGACCGTAGCCGGGCACGATGATCACGCTGCTCGCGTAGGCCAGCTGGATGGCCACGTCGTCCGGGGTCACCGCGCGGACCGAACCGCCGGTCTCGGTGAGCGCCCCGACCGTGCCCTCGCCGCCGCCGAATCCGCCGGCGATGATGTTCATGATCGAGCGGTTCATGGCGTCGGCCATGAGCTTGGTGAGGATGCCGCCCGCGGCGCCCACGAGCGCGCCGGCGATGATCAGCACCGGGTTGCCGATGACGAAGCCGGCCATCGCCGCCGCGGTGCCCGTGAACGAGTTGAGCAGGGAGATGACCACGGGCATGTCCGCGCCGCCGATGGGCAGGACCATGGTGATGCCGAAAAGCAGGCCCGCCGCGACGATGCCGCCGAAGATGACGAGGGTCCAGGTCGAGGCGCCGCCGGCCTGCCAGGCGTCCCAGACCAGCGCGCCCGTGCTGGCGACGGCCACGGCCGCCAGCGCGACGGTCACCAGGCGGCCGGCGGGGATCATGATCGGCTTACCCGAGATGAGGCCCTGCAGCTTGCCCGCCGCGATGACGGACCCGGTGAACGTGACGGAGCCGATGACCGCGCCGAGGACGACGAAGATCGTCTCGTCCACGGTCGCCTGCCCCTGGTTCGAGATGCGCAGGTAGTCGTCGATGGCGACCAGCGCCGCGGCGCCACCACCGACCGCGTTGAAGACCGACACGAGCTGAGGCATGGCCGTCATGGCCACGTTGCGCGCGGCGTAGAGCCCGAAGCCGCCGCCGATGAGGAAGCCGACGAGGATGATGATCCAGGCCGCCGTGGGCAGCCCCTCCGGGCGGCCGACGAGGTAGAGCAGCGTGGTGCCCACGGCGATGGTCATGCCCAGCGCCGAGACGCGGTTGCCGCCGCGCGCGGTGGCCGGCGAGTTCATCTGGTGGAGGCCGATGACGAACATCGCCGCGCCGGCCAGCCAGGCGAAGAAGACGACCGTGTAGAGCCACTCCGGGGACATCACTCACCCTCGGAGGAGGTGGCCGCCTTCGGGGCGACCGGCTTCTTCCGGAACATCTGGAGCATGCGATCGGTGACGACGTAGCCGCCGACGACGTTCGCGGCGCCGAAGACGACGGCCACGAAGGCGAGCGCGTAGGAGAGCGGGTGGTCGGCCTCGGCGGCGATGAGCATGGCGCCCACGAGCACGATGCCGTGGATCGAGTTGGCGCCCGACATCAGCGGCGTGTGCAGCGTGGCCGGGACCTTGCTGATGACCTCGAAACCGACCAGGATCGCCAGCGTGAAGATGGCCAGCGCGCTGAGGAGCTCGGGGTTCATGCGGCGCCTCCCGTGGTCGCCGGAGCCGGCGCAAGGGCCGGCGCGGCCGCGGGCTCGAGGAGCTGGCGCGTCGCCTCCTGCACCACCGCGCCGCCGTGGGCGATGACGGTGGCGGCCGTGATCTCGTCGCTGAAGTCGAGCGCCAGGGCGCCGTCCTTCACGAAGTGGCGCACCAGCTCGAAGATGTTGCGGGCGTAGAAGGCGCTCGCCCCGGCCGGCATCGTGGCCGGCAGGTTGTCTCCCGCGATGATGCTCACGCCGTTTTCCGTCACGACCGTCTCGCCGGGCCGCGACAGCTCGACGTTGCCGCCCAGCGCGCTGGCGGCCATGTCCACGATGACCGAGCCGCTCTTCATGCCCGCGACCGCCGCGGCCGTGACCAGCAGCGGAGGCCGGCGGCCGGGCACCTGGGCCGTGGTGATGACCACGTCCATGGCCGCGATGTGGCCGTTCAGCTCGTCCTGCTGCGCCGTCTGCTCCTCCGGCGTGAGCGCGCGCGCGTAGCCACCCTCGCCGGAGGCGTCGGCGACCGACTTGAGCACGATGAACGTCGCGCCCAGCGACTCGGCCTGCTCCTTGGTCTCCTTGCGCACGTCGTAGGCTTTCACCACCGCCCCGAGGCGGCGCGCCGTGCCGATCGCCTGCAGGCCAGCCACGCCGATGCCGAGGATGAGCACGTTGGCGGGCTTGGCCGTGCCGGCGGCGGTGGTCAGCAGGGGGAAGTAGCGTCCGAAGGCGTCGGCTGCCACGAGCACCGCCTTGTAGCCGGCCACGTTCGCCTGGGAGCTCAGCGCGTCCATCGACTGGGCGCTGGACAGCGTGCGCGGCAGCGCGTCGAGGCTGATGGCGATCGCGCCACGAGTGGCCAGGGCCTGCGCGGTCTGCGGATCGATGAGCGGCGTCAGCAGCCCCACCACCGCCTGGCCGGCGCGCAGCCGAGCGACCTCGGCAGGGCTGGGCTTCTGGACGCGCAGGATCGCGTCCGCCTGGGCGTACAGCTCGTCGGTCGAGACGACGGTGGCGCCCGCGTCGGCGTACGCCCCGTCGGGGATGAGGGCGCCGGAGCCGGCGCCCGCTTCGACGAGCACCTCGAGGCCCGCGGCCTTGTACTTCGCGATCAGCTCGGGGACGAGAGCGACGCGGCGTTCTCCGGGCGCGCTCTCCCGGGCGATGCCAACCTTCATGCGGGGGAACCCTTGTCGTGCGGGGTGCGTGGATCAGGGCGAAGGATAGCCGCTGGGCGCGGCATCCTGCCAACCGGCGGGACAGGACGGCCTATTGCCATAGCACTATGAGAGCGCTATGATGACGACGTGAAAACGGTCTCCGCGCTCGAGGTGCGCAAGCGCTTCGGGCAGATCCTCGACGAGGCCGGCCGCGGCGAGCGCATCGTCATCGAGCGCGCCGGCCAGCCCATCGCCGCCCTCGTACCGTTGAGCGACCTGGCCGCCGTCGATCCCGAGCAGCGACGGGCGCGGCAACTCGCCGCGCACGCGGAGATGCGTCGATTGGCGCTCGAGATCGCCGCCATGCCCGGGCGGGAAGCGTTCGACGCCACCGAGTTCATCCGGCGCGACCGCGACCGCGACGGCCGGTTGGCGGACATCGTCGACGCGGTCGCCGAGTCGAAGGAGCAGTCGTGACGTTCAGCGCCCCGCCCGCCCCCGTCGTCCTGGACGCGTCGCTGGCCGTCGAGCAGATCGTCCAGAGCGCGCCGCGGGGGGCGGCACAGTGGGTCGAATGGATCGATGCCCAACGGACCCGACTCGTGCCCTGGCACTTCTGGCCGGAGGTGGCAAACGCGATGCTGGTCGGAAACCGGCTCGAGCCGAGCCGGGTGCGCCAGGAGATCGGCCTCCTCCGCGCCGAGGGCGTCGAGAGCGTCGAGCCGCACGAGCGCCGGCTGATCGAGGCCATCGGCCTGGCCTCGCAGCATCGGCTGTCCGTCTATGACGCGCTCTACGTGCAACTGGCCATCGAGACGGACGCCACGCTGGCCACGCTCGACCTGGCGATGCGCCGGGCCGCCGAGGCGGAGGGCGTCGAGATCGAGGCCCTGGACTAGACTCCGGCCATGGCCCACCCCCAGTTCGAGGCGGTCAACCTCATCAGCGACCCGATCCACGGGTATATCGAGCTGACGAAACGGCTCACGCCCGAACAGAGCGGCCGGGCCGGCCTGGCACCGGAGTCGGTGGCCGAGGAGGACCTGCTCGACACCCCCTGGCTGCAGCGCCTGCGCCGCATCAGCCAGCTCCAGAGCGCGCGCTGGGTCTTCCCGACGGCCGAGCACAGTCGTTTCACCCATGGCCTGGGCGTGATGCACGAGGCCGGCCTGTGGGGTCGCGCCCTCTACCCCACATTGCGGGAGGTGCTGCTGGCGGACACCCTGGCCGAGGGCGAGGCATCCGAGGACCCCATCCCCTCCGAACCGCTGGTCGTCGAGACGCTGCGCATGGCCGGCCTCCTCCACGACGTCGGCCACGGCCCCTTCGCCCATTTCTTCGACGAGCACGTCCTGGCGCGCTTCCCCGCGCCGCCACATCCCAGCCGCGACCCGGCGAAGCGCCTCAGCCACGAGGATCTCGGCCAGGCCATCATCGAGCGCGAACTCGGGGCGATCATCGGCGGGCTGCGCCGGGCACCGGACCTGCAGGCCGAGCGGGCCGCCTTCGCCGAGGGCGAGTCGATCGAGCCGCGCTGGATCGGCTTCCTCATCTCGAAGCCGCCGCTGGCCGACCCGACCATGCCCCTCTGGGTGCGCCGCCTGCAGCCGCTCTTCAGCGGCCTCTTCACCGTCGACAACCTCGACTACGTCCGGCGCGACGCCTACATGACCGGCGTCTCCACGGGCCCCGTCGACGCCGACCGCCTGCGCCGGTACTCGTTCATGAGCGAGCGCGGCCTGGCTGTCTACGAGCCGGGGCTGGGCGCGCTGGAGCAGTTTCTCGCCTCGCGGCTGTTCATGTACAACACCGTCTACTTCCACCGCACGGTGCGCGCCATCGACCTCGATCTCGAGGAGGTGTTCGGGCCGTCCGTGCGGGCGCTGTTCGGCGATGGGAATCCGCTCGACGACCTCGCCGCCTATGCCGCGCTCGACGAGTACGCCCTGCTGCACCAGGCCTCCCTGTGGGCGGGCGGGCGGTCCCTCGACCCGGACCCTGCCCCAGGATCCGGGTGCGTGACGCCGACCGTGGGGCGGCTCTGGCGGCACGTGCTGCTGCGCCAGCCGACGTGGCGGACGATCGCCGAGGTCCGGCGCGATTCGCGCTCGGGGGGCACGCGCGCGGAGGTGGAGGCCGCGCTGGTCGCCGGGGCCGGGGCCGCGGTGGGGAGCGAGCTGCGCCTGGACCTCGCCGAGGCCGACGGCCGCCCCCAGAACCCGCTCAACGTGCGCGGCAGCCTCATCGTCGCGCGGCGCGACGGCACGCTCGACTCCGCGCCGCTCGACGACCTCCTGGAGCGGCTGCCGGCGGTGGTCGTGGTGGGCCGCGCCTACATGCGGAGCGCATGAGTGGCACTCATGCAACTCGGCGAATCCGAGCGTGGCTACCTTCCACTGGCCCGAGTGGTGGGTGGCTGAGCGTGGATCCGGCCACCTACATGAGCACCACTCATGCCGCGGCCGTGACCGGCGCCGCCTTCCTTGCCGCCCTGCGCGCCGCGCTGCCTGACGTGCGCCTCCTCACTGACCGCGCGGACACGGCCTCCTACCGCTTCGACGAGACGGAGTACACGCACCCCGGCTGGCCGCTGGGGGTGGCACTCGCCGCCTCCACGGCGGAGGTGGCCACCATCGTCCGGCTGGCCGCCGAACACCGAACCCCGATCGTGCCCCGCGGCGCGGGCACCGGGCTCTCCGGCGGCGCAATCGCCGTCGAGGGTGCCCTGACCCTCGTCCTCACGCGCATGGACCGCATCCTCGAGATCGACACGGCAAACCTCGTGGCGACCGTCCAGCCGGGTGTCATCAACGCCGACCTGGGCAAGGCCGCCGCGGAGCACGGCCTCTTCTACGCCCCCGACCCGGCCAGCTTCGAGACCTGCACGATCGGCGGCAACCTGGCCGAGAACTCGGGCGGGCTGCGCTGCGTGAAGTACGGCGTGACCCGCGACGCCGTGCTGGGCCTGGAGGTCGTGCTCGCCGACGGGACCGTCATCCGCACCGGCGGCAAGAACGTCAAGGACGTCGCCGGCTACGACCTGACGCACCTCTTCATCGGCTCGGAGGGCACGCTGGGCGTCATCACCGAGGCCACGCTCCGCCTCCGCCCGGCCCCACCCCCGAAGCTCACGCTGCTCGCCTTCTTCGCCTCGGTCCGCGCGGCCGGCGATGCCGTGACGCGCATCACCGAGGCAGGCATCGTGCCGGTCACGCTCGAGCTGATGGACGCCTTCACCATCCGCGCCGTGGACGAGGCCCAGCATCTGGGGCTCGACCGCGACGCAGGCGCCATGCTCATGATCGAGTCCGACGCCGGGGGTACTGCGGCCGAGGACGAGCTCGACCGCGCCGAAGGGGCCTGCCGCGATGCCGGGGCCACCTCCCTCGTGCGCGCCGCCGACCCGACCGAGGCGGACTGGCTGCGCGAGGCGCGCCGCAAGGCCCACTGGTCGCTCGAGCAGGCGGGCGTGGCGCGCATGGACGACGTGGGAGTGCCGCGCAGCCGCGTGCCCGAGATGCTCGCGGCGATCGAGCGCATCAGTGCCGAGCACGACCTGCCGGTCGGCGTCTTCGGGCACGCCGGGGACGGCAACCTCCATCCCACCTTCGTCGTGGACCGCGAGGACCCCACCGCGGAGGAGCGCATCAACGCCGCCCGCGGGCGGATCTACGAGGCGGCCATCGCCCTGGGCGGCACGATCACCGGCGAGCACGGCACCGGCACCGCCAAACGGGCCTGGCTGGAGGCGCAACGCGGCCCGGACGCCGTGCGTGTGATGCGTGCCGTGAAGGCGGCCCTGGACCCGCTGGGCATCCTGAACCCCGGGAAGGTGCTGTAGGCCCACGCGGGGGCCCGGTAGGGCTCAGCGCCGATAGGTCCCCTCGAGCTGCGTCTCTTCGATCTTCACACGGACCGCCTCGCGCTGGACCGCCTCCAGTAGCGATCCGCGCGGCAGCCCCAGGGGCGCAGACAACGCCGTCAACGTGAAGACGTAGCGGTGCGTGCCCGAAGGGGGGCAGGGGCCGCCCCAGCCGGTGCGCCCGAAGTCGTTGCGGCCCTCGGCCGCGCCACCCGGCAGCGCTCCTGACGCGCCCTCGGCCAGGCCGCCGCCATCCGGCGGCACGTCCCAGGCGACCCAGTGGACGAAGCCGCGCGCGTCGGGGTCGGTGACGGTGAGCATCAGAGCCTTCGTGCCGGCGGGCACGTCGGTCCAGCCAAGCGGCGGCGACACGTCGCGACCGTCGCAGGTGTACCGGCTCGGGATCCCCTCGCCGGCGCGGAAGGCGGGGCTGGTGAGGCTGAAGGGGGCGGGGCTCGGCGTGTCGGTCGGCATCGGTGTCGCCTCCGGGGTCTGTTCGGGGCTGGCGGACGGAGGCGGCGTCGAGGTCGGAGCCTCCGTTGGTCCGAGGGTGGGAGCCGGGGTCGGGCTCGGGGTCGCGCTCACGCCGGAGCTACACCCCACGAGAAGGAGCGCCGTCAGCCCGAGGACGATCACCGCTCGCACGGGCGAATCGTACGCCGGGCCGCCAAGCGCCCCGCTACTCGTAGGCCGGAGCGAGGCCGGGGATCATCGGGAAGTGGCGGACGTTCTGCGTCCTGAGCTCGGCGCCGAGGACATCCACGGCCGCGGCGAGGAGGTAGTCGACGGTATCGATCGCGCCGTGCGAGCGCCTGAACCGGGCCGCGTATCGCCCGGCCAGATCGGCGACATCGGTCGTGACGTCCAGCCACGAGATCATCGCGAGCAACCGGTGGGTCTCCCGTTCCTCTCCCGAACGGATGCCACCGAGGATCTCCACCCGAGCGGCCGTCACGCTCCAGAGTTCGTCGCCAGCCGTGAACGCCGCCGAGATCAACTGTCGAGCGCGGTCGTCCCCCCGCAGGTGATCGATGATGACCGAGCTATCGAGGACGAGCCGCACGGCGTCGATCGGCTGCTGAGATGCGGCGGGCGAGGTTGCCTGGCCGGACCATCTCGACATACTCGGCGCCGCCTGGGCGCTCATCGCCCTTCCACGCGCCGAACGTCTCGTCCAGGATCCGCAGGGCACGCTCGATGTCGGGGCGGGCGAGGTACTGGGCCTCGATCGCCTCGCGGATGAGCTGCGACTTCGTGCGCCCAGTCGTCTCCGTCAGGCGGTCAAGGGCGGCCGTCTCCTCGTCGGTCAGGTAGATCTGCGTGCGCTGCATGATGTATGTATACATCATCCGCCCGGCGGCAAGGTCCCGGGCGCGTGCCATGCGAGCTGGCACGGGTGGACCCGAGCATCGCGCCATGAACGACCGAACCGAGCTCCTCGCCGCCGTCGTCGCCGCCGCCGCGGTCTTCGTCGCCGTCGTCGCGCCGGGGGCCATCCTCGCCATCTCGCTGGGCGCATTGGCCCTCGGGCTCCTGGCGCGTCTCGCGGGGCGCCCGCCCGCACGGGCACGGTAGGCGTACGATCGCCGCTGACCCGCGCGCCGCCGGGCCGTAGCAGGGGGACCGCTGGCTCTTGCAACGCCACAAGGACGGCACGCTCGTCGTCAGCGCCACCGACCTCGTCGGCTTCCTGGCCTGCGATCACCTCGCCACGCTCGAGCTCGGCCGCGCCGACGACCTCTGGCAGAAGCCGCCCCACCGGGAGGACCCGGAGCTGAAGCTGCTCCAGGAGCGCGGCGAGGCCCATGAGCGCGCCTTCCTCGAGCGCCGTTGCGCCGAGGGCCTGTCGATCGTCGAGTTCGGGCGGCCGGAGAGCACGCCCGAAGCGCTCCGTGCCGCCGAGGCAGCCACCGTCCGGGCCATGCGCGACGGCGCCGACGTCATCTTCCAGGCCACCCTCTTCGACGGGCGCTGGCTCGGCTACGCCGACTTCCTGCTGAAGGTCGACCGCTCCAGTCCGGCCCTGGGGGCCTGGAGCTACGAGGTCGCCGACACGAAGCTCGCGCGCGCGGTCAAGGGCGGCGCCCTGCTCCAGGTCTGCGTCTACTCCGACCGGCTGGCGCAGCTCCAGGGCGTCGCGCCGGAACGCGTCCACGTCGTCACCGGCGACGGCACGACGCACACCATGCGCCTCGACGACTACGCCGCCTACTACCGGATGGTGAAGAGCCGTTTCGAAACCGTCGTCTTCGGCGACGAGGCAACCCCGCGGCGCGACCCCCTGACGGCCGGCACGTATCCGGATCCCGTGGATCACTGCCGCGTCTGCGCCTGGTTCCCGACCTGCATGGACCGCCGCCGGAGCGACGACCACCTCTCGATCGTGGCCGGCATGACGCGGGCGCACACGGAGCGGCTCGCCGCCGACGGCGTGCCGACGATGCGCTCGCTCGCCGCCCTGCCGCCGGATCGCCCGGTCAGAGACGTGAACGCCCGTCCGCTGGCGCGTGTCCGCGATCAGGCCCGCCTACAGGTCCAGGGCACGGACGCCGGCCAGCTCCTCTACGAGCTCATCGAGCCCCACGCCGACGAGCCGGGCAAGGGCCTGGCGCTCCTGCCCGAGCCGTCCCCGAACGACCTCTTCTTCGACATCGAGGCCGACCCGTGGGCACTCGATGACGGCCTCGAGTACCTCCTCGGCGTCGTTTCCATCGACACAGCCGAGGCGGTCTACCGGCCCATCTGGGGCCACGACCGCGAGGGCGAGAAGCGGGCCTTCGAGGCCTTCATCGACCTGGTCATGGAGCGCCTGGCCCGGGACCCGACGATGCACGTTTACCACTACGCCGGCTACGAGTCGGGCGCCATCAAGCGGCTCATGCAGCGCCACGCGACCCGTGAGGACGAAGTCGACCGGATCCTGCGCGGCCAGGTGCTCGTGGACCTCTACCAGGTCGTGCGGCAGGGGGTCCGGGCCTCGGTCGAGTCGTACTCGATCAAGCGCATCGAGAAGTTCTACATGCCCCAGCGCGAGGGCCCGATCACCGAGGCCGGCTTCAGCGTCGTCGAGTACGAGACCTGGACGCGCGATCGCGATCCACGACACCTGAAGGATCTCGCCGACTACAACCGCGACGACTGCGTCTCGACCTGGCTGCTGCGCGGCTGGCTGGAGGAGCGGCGGGAGGAGGGTCTGGCGCGCAGCTGGGATCTGCCGCGCCCGACGGTCCCGACCCCGGACCCGGCGGCCGTGCTCACGGAACGCCAGGAGGCGACCCGACGCCGGGTCGAGGCGCTGAAGGAGGGCGTCCCGGCCGATCCCGACCGTCGCTCCGAGCATGAACGGGCCCGCCACCTCCTGGCGCTCCTCCTCGAGTGGCATCGGCGCGACATCAAGCCGCAGTGGTGGAACTGGTACCGGCTGCGGGACCTCTCGACAGAGGAGCTGATCGAGGACCGCGAGGCGATCGGCGGCCTGGAGTTCGTCGAGCGGGCGGGGACGATCAAGCAGAGCTGGATCCTGCGCTATCGATTCCCGCCGCAGGACCACAAGTTCCGGTACGGGGACACGCCCTACGACCCCGTCAACGAAGTCGGCGCCGGTACGGTCCACGACGTCGACGACACCCACGGCATCATCGACCTGCTGCGCGGCGAGAAGACCGCCGACCGGCACCCCAGCGCGCTCATCCCGGCCAAGCCGATCCCCGTGGACATCCTCCAGGATGCCCTGGGCCGGGTCGCCGACTGGGTCCTGGCCAACGACATCGACTTTCCCGGTCACCACCGGGCGGCCCGAGACCTCATCCTCGAGCGCCCGCCTCGACTTGGCGGCATCGGCTCGACGGGACCGCTCGTCGGAGCCGGCGAGACCGTGATCGGGGCGGCCAGGCGCCTGGCGCTGGAGCTCGACGGCGGGGTCCTCGCCATCCAGGGCCCTCCCGGCACCGGCAAGACGTGGACCGGAGCGCGGATGATCCTCGACCTCGTGCGTGCCAGGCGGAAGGTCGGCATCACCGCCCAGTCGCACAAGGCGATCACGAACATGCTTATTGCGGTCGACGCGGCCGCGCGTGAAGAAGGAGCCGGCTTCCGAGCGATCCAGCGCTGCGACACCGGCGACGACGGCGCCCACCTGGCGTCGGTGACGCTCGCCGACGACCCGAAGGAGGTCGGCCCCGCGATGCGCGCCGGGCGGTACGACATCGCGGCCGGCACAGCCTGGCTCTTCGCCCGTCCGGACATGAGCGACGCGCTCGACGTTCTCGTCGTCGACGAGGCCGGCCAGATGTCGCTGGCGAACGTCGTGGCCATGAGCGGGGCGACGCACTCGTTCGTCCTCCTCGGCGACCCGAACCAGCTGCCCCAGGTCTCGCCGGGCGTCCATCCCGACGGATCCGGCGCGTCGGCGCTCGAGCATCTCGTCGGCAGCGCGCTGACGGTGCCGCCGGGGCTCGGCCTCTTCCTCGACCGCACCTTCCGCCTGCACCCGGAGGTCAACGCGTACATCTCGGAGGCCTTCTACGACCGGCGGCTGGGCACCGACCCATCGACGGCGAGGCAGTCGATCGAAGGGGGGATGGGGCTGCGCTGGCTGCCGATCGAGCATGCGGGCAACGACTCCGACTCGCCGCAGGAGGCCGACGCGGTCGCCCGCGCCCTCGAGGGCCTCATCGGCCGCCCGTGGACCGACCGCTACGGCGCCGTCCGGCCGCTCACGGCCGGGGACATCGTCGTCGTGGCGCCGTACAACGCCCACGTGGCCGCCATCGAGCGGGCGGTGGAGCGGCGCCTCGGCCTCCGGGCCCGCGTTGGCACCGTGGACAAGTTCCAGGGCCAGGAGGGCACGGTCGCCATCTACTCCATGGCCAGCTCGTCCGCCGAGGACGCGCCGCGGGGCATGGACTTCCTCTACGAGCGCAACCGCCTCAACGTGGCCATCTCGCGGGCGCGCGCCCTGGCCATCCTCGTCGCGAGTCCCAGGCTGCTCGACGTCCCCTGCCGCACCCCCGAGCAGATGTGGAAGGCGAACGCCCTCTGCCGCTACGTGGAGATGGCGGGGTCGGTCTTGGTGTTCGCACCGGGGCCGAGCCGGAACCCCTGGGCGGCGAAGTCGCGATCGTAAGCGAGCGCATCCATGATGCCCCGGGCTCGCATGAAGACGAAGCTCGTCCAGTCGACGAACGAGATCCGGCGATCGACCGACGCGAGCAGCGATGCCACTGCTGCATCGTGCGTCGCGCGATCGACCATCTCCACGTCCAGGATCTTCAGGACCTCCGACAGCAGCGTTCGGAGCGCCTCCGGCCCGAGGCGTCGTTGCACGAGCGCGGCCGCCTCGGACACGACGTATCCGTGGGTCACCAGTTCCTCGCTCTCACCGAGCACGCTGAACGTTGCGGCGGCGGCGGCGTGGCTCGAGTCATCGTCCGCCAGCAGGGCGTAGATCGCCGAGGTGTCTACGAAGATCGCCAATCGAGCAGATCCTCGCCCAGGTAGAAGTCGTGGTTCTCTGCGACATCGGGCAGCCCGGAGCGGTACTTGCCGGACACCTCGAGGATCCGTCGGATCCGCTCTGCACGATCGATCGTCGGCATCGCCGGGAGGGCGTCGATGGCGCTTCGAACGACCTCGGCCATCGATGCGGACCGATCGCGCGCGATGCTGCGGAGACGGCTGTCCTGGTCCGCGGTCAACGTGATGATCAAACGGGGCATGGCATCATGATATCAGCCTAGGCATGCTCGATGTCAAGACCGATGCACGGTAGCCTGTGACACGCAAGGTGGCACGGGCGGGGGCCAGGATGCGGGGCATGGAACCCGCCACGAACATCGTCCAGCTACCGACCAGCCCCGCCGGCAACGGCGTGGGGAGCGTGCGCATCGAGGGCGAGCGCATCGTCGTCGAGCGCCTCACGCTCCACGACCCCGGCCTCGCAGCGTTCGTCGCCGAGCGTCCGGCCGATGATCGACCGGTCCTCGTCGAGCGGGCGCTGCGCATCGGCCTGACCGCCCTCCAGGACGCCGGCGTGAGCGTCAACGTGGACGTCGTGCGGCGCGAGTTCGAGTCGCTGCTCGCCCAGACGCAGGCCACGAACGAGCGCGCCGCGCGGGCGCTGGAGGAGGCGCTGCGCCAGAACTTCGCCGACGGCGACGGCCGCCTGCCGCGCACGCTGGAGCGCTTCCTCGGCGACAAGGGCGCCCTGCGCGCCTACGTCAACGAGCTGTTCGACCCGGCCAAGCGCGACAGCGCCATCGGCCGCATGCAGGAGCTGCTGGGCCGCTACTTCGACGGCGACGCCTCGCGCCTTGCGCTCCTGCTCGACCCGACGCGCCTCAACTCGCCCCTCCACCAGTTCCGCGTCGAGATCAACGAAGGATTCGCCAGGCTCAATGACCGACTCACGGCCATCGAGGCCGCCGCGGCCGCCCGGGCCTCCGAGCGGGCGAAGTCCGCCGCCAAGGGTGGCGACTTCGAGGCGCTCCTGGAGGACCTGCTGGGCGTCATCGCCCGTGGCGCCGGCGACCTGCTCGACCGCACTGCGGACGACGCGGGCGCCGTGATCCGCTCCAAGAAGGGCGACTTCGTGCTCACCGTCGACCCGCGCCTGACGCGCGGCGCGGACGTGCGCCTCGTCGTCGAGGCCAAGGACCGCGAGATCTCGATGCGCGCCATCCGGGAGGAGCTGCGCGAGGCGCGCGAGAACCGCGGCGCCGCCGTCGGCATCGTCGTCTTCACGCCGGCCCACGCGCCGGCCGGCATCGACCCCTTCACCGTCCTCGGGGAGGACGTCTACTGCGTCATCGACCCGGACGATCCGCAGCCGGCCGTGCTCGAGGCGGCCGTCCGCCTCGCCCGCCTGCTGGCGCTGGCCACGCTCCACGAGCGCGAGGTCGAGATCGACGCGCGCGCCATCGCCCTCGCGCTGCGGGGCATCCGCGAGCAGATGGAGCAGATCCGCGCCCTGAAGAGCCAGCTGACCTCGATCAGCAACTCCACGAAGGGCGTCTGGGCGGGCCTCGATTCCCTCCAGGCCGGGGTCCTCACGAAGGTGGCGGAGGCGGAGCAGGAGCTTCGCGTCGCGGGCGGCCGTTCCGCATAGACTCCGCGGATGGCGATCTCTCACGGCCAGCTGGAGACGATCGGGCACACACCGGCGGTCCGACTTCGGAACCTCGTCAGGCCGGACATGGCGGAGGTCGTCGTCAAGCTCGAGGCCAACAACCCGACCGGGTCGTACAAGGACCGCATGGCGCTGGCCATGATCGAAGGCGCGGAACGGTCAGGTCGATTGCGACCGGGTCAGACCGTCGTCGAGTACACCGGCGGCAGCACCGGTTCGTCGCTCGCGTTCGTCTGTGCCATCAAGGGCTACCCGCTCAGGATCGTCTCGTCGGATGCGTTCGCCGAGGAGAAGGCGCTCACCATGCGCGCCTTCGGAGCCCAGGTCGAGCTCCTGGACAGCCCGGAGGGCATCACCCCGGGCCTGATCCCGCGGATGATGGCGCGCGCCCGGGAGATCGTGGCCGAAGCCGGTGGATACGCCACCGACCAGTTCAACAACCGCGACATGATCGAGGGCTACCTCGGCCTCGGGCGCGAGCTGGCCGACCAGGTCGAGGGACGGTTGGACGCCTTCTGCACGTACATCGGCACGGCAGGCTGCTTCATCGGCACGAGCCGCGGGCTCCGCGAGCGGATCCCCGACGTGCGTCGCGTGGGCATCGAGCCCGCGGAGTCACCCGTTCTCTCGGGCGGCGTGCCGGGCACGCACCGGATCGAGGGCGGCGGCGGCGGTTTCCGGCCACCGCTCCTCGAGGAGACCGCCCTCGACGAGGTGCAGACCGTCTCATCCGATGAGGCGATAGCCATGGCCCGCCGGGCTGCCCGAGAGGACGGCATCTGGGGCGGCCCGTCGACCGGGGCGAACCTCGTGGTCGCCCTGCGCCTGGCCGAGCGCCTCGGACCCGGTCGCCGCGTCGCGACGCTCCAGGTGGACAGCGGCCTGAAGTACCTCGGCGGCGCCACCTACCGCTGACGCCGCCGCCCCCTCGGGTGTCGCGAGCTCAGCCGCCCGCGGCCTTGGCTTGGCCGATGATGCCCTCGAACTCGGACGTCGTGAAGGCGCGCATCGTCACCGTGCGGCCGAAGCCACGAGCGCCGTTGAGCAGGATGCCCGCGGTCACCGCCTCGTCGCTGGGCGCCTCGATGATCGACACGAAGTCGTACTGGCCGAGCGTCCAGTAGGTCCCCACGATGCGACCGCCCATGGCGGCCGCGGCTTCAGCGTTGGCCCTGGCCCGGGCGGGCGCGTCGGCATAGGCCTTCGCTCCCTCGGCGGTCCAGTTGCCGAGTACGACGAACGTGGCCATCGATGGCCTCCTTTGCTGGCGGGAGTGGCTCGACCCGGAGGCCTCGACATGGGCGCGGCGCCGTCCCAGCCCGCACGGTACCCCCGAACGCGCCGCTCGGGTGTGGATAAGTCGGGCGAATCTCGGGTCGCAGCCGGCGCGTCGGAGCGTAATCTGACGACCTGCAGGGCCGGGCCGCGTCCCAGCGCCAAACGAGCGCATCGAGCCCGCCCGGGAGGAACGAACCGATGTCCGAGCACCCGAACGTCATGGCGGCACGGCGGATGGGGGAGGCCATGCTGCGTGGCGACATGCAGGAGGCCGCCAGCTACCTGGCCGACGACGTCGTCTGGCACATGATCGGCCACGCGGAACCGGTCCGCGGCAAGGCAGCCCTGGCCGAGTCGATGGCGGCAGGCGGTGGCGGCGCCAGCATCAACTGGGTGACGCACGACGTCGTCGGCAACGACGACCACGTCATCGCCCTCGGTGAGGCGACGGCGACACGTGGCGACAAGTCGCTGGTTTATCGGACGGCCGAGATCTACCACATGAAGGACGGCCAGGTCACCGAGCGCTGGGCCTTTTCCGACGATACCGCGGCGATCAACGACTTCTTCGCGTAGCGCGACGCACCACGAGGAAACCGACGCCGGGGCATCGCCGTCTGTGAGCCAGCACGGCCGCCAGGATCGGTCGGCCGGCAAGCCCACGGAGACCCCCGATGCCTTCGACCATCACCATCGCCATCCCCGGCGCACGGACCCGCTGGCTGGCGGTCGGCCTGGCGGTCGGCCTTCTCGTCGCTGCCATTGCCAGCCCCGCCTTCGCACCACGGCCGATCAGTGCGGTCGACCCGACCAGTCCGCCCGAGCACACGATCAGCGTCAGCGGCACAGGCAAGGTCGTGGTGAGCCCGGACATCGCCGACCTTCGCCTCGGCGTGAGCGTCACGAAGCCGACCGTGAAGGCGGCTCGCACCGCCGCGGCGGAGTCGATGACCCGGGTCATCGCCGCGCTCAAGAAGCTCGGCATCGCCGACGCCGACCTCCAGACGACCGGTCTCTCGCTCCAGCCGGTCTACACGTACCCGAAGAACGGTGGATCGCCGAAGCTGACCGGCTACACCCTCTCGAACGCGGTCGCCGTGACGATCCGTGACCTCGACAAGATCGGCGATGCCATCGACGACGCGCTGGCTGCTGGCGCCACGACGCTCGACGGAGTGACCTTCCGCGTCGAGGACCCCGCCAGGGCCGAGCAGCAGGCTCGCGAAGAGGCGATGGCCCAGGCGAAGTCGAAGGCCGAGACGCTCGCTTCCGCTGCCGGCGTGCGCATCACAGGCGTCTCGTCGATCAGCGAGACGTCGGCGCCGGTCCCCTACCCCGTCTACTACGGCGGCGAGAAAGGGGCCGGTGGGGCACTCGACGTCTCGACCCCGATCCAGACCGGCACGAACGAGGTCGTCGTCACGGTCGCTGTGGTCTACCTGATCGACTAGCTGTAACGCGTCCCGCGCGGTCCGAGGGTCGATTACGGGTGGGCGTCCCACTGGGCGCTGAAGTTGGTCTGGCCGATCGTTCCGTCGCCCGTGGTCAGTAGTGCGCTCGTGCATTCCACGTGACCGACCATGCCGCTGGCATCGTTCTTGGTCAGGGTGAAGGTGCACCCGGACCCTGAACCGGGATCCGAGGTACCGATCACGACGGCCGTCCCGTCCCCGAAGTTGATGATCTGCCCGGCCGCTTGAGTGTTGAACGTGACGATGGCCCCTTCGCCGGACGAAGATGTGAAGTAGGCGACCCATCCGTCGGTGGAGGGGTCGAACAGGCTGATCAGCGGCTGGAACGGCAACTCACCCGAGGCCTCGTATCCCCCGGTGATCTGGTAGGTCAACGAGCCGTTGGCTCCCCCGCCACCGCCACCACCACCGGAGCCCGGGGTTGTGGTCGCCTCTCCGCCACCGGAACTTGGCTCTCCGCCACCGAAGCTCGGCTCCGACGAGCCGCCCCCCGGCGCGCTGCTGCAGGCGGTCGCCAGTGCCGCGATGACCACGACGGCCAAGATCGGTCGCAGGTGAGGCATCGCTCAGTCTCCATGCTGCAGGTTGGGCGCCCTGTTCAGATGCAGGCATGCTAGCGGCTGGATCCCGCTGGTGGAAGGACTTCGTCGCCACCGACTGCCCCAACTACAGCCCCAGCCGCTGGATGAGCGCCAGAGTGGGCCGACGATCCGGGGCCGCCGCGGGCACCACGGGCAGCCGAAGCCACGCCCCGCCCGAGGGACCGCGCCGGTACGGCGAACCCAGGTGTCGCGCCGACATGGCGTCCAACCCCATCGAACCCAGCGCGTCGGCCACGGCGAGCCCCTCCCCGACGTAGCCGCGCGCGACCATGCACCAGTCGGTCTCGCGGAGCAGTGACTGGAGTCGCTCCAGCCGCTCGGCGAAGGGCCGGCGCGTGACGTCCCGGCCGCCGGCCCAGGCGAGGTCGCTGGCCACGAAGGCCGCCTCCCCGTTGCGAACTTCCGGGTAGGCGAGGCGCTCACGGAGGAGGTCCGCGTCCGGGCGGCCGTCCGCGTCGAGGACCATCAACGTCCCGTCGACGATCACCCCGTCCTCGCCGAGCAACCCACCGACACCGCGCAACTCCGGAAAGGCCGCCAGCGGATCGGCCAGCTGCTCCACCTGGAGGCGCACCTCCCCGCCCCGACCGAACAGGAGCACGCGCGTTCCCGGCCACCAGGGTTCGAAGCGGTAGCCGGGGTCGTCGAAGGGCGCCGTACCGAGTTCGGGCTCCATCGGGCGCAGGCGGGCCGGAAGGGGCCGAAGCGCCGGGGTTCGTGCCGGCGCCGGGGTTCGATCGGGCGTCGGAGGTCGATCGAGCGCGAGGTCGAGCTGTCCGGGGGCGGGTTCGATCGGGCGCGTGGGGCTCGTCGTCGGCTCCGGTCAGGCGGTCTTGCGCTTGCGGGCGCGAGCCGGCGGGGCCTCCTCGACCTCGGCAGCCACTGCGAGCGCCGATGCCGCCGTTCGCCCCTGCTTCGCCGCGGCCACGCTGGCCTCGAGCACGGCCATGAGGTCGACGAGCTTCGGGGCCTCGGCCGTGGGCTCCGGGCGCACGACCTCCTGGCCCTCGATCTTGGCCTCGATGACCTTGAGCAGTGCCTGGCGGTAGTCGTCGTGGAAGCTCGCCGGGTCGAACTCCATCTTCATCGCGCCGACGAGGGTCCTGGCCATGGCCACCTCGGCCGGCTTGAACTCCTGCTGCTCCTCGGGCAGGTCGAGGTCCTCGAGGGCGCGGATCTCGTCGGGCCAGTGGAGGGTCGTGAGCAGCATCGTCGTGGCGTACGGGTCGAGCGCCGCAAGCACCTCGCGGTCCTTGATGACGATCTTGCAGATGGCGCTCAGGCCCTCCTCGCGCAGCACCTGCTTGAGCAGGTAGAAGGCCTTCCGCCCGATCGCCTCGGGCTCGAGGTAGTAGGCCGACTTCACGAAGCGCGCGCCGTGCTGGTCGCCCGCCCCGGCGTCGACGAACAGCTCGATCTCGATCGAGCGCACCGTCTTGAGCGGCACCGACTCCATGTCCTCGTCGCTGATCACGACGTACTGGTTCTTGGCGTACTCGTAGCCGCGCAGCGTGTCCGTGCGGGTGATGTACTCATCGTCGAACGGGCAGTAGGTCTTCAGTTGCACCCGCGTCAGGCACGTCTTGTGCAGCATGTTGAAGCTCAGCCCCGCCTTCGCCTCCGTCGCGAGGTACAGCTTGACGGGGATCGTGACGAGCCCGAACTGGATCGCCC
>LDXM01000019.1 GCA_001443375.1 Chloroflexi bacterium CSP1-4
GCCGGCCACGTCTCGTCCAGGGACGTGTAAGGAGCTAGGAGGAGACCAGCGCACATGAAGCTGAGGAAGCTCGGCGGGCTCGCGCTCGGCGCGATGCTCGTCGCTGCCGCCTGCAAAACCGGCGGCGGCGCAACAGCCACACCCGGGGCCGCCACCGAAGGCCCCACCCAGGCCCCGGCCGAGGTAACCCCGCCGACGGATCCGCTCGGCGTCGTGACCATCGCTCCCGGCGACCCGATCCATATCGCGAACTGGGGCGTCCTCTCGACCGCGGACGCGACGTTGGGGCAGGACGCGCTGTATGGCGTCCAGATCGCCATCGACGACAAGGGCGGGAAGCTGCTCGACCACACGATCCAGCTGACCACCGAGGACGGCCTCTGCACCGTCGAGGGTGGCGCGACGGCCGCTCAGAAGATGGCCGCCGACAGCACCCTGGTCGGGCTGATCGGTTCATCCTGCTCCGACGAGACCATCGGCGGGATCAAGGCCCTCAGCGAGGCGGGCCTGACCACGATCTCGCCGTCCAACACCCGCCCGCTGCTCACCGACCCCGGCCGGGATGCAACCTTTGCGGGCTACCTGCGCACGGCACACAGCGACGCCTTCCAGGGCAAGGCCGTGGCCGAATTCGCCTACAACGAGCTCGGGCTCAAGACGGCGGCGACGATCCACGACGGCAGCGGCTACGCCGAGGCGCTCCAGCAGGTCTTCGTGGACGAATTCAAGCGGCTCGGGGGCACGATCACGGCCCAGGAGGCCGTGGGGAAGACCGACACGGACATGAAGCCGGTCCTGACGCGCGTCGCCCAGACCAAGCCGGAGATGATCTACTACCCGATCTTCGTCGCCTCGGGCGGCTTCATCACGGCTCAGGCGCGGCAGGTGCCCGGCCTCGAGACCACGGTGCTAATGGGTTCGGACGGCATATTCACGCCCGACTTCGTGAAGGCGGCCGGACCGGCGGCCTTGAACATGTACCTCTCCAGCCCCAACTTCTCGGCCTTCCAGGCCGGGTATGCGGACTTCATCACGAAGTACAAAGCCAAGGTGGGGACCGCCCCGATCTCGGCCTTCCACGCTCACGCCTACGACGCCACCAACATCCTGTTCGCAGCGATCGAGAAGGTCGCCGTGAAGGCGGCGGACGGCACGCTCTACATCCCCAAGGGGGCACTTCGCGACGCGATCTACGCGACGCAGGCCTTCCCGGGCATCACGGGCACGCTGACCTGCGGCCCGTACGGGGACTGCGGTGCACCGCTCATCGCGGTCTACCAGATCACCGCTCGGGAGATCGGCGGTGAGTGGCCGCCGGCGGCGCCGGTCTGGCCGTAACGCGGACGTCGAGGCTGATCTCGATCCGCAAACGTTCTTGACGAGGCGGCGGAGCCGGGCGAGCGTTCGCCCGGCTCCGCCGCCTTCATCCACCTGATCGAGGGCGACACATGTACTCGAGGTGGGTCGAGCGACTGACGGACGTCTCGATCTCCGGCTTCCTGTGGGCATTCCGGATCGTCATCGTCCTGGTCGTCGTCGTGGGGTCGGCACTGACCCTGACCCAGGGCAAATACTCCCTCGCGACCTGGATCGACCTCGCGCTGAACGGCTTGAGCCTGGGCAGCATCTATGCCCTAATCGCCCTTGGCTACACGATGGTCTACGGCATCCTGGGCATGATCAATTTCGCTCACGGCGAGATCTTCATGGCGGGGGCCTTCGGGGGCTACTTCGCCGCGGTGGGCCTCGCCCAGGCCGGGCTCCTGAACCTGAACCCGCTCACGGCCGTGCTCTCGGTCGTGATCATGATCGCCGTCGCCATGGCGGTGTCCACGACGCTGGCCGTGCTCGTGGAGCGGATCGCCTACCGTCCGCTGCGGAAAGCCCCGCGGCTGATACCGCTCATCGCCGCCATCGGCGCGTCGTTCTTCCTCCAGTACACGTTCCGCGGCCTCTTCGGTCCGGGGATCTACGCCTACCCAGCCGTCGACGTCCTGGGCGAGGCCGTCCCGCTGTCGTTCATAAGGTTGCGCTGGGTCGACGTGCTGGTCGTCGTATCGGCCTTCGTCATGATGGCGGGCCTGTACCTGTTCGTCATGCGCACGAAGGTGGGCACCGCCATCCGGGCCGTCTCGGAAGACAAGGACATCGCGGCCCTGATGGGCATCGACGTGAACCGCGCGATCGTGACGACGTTCGCCGTCGGCGCGGCGATGGCCGGCGCGGCCGGTGTCCTCTACGCCCTGATGTTCCGCCAGGTCTTCTTCTTCAGCGGGTTCATCCCGGGCATCAAGGCGTTCACGGCCGCCGTCTTGGGCGGCATCGGCAACGTCCCGGGGGCGATGCTCGGCGGCCTGTTCCTGGGCCAGGCCGAATCGATCGGCCCGACGCTGTTCCTCGATGGATTCGGCGTGCCTTCGCCGAATCAGCTCAGGGATGTGATCGCCTTCACGATGCTCGTGCTCGTGCTGGTCTTCCGCCCCTCCGGCATCCTGGGCGAGCGCGTCACCGAGCACAAGGCATGACGGACGCACGATCGGCCGTGATGGTCGCCACGACCCGGCACCCCTGGGGCGGCGTGGTGCGGGTCGGCCTCCTGGGGGGCGTGGTCGCCGTCTACCTCTGCCTAGTGGGCATCGTACCGACCTTCGCCGAACGGCCCCTGATCAGCGGGGCCATCTCGCTGGGGCACACGGCGCTCGCGATGGCAGCGGTCTTCAGCGGCTACCTCGCGGCACGCCGGGCGCCTGCCGGGAATGTCCAAGCCGTCGCGGCGGGCGCCCTGGCCGGGGCGATCGCCGGCTCGGCGCTGGCCCTGCTGGTCGTCGTCGGCGAAGTGGTCGATGTGCGTGCGGTCATGCTGCAGGCCTCGCCGGCGCTGTACGACCTGCTCACCCTCGGCATGGGACTGGCCGGATTCTGGATCCCCGCGGTTGCCGGAGCGGTGCTGGCCGGGGCCGCCGCCGCCGTCTCCATCTTGCCGTCGAGCTACCGCCTGCCCCTGTCCTGGGGACTCGTCGCGGTAGTCGTCCTGGGGCTGTTCGCGGGCCTGCTTCGCACGCCGATGTTGACCGGCGCCCTGAGCGGCGTCGCCCGCTTCCTGTTCGCGTCGGACGGTCTGACGCCGGTCGGTGCCGTGATCACCTTCGTGGTCGCGATCGGCACCAACGTGCTGCAGCGGCGGGTCCTCGTCCGCCAGCGCATCGCCGAGATGCCCGCCACCAGGCGCCGGGCGCTGCTGGCGCCGGCCATCGTCGCTGGCCTGCTCATCGTCCTGGTCCTGCCGCTTTCGCTGGGCGGGTTCTTCGCCCAGGTCATCGCCCTGGTCGCCCTCTACGTGCTGATGGGCTTCGGCCTCAACATCACGCTCGGTCTGGCCGGGTTGCTCGACCTGGGCTTCGTGGCATTCTTCGCCGTGGGCGCCTACACCGTCGGCCTGCTGACCTCTCCCGGCGAGTTCGGCATCGCCCAGTGGCCCTTCTGGGCCGCCATCCCCTTCGCCGCGCTGATCGCGATGGCCTTCGGGGCCTTCCTGGGGCTGCCCATCCTGGGCATTCGGGGCGACTACCTCGCGATCGCCACGCTCGGCTTCGGCGAGATCATCCGCATCCTCGCCGGCTCCGACCTTCTGAAGCAATGGCTCGGTGGGCCGCGGGGCATCCTGAACATCCCCAAGCCCATCGACGTGCCGCCCGACCACTTCCTGGCCGGGCCGCACCAGATCTACTACATCGCGCTCGCCTGCGCGGCACTCGTCGCCTTCGTCGCCTGGCGGCTGCGCGACTCGCGCCTGGGCCGGGCGTGGATCGCCATTCGCGAGGACGAGGACGTGGCCCAGGCGCTGGGCATCGATCTGGTCCAGACCAAGCTACTCGCCTACATGCTGGGAGCGGCGTTCGCCGGCCTCGGCGGCGGCATCTTCTCGGCGCTGGTCGGCTCGATCGTCTCCAGCAGCATCCAGCTCTTCGTCTCGATCAACGTCGTCGCCATCATCATCGTCGGCGGGATGGGCAGCATCCCCGGCGTCGTGGTCGGGGCGGCGTTCCTGATCGGCGTCCCGGAGCTCTTCCGCGAGTTGTCGAGCTACCGGTTCCTGTTCTACGGGATCGCGTTGATCGCGATGATGCGCTACCGGCCGGAAGGGCTGCTGCCCTCCAGGATCGTCCGGCGCGAACTGCACGTACCCGATGAAGTGGCGGCACCGGGCGCCCCCGTCAACGGCTCCGCGGCCGGCTGAGGGAAGAGGACACGGGATGCCACTGCTTGTTGCCGAGGGAGTGACCAAGCGCTTTGGCGGGCTCGTCGCGGTCAGCAACCTCGACTTCGAGATCGAGCAGGGGGGCATCGTCAGCGTGATCGGTCCGAACGGCGCCGGGAAGACGACCTTCTTCAACTGCATCGCCGGCTTCAACCGCATCGACGAGGGAACGATCACCTTCGATGGCCTGCCCATCTATCACCTTCGACGCGACAAGATCGCGCATCTGGGCATCTCGCGCACCTACCAGAACATCCGCCTCTTCGCCAACATGACCGCGCTGGAGAACATCCTCGTCGGCCTGCACCACCACCTCCGCTCGACGTGGATCGGCGCCGTGCTGGGCACGCGCCACGTCCGCGAGGACGAGGCGAGGGCCCATCAGGAAGCGCGAAGGCTGCTCCAGTTCGTCGGTCTCCAGGGCAAGGGCGACATGCTCGCGAGCAAGCTCCCGTACGGGGACCAGCGGCGTCTCGAGATCGCCCGCGCCCTGGCCAACAGTCCGCGGTTGCTGCTGCTCGATGAGCCGACGGCCGGCATGAACCCGGCCGAGACGCAGCAGATGACGGAGTTCATCCGCCGACTCCGCGATGAGCTGGGCATCACGATCCTGCTCATCGAGCACGAGATGCGCGTGGTGATGGGCCTGAGCGACCGGATCACGGTCCTGGATCACGGCGAGCGCATCGCCGAGGGTACGCCGGAGCAGGTCCGGGCGAACCCTCGGGTCATCGAAGCGTACCTGGGCACCCCGGCCACATGACCGGGGACGCGAACGGCACGGGCGGCGACGTCATCCTCCGCCTCGAGGACGTCAACACCTATTACGGCCGCATCCACGCGCTGCAGGGCATCGACCTGGAGGTGCAGCGCGGGGAGATCGTGACCCTCATCGGCGCCAACGGCGCCGGCAAGACGACGGCGCTCAAGACCGTCAGCGGCCTCCTCCATCCGCCGATGGGCAAGATCATCTTCGACGGCGCCGACGTGACCCACGTCGCGGCCCATGAGCTGGTGCGCGCCGGGATCGGCCACGTCCCAGAAGGTCGTCGCATCTTCGCGCGACTGACGGTCCTGGAGAACCTGCACATGGGGGGCTTCACGCGCTCGGTCGCGGAGCGGTCCGAGGACCTGGAGCGTGCCCTCACGCTCTTCCCCCGATTACGCGAGCGCCTCTCCCAGAAGGGCGGGTCGCTATCCGGTGGGGAGCAGCAGATGCTGGCCATCGGCCGGGCGCTGATGTCCCGCCCACGCCTGTTGCTCCTGGACGAGCCCTCGCTCGGCCTGTCGCCCATCCTCGTCCAGCAGATCTTCGAGCTCATCAAGGAGATCAACTCGCAGGGCATGACCATCCTCCTCGTCGAGCAGAACGCCCTGCAGGCGCTGAACGTGGCGCACCGCGGGTACGTGCTCCAGACGGGCAAGATCATCCTTTCCGACACGGCCTCGGGACTTGCCGCCAACGCCGACGTGCGAAGGGCGTACCTGGGCGAGATCTAGTCGAGGCCGACCGCCCAGGCCGGCGACGGTGCCGCAGGGGTCCCAGCCCGTTCAGCCCTCCGCCATCGCCGTGATGACCGCGCTCGCCGACACAGATCGTCTTGCCGGGGCCGAGTTCGAAGCGACCTGCGAGGCGCGTGGCATCCGCCTCTTCGTCCAGCCCCCCGCGCCCACCCAAGCTCCACGGAGCGGGCGAGCGGGCGAACCGGGCCCATACCGATGAGTTCCGGACCGCGTACGGCTGCTGCCATGCGGGCGGGGGAAGGCACGGGCTGGATGGGTCCGTCCTGGAAGCGCAGCTTTATATAAAGTGTCGTTGATACTAGGCGAGCGGGCGCGCTGCTGCCAACCCATCGCGACGCCCGCTGTCGAAGCCGATCGTGCCCGCGATGAACCCGATGAGCGCCGCCAGGATGGCGGCCCAGACGAGCGCGAACTGGAGCCGGAAGCCGAGCCGGCGGCGCCGGTCGTTCTCGCGGATGCGCAGGAGGATATCCGGCTCTCGCCGCTCGGCTTCCGAAGCCCTGAAGCTCATCTCACGACCCCGCATCCATGGTCGTGGCCATGGCGGTTCCCGATCGGCCGCCTATTCGCCGACCTTCGTGGTCAGGTCCACGCCGAACCACTTCTCGGAGAGTGCCTTGAGCGTGCCGTCGCTGTGCATGTCGGTGATGATCTTGTCGATGGCCGCGACGAGATCCGCGTGCGGCGGGCCTGACTTGTCGATGGCCACCGCCAGCTCCTCGTTGTAGACGGGGTCGCCCACCTTGACCATGGGCACCCCGGCGCCGATGGCCTGCTCGATGACCGTGTTCGAGGTGAGCATGCCGTCGGATTCTGTCCGGCCGGCCTGGATGGCCTCGGCGCAGTTCTGGTCCGTGGGAAGCTTGAATGCCGTGGCGCCTGCGGGCGGGGTCAGGGCCTTGATGGCGGGATCGAGCGTCCCCTCCAGCCAGTACTGGTAGGTCGTTGAGTCGCCGACGCAGATCGTCTTGCCGGCGAAACCGTCCAACGTGGTGATCCCGGACGCCTTGGTCGCGGCCAGCTGCGCCGGCGTGTAGTAATACGGGACGGAGAAGTCGAGGACCTTCGTGCGGTCGGCCAGGATCGTCATCGAGCCGACGCTGATGTCCCAGCGGCCGCCCCAGCTCCCGGCCGTGATGGTGTCCCAGCCGGGCGTGATGAACTCGACCTTCACTCCGAGCCCCGCCGCGATCTTGTTCGCGACGTCGATGTCGAAGCCCTCGTACGTGCCGTCCGGTTTCAGCACGGACTGGGGCGCGTAGTTGGGATCGGTGGAGATGCGGATCGTCCCGGCCGTCTTCACGAGGGCCAGCAGGTCGTCCGGGTCTGGCGTGGCTGCAGGCACCGCAGTCGGCGACTCGGCCGGCGGTGCGGATGTCGCAGCGCCACCTGTAGAACAGGCGCCCGCTACGAGCACGGCACTCACGAGGAGTGCGAGGAGGCGAGAGGTCGGGATCATGGCTCCTCCAGTCGACGGTCCCGGGGGCTGCTGCGGTGCCGACGGGCCGGGCCCGTGATGCCCTCGGCGATTCGGTGGACGCTCGGCGCCCACGCTACGCCGGGGCACGTGGCAGCGTCAAGCAAGGCAACGACTAGGGCAGGGTGCGGACCATCCCGCCGTCCACGCCGACCGTCTGGCCGGTCACGTACGAGGCGGCGGGGGAGAGCAGGAAGGCCGCGACCCGTCCGATCTCCGCCGGCTCCCCGTAGCGTCCGAGGGGGATGCGCGCGATGGTCTGGCGTTGGATCTCATCGACCGTGGTGCCCGCGGCGCCGGCACGCGCCGTGTCGATCTGGGCGATGCGGTCGGTGGCCACGCGGCCCGGTGCGATGGCGTTGACGCGGATCGGCGCGAGTTCGCCGGCGAGCGACTTGACGAGGCCGTTGAGGCCCGGGCGCAGCAGGTTGGACGTCGTCAGGTTGGGGATCGGCTCGCGCACGGAGCTGGACAGGATCACCAGGATCGCCGGCCGGCCGCTCTGCCGGAGGTGGGGGATGGCGGCGCGCAGGAGCCGCACGGCGCTGCGCAGCGTGCCGTCGATGGCGGTCTCCCAGTGCGCCTCGGTGAGGTCCTCGAAGCGCCCGAGCGGCGGGCCGCCGCTGTTGACGACGAGGAGGTCGAGGCCCTCGAATGCGTGCACGGCCGACTCGACCGCCGACGCTGGCCCCTCGGGGGTCGAGAGATCCGTCGGCACGGCCACGCCGCCCAGCCGCCGAGCGAGGTCCGCGAGCTTCTCGGCCGAACGTGCGGCGAGGGCGACCCGCGCCCCTTCGCCGGCCAGCGCTGTGGCGATCGCGGCCCCCAGGCCGCCGCTGGCGCCCCCCACCAGCGCCCGCGCGCCCTGGAGCCCGAGGTCCATGGTCAGCCGCCCAGCCGCGCCACGCGATGGGCGGCCGCGAGCACCCTGCGCGCGGTCGTCGGTGAGACCCGCGAGACGGCCGCGAACGTGGCCGCCAGCTCATCCGCGGGCAGTGAGCTCAGAAGGCGCAGGAGGCGATCGAGCGTCGCGTCGTCGAGCCGGGCAAGGACGGCGAAGCCGCGCGCGATCTCGGTCGTCTCCGCGCGAGCGACGAGCGCCACGGCCCGGTCGAAGAGACGGACGAACTCGCGGAAGTCCACCAGCCAGTCGCGCAGACCGAGCACCTCGGCGTCCTGGGGCGAGCTGGCAGCGACCTCGTCCGCGAGGGCCATGGCCTGTTCGATGGTCGGCAGCACGGGGTCGGTCTCGCGCTGCTTGCGCTGCTCGGCGATGCGCTGGAACCAGACCCAGTGGTCGCCGACCTTGGCGTAGGCGACCGCGCTCGGGCCGCGCCGCCCGAACCGGACCGGGTCCGGTACACGCTCGATGAGCCCCCACCCGACGCACTCGGCGAGGGCCAGGCTGGCGGCGCGATGCGACAGCCCGAGCGCCTGGCGCACCGCGCGTTCGGTCAGCGGGCCCGTGCTGACCAGGACGTAACCGTGGACGCGGGCCACCGACGGCGGCACGCCCCAGGCGGCGCCCATCTCGCCCCAGGCGTCGGCGAAGGCGAGCCGGATCTCCTCGGCGGAGGAGCGGGTCGAGGTCGGCTGAGGCGCGCGGACGGCCATCGACCCTGACGATAGCAGGGCTGGAGGTAGCAAGTTTCTTCGCGGCCGCTGGCGGTGTACCTTCCGCGCATGCCTGATGGGTCGCCGACCTTGACCTGCGCCGTCTGTGGGGCCGAGAACCGCGCCGACCGGCGTTTCTGCCGGCAGTGCGGCTCCACGCTGGCGAACGCGTGCGGCGTGTGCGGAGCGACCAACGAGGCCGGGGATCGCTTCTGCGGCAGCTGCGGCACGACCCTCGTGGCGCCCAGCGTGGGGGCTGCGACCCCGGCCGTCTCGACCTCGCCGACGACCGAACGGCGCCTCGTCTCGGTCCTCTTCCTCGACCTTGTGGGCTTCACGGCTCAGTCGGAGGCGCGCGACCCCGAGGAAGTCCAGGGCCTCCAGCGGCGCTACTTCGAACTGGCTCGGGATGTCATCGGTCGCTACGGCGGTACGGTCGAGAAGTTCATCGGCGACGCCGTGATGGCCGTCTGGGGCACGCCGGTCGCCCACGAGGATGACGCCGAGCGCGCGGTGCGGGCCGCGCTGGATCTCGTCGTCGACGTGGAGCGGATGGACGCCGGCGATTCGAGTCTCCGACTCCAAGCCCGTGGGGCCGTGATGACCGGCGAGACCGCGGTCAACCTGGGCGCCACCGGCCAGGGCATGGTCAGCGGCGATCTCGTCAACA
The DNA here is from genome assembly GCA_001443375.1 of Chloroflexi bacterium CSP1-4. Lineage (GTDB taxonomy): Bacteria > Chloroflexota > Limnocylindria > Limnocylindrales > CSP1-4 > CSP1-4. The sequence goes on from LDXM01000019.1 coordinate 9,544, forward strand.
CGGCCGCCCGCTTGCAGGGCGTCGCCGAGGCTGGATCGGTGCTCGTCGGCGAGGCCACGCGCCGCGCCACGGAGGCGGCCATCGCGTACGAGCCGGTCGGCGAGCAGGACCTCAAGGGCAAGCGCGATGGCGTCGAAGCCTGGCGGGCCATCGCGATCCTCGCGGGCCGCGGCGGTGCAGGTCGTGCAGCCGTGCTGGAACCGCCGTTCGTGGGCCGCGAGAGCGAGTTCCACCTGCTCAAAGAGCTGCTCAACGCCACGGGTCGCGAGCGTCGAGCGCGGCTCGTGTCATTGGTAGGCAGCGCCGGCATCGGCAAGAGCCGGCTGGCGTGGGAGCTGGAGAAGTACATCGACGGCATCGCCGAGGACGTCTACTGGCACCAGGGCCGGTCACCCGCCTATGGCGAGGGCGTCGCCTTCTGGGCGCTCGGCGAGATGGTCCGCGGCCGCGCCGGCATCGCCGAGACCGATCCCGCGCCGGTCGCCCGAGAGCGGCTCGAGGCGACCATGGCCGACTCCGTGCCGGATCCGGAAGAGCGTCGCTGGCTCGGGCCTCGGCTCGCGGCCCTGCTCGGGCTGGAGCAGATGCCCTCTACCGAGCGCGCCGACCTCTTCGCCGCCTGGCGGACCTTCTTCGAGCGGGTGTCCGACCGGGGCACGACGGTGATGGTCTTCGAGGACCTGCAATGGGCCGACCAGGGCCTCTTCGACTTCATCGAGTCGCTGCTCGAGTGGTCGCGCACGCATCCCATCCTCATCGTGACCCTCGCCCGCCCGGAGGTCATGGAGCGCCGCCCGACGTGGGGCGCCGGGCAGCGGAACTTCACCGCCCTCCACCTCGAGCCGTTGCCGGACGCGACCATCCGCGAACTGCTGGCGGGACTGGCGCCCGGCATCCCGGCCACGCTCGTGGCCCGGATCGTGACGCGCGCGGAAGGCGTGCCCCTCTACGCGGTGGAGACGGTGCGGATGCTGGTCGGCGAGGGCGTGCTGGTCGCCGACGAGGGTGGTGCTTACCGCATGGTCGGCGACGCCGCGTCCCTGGAGGTCCCGGACACCCTGCGCGGGCTCATCGCCGCCCGGCTCGACGCGCTCGAACCGGCCGACCGAGCCCTGGTCCAGGACGCCTCGGTCCTCGGGCTCTCGTTCACCAGCGCCGGCCTGGCCGCCATCAGCGGAACCGAGGCCGCCGTCATCGAAGGGCGCATGGGTGGGTTGGTGCGGCGCGAGGTCGTTCGCCTGGACGTCGATCCTCGTTCGCCGGAGCGCGGCCAGTACGCCTTCGTCCAGGGCCTGATCCAGGAGGTGGCGTACAGCACCCTGGCGCGGCCCGAACGGCGGGCGCGACACCTCGCCGCGGTGCGCTACTTCGAGGCGACCGGCAGCGAGGAGATCGCGGCCATCGTGGCCGACCACTATCTCCTCGCGTATCGCGCCACGCCCGCCGGCCCGGAGGCGGCAGCCCTGGCCGCGCAGGCACGCCTCGCCCTGCGCGCGGCGGGTGAGCGCGCGGCGATCCTGCATTCACACGTCCAGGCCCTGGGCTTCTTCGAGCGAACATTGGAGGTGACGGAAGATCCGATCGAGCGGGCGCAGCTCCACGAGCGGGCCGGCGAGGCGGCGCGGGCTGGCGCGGACTACGAGGACGGTGAGCGGCATTGTGGCGAGGCCGTGTCTGCCTACCGCGCGGCGGGCGACCGATCGGGCATCGCCCGCTCCGCCGCTTCACTCGGTCGGATCATGCATGCTCAGGCCGCGGTCGAGCGTTCGATCGCGCTCCTGGAGGCGACGCTGCCCGAGGTCGAGGGGTTGGGTGACGACGAGGGCCTGGCCAGGTTCCTCGCCGAGCTGGCACGGGCGTACATGTTCGTGAATCGCATCGATGTCGGCCTGCCGATCGTCGATCGAGGCCTGGAGATGGCCGAGCGACTCGAACTCATCCCGGTCATCGCCGACGCGCTCGTGACCAAGGGCAACCTGCTGACGAGTGCGGGCCGGCTGCGAGAGGCGACAGCGCTCCAGCGGGGAGCGGCCGCCCTGGCTCAGGCGAACGGACTACCGGGAATCCAGCTCCGCGCCTTGAACAACCTGATGGTTCGCCTCTGGGATGAGGACCCACGGGAGTCATGGTCCGCCGCGCTCGAAGCCCTCGACGTCGCACGACGGGTCGGCGATCGGGAGTGGCTACTGGGGAGCGTCGGCTTTGCCGCGAGCTTTGCCGTCTGGTTTGGGCGTTGGCAGGAAGCGCTCACGCTGCTCGACGAGTGCGACCGGCCCGACCTGCCCGCGTTCGACCGGGTCACGTTCGCGAGCACGCGGCTGGCGATCTGGGCGTACCGGGCGGACGTCGGCGCGGCCGAGGTGATGCTCGATGAGATCGAGCCCCTGCGAGCCTCGCTGGGTCGCGAGGAGGATGCCGCGTTCCCGCACCTCGACAGGGCGCTGGTGGCCTGGTGTCGCGGCGACTACGCGCTCTCCCTCGCGGAGGCCTTGGAGGGCGCAGCCGTGGGGAAGTCCCTCGAGCTCTGGGGCGCTTGGTGGGCAGCGCCGGCGGCCTTCGCCCTACGGGACGTGGCGGCGGCAAGGAAGGTGGTCGGCATCGCTGACGGGGCCGCGGATCGCGGACGGTACGTCGCCGCGTTGCGCCGGTACATGCATGGAGGCCTGGCGATCCTGGAAGGACGCGTGGATGGTGGGGTTCACGACATCCTCGAAGCGGCCCGATACATCCGTGAATGCGATGCTCGGTTCGACCTCGCCCAGGTCCTGCTTGGCCTGGTCCTCCTCGCGCCACCGGATCATCCAGCCGTGCCGGAGGCGGTCCGGGAGGCCCGGGCGATCATCGATCAACTGGGCGCGCACGCGCTGGGCGACCTCCTCGACCGGGTGGCGCCGCCAGTGGAGTCCGGCGCCGGCGGGTCGTGAGGGCCGCGCTGGGTTTCCGCATCGAGCCCCTGACGCCCGAGCGCTGGCCAGACCTCGAAGCGCTTTTCGGGCGGGGCGGCGCGTCGTACGGCTGCTGGTGCATGTTCTTCCGACGCTCGAGCACCGAGATGGCCAGGGCGATGTCCGCTGACAACCGCGCGGCGCTGCGGGCGCTCGCTGGCACGGACCCCGCGCCGGGCCTGCTCGCCTACGACGGCGACGAGCCCGTGGGCTGGGTGGGGCTCGGCCCGCGCTCAGGCTTCGAACGGCTCGTTCGCTCACGGTTCCTGGCCCCGGTGGACGACCTGCCGGCCTGGTCGATCGTCTGCTTCTTCGTTGCGCGGCGCCGGCGCGGGCAAGGGGTCGCCAGGGCGCTGCTCGAGGGGGCCGTGGCCTACGCCCGCGAGCACGGCGCACCCGCCGTCGAGGGCTATGCCCGCGATCCCGGCGACCGGCGGCTGAGCACCGACGCCGCCTACACCGGCACCGTGTCCCTCTTCCGAGCAGCGGGCTTCCGCGAGGCAGCCGTTGCCCAGCCACCCGGCGGCGGCCCCCCGCGCGTCACGATGCGCCTGGAGTTCGCCGATGCCTGATCCGCACGCCCACGTCGAACGAGTGATGACCCAGCGTCGACCCCACCGCCGCACCCTTGCCCTCGCCGGCGTGATCGCGATCGCGTTCTGCGCCGGCGTCTTCGCGGCAGCCGGCGCCTTCGTCGCCCCGGCGCCATCGGGACCCCCGACGATCGCCCCCTCGGCGATCAGCGCCCAGCCGACCGCGGTCTCGCACCTGCGATCGTCGCGCCAGGCCCCGGCACCCGATGCCCTCGCGCCGGCCCCGTCCCCGCCCTCGGCCGTCCTGGATCCCGCGCCCTGGAGCTGGCCAGCGGTCTCCGCCGATCGGCTCGGACCGCCGCCCGCCCGGCTCGTCCTCGATCCGCCGCCCGTCTTCGACGGGGCCTTCTCGATGAACCTCTACCAGCGGGGCGACTTCGTCTCCGAGCAGACCAAGTACTACTGCGTGCCCGCGGCGATGCAGACGATGATCAACATCATGTCGCCCGGCGCCGACCGGACGCGGGCGACCCAGGACCGCCTCTACCGGCTGGCACGGAAGCTCTCCCCGAAGACCCTGGTCGGGAAGGGCGCCGAACCCGAGGGGTGGGCGAGTGGTCTCGAGCAGCTCGGTTTCGGGCGGTTCGTGGTCGATTTGCAGCCCACCCGGGCCAAGGCCATCAAGGCCGCGGCCAAGGCGCTCCGCCTGAGCGGTCGGCCCGTGGGGCTGCTCGTCTGGCGGGGCGCCCACTCGTGGGTCATGTCGGGCTTCCGGGCCACCGCCGACCCGGCCGTCACGAACGACTACACGGTCACGCACGTCGTCATCGAGGACGTCTGGTATCCGTTCATCAGCTCGATCTGGGGCGCCTCCCGGCCTCCGAACGCCCTGGTGCCCGTCAAGGCCCTCCCCGAGGACTACCTCCCCTGGCGCCGACCCACGCACCGCTACCCCGACAAGGACGGCCAGTTCGTGCTGGTCGTCCCGGTCACCGAGGGCACGGGGGCCGCGCCGACCAGTTAGCGAGGCTGATGCCTCCATCAGCATCAACGGAGGCATGGGACGGTGGCGCGACCCTGCGACGGCCGCGTGCGTTGTTTGTGGAACACCAAACGGCGGCAAAAGGGCCCGCCCGGAGGCTCGGGACCCCCCGGACCATCCGAACCTCACCGGTCGAGACGGCCACCCGAGCGTGGCCGGCACCCGGCCGGCACCTCGGCCGACTCGAGCGGCCCCGATCCGTGCCCGGCTCGCGCCCTGAACCGCCATTTGGTGCTTCGTGCGCAACGCCCATCGGCCGGACGGGGACAGGCCGGACCGGGACAGGCCGGGCGGGGCCGCTTGACACCTCTCCCGGCCGGCTCCCATACTCCGCCCCGACAACCGAAGATCGGGCGATGAACGGGACGAGTACCCGTCGTTCCCTCGGCGCAGAGAACCGGCGGCTGGTGGAAGCCGGTGCGAGGACGACGGCGAATGGACCCGGGAGCCCCCGGACCGAACGGCCGCGCAGGCGGCACCAGTAGGCTCCGGCGCAGAGCGCCAGCGTTATCACGGCAGCACCGATCGACCCCTCGAGGGTCCGTCGGCGAGAGAGCGGCCCCGGGAGCCCGGGTGCCGAAGGCGGGTGGCACCGCGGAAGGCTCGGCCTTTCGTCCCGGCAGGACGGAAGGCCGTTTGATTCCCGGAGGTCCGCGCAGATGTCGATGACGAGCCCGCTCAGCCTCGGCGAGGTCCGGCGCCTGGCGGGCAACGCCGACACGATCCTCCTCCGGGCCACCCGCGACGCCGACCTGGAGACGCCGGTGGGCGCCTTCCTGCGGCTCGACGACGGCGGCCCGGCGTACCTGCTCGAGTCGGTCGAGGGCGGCGAGCGCGTTGGCCGCTACTCGTTCCTCGGTGTCGGGCCCCGCCGGACGCTCGAGGTCCGCGGCGGGACGGCCACGATCGTGGAGCGGCCGCTCTCCGTGGACGCATTCCACCCCGACCTGCCCGCGACGACCCTCGTGGCCGAGGACCCCATCGCTGCCATCCGCTCGTTCGTGCCGCGCCGCCGGGTGGCGCCGCTTGAGGGAATGCCGCGCTTCACCGGCGGCGCGGTCGGCGCCCTCGCCTACGACGCGATCTCGGCCTTCGAGCCGGTGCCCCTGCCGGCCAAGGACGTCCTGGGCATGCCCACGGCGGCCTTCCTCGAGACCGACCTCGTCCTGGTCTTCGACCACCTGACCCACACCCTCAGCGCGATCGCTTCGCTGCAGACCGCGCCTCGCGACCTGGAGGGTCGCTATCGCATCGCCGAGCGGGCGATCTTCGAGGCCCTCGATCGGACGGCCCGCCCGAGTGCCGCCGAGCCGGCGCCGGCCCCCCGCCCGTCGACGCCGGGCGCCGAGATCGAGCTGGAGAGCCCCATCGCCGCCAGCCTCGGGCGCGAGGCCTACGAGGCCGCCGTGGCCCGGGCGAAGGACGCCATCGCGGCCGGCGAGGCCATCCAGATCGTGCTCGCGCGCCGTCAATCGCTGACGCTGCCGCGCGGCGCCAGCGGCCGGGCGCTGGACGGCATCTCGCTCTACCGTGCGCTGCGCCGCGTCAACCCCAGCCCGTACCTCTTCTTCGTGCGCACGGCCGGCTTCGAGGTCGTCGGCGCCAGCCCGGAGCTGCTGCTCCAGGTGGACCGCGACCACATGACCACGCATCCCATCGCCGGCACGCGGCCGCGCGGCGTGGACGACGCCGACGACGAGCGCATCTCCGAGGAGCTGCAGCGCGATCCGAAGGAGCGCGCCGAGCACATCATGCTCGTCGACCTCGGCCGCAACGACCTGGGCCGCGTGGCCCGCCCCGGGACCGTGGCCGTGACGCGCTACATGGAGGTGGAGCGCTACTCGCACGTCCTCCACCTCGTGAGCCACGTCGAGGCGCGCCTGCGGCCCGACCTGGATTCGCTGGACGCGCTGCGCAGCGTCTTCCCGGCCGGCACGCTCTCCGGCGCGCCGAAGGTGCGCGCCATGCAGCTCATCTCCGAGCTGGAAGGGGAGCGGCGCGGCCTGTACGGCGGCGCGGTCGGTTACGTCGGCTACGACGGCAACCTCGACACGGCGATCACCATCCGCAGCGCGGTGCTGGCCGAGGGCGTGGCCCACCTCCACACCGGCGCCGGCATCGTCGCCGGCAGCGTGCCGGAGCGGGAGTTCGAGGAGACCGAGCACAAGGCGGCGGCGATGCGCCGGGCCATCCAGCTCGCCGCGGAGGCCGCCGCATGATCCTCGTCATCGACAACTACGACAGCTTCACCTTCAACCTCGTCCAGGCGCTCGAGGCGGCTGGGGCGCGGCTGCTCGTGGTGCGCAACGACAAGATCGACCAGGCGGGCATCGAGCGACTGGCCGACGAGGGCGCTCCGGAGCCCGAGCCCGAACCCCTGGCCGGCATCATCATCTCGCCGGGGCCGGGCAACCCGGGCACGGCCGGCGTATCCGTCGCGGCCGTCGAGGTGGCCGCCGAGCGCGGCCTGCCGCTCCTCGGCGTCTGTCTCGGCCATCAGTGCCTGGGCGCCGCGTTCGGGGCGGCCATCGTGCGCGCGCCGACGCTGGTGCACGGCGAGGCCAGCGACGTCCTGCACGACGGCGTCGGGCTGCTGGTGGGCATCCGCTCGCCCTTCCCGGCCGCCCGCTACCACTCCCTGTGCGTGGACGAGGCGACGCTCCCGCCGGAGATCGAGGTCACCGGGCGCACGGAGGACGGCGTGGTCATGGCCATGCGCCACCGGACGCTGCCGCTCGAGGGCGTCCAGTTCCACCCCGAGTCGGTGCTGACGCCGGACGGGCCCCGAGTCCTCGCCAACTTCCTGCGCCGGACGGGGGAGGGCAGCGCGGAGCTGCTGGAGACCGAGGAGAGCGTCGGCTTCGCCACGCGCGGCCTCGTGGGCGCCGGGCGATGAGTGACGTGGTGCGGGCCGCGCTGGCCGCGGTGGTGGAGGGCGAGATGCTCACCCTCGAGCAGGCGCGCGATGCGATGGGAGCGGTCATGGACGGCCTCGCCACGCCCGCCCAGCTCGGCGCGCTGCTGGTGGCGCTGCGCATGCGCGGCGAGACCGTCGAGGAGCTGGCCGGGTTCGCCACCGCCATGCGCCAGCGCGTCCTGCCCGTGCAGGCGCCACGAGGCGCCATCGACGTCGTGGGCACCGGTGGGGACCGCAGCGGCACCTTCAACATCTCCACCGCCGCCGCCATCGTCTGCGCGGCCGCGGGCGTGCCGGTCGCCAAGCACGGCAACCGCGCCATCACCTCCGCCTCGGGCTCGTCGGACGTGCTCGACGCGCTCGGCGTGGTCGTCCAGCAGAGCCCGGAGGAGGCCGCCACCTCGCTGCGGGAGGACGGCTTCGCCTTCCTCTTCGCGCCGGGCTTCCACCCGGCGATGATGCACGCGGGCCCGACCCGCCGGGAGATCGGGGTTCGCACGGCCTTCAACCTCCTGGGCCCGATGACGAACCCGGCCGGCGTCACGCGCCTCGTCGTCGGCGCCGGCGACGCCAGGGCGGCGCCGAAGATGGCCGAGGTCCTGCGGGCGCTGGGCACCGACCGGGCCTTCGTCGTCCACGGCGAGGGCATCGACGAGCTGCCGCTCGACGGCAGCGGCGTGCTCTACGACGTGACGCCGGACGGCGTGGAGCGTCGAACGGTCCTGCCGGAGGACGTGGGGCTCGCCCGAGCGCCGCGCGAGGCGCTCGCCGGCGGCACGCCGGCCGAGAACGCGGCCATCGTGGAGGCCGTGCTGCGCGGCGCCGAGGGACCTCGCCGCGACGTCGTGCTGCTCAACGCCGGCGCGGCGCTCCAGGTCGCCGGCCGCAGCGCCACCCTCGCCGAGGGCGTGTCGCTGGCCGCGGCCACGATCGACTCCGGCGCCGCGGCGGAGCGATTGGAGCGGCTGCGCGCCCGCCGCGTCCGGGCGGAGGCGGCGCGGGCGGCCGCGGGAGCGCCGGCGTGACCGCGGCCGTGCTCGATGAGATCGCCGCCCGGCGCCGCGCGGACGTGACCGCCGAGCTGGGTGACCGTGCGCTCACGGAGCTACACCGTGCCGCCGAGCGCGCGCCGGCGCCGCGGGACGCCGTCGGGCCGCTCCTGCGGCCGGGCCTCCACCTCATCGCCGAGATCAAGCGCCGCTCCCCCTCGGCCGGGGCGCTGGCCGCCGCCGGCACGGACGTCGTCGCCCGCGCCCGTGCCTACGAGGCCGGCGGCGCCGCAATCGTGTCGGTCCTCGTCGAGTCGCACTGGTTCGGCGGTTCGCTCACCGACCTGTCGGCCGTGCGCGCCGCGGTCACGGTCCCGGTCCTGGCCAAGGAGTTCGTGGTCGACCCCCGCCAGTTGCCGCTCCTGCGCGCCGCCGGCGCCGACCTCGTCCTCCTCCTCGCCGCGTTGCACCCCGCGCGGGCGCTGCGATCGCTCGTCGGTCGCGCCCGCGACCTGGGCCTGGAGCCGCTCGTCGAGGCGCACGACCGCCGCGAGCTCGATCGCGCCCTGGCCAGCGGAGCGCGCCTGATCGGCCTGAACAACCGCGACCTGCGCACGCTCGAGGTGGACGCCGAGCGCGCCGTCCGGCTGCGCGACTTCGTCTCCGACGACCGGCTCGTCGTCGCCGAGTCCGGCGTGCGCGAGCCGCGCACCGTCGCGGGCTGGCGGGCCGTCGGCTTCGATGCGGCGCTCGTGGGCGAGGCGCTGATGGCCGCCGGCGAGGAACCGGACGCCGTTCGCGCCCGCACGGCCGCCTTCGTGGCTGCCGGCCGTCCCCCGTCCGCGGCCGATGACCCGGCCGCCGCCGACCGCGCGCCGTTCGTGAAGATCTGCGGCGTGACCGATGTGCCGGGTGCCCTCGCGGCCGTGCGGGCCGGCGCCGATGCCATCGGGTTGAACTTCGTGCCCGGCACACCGCGCGTCCTGGACGAGAGGACGGCCGCCCGCATCGCCGTCGCCGTCCGCGCCGTGGCATCACCCGGACCCCGGCTCGTCGGCGTCTTCGCCGATGCGGAGCCCTCGACGATGCGGGACCTCGCCGATCGCCTGGGCCTCGACGCCGTGCAGCTCAACGGCGACGAAGGCGAAACCATCCTCGCCCGGATCGAGCGCCCTGCCTGGAAGGTCCTGCACCTGCCGGCCGTGACCGCCGACCCCGAGGCTGTCACGGCCGCGGCGGTCGTGCGCTCCCGCGCCTGGCTCGCGACCGGCCGCGTGGAGCGCCTGCTCCTCGACACGGCGGGAGGTCCACACCCCGGCGGGACCGGGCGTCGGGCCTCGGAGGTGCTGGCGGCGGCCGTCGCCCGCGAGGTGCCGGTGACCCTCGCCGGAGGGCTCTCCCCGGCCAACGTGGCCGACGCCCTTCGGACCATCCCGGCCGTCGGCGTCGACGTCGCCTCCGGCGTCGAGGCCCCGCGCCGCCGCGCGGCCCGTCCCCGCAAGGACCCCTTTCTCGTCGGCCTCTTCGTCAAGCGGGCCAAGGCGGCCCGGATCGATCGCCCGCAGTCGGCCCCCCGCCCGACCCCCGTCCACCCCGGCCTGGTCGAGGTGGACGAACGCGGCCGCTGGGGGACCGAGCGCCAGTTCGGCGGCCGGTACGTGCCGGAGACGCTGGTCGCGGCCCTGGTCCAGCTGGAGGCGGCCTACGCGGCCGTCCGCGACGACCCCCGCTTCTGGGCCGACCTGCGCGAGCTTCGCCTCCGCTACGTCGGGGGACCCTCGGCCCTCTATCGCGCCGACCGGCTCGCCGCGGAGCTGGAGCGCCGGGCCGGCCGGGAACCGGGTCACCTCCGCCTCTACCTCAAGCGCGAGGACCTCAACCACACCGGCGCCCACAAGATCACCAACGCGCTGGGCCAGGCGCTCCTCACGCGCCGCCTGGGCAAGACGCGCGTGATCGCCGAGACCGGGGCCGGCCAGCACGGCGTGGCCACCGCCACCGCCTGCGCCCTGCTCGACCTGCCCTGCATCGTCTACATGGGCGCCGAGGACATCCGCCGCCAGGCCCCGAACGTCCTGCGCATGCGCGCCCTCGGCGCCGAGGTGCGCGAGGTGACGAGCGGCTCGGCGACGCTGAAGGACGCCATCAACGACGCCATGCGCGACTGGGTCACGAACGTCGAGACGACCCACTACGTGCTCGGCTCGGCGGTCGGGCCACATCCCTACCCGCTCATCGTGCGCGACCTCCAGCGCGTCATCGGCGACGAGGCCGCCGCCCAGCTGCGGGCGGTGGAGGGGCGCCCGCCCGACCTCGCCATCGCCTGCGTCGGCGGTGGCTCGAACGCCATCGGCCTGCTCAGCCGCTTCATCGGCGAGCCGGCCGTGCGCCTCATCGGAGTCGAGGCGGCGGGAGAGGGCGTGGCCACCGGGCGCCATGCGGCGGCGCTGGCGGGCGGGTCCCCGGGCGTGCTGCACGGCTCCCGCTCGTACCTGCTCCAGGATCGCGACGGCCAGGTCCTCGAGGCGCACTCGATCTCCGCCGGCCTCGACTACCCGGGCATCGGGCCGCAGCTCTCGGCGCTCTTCGCTGCCGGGCGCCTGGAGATCCTCGACGCCACCGACGACGAGGCCGTGGATGCCCTGCGGCAGGTCACGCGCACCGAGGGCATCATCCCGGCGCTGGAACCGGCCCATGCCGTGGCGGCGCTGGGGGCGCTCATGGCCGGTCTCCCCGGCCACGCTCCCTTGGCCGGCGACGCGCTCGTGCTCCTCGGGCTCTCCGGTCGCGGCGACAAGGACCTCGGCGTGCTCGGTGGCGAGTCGTGACCGACGGCACGGCGGGCGCGGCCCGCATCCACGCCGCCTTCGCCGCGGCCCACGCGGCCGGCCGGACCGCTCTCATCCCGTATGTCGTGGCCGGCTACCCCGACGCCGACACGAGCTTCGCCGCGGCCCTCGCGGCCATCGATGCCGGTGCCGACCTGCTCGAGCTGGGCCTGCCCTACTCGGACCCGCTGGCCGACGGGGCGACGCTCCAGCGCGCCAGCAGCGCGGCACTCCGGAGCGGGGCCACCTTCGACCGGTCGGTGGAGCTCCTCGGCCGCATCCACGCCGCGCGCCCCGGCACCCCGCTCGTGCCCATGGCCTACGTCAACCAGGCCGTCGGCCGCGGCGATCCCGCGACGACCCTGCGCCGGCTGGCCGAGGCCGGCGCGAGCGGCCTCATCCTCGCCGACCTCACCTTCGACGAGGGCGCGGAGGTGGAGGCCGCCGCCCGCGCGGCGGGCATCGCGCTCGTCTACCTCGTCACGCCGACCACGCCCCACGATCGCCGTGCCGCCATCGCGGCGCGCAGCGGAGGCTTCCTCTACGCCGTCTCGTTCATCGGCGTCACCGGCGCGCGACGCGCGCTTCCGCGCACGGTCGGCGCCTTCCTCCGCGACGTCCGCTCCGTCAGCCCAATCCCGGTGGCGGCCGGCTTCGGCGTCTCGCGGCCGGCCCACGTCCGCCAGCTCGGTCGCGTCGCCGACGGCGTCATCGTGGGCAGCGCGCTCGTCGACGCCCTCGGCCTCGACGGCCGTGACGTCGACGGCATGGGTCGCGTCGTGCGGTCGCTGCGCGCGGCTACCTGACCGCCGCGCCGCGCAGCAGCCGCAGCGCATTCTCGCCGAGGATCCCGGCCACGACGTCGCGCCCGAAGCCGGCGTCGAGGAGCGCTTGGGTGAGGGCCGGCAGGCCGGTGACGTCGAAGGGCATGCGCAGGGCGCCGTCGAAGTCGGAGCCCAGGGCGACCCGCTCGGGCCCCAGCAGCTCGACCGCGTGGGCGAAGGCGCGCACGACGTGGTCCATCGACCGCCCGCCGACGAGGTCCGTGGCCAGGGTCACGCCGATGAGGCCGCCCGCCTCGCCCGCCTCCCGCACGACGTCGTCGGGCAGGTTCCGCGTCGCCGGGGCGTAGGGACGCCAGCGGCTGCGGCCCCCGGCCTGTGCGGTGAACCCGGTGTGGCTCAGCACGAACGGCCGGCGCAGGAGCGGCAGCGCCTCACGGATCGCCGCGACCGAGGCATGGGCCAGGTCGACGAGCACGCCGCAGCGCTCCAGCTCCGCGATCGCCTCGCGCCCGAAGCCGGTCAGCCCGCCCGCCTGCCGCCCGGTCCCCGAGCCAGCCATCGGCGTGTCCATGACGTGGGCGAGCGCCAGCATGCGCACCCCTCGCGCCCGCAGTCGTTCGATGCGCCGGAGGTCGCCGCCCAGCGCATGGCCGCCCTGGATGCCGGCGATGCAGCGAATGGCATCACCGGGGATGAGCAGCGCCTCGCCGGGCGACCACCAGGCCAGCCGCCCAGCGGATGCTGCGATCCAGCCGTCGATCCGGTCGAGGAAGGCCTCGGCGATGGCGAGGTCGTCGCCCAGGCGGCGGACGGGGATGCCCAGCGCCGTGAAGTGGGGCGCGGAGAGCGTGCCCCGCAGGTCGGGGAAGCGCGTGGCGACCGTGAAGCCGGCCACGTCGAGGCCGCCCTCCCGCGCTCGCGGCAGGTCCACGTGGCCGTGGTCGAGTCGCTTCAGGAACGAGCGCCGGAAGAGCGGCGTGCCCACGAGCAGGTCCACCACCGCCATCGCGGCGTGGAAGGCGGCCACCTCCGGCCGGACGGCGAAGGGGCCGTGGGACACCGTCCGGTTCAGCAGCCGGTCGACGGCCCGGTCGATCACTCCGCGAGCTTGTCGCCCGAGCCGCCGCGCCGCCGCGCCGCCCCCTGGAGGCGTCGCGTGGCGGCGATGAGCCGGCGGTAGATGGCCAGCAGCTCGGCCTGGGGGAGCGGCCCCTCGTTGGCCGCCGCCACCCGCAGGAGCACCTCGCGCTCGCGGTCGCCGTCCCGCACCGCCCGGCGCCCCGCCTCGGCCTTGGCCGAGCCGACCTCGAGGCCCAGCCGCGTCCGCTCGTTCAGCAGCTCCACGATGCGCCGGTCGAGGTCGTCGATGCGCCGGCGCAACCGGCGCATCCCGGCCGTCTCGCCGGCCCGTTCCTCAGGCATCGTGCGCCTCCCGCCGCCGCGCGATGGCCTCCAGGGCGAGCAGATAGCCCGCCCCGCCCTGGCCGACGATCGAGGTGAGCGCGATGTCCTTGAGGAAGTTCACCTGCCGGAACGGCTCCCGCTTCGAGGGATCGGAGAGGTGGACCTCCACGAACGGCCGCTGGACCCCGAGCAGGGCGTCGCGCAGGGCGACGCTCGTGTGCGTCAACCCGCCGGCGTTGACGACGGCGACGTCGAAGTCGCGCGCATGCAGGCGGTCGATCAGGGCGCCCTCGTGGTTCGACTGGAAGAAGTCGATCTCGAGCCCCAGCTCGGCCGCCCGAACGCGGATCCGCGCGTGCAGCTCGTCGAGGGTCTCGCGCCCGTAGATCTCCGGCTCGCGCGAGCCCAGCAGGTTCAGGTTCGGGCCCTGCAGGACGAGCACGCGGGTCATGCGGCCGCCCTCCGCGGCGCGCCTGCCAGCGCCGCGGCGATCCCGGCCTCGACGGCCTCGGCCGGCACGTCGTCGCGCACCACGACGCCGTCCGCGGTCGGGAGCACCCAGCGCAGGCGCCCCCCGGCCACCTTCTTGTCCCCGGCCAAGCGCGCCGCCACGGAGTCGGCCCCCACGCCCGGCGCCGAGGTGGCCAGGCCCAACCGGTCGAGGAGCCCGGTGATCCGCGCCGCCCGCTCGTCGGGCGTCACGCCCAGGCGGCGCCCGACGTCCACGGCCCCGCGCAGCCCGTGCGCCACCGCCTCCCCGTGGAGGATGCCGCGGTAGCCGGCCGCGGCCTCGATGGCATGGCCGATGGAGTGACCGAGGTTGAGCCGGATCCGCCCGGCCGCCTCGCGTTCGTCGGCGGCCACGACCTCGATCTTGGCCCAGGCACAGCGCTCGACCAGCTCGGCCAGGGCGCCCGACTCGACGGCCCCGCGAGCCCCCGAGGCGATGGCCGGCCCGTCGGCCTCGAGCAGCGCGAAGAGGCGCTCGTCGCCCAGCGCGGCGTACTTCACGGCCTCGCCGAGGGCGGCCCGCCGCTGCCGGACGGGGAGCGTCGCCAGGAGATCCGTGTCGACCACGATCGCGACCGGCTGGTGGAAGGCGCCCACGAGGTTCTTGCCCTCGGGCAGGTCGAGCGCCGCCTTGCCCCCGATCGCCGAGTCGATCTGCGCCAGCAGCGTGGTCGGCACGTGGACGAGCGGCACGCCGCGCAGCCAGGTCGCGGCCAGGAACCCGGCCGCGTCGCCCAGCGCCCCGCCGCCGATGGCCACGATCGGCTCGCCCCGCTCCATGTGCCGGGCGGCCAGCTCGCGCAGCGCGGCCTCCCAGGCGCGCACGGTCTTGGCCCGCTCGCCGCGTGGCAGGAGCAGGGGGAGCGGCTCCACGACGCCCGCCTCCGCGAGCGACCGCGCCAGCCGCTCGCCATGGCGGCGCCAGGCCTCGGGCTCACTGGCCAGCGTCGCCCGGCGCACGCCCATGGGCCGCAGCGCGTCGGCCACGGCCCGCGCCGCGTGCCCGTGCCCCAGGTCCAGCTTCCCGATCGGCGTTTCGGCGGAGAGCAGACGCGTGCCGGCGGGCGCCGGGCGCTCGAGGAGCGAGGCGACGCGGCCGGCGACGTCCTCCAGGCGACCGGTGGCATCCACGGCCTGGGCCGCGGCGTAGAAGCGCGCGCGTGCCGTCAGCAGCTCGCGCACCGCGACGACGGGGTCGCGACCGGCCACCAGCGGCCGCACCACGGGGCTTCGGGCGAGACGCTCGGCGAGTGCCTCGGCGGGCGCCATGAGCGCGACCGCTCGCCGGCCGTGGAAGAACCGCCAGCGGTTGCGTGGGTCAAGGATGGCGCCGCCGCCGGCGGCGACCACGCGCGTCAGGCGCGGACCCGTGTCGGCCGTGCCGAGGGCGGCGATCGCCGCCGCCTCGCGGGCTCGGAAGCCGGCCTCACCCTCCATCTCGAAGATGCGCTCCACGCGCATCCCCGCGGCCGCCTCGATGGCCGTGTCGAGGTCCACGAAGGCGGCGCCCTGCGCGCGGGCGATGCGTCGGCCCACGGCGCTCTTGCCGCTCCCGGGCGGCCCGATCAGCACCAGCTCCATCGCCGACCCGCTCAGTCGTCCCCGCCGGAGCCGGCCTCGGCTTCGGCAGCGACTTCGGCGCCGGCAGCGGCCGCAGTGACGGCCAGCGTCCGCTCGCGGTAGCGGGCCAGGTTGTCGCGCACTTCCACGAGGGAGTCGCCGCCGAACTTCTCGAGCACGAAGCGCGTCAGCGTCAGGAGCACCATGGCCTCGCCGATGACGCCGGCGGCGGGCACCACGCTGATGTCGCTGCGCTCGTAGTGGGCGACCTCGACCGGCTGCCCGGTGCGCAGGTCGGCCGAGGGGAGGGGGCGGGCCAGGGTGCTGATCGGTTTCACCGCGCCGCGCACGACGATCGGCTCGCCATTGCTGATGCCGCCGGTCAGACCCCCGGCGGCGTTCGTGCGGTGGAGCCAGCGCCGCACGGGCCCGTCGTCGAGTCCGGGGATGCCGGGCGCGGCCGGGTCCTCCCC
Source organism: Chloroflexi bacterium CSP1-4 (assembly GCA_001443375.1). Classification (GTDB taxonomy): domain Bacteria; phylum Chloroflexota; class Limnocylindria; order Limnocylindrales; family CSP1-4; genus CSP1-4. The sequence continues at coordinate 25,530 of LDXM01000019.1, forward strand.
GACGCCCTCGATGATGTCGTGCACCCGCGAGCCGGGGCGCCGGGTCTGCTCGAAGCCGAGCCCGAACTCGACGCCCTTGACGGCCTGGATGGAGCAGATCGCCTGGGCCAGCGCGCCGTCGAGACGGCGATCCCAATGGACGTGGCTGCCCAGCCCGACCGGCACGCCCGTGGCCACGACCTCGAAGACGCCGCCCAGCGTGTCGCCGGCCGAGCGCGCATCGTCGATGGCCGCGATCATGCGCGCCTCCGCGGCCGGGTCGGGGCAGCGCAACGGGCTCTCCTCGGTCTCCGCGCGCGTGCGGTGCGCGTTCGTGGGGTCCACCGCGATGCCGCCCACTTCGGCGGTGAAGCTCCAGGCCTCGATGCCCAGCTGGCGCAGGAAGGCACGACAGACCGCGCCGGCCGCAACGCGCACGGTCGTCTCCCGCGCGCTCGCCCGTTCCAGCACGTCGCGCACGTCGTCGAAGCCGTACTTCAGGGCGCCGGCCAGGTCGGCGTGGCCGGGGCGGACGCGCGTCACCGGCTGGGCTCGCTTGTTGCCCTCGTCGACGAGCGACGCCAGCTCTGTGGCCTGTTCCGCACTCAGCGCCTCGACCTGCATGACCTGGGTCCAGTTCTCCCAGTCGCGGTTGCGCACGAGCAGCAGCACCGGGGAGCCGAGCGTGCGGCCGTGCCGGACGCCGGCCAGGATCTCCGCCCGGTCCTGCTCGATGCTCATCCGCGCGCCGCGCCCGTAGCCGCGCTGGCGGCGGGCGAGGTCCGCGGCGATGAGGTCGGCCGAGACGGGGATGCCCGCCGGCAGGCCCTCGAGGGTGGCGCCCAGCGCCGGCCCGTGGGACTCCCCGGCGGTCAGGAAACGGAAGGTCATCGTCAGGCTGGGTCGACGGCCGCCATGGGCGTGCCCGCTTCGGCGGCCGCCTCGAGCTGGGCGCGCATCAGGTCGAGCGGCGCGGGCTGGCCCGTCCACAGCTCGAAGGCCGCCGCGCCCTGGTGGAGCAGCATCAGCTCGCCGTTCATGGTGGCCTGCGCTCCGGCCGCCTTCGCGTCGCGCAGCAGGCGCGTCTCGCGCGGCCGGTAGACGAGGTCGAGCACGAGCAGGTCGGGCGGGATCAGCACTGCGGGCACCGGCGTCTCGTCCGAGTCGAGCCCGACCGACGAGGCGTTGATGAACACCTTCGTCTTGGCCAGCTCGGCCTCGATGACCGACTCGTGCCAGGGCATCGCCTTCAGCTCCATGTGGGCAGCGCTCCGAGCGAAGAAGCGGACGAGCCCCTCGCCCCGGTGAAGGTGCCGGTTGAAGACGATGACCCGCTGGAAGCCCTCCGTGATGAGGCCGAAGACGACCGCCCGGGCGCCTCCACCGGCACCGAGGACGACCGCCGAGCGGGGCATCTTCTGGCGCCCGACGAGGGTCTCGAGGCAGACCTTGAAGCCGGGCACGTCGGTGTTGTGGCCGACCAGCCGCTTCCCCTCGCGCGTGATCGTGTTGACCGCACCGGTGGCCTGCGCCTCGTTCGTGATCCGGTCGACCAGGGGTACCACCCGCTCCTTGTAGGGGATGGTCACGTTGGCGCCGAGGAAGGCGTCGTCGCGCAGCGCGTCGATCGTGTCGGGCAGCTCGGGGAGCGTCACGTCGAGCAGCTCGTAGTGCGCGTCGATGCCCGCCGCGTCGAGCGCGGCCTGCTGCATCGCGGCGGAGAGCGAATGGGCGACCGGGTGGCCGATGAGGACGAGTCGCTTGGTCATGCACGGGCCCTTTCGAGGTCGCGGAAGAAGCCGGGGTAGGAGACGGCCACTGAAGCGCCGCCGTCGAACGTGGCCGGTCCGCCGGCCAGGAGGCCGGCGATGGCGAAGGTCATGGCCAGCCGGTGGTCGTCGTGGCTGCGGGCCTCGCCGGCGTGCAGCCCGAAGAAGGGGCGGCCCGCGCCACCCTCGATGACGAAGTCGTCGCCGCTGATGTCGATCCGGGCACCCAGGCCGGCCAGGCCCTCGGCGATGCCGGCCAGGCGGTCGCTCTCCTTGTGGCGCAGCTCGCCGGCGCCGCGGATGCGGGTCGTGCCGCGAGCGCAGGCGGCGGCCAGGCACAGCACCGGCACCTCGTCGATCGCCGCGGCGACGTCCGCCGGTCCCATCTCGATCGCCCGCAGCTCGCTGGAGCGGACCTCGAGGTCGCCCACGGGCTCGCCACCGTCGGAGACGAGCGGCCGCTCGACGATGTCCGCGCCCATGGCGCGCAGCAGGTCGAGCACCCGGCGCCGCGTCGGGTTGACGCCGACCCGCTCGAGCACGAGCTGCGCATCGGGGTGGGCCGCGCCGGCCACGAGCCAGAAGGCGGCCGCGGAGATGTCGCCGGGGATCCGCTCATCGATCGGTCGCACCGTCTGCCCGCCCTCCACGCTGACGACCACCGGACCACCCGGCCCGTCCACCTCGCTCGTCACGGCCACGCCGCGAGCCCGCAGCATGCGCTCCGTGTGGTCGCGCGTGGCCACCGACTCGCGCACCGTCGTCGTGCCCACGGCCGCCAGGCCGGCCAGCAGGACGGCCGACTTCACCTGGGCGCTCGGCACCGGGGTCGCGTGGTCGATCGGACGGAGCGGTCGCCGACCCGTGACCGACAGGGGTGGCAGCGTGTCGTCCGCCCGCGCATGGAGCGTGGCGCCCATCGCCCGGAGCGGTTCGATGATACGGGCCACCGGACGCCGTCGCAACGAATCGTCGCCGTCGAGGATCGTCGCCAGCGGGGTCCCCGCAAGGATGCCGGCGAGGAGCCGCAGCGTCGTGCCCGAGTTGCCGCAGTCGAGCGAACCCGCGGGCGCCCGCCAGCCCTCGACCCCCGGCGAGGCGACCGTCCAGGCCGCGAAGCCGTCGTCGTCGGTCAGCCTCTCGATCGTCACGCCGAGCGCGCGGAGGCAGGCCGCGGTGCTGTTCGGGTCGAGCGCGTCGGAGGCGTCCGCGATGCGCGAGCGGCCGGCCGCCAGGCCGGCCAGCAGCAGCGCCCGGTGCGTGATCGACTTGTCGCCGGGCACGCGCAGGCGGCCGCGCAGCCGCGCCGCCGGCGCGACCGCGACGACTCCCGCCGCCGCGACGACGCCGCTCAATGCCGGCCTCCCGACTCGACACCGAGGGCGGCCCCGGAGAGGACCGGGTCGCCGTGCAGCGGACGGGCGTTCTCGTGGACCGGGCCCAGGGCGGCCATCAGCTCGCGGAAGCCGTCGAAGGTGAGCGACTGCTCGCCGTCCGAGAGCGCCTCGTCGGGGCGCGGGTGGACCTCGACCATGACCCCGTCGGCCCCGATGGCCACGCCCGCGAGGGCCAGCGGCTTGACCAGCCAGCGCTTGCCGGTGGCATGGGAGGGATCGACGATCACCGGCAGGTGCGTGAGATGGTGGAGGAGGGGCACCGCCGCGAGGTCCATCGTGTTGCGCAGGTACGTCTCGAAGGTGCGGATGCCGCGCTCGCAGAGGATGACGTTGGGGTTGCCGGAGCTGACGATGTACTCGGCGGACATCAGCCACTCCTCGATCGTCGCGCCGAAGCCGCGCTTGAGCATGACCGGCTTCTCTACACGCCCCACCGCGGTCAGCAGCGAGTAGTTCTGCATGTTGCGCGTGCCCACCTGGAGGATGTCGGCGTAGCGGTTCACGACCTCGACCTGGGCCGGCTCCATGACCTCGGTGATGACCGGCAGGCCGGTCAGCTCGCGTGCCTCGGCCAGGTAGCGCAGCGCCTCGACGCCCAGGCCCTGGAAGGAGTACGGGCTGGTGCGCGGCTTGAAGGCGCCGCCACGGAAGATGCGCGCCCCGGCTTCAGCGACCGCCTGCGCCGTCTCCAGGGCGACCTCGCGGCTCTCCACTGAGCAGGGCCCGGCCATGACCGTCAGCGAACCGTCGCCGATCGACACGTCGCCGACGTGGATGACCGTGTCCTCGGGGTGGAACTCGCGGCTGGTGAGCTTGAAGGGCCGGCTGATCGACTTGACCTCTTCCACGCCGGCCATCCCCTCGAAGCGGCTCCTCAGCGCCTGCCGTCGCGGCCCGATCTCGCCGACCAGGGCGATGACCACGCGCTCCGTGCCCGGGTTCACGTGCGGCTGCAAGCCCTCGGCGAGGATGGCGCTGCGCACGGCGTTCACCTCGGCTTCGGTGGCTCGCGCTGACATCACGATGAACACGGTGCCTGCTCCCTCGATCCCTGCCGGCGTTGTCGGCGCCGACGAAAGAAAAAAGCAGAGGTCTCAGACCTCTGCTTGTCCCGACACGACCCGCCCCGGCGGGTCATCCCCGCGGGCTAGCGTGCCGGGCGTCGAAAATAGAAGTACCTCTGCATGGTGGCCTCGAACGGTAGACCAGCCGTCCCCGAGTGTCAATCGCATGTACTCGTCCGGTACCTCCGTTACACCTCGATGCCGACCGAGGCGAGGTACTCGGCCGGGGTGAGGTAGCCGAGCGCCTGGTGCGGCCGGATCGTGTTGTAGGTGGTCTCCCACGCCCGCAGCTCGGTCTGGAGCGAGCCGAGATCGGGCTCGGCGTCGGTGACCTCGTAGAACTCCTCGGTGTGGGTCCGGTTGGCGCGCTCGACCGAGCCGTGGAGCTTGGGGCTGCGCGGCGGCAGGACGAAGAGGGCGATGCCCCGCGCCTGGCAGTCCGTCTCGAACTCGGCCATGAACTCGCTGCCGCCGTCGACGCTGATCGCCCGGATCGCGAAGGGCATCCGCGCCGCGAGGGCATCGAGGACGCCGACCGCGCTCGCCGCCGTGGCCCGCCGCCGGAGCTCGAGGACGTCCCAGCGCGACACGACGTCGCGGGCGGTGAACTGCTTGAACGGATCCCGCCCCGTGAGCGGGCGGACGTCGAGCGTGTCGAGCTGGACGAGGTCGCCCGGACGGACGACCGCCCAGCCGGCCGGCTTGCGCACGGCATAGGGGCGGTGCCAGCGCCGCTGCCGGGCGCTGATCCGCCGGCCGCGCGGTTCGCGCAGCTCACCGGTCCGGCGCAGGCGGGCGAGGATCCGCCCGACCATCGAGCTCGACAGCGCCAGGCCGTCACGGCGGAGCAGGACGACGAGCTTGTCCTTGCCCCAGCGGGGATAGGTCGCGCGGAGCGCCTGGACGGCCCGCAGCTGCGCGATCGTCCAGGTCGCCCGCCGCCGCCGACGTGGCGCCGAGCCGCGATCCTCGAGCGTCTCGAGATGGAACCGGTCGTAGCGCGCGAGCCAGCGGTACACGGTCGGGCGGCTGAAGCCGAAGTGGCGGGCCGTCCGGCTGACGTTCGCGCCGTGCCCCCGGTGCCAATCGAGCATCGCCAGTCGCTTGCGGGCCTCGCGCGAGAGGCCCGGCGGCTGGCCCCGCCGAGCGACGACGAGGAACGCGTGCGGATGCAGCGGCACGAGCGGATGCCGGCGTCCTCGCCGCACGCCACGGGTAGACTGCGCCATCGAGAGCCCTCCTGCTGATGTCTGACACCACCAGCGTAGCGGGGGCTCTCGCCTTGTTCTCAGGTCGGGTCTCGCCTCACTCCGCGCCCAGGTCCGGTGTCACGGACGTATCTGGACGCGCTCATCGCAGCACGGATCGCGGGACTGGGGCGAGCGTCGCGGCCGGCCCCCGTCGCTCCGGGCACCTGTGCACCCCGCGTTCAACAGGGCGAACGAAGGAGCCCGGAGCGTCACTCCTGCTCGCCACGCGACCGGAATGACGAACGAAGGCCGCTGCCGGGCGTCGCCGACGCCGCGAACGGTGCTTCGTTCGCCGGTTCGCTCATCGGGTGCACAGCGGGCTCTGGCGGTCCCGCCTGCCTGATCTGTTCACGTGAAGCTGAATCCTCGGCCTAATGTGCCAGCGCCGCGCTCGCCCGAGCCGGCCCCGACGGGGCCCGATGCTATGATGCCGCGGCGTCGGGCACGGAGAGGTCGCATAGAGGCCGAGTGCGGCGGTTTGCTAAACCGTTAAGTGGGGTAACCTGCTTCGAGGGTTCGAATCCCTCCCTCTCCGCCACCCCTCCTGCATCGCGCGCGCCCGTAGCTCAGCGGATAGAGCGTTAGGTTGCGGACCTAAAGGTCGTGGGTTCGAGTCCCGCCGGGCGCGCCAACTTCTGAATGCCGCGCTCAGAACCGGCGACGACGCGTCGCCTCCGGAACGGGAGCGCGACGGCGTCACGGATCCCACATGGCGCGTCCGGTGAGCGCGGCGCCATGTAGACTGGCGCCATGCGATTGCTCGACAGGGACGGCCTTCGTCTGGCTGTGGATGACGTCGGCAGCGGTGAACCACCGCTCGTCTTCGTCCACCCCTGGTCGGGAGATCACGCCTTCTTCGAACCGCAAGTCGCGCACTTCTCGCGCCGCCATCGGGTGGTGAGCGTGGACCTGCGGGGCCATGGCGCGAGCGATGCCCCCCTGGGTGACTACTCGATGGAGACGTTTGCAGGCGACCTGGCCTGGATCGTCCGTACCCTGGAGCTCGATCGTCCCGTGGTCGTGGGCCACAGCATGGGTGGCGTGATCGCGCTGGCTTTAGGCGCGCTGCACCCGGAGTCCGTGCGGGCGCTGGTCCTGCTGGACGCGCCACTTCTGCCGTCGGCGCCACTGCTCGCGGCTGTACCGGGACTGCAGCAGGGCATGGAGAGCCCTGCCTACCGCGAGGTCACGCGTCAGTTCCAGGGCCAGTTCGTCGGGTTCGCCGACGAGCCGGCTCGCCGGGAGCGCATCCTGGACGTCCTGGTCAGCGGACCCCAGCACGTGAAGGCTTCATCCCTGCGTCATGTGTTCGAATCGGATCACGCCGCCTGGGCCGCCTCGTACAGGTCGCCCGTCCTGTACGTGGGTTCAGGTGGGGGCTTCGCCGATCTCGAGAGTTTGGTCAAGCTCTGCCCCCAGCTTCAGGTCAGTGAAACCAGCGGCTCCGGTCACTTCCATCAGCTCGAGGTGCCCGACCAGGTCAACGCGGCGATCGAACACTTCCTCGCCTCGCTTGGTTAGGGCCCGACGCTCCCTGCCCGCAAGCGAGGCCCCTCACACGTTCGCGTAACGGCGCTGGAGCGTCAGGGCGCCCATGGCTTTCGCCGCGCGGCGGGCGCGAGCCATCTCCAGCCTCGAGCCGCTGGCGGCGAACGTGAGCCGATGAAGCTCCGGGACGTACCAGCGCTCCCCATCGCGTCTGGCCAGATCGAGGGCCTCCGACAACAGGGCAGCCGCCTCCGGTGCGAGCTGAGCATCCAGCTTCCGCTCTGCCACGAGGCCGAGGAAATACGGCAGCATTAGCCGAGCCCCAGAGGCGCGATACCCGGCCAACGTCGTCTCCATCTCTGAAAGCGCCTGACCGCCGCCGTGCGCCCAACCTCGGAGGATGGCGGCCCATGCCTGCCAGAAGCCGAAGCCGTTCTCGACCGATAGATCCAGGGCTGCGGTCGCGACCGTCAGGCATTCGTCCGGTCGTCCGGCAAGCTGGCAAAGGATCGCCTGGAAGACCAATGCAGAGGCGAGCGAGTAGGGATGCGCCACGATCTTGGCCAGCTCGACTGCCTCCCGCGCTCGCTGTCCGGCCAGTTCGACGTCGCCCCTGAGCCAGAGCGTCAGCGCCAATGAGCGGCGGCACCCCACGCCCGGATCGAAGACGTACGTGGCAGCGAGATGGCGATGCTCGTCTGGCCTGTAGAGCGACATCCCCTCCGCCAGGGCACGCTCCGCTTCTCTCAGCTGGCCCCGGTAGAAGTGCGCCATGCCGAGAGCGAAGTTCGCCTCCAGAAGCAACTCGAGGCTGGCGCCATCGACGGCGATCTCGTGCATCTCCTCGGCCAGGCCCAACATCGTCCTGAGCCCGCCACGAGCCCCGTAGAAAGCCAGCAATCCGAACCAGACCGGACCGAGCTCCGGAGTCGGCGCGGATCCTTCGCCGAGCTGGCGAGCGCGCTCGTAGTGACCGCCAGCGTTCGGCGAACCGTATCCCTCAAGGCCGACGAGCGCGCCGCCGATCCCGACCTGCAGCTGCATCTCGAGTCTGTTCCGGTCGTCGTCCTCGGGGGTCGACTCCAATAGCGTGAGCGCACTCGACAGGTGGGAGACCGCTTCGCGATTGGCGGAACGCAATAGAGCGCGCCGGGCCGCCCGTTGCCACTGGGCGATAGCCGGCGAAGGCTCATTCGCTTGGGCAAAGTGCAGCGCCACCACCTCTGGCGCCAGCTCTGCGGAGCCTGGGAACTGCTCCAGCATCACTCGAGCCGCCCGGGCGTGGTACGTCTGCCTGGTCTTGCGAAGCAGGGACTGGTAGGCCACGTCACGCAGCAGCACATGGCTGAACCGGTAGCCCTCGTCACCGTTGTCGGGAGCCGGCACAAGGACCCCCGAACCGACCAGGGTCTTGACATCCGCGGCGACCGAGTCGCGGCCGGTGGTATGCACCGCGACGAGCAGCGAAAGAGGGAACTCGCGCCCCAGCACGGACGCCAGTTGCGCCGTGGTCCTCGCACTCGGGATGCGATCGAGGCGTGCCATCAGGGCATCGTGGAGAGTCATCGGCACTGTCGCGTCCGCAACCCCGGCGAGTTTGGCGTCCTGCCAGGTTCGCGCAAGTTCGACGGCGAAGAGAGGCACACCCTCCGATCCGAGCAGCAACCGCGCGTTGAGCGTCTCATCGAGAGGTCCGGTGATCAGGCTGAGCAGTTCCCGCGTGTCCTTCTCGGCCAGTCGTTCGACGTCCAGGACCTCGAGCAGCTCAAGAAACGGAGGCTCATAGCCCGAGCGGCAGGTGAGCACGCATAGCAGGCCCGGCACCGACTGCCTCAGCAGGCCGTGCAGGAGCTCCGTCGTCGATGCATCGCTCCAGTGAAGATCCTCGATGACAAGGGCGGTGCGGTGTCCGCGAGCCGACTCGATGAGGTCGCCGGTCAGCTGTTGGATAGCCTGCTGGCGGCGTTTGGCGGGTGCGACACTCCCGACCTGCAACCCCTGGACTCCGGCCAGGAACTCGACTGCCACGACGGCTCGTTCGTTCAGATGCGGTACCAGCTGGATCAATGGATGGAAGGCGCTCGTCGAATTCACGGCCGCGCACTGACATTCCAGCCAGGCGACGTCCGAGTCTTCGGCCCAACCACGGATCACGGCCAGCAGGCGCGACTTGCCTATGCCGGGCTCACCTCGAAGCAGGATGGGCCTCGCGGCCCCAGTGGCGAACGCGTTCCAGGTCGCACTCAGCATTGCGACTTCGACCCGGCGGTCCACCAGCGCGGAGCCGCCATCAAGATCAGGGCGCGTGGCCCGGCCGATGCCGGTGACCTGGAACAGGCGCACGGGTTGGCGAAGGCCCTTCAACGTGAACGTGCCCAGAGAATGGCGCTGGATACGGCTCGGCAGCAGACGGTCCGTGGCTTCGCTGATGGCGAGGCCGTTGGAGGGTGCCTCGTGCTGCACTCTCGCCGCCACATTGGGCGTCTCACCGACCATGCGAACCTCGTCACCGCCTTCCCCCGCCGCCACGACGCCCTGACCGGTGTGCAATCCGACTCTCAGGGCGATCCGTTCCTGATAGCGAGTCTCGAGCTCGCGGTTGAGCGACTCCAGGCCGCCGAGGATCTCGAGGCCGGCCATGACGGCGCGCTCCGCATCATCCTCATGTGCGCGCGGGTATCCGAAGTACGCGAGCACACCGTCACCGAGATACTGTGCGATGTACCCGTCGTATCGCTCGACGCCCGACGCCGCCAGCCGATGGTAGGCGCCGAGGACATCACGAAGATCCTCGGGATCGAGTCGGGTGGACATCTCGGTGGAGCTGATGAGATCCGAGAAGAGGACCGTCAGCTGCCGTCGCTCACCTTCGGACGCGTCGGCCAGCCGGCCGCCGCACTGGCCGCAGAAGCGCATGCCAGGCGTGATCGCCGCACCACAACGTGGGCAACTGACCGCGTTCATGTGCCCTCAGTCATCGAGGCGGAGAGTATGCGCCGGAGATGGGCGGCCGCGCGGGTGTCGTGCGGCGAAGAGGCCAACTAACGGCCCAGGTAACGGGATAGACGGTGCGGGCCGTCCCATCGTGGCCCAAGGGTCCCTCGGGCCGAGCTCAGAATGGGACCGGACGGGACAGAATGGGACCAGAAGGATGGCTGTAACCGGGTTGCGGACCTAAAGGTCGTGGGTTCGAGTCCCGCCGGGCGCGCCACTCTTCCGAGTAGGAAACGGGCCCTGGACTAGCCTCCGGGAGCCGCTCCGACGGCTGGCAGACAACGTGCTGACAACATTCCGCCCGCAAACGATGGAGGCGCCGAATGACGGTCGAGACCGGCGGCGTCGAGTGCAACAGCTGCGGCCAGTCGCTGCCCGACGCGCGACCCGACGATCCCGCTGAGGGTCGCCCGCCCTGCCCGGCCTGTGGCTCGATGAGTCGGCTCGTGAAGGTCTACCTCCACGACGAGGTGACGTTCCATACGGACCTTGTGCTCAAGAAGCGCACGCCCGGCTTCAAGAGCGGGGGCCGCTCGCGCCCGGCCCAGGAGCAATGGTCCGGCGACGAACAGAGCGCAGACGGCATCTGGCGCGACCGACAGCGGGTCGTGGATCGCGAGAACAACCGGTACGTCGAGCGGATGACAGACCCAAACGGGACCGTCATCCGCGACGTGGACGAGCCCCTTGACCAGCACCTGCGCCACGGCTCGGACAAGCCGAAGGGCTAGCCGTCAGTCGCCCTCGCCGCTCCGACATACACTTCTTGCATGTCTACGATTGCGGGCAAGGTCGAGTGCCTGGATTGTTCAGCGGCGCTGCCGGTAAGCGCGGCGACGTCAGGCGAGCCCTGCCCGGCCTGCGGCTCGATGCGGCGGCACGTGCTCGCGTTCGCCGATGTCGCGACGGGCACAGGCACGGCCCACGGCCCGAGCATCATCGCCAAGCGGCCCGGCGGCCGCGGGCTGAGCAAGCCAGCCTGGGAGCGGAAGGCCGGGCCGTCGCCTCGCGCCGACGGCACAGAGCGGTACCGGGTCAAGGAGATCGACCGCGACCGCGACTGGTACGAGGAGACGGTCACCGACCCGGACGGGACGGTCCATCACCACCAGTCGCAACCGCTCTCAGAACACACATGCCACGGCTCGGACAAGCCGAAGGCCTAGGCGAGGCAGCACCCCCGCCCTTCTCCGCCCGCGCTCGGTGTGACACCATGGGGCGGCCATGGAGCCGAACGCCCTCTACTACGGCGACAACCTCGACATCCTGCGGAAGTACATCGCGGACGCGTCGGTCGACCTCATCTACCTCGATCCGCCGTTCAACTCGAACGCGACGTACAACGTCCTCTTCAAGGATGAGTCGGGCAACAACACTGACGCCCAGCTCGTGGCGTTTGACGACACCTGGCACTGGGGGCCCGACGCGGAGTCGAAGTACCTCTACCTGACCAACACGGCCTACCACCAGGGGACGGTCCCGAGCCCGGTCAGCGACCTGATCGGCGCCTTCCACTCGGGTATCAAGCCGAGCCCGATGCTCGCCTATCTCGTCGAGATGGCCGTCCGGCTCGTGGAACTCCGCCGGGTGCTCAAGCCGACCGGCTCGCTCTACCTCCACTGCGACCCGACCGCCAGCCACTACCTGAAGCTCGTACTCGACTCGATCTTCGGGCCGGAGAACTTCCGGAATGAGATCGTGTGGCAACGGACCGGCGCTCACAACGATGCCCGCCGGTTCGGTCGCGTGACCGACGCCATCCTCTACTACTCGAAGGGCGAGACGTACACCTTCCACTCGCAGTTCACCGAGTACGACCCGCAGTACGTCGCCGAGCGGTACCGCTCGGTTGACGAGTCAGGTCGCCGATTCTGGGCGAACACGATGACCGCGGCTGAGCCTCGGAAGAACCCGGCCCGCGTCTTTCGGGGTCACGAGATGCTGCCCCCGCCCGGTACGCACTGGCGGTTCCTCCAGCCCGAGATAGACCGGCTTGAAGCCGAGGGCGGCATCTACTACAGCAAGAGCGGGATGCCCTACGTGAAGTCGTACCTCGATGAGCGAAAGGGCCGGCCCGCGCAGAACCTCTGGACCGACATCGTGATGTCGAAGTCAGGCGCTGAGCGCCTGGGCTACCCGACCCAGAAGCCCCTCGCCCTCCTCGAGCGCATCATCGAGGCAAGTTCCAACCCCGGCGACGTCGTGCTCGACCCCTTCTGCGGCTGCGGTACGGCGCTCGTCGCGGCCCAGAAGCTCGGCCGCCGCTGGATCGGCATCGATATCACGTACCTCGCCATCGCGGTCATGCAGGCCCGACTCCGCGACAGCTTCGGGATCAACGTTCAGATCGAAGGTTCGCCGACCGAGGTCGAAGGCGCCCGGAAGCTCGCCCAGCAGCTCCCGAACGGGCGAGAGCAGTTCGAGCTGTGGGCGCTCACGCTCGTCGGCGCGATGCCACAGGGCGGCGTCCAGAAGAAGGGCGCCGACAAGGGCGTCGACGGCGTCATCACCTTCACGGGCGCGGACGGCAAGCCCGAGACGTGCATCGTCTCGGTCAAGAGCGGCGGGGTGGGCGCGGCGCTGATCGACCAGCTCCGGGGCGCGATGGAGGCCCATCGGGCGGCGATGGGCCTGTTCGTCACCCTCGAGGAGCCCACGGGGCCGATGAAGGCCGGAGCCGCCGCAGCCGGGTACTACCACTCGGCGGTGTCGGGCAAGGACTACCCCCGCGTCCAGATCCTCTCGATCCGCGAGCTGCTGGAGGAAGGCCGGAAGCCCCAGCTCCCGCTGCTCATCCTGCCGACTTACCAGCGCGCGGAGCGCGTCCGAGCGAAGGCCGCCGACCAGGCCGAGATGTTCGCGCTCCGCGCCGCAGAGTCGCCCGAGCCCTTCGACTCCGACTGACGCGTTACGGGTCGGGGCCTCAGCCGCCCTTCTTGAGAGCAGCCAGGCGGGCGTCCACGTCGAGATCGGAGGAGGCGTCGTCGAGGCTGGCGAACTGGGCATCGAGGGAGCTCGACGCGACCTCGGCCATCCCCCTGGCCTTCGCCTCTTCGTGGCGCACCTTCTCCTCGAAGCGGGAGACCTCGCTGGTGGGGTCCATGATGTTGACGCTCTTGATGGACTGCTGGACCTGGACCTGCGCCTGGGCCATCTTGGCGCGCGCGATCAGCTGGTCCTTCTTCTGGACGAGCTCCTCGCGCTTGGCACGCATCACGTTGAGACCGTCCTTGAGCTGGCTGACCAGTGCGGTCTGCTGTTCGATCTGCGGGCCGAACGTCTTGACCTGGTCCTCGAAGCCGATCTGGCGCTTGATGGCGATCTTGGCGAGGCTGTCGAACCTGTCGGCGTCGGCCGCGTTGCCGGCCGCACGCATCTCGTCGGCGCGCTTCGACGCGGCCGCGGCCTTCGAGCCCCATTCCACGGCGGCCTCGCCCGCCTCCCTCGCGTCATCCTCTTGGAGACGGAGGTTGCCGATGGTCTGGGCCACCGCTGCCTCCGCCTCGCGGATGCTCTCCGTGTAGTCCCGGACCATCTGGTCCAGCATCTTCTCCGGGTCCTCCGCGCTGTCGAGCAGCGCGTTGACGTTGGCCCGGACGAGTTGACCGACGCGTCCGAGCATCGAGGACTGGGCCATGACGAGGTGCCCTCCGTGCGATCCCGCGCCGATTCTCGGCGTCGTTCTGGACCGATTCACATTGCCTTGGAGCGGACCGGGATCGCCATGAAGGGCGTCCAGTCCGTCGGTCACCATCCTACCGCGACCGGCCCGGACGCCGGGTCACCAACGGCCGCCCCCGGAGGACCCTCCGCCTCGGCCGAAGCTCCCGCCGCCCGACGAGCCCCCGAATCCACCGAACCCGCCGCCCCCGCCGCCGAAGCCGCCGCGGCGTCCGCCGCCGGAGAGGAGACCGCCAATGATGCCGCCGATGATCGCGCCGGCGATGTCCGAGCCGCCGCCCCGCGCACCGCCCTGCCCACCGCGGAACGGGTCGTCCCAGTGACCGTAGTCCTGCTCCGCGAGCATCTGGGCCTCGGCGGCGAGCCGAGTCGCCTGGTCGGCCTCGGCGAGGGCCCCGGCCGGGTCCGTGGACCCGAGCGCGACGGCCTGCCCGAGGTGCCGGGTCGCCGCGGCGAGGCGGGTCCGGGCCTCGGTCCCGATGCCACCGCGGTGCCCGCCCACGTAGTCCGAAGCGCGGGTCACGGCCATCTGGGCGGCCCGGAGCCCGGCTTCGAGCCGGGCGGCGTCGCGCGCCTGCTGCTCCCGGGCACTCCGGATGCCCTTCTCGACCCCGTCGGCGAGCTCGTCGGCACGACGCGCCTTGTCGTAGGCCCCGGTCACGTCCGGCCTGGGTGGATCCAGGGCCGTGCGGGCTCCGGAGAGCAGCTGCTCGGCCTCGGCGAGCCGGCGGGCCACGTCGGGGTCGGGCGGAGCTCCTGCCGCAGCAGCCTGGGCCTTCGCGAGGTCTGCCTCAGCCGCGGCGAGCTCGGCGTGAACCTTCGTGCGCGCCTCCTCCAGCTCCGAGGCGAGACGGTCGATCGCGTCGAGGAAATCGGTTCCCTGGGCCAGCCCGTCCTCGCCCAGCCGGGCCGCCTGCGCGGCCGTGCTGGTGGCACCGGCGGCCAGCGCCTTCGTGCCCTGGTCGGCCGCCGCCCGCACGGCGGCGATCCTCGTCCGGGCGTTGTCCACGTTCGCGGCGACGGCCTGCCAATCCGCGTCCGCGTACGCGGCAAGTCCCGCGAGGGTCGCCTGGGCGGCAGGGAGTCGGGCTTCGAGCCCGTCGGCCTTGGCGGGCAGTCTCGCGAGGATGTCCGGGGCCTCCTTCTCGAGCGCCCGCAGCTCCTCGAAGCGGTGGGTCTCGGCGTGCAGGCGGTCCTGTGCCTTCCGGCACCCGACGACCAGGTCGGTCAGCATCTGCCGCCGGGTCGGAGCGTCCTCCGGCGTCGCATCGTCGAGCTGCTGGCGGATCGTGAAGGCGCCCTTGAGGTCGCCTCGGGAGGCCGTGATCGCGGCCACGAACGGCGCCGCCGCCTCGTCGCCGAACTGCGCCTGGGCGAATCCGAGCTCCTGGTCCGAGTCACGGATCGCGTCATCCGTCTCGACGAGGATGCGATTGGCGAGCTCGTCGAGCTGCTTGGGCTGCAGCGCGGCGAGGTCCGCGTCGGGGTCGTCCGGGGCGCCGCCGGCAGCCCCGCCGTGCGCCGACCCGCCGACCCGCCCGCGCGGACGGACGTAGAGGAACCACCAACCGCCCGCAGCGACGAGCCCCACGACGATCACCACCATGATGAGGCTGCCGACCGGCGAACCGCCGGTGGAGCCACCGGACGGGCCTCCGGCGGGCGTGGTGGTGGCGCCCGGAATCGCGCTTTCTCCCGGGGTGACCGGGCCGCCGTTCATCGCCACCACCAGCCCCTTCGCGGTCGCGGTGATCGCGCCGAGGTAGTCGTTCGACCGGAGGGCCGGCTCCATGTCCTGCGAGAGAACCTGCTCGAGTTCCGCGTTGGAGATCCTGACGTTGTCGCCCTTCCAGTACCCGTAGGCTCGGTCGTCGAGGGCGATCACGAGGAGGACGTCCGTCGTCCCCAGGCCGGTCGCCTCGGCCGTCGCGGCCGCGAAGTCGCCGGAGACCTGGCCGCCGAGCGTGTCCGTGTACCAGACCCAGAGCTGGGCGCCGGTCGCCTGCTGGAGGTCGTCGAGGGTCGCCTGGACGCCGGACGTGCTCCCGCCGAGCGCACTGACGTCGTCCGTGATGGGACCGGCCAAGCGGTGCGGCGACGCGGCGAGGACCGCGGGGAGGATCGTCAGCAGGAAGGCGAGCGCGACTACCGCGGCCGCGGCGATACGGAACGCTTGGCGCCGGTGTGGGGTCGCCGTGGGCATCGGGCTCCTCGTCGCGAAGGTGCTGGGGGTCGGGCGCCTTGGCGTGCCTCCCATTGTCGCGCGATTGGTGCCGGTGTGGGAGGGCTGCCCGGCCAGACCGGACCGCCTGCCTGTCGGCTCGAAGATCGGGCCCGGGCCAGAAGGTTCAGTGCGAGGCCGGCAGCAGCTGGAATGGGACGATCCGCGCTTGACCCCGGTGCTATGGTCGCTGCCTCGGCAGGGAGGCGTAGAAAGGCGGGCCCGTCACGGCCGCCAAGCCCGCGTAGAGCCACTGGCGAGCCCGGCCCGACAAGCTTTCCACGAGGAGGTGGGGCATGGCGGATACCGCCCTATTCGTCGGCTATGGGCCGACCATCCCGGGCCGCGAGCAGCGCGCGCTGGCCCTGTTCAACGAGGTGCTCGGGTACTACACCCGGCTCCAGGAGCGGGGCGAGATCGAGAGCTTCGAGGCGGTGCTCTTAGAGCCGCACGGGGGCGAGCTGGGTGGCTTCCTGCTCCTCCGCGGCGAGGCGGAGAAGCTCGACCGCGTGCGCCGCAGCGAGGAGTTCCTGGGCTACAACGCCCAGGCCGGGCTCGTCGTCCTCAACTTTGGTGTCGTGGGTGCTTACATCGGCGCGGGCCTCGAGCGCCAGTTCGCCGTCTTTGGAAAGCTGGCGGCGGACCTCAGCGCGTAGCCGTCCGGCTCGTCAGGGTCGGCCGAGCCGGCGGCGGCTCTCGGGCTGGGGAGCGGGCGCTCTGCGCTCCGTCCGATCCTCGCTGGGCAGCGATGCCGGCCGTCGGCTCCGCCCGCAGCCGAAGCTCCGGGCACGCCGCCACTCGAGGCCGGTCTCCCAGCAGCTCGAAGGCTGTCACCCGTGCGTCGTCGGCTCGCGTCTTCGCGCGGGCCTCCGGGCGGTCCGCGACCGAACCGCCGGGCCCACGGCGTACCCTGGCGTTGTCGTCCGCGCGCTCCCGAGGCCCTCCAGACGTACTGCATCTCCACCGGACCTCTGCTGACCGCACCAGTACGAACGAGCCAGAGTCGGCGAGGGGTGTCGCTGCCTTACTGGCCGACGATGGACAGGAATCCGCCGCTTCCGATCCGCGAGGATCCAGTGCCGCCAGCTCACACGAGGCCGGCCATGGTCACATGGCCGAGAGTTCGGGCGTGTGCCGTGATCATGGTCGCCCTGGCGGTCGCGGCGTGTGGCGGAGGCGCGGCTCCCACGTCCGTCCCGTCGGCCTCAGCCAACCCCACGTCGGCTCCCGTCGCCAGCGCGGCCCCGACGGAGGCAGTCGTCCCCGCGGAGTCGCCGACGCCGAGCACATCGGCGATACCGCGACCGAGCATCGACCAGGCCGAGCTCGATGTCTTCCTGACCTCCTCCATCACGTTCATCGACCTGGCCGATGCCGACCTCGCCGTGATCGTGAGCTACGTCGACCCGAGCAGCGACGACTCGTTCGACTTTGGAACCTACACCCTCGCATCGTCCGAACAGATGACGAACCAGGTGCCGTCGGGCACCTACCTGCTGGCCTTCCGCCAGCCGCCGGGCAGCACGAGCGAGTCGACGTGCAAGATCGAGATCTCCGACGCCGACAGCTATGTCTTCGCTGCGGTCGATGGCGCGATCGCGATCAGCCGAACCGGCGCGACGCCGACCGACGCTCGCGAGCTCTTCGTCGCGACGTCGACGCTCTGCGGGAAGTAAGGGACGACCGCCATGCTCTCCATGAAGTTGCTCCTGGCCGCCATTGTGATGACCGGCGTCCTCGTCGCCGGGTGCGACCTCGGCTTCGGTCTCGCAGAGTTCTCCGACAAGGTCACCGTGTCCAACATCGGCTCGACTGCTGATGCGTTCGTGTCCGTGAAGTTCAATCACGGTCAGGTATCGATGGGGATCGAGGCCGGCAAATCCGGAACGGCCATCGCCCTTGCGGCCACGAAATACACCGTCAACGTCGTGGGGCGGGGAGACAGCGATTGGATCAGCTACAAGGACACGCTTCTGCGTCTCCGTGAACAATTGCAGGAACTCACGCTGTCATCCAAGGCCTCTCCGGACCAGGTCGCGAATGCCGCGACGGAGCTCACGCTCGTCCTGTCGGCCCTTGAGCAGATGAACGGTTCCGCGGTCCTGCAGAGCTGCAGCGGCGCTCTGGTCAGCGGGGTGACCAGCCAGGTGACGGTCAATTGGATCAAGGCCGCCGACGGCACGGGGCTCTGGGTGCTCGACTGCGGTTAGCCGTTACGCGCGCGACGGGTGCGTTGCCCGCTCCGGGGTGATCCCGCCGCGAAGGGTGGACTTCAGGCGCAGGATCTCGATAAAGGAGCGGTACGCCTCGGCGCGCAGCCGCTCGTGGAACGCCCGGATCCACGCATATCGGACCATTGCTCCATTCGCGTGTCCGGCGGGTCAGTGGCTCCGTCAACGTCGCGCCGACCGGAGCAGCGCGAGAGCGGGACGACTCTCCCTGATCGGGCTGCTCGGCACTGCCTCGCGCCTGGGCCGGGCGCGAAGATGCCCCGAGGCGGCGGTGCGTTGACGCGCGGCTCCATCGGGGCCGCCTCCGCGGCTGCCACGCAGGACGAGGTGATGAACGTGCGAGTGCTGGTCGTCTACGCGAGCCGTCACGGAGCCACACAGGGGATCGCCGAGCGCATCGCGGCGAGACTCGGCCAGGGGGGCGTGGAGGTGACGGTGAAGTCCACCGCGCAGGCCGGCGACCTGGCCGGCTACGACGCGTTCGTCATCGGCAGCGCGGCCTACGCCTTCCACTGGCTGAAGGAGGCCACCGCGTTCGTGCGGCGCAACCGCTCCCTCCTGGCAAGCCGGCCCAACTGGCTGTTCAGCAGCGGCCCGCTGGGCACCGAGACCATCGACGCCCAGGGCCGCGACGTCCGCGCCGAGGCCGAGCCCCGGGAGTTCGGCGAGTTCCGCGAGGCCATCCATCCCCGTGACCAGCGGATCTTCTTCGGAGCCTACGACCCCACCAGCAAGCCGATCGGGTTCATCGAGCGGTTCACCCGGATGATGCCAGCCGCCCGTGCGGCGATGCCGGCAGGGGACTTCCGCGATTGGGATGAGATCGAGGCCTGGGCCGCGAGGATCGCCGGCGAGCTAACCCTCGTGCCCGCCGGCAGCCGCTAACGCAATTCAATACGCTGGCCGCCCCAGGCAGTCTGAGCTCGCCGCCCCCCTACAGCGCCCGCATGCGGTTGTTCTTTGGGTCGTGGGTGACCTCGGCCAGCCCCAGCGCCTCCAGGAGCGGCGGCAGGTACATCCCGAAGCGGCCGCGGTAGCCCTTGCGCAGCCCGTACCAGCCGCCCACGGGGTTGTCCGCCGAGCGGCCCCAGGCCTCGACGGTCCCCTCGGCCGCGGCCTTCTGCTCGTCGGCGGCGCCGAGCGGCGTCCAGTCGCCATGCGCCTTGAGCATGGCGTGCAGGTCTTCGATGCAGCGCAGGTGGTAGCGCAGCTGCGTTGAGCCCACCTGGCACACGAGGGCCGGCGGGTCCGCGGTCTCGTCGCGGTACATCTGGTACTCGGACGTGCCGGGCGGTGTCTTGAGCTTCCAGGGGGACTCCCGGGTCCCCCGACCGGTCGCGTCGGTAGTCGCCATGTCCAGGTCCTCGGTGTGCGGTCGGCTGGGACGCCCCGCGTACCTAGTATCGTGGTGACCGGCAGCGGCCGCTCGAGGACCGACGGCGCTGGGCCGGTCGGCGCGGCGCTCCGGATGCACCGAGGAGGTAGGGATCATGGCCTCGCTTAGATCGCCTCGCACGGCGGTCGCTCTCGCGGCGCTCGCCTTCCTCGCCTTCTTCGGGCGGGCGCTCCTCGACTGGCGCTTCGTCTATCCGGACTTCATGGCCGAGACGGACATCGCGACGGCCGCGGCCGCCATGGCCTTCTACCTCGCGGTCGGGGCCATCTGGATCTGGGCCCTCGTGGGCTTGGCGGCAGGCCGGCGCAGCGGGGCCAACGCCGTCCTGATCCTGGCGCTCCTCTTCCTGGTCGTCACCGGTGTCGCCACCCCGGTCGCGTTCTGCGCCTTCCCCTGCCAGACGGCCTGGCCGCTCATGGAGATCGCCAACTGGAGCGGCATCGTGGTCGGGGTCCTGTCGTCCGCCTCCGCGTTCCTCTCCCGACCATCCGCCTGAGCTGAGCGGGGTGCCGGTGATCCGGCTCGGCCTGCGCGCCAATCTGCCCCAGTTCGCGCTGCTCGTCGCGGTCAACGGTCTCGTCGGCGCGACGGTCGGCCAGGAACGGACGCTGCTGCCGCTCATCGCCGTGGACGAGTTCGGCGTGACCGCCGCTACCGCCGGACTCGCCTTCCTGGTCGCCTTCGGCGCCGCCAAGGCGGTCGCCAACCTCGCCGCGGGCGCCCTTTCGGACCGCTACGGCCGGAAGCCCGTCCTGCTTGCCGGCTGGCTCATCGGCCTGCCGGTGCCCCTGCTCATCATCGCCGCGCCCGAGTGGTCGTGGATCGTCCTGGCCAACCTCCTGCTCGGCGTGAACCAGGGCCTGTGCTGGTCGACCACGGTGGCCATGAAGGTGGATCTGGTGGGGCCGGCGCGCCGTGGCCTCGCGCTGGGGCTCAACGAATCGGCGGGCTACGTGTCGGTCGCCGGCGCCGCGCTCGTCACCGGGCTCATCGCGGCGCAGACGGGCCTGCGCCCGGAGCCGTTCCTCCTCGGGCTGGCGGTGGTCGCCCTCGGGCTCGGCGTCTCGGCCCTGTTCGTGCGCGAGACCTCCTCGCACGTCGCGCACGAGGCGGCCACGACGACCGCCCACGCGCACCACGCCGGCGCCGGCCTGCGGCGCATCGTCGCCGCGGGCACATTCCGCGATCCAACGCTCTCGGCGGCGAGCCAGGCCGGCCTCGTCAACAACCTCAACGATGGCCTGGCCTGGGGCGTCTTCCCGCTCCTCTTCACCCGTGCCGGCCTGACGCTCGGCGAGGTCGGGCTGCTGGTGGCGATCTACCCGGCGGTCTGGGGCGTCACCCAGATCGGAACGGGGGCGCTGTCGGACCGGGTCGGCCGCCGGAGGCTGATCGTCGGCGGGATGCTGCTCCAGGCCGGGGCTCTCGCCGGCATCGCCCTCGGCGCCGACTTCGCCGCTTGGGCCATGGCGTCGGTGGCCCTCGGCCTCGGCACTGCGCTCGTCTATCCGACGCTCATCGCCGTCGTCGCCGACGCGTCCCACCCTTCCTGGCGCGCCTCGGCCGTGGGCGTCTATCGCTTCTGGCGGGACAGCGGCTACGTCGTCGGAGCCGTCATCGCCGGCCTCGTGGCCGACCGCTTCGGCCTCGCGGCCTCGGTCTGGGTCGTGGCCGCCCTGACGGCGGCGTCCGGGTTGGTCGCCGCGCTGCGGATGCGGCCGGCGGCGGTGGCGGCTCCGGATGCTGGGCACTGAACAAGCGGGCGGCCCGGTATCTCCCTCGCAGCGGCCCATGCCGACCCGCCCGTGCCCGGCCGGGGGCGTTGCGTCCTGAACACCAAACGGTGCGCCTCGGGGCACTGGTGAGGCGACCTCGGAGACGGCGCGGGCGCGCCGGGGTCGAGAACGGGGCCGGCCACGCTCAGGGGGTCACCGCGTCGTGCCCGGATCGGGTGGTTCGGAGGGTTCGGAGGGCCGGTTCGGTGCCGTTTTGGTGTTCCACCAACAACGCGCCGTGCCGGGGAGCTGCGCCGAACCTGGGAGCTGGGCCGGGTCGGGAGCTGGGCCGTCGTGCCGCTCCAGCCCGGGTGTCACGGACCTATCTGGACTTCGTCAGAGAACGCGCACGAGGCCTGCTGGCGCGAATGGCCCGCGGTCGCCTAGTCTGCTGCCGCCGCCAGCGACTGGCCGAGCAGAAGAGGGTGCCCCAGGAGCCCGACATAGCGCGGCCGGTAGCGATCCACGTTGTACATCGTCGCCACGTCCACGCGCCGGGCACCGAGTGACGGGTCGGGCAGCGGCGAATGGGCGTACTTCCCGTCGCGGATGCCGACCATCCGCCCGCGCACCCCGTCGGCGATGAGGTCCATGGCCACGTTGGCGTAGGTGATGGCGACCATCTGGTCGAGCGAGTCGGGCTCGCCGGAGCGCAGGTCGTAGGTCAGCTCGGAGAAGACGGTCTCGATCTTCGTGCGCGCCTTGATCTCGGCCGCGAGCACCTCGGCGATGTTGGCCTTGTGGCGGTGGCCGAAGGCGTCGGCCTCGCCGACCTCCTGGATGGCTCCACCCTGCCACACGGCGCCCTCGGCGGCGATGACGAAGGCGTAGCGGCTCGGGTTGTCCCGGTGGTCCTGGGCCAGGATCGCGATCAGCCGCTCGAGGTCGAACGGCACCTCCGGGATCAGGCAGCGCGCCGATGTGACGTAGGCCGTGTAGAGCGCGCTGAAGCCGCAGTCGCGCCCGAAGATGCGGAAGACGCCGATCCGCTCGTGCGAGCCGAGCGTCGTGCGCTGGCGGTTGATGACCTCCTTGGCGCGCGTGATGGCCGAGGAGAAGCCGATGCAGTACTCGGTGCCCTGGACGTCGTTGTCCATCGTCTTGGGGATGGCGATGAGCGGCACGCCCTCGTCGTGCAGCGTCTGCGCGAAGCTCAGCGTGTCGTCGCCACCGATGGGCACGAGGTAGTCGAGCCCGAGTCGCTCGATGTTCTCGAGCACGACCGGGGTCAGGTCGTAGGTCGTCCCGTCCGCGGTCATCGTCGCCGCGAGCGCGGGCGACAGGTGCGCGGGCAGCCGGTCGGCGCGCGTCCTGCGCGGGTTCGTGCGCGAGGTGTGCAGGACGGTGCCGCCGGTGCGGTCGATGGTCCGCGTGTTGATCCGATCGAGGGGCATGACGTAGGCGGGGTCGAGCTCTGCGCCGGGCCGCTGGTGGGTCAGGCCCTCCCAGCCCCGGCGGATGCCGAGGACCGCGTAGCCGAGCTCGGTCGAGCGATAGACGAGGCTCTTGATGACGCTGTTGAGGCCGGGGACGTCGCCACCGCCGGTGAGGACGCCGATGCGTCGGATGCGAGCCATGCGCTCCTCGTCGTGTCGCGGAGGGCCCACCCCTCGTCGCTGCTCGGGACGACGGGGCGATGGTAGCGCTACCTCCGACGGGGTGTACGATTCAGGCGATGCACTACGAGCTATACATGAGCGCCGCCCTGGCCGAAGCCGCCGGAGCCGCCGCGCGCGGCGAACGCTGCGACGGCGCGGTGGGTGTGCTCGACGACGCCATGGTCGCGAGCGCGGCCGACCAGGTCCGGGGCAGCGGCGATCCCACGGCACACGCGGTGATGGTCACCATCCGCGAGGCGGCCGAGCGCATGGGCACGACCTCGCTCCAGGGCATGACCATCTACGCCGTCGTGGAGCCGTGCGCGATGTGCGTCGGGGCGTTGCTCGAGAGCGACGTCGACGGCCTCGTCTACGCCGTGCCCGACCCGGTTTCCGGCGCCGCCGGGTCGGCGCTCCAGCTGGCCAGCAACGGCGTCCTCGGTCGGCGCCTCAACGTCGTCTCGGGGATCCTCCAGGACGACGCCGTCGAGGTCCTGCGGACCAACGGGAAACGGGCGGCCGCCCACCCGGCCGCCGCGGCCGGGCACTGATCGGACCCCGACCGGTCGCGGTCCGACCCTCTGCTATCCTCTCGCGCGGAGAGGTGTCCGAGTGGTTGATGGTGCCGCTCTCGAAAAGCGGTGTGCGCAAGCACCGCGGGTTCGAATCCCGCCCTCTCCGCCACCCTTCACCGTCCGCCGGCCCGCCCGCGGAGAGGTCGCCTAGTGGCCTAGGGCGCCGCACTGGAAATGCGGTATGGGGCAACCCATCGCGGGTTCAAATCCCGCCCTCTCCGCCACCCTCCTTCCTGCCGGTCTGCCCGGGCAGCGCTATCATCCGCGGGCCGTGCTAGGCGGGGAACTAGCGGTGCCCTGTACCTGCAATCCGCTCCAGCAGGGCTGAATCCCCTCCCGAGGCCCGCGTTCGCGAGTGCCGCCGGGGCGATCGACGTTGAGGACCGGGTCCCGCGCAGCGGCGACGCGCGAACCACGTCAGGTCCGGAAGGAAGCAGCGTTAAGCGCTGTTCGCCGGGTGCCGCGGACCGGCCTGGTCCGAGCCGATCGCCACGGAGGGCGCGCGGGCGTCATCGGTCGACGGAGGGTGCACGGCACAGCGCTCCTCCCTGCACCCGGCCTATCATGGCCGGGTGCCCACCGTCCCCTCGAGTCCCGCTCTGGCCGCCGCCCACCAGGCGCTCTATCGCCGCTGGCGCGCGCAGCGCTTCGACCAGATCGTCGGCCAGACCGCGGTCGTGGAGACGTTGCGCAACGGCGTCCGCCTGGGCCGCCTGGCGCATGGCTTCCTCTTCGTCGGGCCGCGCGGCACCGGCAAGACCTCGATGGCGCGCATCCTGGCCAAGGCCGTCAACTGCCCCAACGTGGCCGACGGCGAGCCCTGCGACCGCTGTCCCTCCTGCGACGCGATCCGCGAGGGCCGCGCGCTCGACGTCGTCGAGATGGACGCCGCCTCGAACAACAAGGTGGACGACATGCGCGAGCTCCTGCCGCGCGTCTACACCGCGCCCGCGGACCTGCGTCGCAAGGTCTTCATCATCGACGAGGTGCAGCGCATCAAGGAGGGCTGGGACGTCCTCCTCAAGACGCTCGAGGAACCGCCCGACGACGTCTTCTTCATCTTCTGCACCACCAACCCCAGCCAGATCCGGCCCGCCGTCGTCTCGCGCCTGCAGCGCTTCACCTTCCGACCCCTAACGGTCGCGGAGATCTCGGGCAAGCTGGAACGCATCCTTGCCGACGACGGCCGGACGGCCGAGCCGGCGGCCGTGCGGCTCGTGGCGGAGCTTGCCGCGGGGGGCATGCGCGACGCCGAGTCGATGCTCGATCAGCTCCTCAGCTCCGCCGCGGAGACGATCACCGCAGATGGTGTCCGCGAGCTGCTCGGCTTCGCCGATTCCGGCGCCGTCGAGGCCTTCGTCGACGCCCTCGTGCGCGGCGACGCGCTGGCCGGGATCGCCGTGATCGACCGGCTGGAGACCGAGGGCCGCGATCTCGTCGCGTTCGCCGACCAGGTCGTGGCCCGTCTCCGCGCCATCGTCGTGGCGCGGCTCGGCGGCTCGGCCGGCGAACCCGACCTGCCGCCCGCCGCCCTGGCCGAGCTTGCCCGGCGGGTCGCCGGCCTCGATGCGACGCGCAGCACGGCAGGCGGCTTCCGGTTCCAGCTCGAACTGCTCCTGCTGCGCGGTCTGCCCACCACGGCGCCGTCGTTCACCCCACTGCGCCCCGCCCCTCCGCCGCCATCGGACGTCCCCGCGCCGGCCCGGGCTCCGGCGCGTCGTCGCCCCGCCCCGGAACCCGCCGCGTCCCCGGAGGCCGTCCCGGTCCCGATGTCCGGCGACGCGCTCGAGCGCCTGCGCCGCGGCTGGCGAGAGCTGGTGGGCCACGTCTCCGCCAACCCCGCCAACCGGCCGCTCATCGAGGCCTGCCGCCCGGTCGAGGTGCGCGACGGGATCGTCATCCTCGGCTTCCCCGAAGACCAGTCCTTCCTGCGCGACATCGCGGAACGCAAGAAGCGCGTCCTGGAAGACGCCGTGCGTCACGTGCTGGGCGCCGACTACGGCGTGCGCTGCATCGCCACCAACGTCGCCGCGCTCGAGCCGCTCCCCGATGAGGCGGCGGATACCCTCGAGCTGGCCCAGCGCGTCTTCGGCGGGGACCTCATGGACGTCGCCGAGATCAGCTAGGAGGATCGGATGAGCTTCGGCAACCTCGCCAAGATGGCCCAGCAGATGCAGGCCGAGATGGCCCGCGTGCAGGGCGAGCTGGAGACCCTGACGGTCCAGGGCAGCGCGGGGGGCGGCGCCGTCATGGCCACGGTCACCGGCAAGCAGGAACTCGTCTCGATCGCCATCGACCCGGACGTCGTGGACCCGGCCGACGTGGAGATGCTGCAGGATCTCGTCACGGCCGCCGTCAACGACGCGCTCCGGACCGCGCGCAGCGAGGCCGAGCGCCGCATGGCCGCCATCACCGGCGGCCTTCGCCTGCCTGGCCTCGGCTGAGGCGCCCGTGGCCCAGCTGATCGAGCCCGTCGCCCGGCTCATCGAGGCGTTCGCCCGGCTCCCGGGGATCGGCCCCAAGACGGCGCAGCGATTGACGTTCCACCTCCTGCGAGCCCCCGAGAGCGAGGCACGCACGCTGGCCGCCGCCCTCGTGGCCGTGCGCGACGAGGTCGTCTTCTGCGAGGAGTGCTTCAACATCGCCTCGGGACCGCGCTGTCCCATCTGTCTCGACGAGGGCCGCGACCGCGACCGGCTGGTCGTCGTCGAGGAGCCGCTCGACGTATTGGCCCTCGAGAGGACGGGCGTCGTGCGCGGCCTCTACCACGTCCTGCAGGGGGCCATCTCGCCCATCGATGGCATCGGACCCGAGCGGCTGCGCATCCGCGAGCTGATCGAGCGTGTCGCCCTTCGCGCCGCTGACGGTCGTCCCTTCGCGGAGGTCATCCTGGCCACGAACCCCACGCTGGAGGGAGAGGCCACCGCGATGTACCTTGCCGAACGGCTCGCCGCGCACGTCGAGAGCATCACGCGCATCGCCCGCGGCATCCCCGTCGGCGGGGACCTCGAGTACGCCGATGAGGTGACGCTCGTGCGCGCCCTCCAGGGCCGCCGGGCCCTCGATCCGGCAGAGCGATGAGCCACCTCGTCAACGAGATCCTCCTGCGGCTGGCGAAGGCCGGGGTGGCCGCCCTGCTGGGCGCAGGCGTCTACCTGGTCGCCACCGTCCAGTTCGGGGCGAGCGGCTCGGTCGAGCTCGCACTCCTGTGCTGGCTATCCGGTGCGGCCTTCATCCTGCTCGTCCAGGAGGGCCCAATCTAGGGACTCGGGCCGGGCCGCCGGGCCGTTTGACAGCCCTCCGGACAGCCCCTACCATCCGCCTTCGCGCCACCGGACCGACGGCCTGCGGGCGGTGCTCCCGAAGGCGGGAGCAGAGCCCCGGGCCGTTTGACAGCGCCGGCGCCATGCCCCAACATGGGAGTGTTGCGCCGGACGCCGTCTGCGGCATCGGACGCTGCACCTTAACAAGTGAAGAGTGGCAGGTAATCCGGTAAGTGAGCGGGCAAACCCCGAACCTATCGAGCTGGTCGCGAGACCGGTTCGTATCGTCGGAGAGTTTGATCCTGGCTCAGGATAAACGCTGGCGGCGTGCATGAGACATGCAAGTCGAACGGGCGTCTCGGGCTTGCTCGAGACGCTAGTGGCGAACGGCTGAGTAACGCGTAGGTGACCTGCCCCGAAGTGGGGAATAACTGCCCGAAAGGGTGGCTAATACCGCATGTGGTCGCACGTTTCATGCGTGCGAGTAAAGCCGCAAGGCGCTTCGGGAGGGGCCTGCGTCCGATTAGCTCGTTGGTGGGGTAATGGCTCACCAAGGCGACGATCGGTAGGTGGTCTGAGAGGATGATCAGCCACACTGGGACTGAGACACGGCCCAGACTCCTACGGGAGGCAGCAGTCGGGAATTTTGCTCAATGGGCGAAAGCCTGAAGCAGCAACGCCGCGTGAGGGATGAAGGCCTTCGGGTTGTAAACCTCTTTTCCCAGGGAAGATGATGACGGTACCTGGGGAATAAGCCACGGCTAACTACGTGCCAGCAGCCGCGGTAATACGTAGGTGGCAAGCGTTGTCCGGATTTATGGGCGTAAAGAGCGCGCAGGCGGCTGGTCAAGTCCGATGTGAAAGCTCCCGGCTTAACTGGGAAACGGCATCGGAAACTGATCGGCTGGAAGGTGGGAGAGGGTAGCGGAATTCCCGGTGTAGTGGTGA
>LDXM01000020.1 GCA_001443375.1 Chloroflexi bacterium CSP1-4
TGCCGGCTTCGGGACCTACACTCCAACGCGATGACCAACGAGCCCGCATCCCCACCGGCGCGATCGCGGATCACCGTCCCGGCCGATCCCCGCGACCTGGACGGGGATTTCGCCCATTCCCGCACGGTCGAAGTCCGGTTTTCGGACACGGACGCGATGGGCCACGTGAACAATGCGTCCTACCTGACCTATGTCGAGATTGCCCGGGCCGCCTATTACGAGGCCGCCACGGGCGAGCAGATGCACCTCGGGGTTCACGGCGCGGAGGAGGGGATGATCCTCGCCGAGATCCGGATGACCTACCGCAGCGCGGCGTTCTTCGGAGAGAACCTCACGGTCGAGTCGAGGGTCGAGCGAATAGGGCGAACCAGCTTCACGATGGTCCACCGGCTCACGGCGCCTGAGAGCCGGTACGGCCCGGCCCGCCTCATTGCGATCGCGGACTCGGTCCTCGTGTCGTACGACTACTCAGCCGAGCTTCCGATCCCCGTACCCCTGCAGCTCATCGAGGCGATGGAGGCCTGGGAGGGCCGCCGCCTCCGCGAGTGAAGCGCCGCACGACCTCGCTCCCGAAGGGGGCTTCGGCCGTCAGGCCTCGAAGCGGCGGAAGATCGCGACCGCGTTCTGGCCGCCGAACCCGAAGCCGTTGATCATCGCCGTGTCCACGCGGGCCTTGCGCGCGACGAGGGGCACGTAGTCGAGGTCGCATTCGGGCAGGTCGGGGTTCTCGAGGTTCGCGGTGGGCGCGATGACGCCCTCGCGGATGGCCCCGAGCGCGGTGAACGCGGAGACGACCCCGGCGGCGCCGAGCAGGTGGCCGACCATCGACTTCGGCGAGCTGATCGGCACCTTGCGAGCGTGGGCGCCGAAGGCCGCCTTGATGGCCCGGGTCTCGGTCACGTCGTTGAGCGGCGTGGAGGTGCCGTGGGCGACGATGTAGTCGATCTCGTCGGGGGCGATGCCGGCGTCCTGGAGGGCGCGCGTCATGGCCATCATGGCACCGCGGCCGGTGGGTTCGGGGGCGCTGATGTGGAAGGCGTCGGCGGTCAGCGCGGCGCCGATGACCTCGGCCTGGATGGTCGCGCCGCGCTCCAGCGCGTGCTGCGCCGACTCCACCACGACCACCCCGGCACCCTCGCCGAAGAGGAAGCCGTCGCGATCGCGGTCGAAGGGGCGCGAGGCGTGGGTCGGGTCGTCGTTGCGCTTGGAGAGCGCGCCCATGTTGCCCAGGGCGGCGAAGGCGATGCCGAGCAGGGGCGCCTCCGACCCGCCGGCTAGGACCACGTCCGCCTCGCCGCGCTGGATGAGCCGCAGGGCGTCCTGGAAGGCGATGACCGAGCTGGCGCAGGCAGCCACCTGGGTGATGACCGAGCCGGTCAGGCCGTACTCCATCGAGAGCTGGCAGGCGGCCATCGAGCCCGAGAGGGCGGGTATGGCGAAGGGGCTGACCTGCCCCGGCCCCCGGTCTCGGAGCGTCTCGTCACCGTCGATGACCTGCTCCATGCCGCCGCCGCCGGTGTTCACGCAGACCGCCGCGCGGTCCCGCCGCTCCGGGCTCCAGTCGCTGAAGTCGAGGCCCGCGTCGGCGACCGCCTCCTTGCCCGCGGCCATGGCGAAGTGGATGAAGCGGCTCATGCGGCGCGCCATCTTGCGGTCCATGGCGATCGTCGGGTCGAAGTCCTTGACCTCGGCGGCGATGCGCACGTCGTAGGCGCTGGCGTCGAAGGAGGTGATCGGGCCGCCGCCGTTGACGCCGGCCACGAGGTTGCGCCAGAACGTGGGGTGGTCGTTGCCGATCGGCGTCACCGCGCCGAGGCCGGTGACGACGGCGCGGCGCGACGGGTCCTGGCTGGGCACGGGCGGGATGCTCCCCTCAGTGACGGGTCGGGGGGATTGTAGCGAGGGCGGGGAGCGTCACCTCACCGCGGCAGCGGCCGCTCCTCCAGCGGCACGTCCCAGTGCGCCTCGATCAGCTCGAAGCGGCGCCGCTCCTCCGTCGCGTAGCGCTCGCGGTCGGGGAAGAGCCGCTCGGCGATGGCGGCGTCCGAGTGCTCCTCCACGGCCGCCCAGTCACGGTACGTGATCGTCACCAGGAACGTCCAGTCGGCACGGCCGTCACCGTGGAAGCGCGGGACGTAGGCGCGCACGTCGAGGAAGCGTCCGGCGGCCAACTGTTCGCGCAGCAGCGGCCAGTGGTTGCGCTCGAACAGCTCGAGGAACTCGTCCTGGGCGCCCCACCGGATCCGGTAGTAGTAGGCCACGGTGACGGGCGCGCCGGCTCCGGCGTCGGACGCGGACATCAGTCGCCGTCGTAGCGCTTGAAGATGATCGCGCCGTTGTGTCCGCCGAGGCCGATGTTGTCCGACATGGCGTAGCGGATCGCCATCTCGCGCGACGCGCCGTGGACGACATCGAGGTTGATCTCCGGATCCGGATCGCGGTAGTTCAGCGTGGCGGGTGCCACCTGGTGGTGGACCGAGAGCACGGTGAAGATGCCCTCCACTGCGCCCGCGGCGCCCATGAGGTGCCCGGTCAGCGACTTCGTGGCGCTGATGGCGACCTTCGGCGTGTGCTCGCCGAAGACGTCCCAGATGGCCTGCGCCTCGCGCAGGTCGCCCAGCGGCGTGGAGGTGCCGTGGGGGTTGATGAGGTCGATCTCGTCGGCCGGCACGCCGTGGCGCTCGAGCGCCATGAGCATCGCCCGGCGCACGCCGTCCCCCTTCTCGATGGGCTGGATCAGGTCCCAGGCGTCGGCCGCGGAGCCGTATCCGACGACCTCGGCGTAGATCTTCGCCCCGCGCGCCTTGGCCAGCTCGAGGTCCTCGAGCATCAATCCGCCGGCGCCCTCGCCGAGCACGAAGCCGTTGCGCGTCAGGTCGAACGGTCGCGAGACGGTCTCGATGCCCTCACCGGGACGCGGCAGGCCCATGCCGCGCATGTTCGAGAAGCCGACGTGGACGATCTCGTGCAGCGGCGACTCCGTGGCGCCGGTGAGGGCGGCGATGAAGTCGCCGCGGCGGATGCCCTCGGCCGCCTCGCCGATGTTGTGCGTGCCCGTCGAGCAGGCCGTGACCACGCACATGTTCGGGCCGCGGATGCCGGTCTCGATGGCGATCTGGCCGGACGCCGTGTCGGGCAGCATGTTGGCGATGAAGAAGGGGCTGACCGTCCGGGCGCCCTTCGTGTCCCAGGCCTCCTTCGCGTCCATGATCAGCTGCGGCCCGCCGCCACCGGAGCCGAAGATGACGCCGATCTCGTCGCGGTTGTCGTCGGTGATCTCGAGGCCGGAGTCGGCCAGCGCCATCTTCGCGGCTGCCACGCCGAGCACGACGTTGCGGTCCGTGCGGCGCACCTCCTTGAAGTTCATCCAGGCGTTCGGGTCGAAGTCGTTCACCTCGCCGGCCGCCTGCGCCTCGTAGATCGACGCATCGAAGCGGGTGATCCGCTTCAGCCCGGAGTTGCCCTCGACGAGGTTCGTCCAGGCGGTCTCGATGTCCTGGCCGATGGGGCTGATGATGCCCAGGCCGGTGACGGCGACGCGGCGGGTGTAGTCGGGGCGACGCATCTGGTGGCGTTTCTCCTCGGTCTGTCAGGCGGAAGCGACGGCGGCGTCGAGGTCGGGGATGGCCAGCCGCCCGGGGGCGGATGGGTCGTCGAGGGCGAAGGCCTCGAGCTCGGGGGCGATGCGCTTGATGAGGCCGGTCAGGACCTTCCCGGGGCCGACCTCGATGAACGTCGTCACGCCGGCGGCGGCCATGGCCTCCACGGCGGCCACCCAGTCGACGCCGGTCGTGAGGTGCTCGACCAATTCGGCGCGGCAGGCCTCGCCGGTGGACAAGGGATGGGCGTCGGCGTTGGCGAGGAGGGGCGCGGTCGGGTCGCCGAAATGGACGCCGGCGAGGACCTGGCGCATGCGGTCGGCAGCATCCGCCATGAGCGGTGAGTGGGCGGCGACGCTGACCGGCAGCACGATGGCCCGCTTCGCACCCAGCGCTTTGGCCGCCTCCGCGGCGGCCTCCACCGCGGCGCGCCCGCCACTCACGACGACCTGGCCGGGTGAGTTCCGGTTGGCGACGCCGAAGACCCCGTGGGCCCGCCCCGCCTCCAGGAGCTGGGGCAGGCGGTCGTCGTCGAGGCCGATGACCGCGGCCATGGCGCCGTCGCGCCCGGAGGCCTGCATGCGCAGGCCGCGCTCGCGCACGAGGCGCACGCCGTCGGCGAGGGAGATCACGCCGGCAGCCACGAGGGCCGAGTACTGGCCCATCGAGTGGCCGGCGAAGAAGGCCGGCTCGAGGGCGGGCCGACCCGCCGCGGCGAGGGCGGCCTCGAGCGCGCGCAGGTAGGCGATCGAGGTGGCCAGGAGGGCGGGCTGGGCGTTCTGCGTCCGGTCGAGGTCCTCGGCCGGGCCGCCGAAGGCGAGGGCGGCGATCGGCTCACCGAGCGCGGCGTCGGCCTCGGCGAAGACGACCGCGGCTTCCGGGAACGTGGCGGCGAGCGCCTCGCCCATGCCCACGGACTGCGACCCCTGGCCGGGGAAGACGAACGCGATCCGTGTCATCGCCTTCACCATACCCCGGCGAGTGGTCCGACCCGTGCGAACGCGTGCAGGCATGCAACCATCCCGCGGACGCGCTAGGCTGCGCGGCCATGGACGAGCCCTCCGCCATCAGCCCCGCCGTCGAGTCCGCCGGCGAGGTGCTGCAGAACCCGCGCCAGCTCTCCGACCGGGTGGCCATGGGCAAGGCGATCTGGCGCGACCTGGTCATCGGCTTCGCCGCCCAGCTCGGCGAGCTGAAGCTCGGCTTCACGCAGCTGGCGGCCCTCTACGCGGCCGCCGGGACGGCCACGCTGACCATCGCCGACCTGGCCGACATGATCGGCCGCTCGACGTCCGCGACCTCGCGCGTGGTCACTGCGCTGGAGGGGCGCGGGTTGGTGAAGCGCCACGAGGAGGTGGCCGACCGGCGCCAGCGCACCATCGAAGTCACCCCCCAGGGCGACGCGCTCATCGGGCTCATCGACCGTGCCCGCGCGGACCAGTTCCTGGCCGTCGTGCGGCCGCTGCCCACCGCCGAGCGGGCGCTCGTGGCCATGGGCGTGGCCGCGCTCGCGAATCGGGCGGTGACCCGCCGAGGGCGGTTGATCAAGGCGCCGCGCGGTTAGCCGCAGTAGCGGCGCACGACCTCGTCGAGGACCGGCAGCCCGAAGCGCAGGGCGTCCAGCCCGACGCGCTCGTCGTCGCCGTGGAAGCGGTCGAGGAAGGCCTCGTCCGGCGCCAGGCGGAGCGGCGAGAAGCCGTAGGTCGGGATGCCCAGGCGGACGGTGTGCTTGGCGTCGGTGGCGAAGGGGGCCATCACGGGGATGGGAACCGCGGCAGGGTCGTGCCGCCGCAGCGTCGAGGCACAGAGGTCGTAGAGCGGGTGCGGGAGCGGCTGCTCCAGCGGCACGCCGAGCGACTGGGTCGTGGCCGCGCAGTGGGTCCACAGCTCCTCCCCGACCTGCGCCCGGAGTTCGGCCGCCATCGACTCGGCGGTCGTGCCGGGCAGGGTCCGGCAGTCTACGACGATGGTCGCCGAGCCGGGGATGATGTTGTCCTTCACGCCGGCGTGGACGATGGTGGGACTGATCGTGTCGCGCAGGAGGGCGCGCAGGGCGCGGCGCGTCGGCGCGTCGCAGAGCGCCGCCAGAGCCGCGTCGTCCGCCTCGCCGTCGCCGGCCAGGATCCGCTCCACGACGCTCGCCGCGCCGCCGGGGAGCGCTTCGGCCGCGGAGCGCAGGGCGGCCGCCATGAGCGGCGTGACGCGGCGCGGTGTCGGCCGGCCCAGGCGCTCGAGGATGCGCCCGGCCAGCACGACCGCGTTGTCCTCGCGCGGCATCGAGGCGTGCCCGGCCGTCCCCGTGACGGTGATCTCGAAGCGGTGGAAGCCCTTCTCCGCGACCCCGATGGGGTAGATGCGCCGGCCACCCAGCTCGACCGAGACGCCCCCCGCCTCGGTGAGGCAGGCCTCGGCGCGCAGGAGGTCGGGCTCGTTCTCGACGATCCAGCCGATGCCTTGGTAGCCGCCCGCCTCCTCGTCGGCGGTGCCGGCGAAGATGATGTCTCGCCTGAGGCCCGGCACGGGCTCGCGCGCGGGATCGCGGCCGGCGGCGCGGGCCTCCTCGGCCAGCCCGAGCACGACCTGCAGCTCCATGGCCACCATGGACTTCATGTCCACGGCGCCCCGGCCGTAGACGTAGCCGTCGGCGACCTCGGCCCCGAAGGGGTCGCGCGTCCAGCGCTCGGGTGGCGCGGGCACGACGTCGAGGTGGCCGAGCAGGAGCAGTGGTCCACCGCCCGTCCCGTCGGCGCGAAGGCGCGCGATGACGTTGCCGCGACCCGGGAAGGGCTCCAGCACGCGTGGCTCGAGGCCGGCCGCGGCCAGGACGTCGGCCAGGTAGCGCGCGGCGAGGATCTCGTCGCCGGGCGGGTTGACGGTGGGCAGGCGGATGAGCGCCCGGAGGTGAGCGACGAGCTCGTGGAAGGCGCGCTCGGCGTCCCTCACTCGGCGTGCCTCACTCGATGGCGCCCCAGCTCACCACGCGTTGCACGGCGACGCGGATGATCGGCCGGGACGCGAGGTCGTGCGTGGCGTACTGTGGGTAGCGCTCGCGGAGCGCGGCGATCGCCGCGGCGTGCTCCACGCGCTCGTGCGGTTGGGGCTCGAGCAGCTCGCCGGAGCCGTACAGGCGCAGCCAGGCGAGTCGCGTCCAGTCCTCGTCCCAGCGATCGACGATGAGGCTCAGCTCCGGCAGCACCAGCAGGTCGCGCACGCGTGCCACGTCGTGCGGGTTGTCGGTCCGCTTGGGCTTCTCATCGATGGGCGTGTAGATGAGCGGCCGGCCCATGCCGTCCAAGCGGTCGATGAGGACGTAGCAGACCGGCACGAGGCGCGCCCGACCGTCGGGCGCGGTGGTGGCCAGGATCGCCCGCCGCTCCCCGTCGAGGAAGCGGCGTTCGGCGTCGGTGAGGATGGCCTCGGGGCTCACGGGATCGTCAGCGCTGCGGACCGGTGACCGCGCCCTCCGAGGCGGAGGAGACGAGGGCGGCGTACTTGGCGAAGACGCCGCTTCGATACCGCGGCGGTGGCGGGCTCCAGCGGGCACCCCGGCGGTGCAGCTCCTCGGCCGGGACGTCGAGGTCGAGGGCCTTGCGATCGACGTCGACGACGATCGGGTCGCCCTCCTCGACGAGGGCGATGGGACCGCCGAGCGCTGCCTCCGGCGCGACGTGCCCGACCATCAGGCCGTGCGTGCCGCCCGAGAAGCGGCCGTCGGTGAGGAGCGCGACGCTCTCGCCCAGGCCCTCGCCCACGAGTGCGGCCGTGACGCCGAGCATCTCGCGCATGCCCGGCCCGCCGGCGGGACCCTCGTAGCGGATGACGATGACGTCGCCGGCGACGATGCGCTGGGCCTTGACGGCCTCGAAGCAGGCCTCCTCGGACTCGAACACCCGCGCCGGACCGCGGTGGAAGCGGCGCTCGTGGCCGGCCAGCTTGACCACGCAGCCCTCCGGCGCCAGCGAGCCGCGCAGGATGGCCAGGCCGCCGGTGGGCTTGATGGGCGTCTCGAGGGGCACGACGACCTTCTGGCCCGGCGTCTCCCTCACGGCCGCGGCGACCTCGGCGATGGTCCTCCCGTCCACGGTCGGGGCATCGCCGTGCAACAGGCCAGGGCGCTTGAGGAGCTCGCGCATGACCAGCGCCACCCCGCCGGCGTCGTACATGTCGGAGGCTGCGTAGCGGCCGCCGGGCATCATGTCGGCCACGATCGGGGTCCGGTCGGCGATGGTGCCGAACTCGTCGATGGAGAGGGGCACGCCGAACTCCCGGGCGATGGCCAGCAGGTGCAGCACGCCGTTCGTGGAGCCGCCGGTCGCCGCCACGGACGCGATGGCGTTCTCGATCGAGCGCCGGTCCACGATGGCCGAGGGGCGCACGTCGCGGCGCACGAGGTCCATGACCAGCTCGCCGCAGCGGCGCGCGGCCTCGTCCTTGGCCGGGTCCTCGGCGGGGATTCCGTTGAGGCCGCCCGGCGAGAGGCCCATGAACTCCATGACCGTGCTCATCGTGTTGGCCGTGAACTGGCCGCCGCAGGCACCGGGGCCGGGGCACGAGACGTTCTCGACCTCGTACAGCTCGTCGAGTGTGATCTTGCCCGCCCGGTAGGCGCCCACGGCCTCGAAGACCGTGACCACGGTGGCGTCGCGCTTCCCCTTGTAGACGCCCGGATAGATCGTGCCGTTGTACAGGACGAGAGCCGGGACGTCGAGGCGCGCCAGGGCCATGGCCGCGGCAGGGATCGTCTTGTCGCAGCCCACGAGGCAGACGAGCCCGTCGAAGAGGTGGCCGCGCGCGGTCAGCTCGATCGAGTCCGCGATGACCTCGCGGCTGACGAGCGAGGCCTTCATGCCCTGCGTGCCCATCGTCACGCCGTCGCTGATGCTGATCGTGTTGAACTCCATGGGCGTGCCGCCCGCCGCCCGAATGCCCTGCTTGACCGACTCCGCGAGCCGGCGCTGGTTGTAGTTGCAGGGCATCGTCTCGATCCAGGTCGTGGCCACGCCCACGATCGGCCGCGCCAGGTCCTCGTCGGTGAAGCCGATCGCCTTGAGCATCGCCCGCGCCGGCGCTCGGTCCGGGCCGTCGGTCAGCGTCGCGCTGATGCGCTTGGCAGGGTCACTGGGCTGGTCGTAGGGGTGAGGGCGGTCGGGCATCGGCGGCTGGTCCTCGGCGGAGCCTTAAGAAGCGTCGTTGGCTGCCGCTCAGTGTAGGTCGAGACGAGCCATCCGCGGCGGTCGCCGGCACGCCGGTTCTTGCGCCCGAGTGCGCCGCGCACTCTTGTCCGTGGCCCCTCGCCCGCCCGCCCCCCACCGCCCACGCCGCATGCGCTCCATGGGTCGTACGCGCACCGTGGGCGCGGTCCGGGGCCGGGCGCTCGTCCGCTCGGACACAGCAACGCGCCGTGGACGCTCAGTGGAGCGTGTCTCCCCCGTGCGAGGGTACTCGAATGCGTCTCGCCGCGGGTGCCCGGCGCTTACCACCCGCCACGGGCATACCACGGAACCAGATCCCGGACAGCGCGCCGGACGGCGCCGCGATCCAGCCGCGGATCGCCGCGGCACGGCCCGGGAGCGCTGCCCCAAACGTCGCCGCATGCCGGCTCACTGCGTCGCGATTCGCAGTCGTGTCGGCGACAAAAAGGACGCGAGCCACCGCGGCCGGCCGCCAGCCTCGCTCGGCGCCGATGAGCGCCGGCACGACCCGCCGCTTGCGGTCCATCGAACCGAGCAATTCCTGGATGTCCACCAGCCGCGTCTTGACCTCCACGAGCAGCAGTGTGCGCGTGGCCGGATGCCACCCCAGCACGTCCACGCCGCCCCGGTCGCCGTAATGGTTGAAGGTGTACTCCACCGTCACATCCCAGGTCGCGGCGCGCAGATCCCGGACCGCGACCTCGACGAGCTGCGCATGGCCTTCGT
This sequence comes from Chloroflexi bacterium CSP1-4, assembly GCA_001443375.1. Classification (GTDB taxonomy): domain Bacteria; phylum Chloroflexota; class Limnocylindria; order Limnocylindrales; family CSP1-4; genus CSP1-4. The sequence continues at coordinate 9,518 of LDXM01000020.1, forward strand.
CGAGGAGGCGAGCGAGCTCGCCTCCACGCCAGCGGGGAGCGAAGTCGACGGTGATCTCCAGCGCCGCCGCGATGCGCCGGATCGTCGAGAGCGAGAGCTCGTCCAGGTGGCCGGTCTCCAACCGCGAGACGGCGCTCTGCGACACGCCGGCGCGCCGGGCGAGATCGACCTGGCGCCAGCCGAGCCGCCGGCGGAGGGTCCTTACCAGGGCGCCGAGGCGCAGGTCGTCCATGCCCCGAGTTTCCACGGACGTGGTTGCCGCCGGCTTCACGGGCGCTCATCGGCGGCTCACGGAGGGGCGGCGCCGTGGTCCACGGGTGGCCCGCTACATCACCCCGCCGAAGGCCGGCGGGCAGGGGGCGGCTACAGGTCGCGGTGGCGCAGGAGGAGGATCGCGCCCCCCAATGGTGCGCCGATCCAGGCCGCGAGGTCGACGGCCAGGAGCGCGACGGCGCCAAGGTGATCGAAGCGCATCAGCAGGTAAGCGCCGACGGGTCCGAGGACGCTGCCGCTGGCGTCGAGGAGGAGCAGCGCCAGGACGCGCGCGGCCTGCAACGGATTCGCCAGCACGGCGGCGAGCAGGGCCGGCTCACCGGCGCGCAGGAAGACGCCCAGGCCCACGACCACGAGGTCGAGCCCGACCGCCAGCACGAACCAGGCGGCGAGGGCGACGAGCGCCGCCTGCAGGCGGGTGCGCACGGCCGTCCCGACGAGGACCCCGACCGCCGAGGCGGTGGCCGCGGCCGCCATCGTGACGATCAGCAATCCGACGAAGGCGGGCATGTCCCCGAGCGGCACGTTGCCCGCCACGACGAGGGCGGCCAGGCCGAAGCCGGCCACCAGGGCCAGCCAGGCGACGCCGGTCACGGCCAGCCACGCGGCCCCGATCAGGCCGGCGATGGAGAGCCCGCGGGCACGGATCATGGCCAGCAGGCCGGTCTCGCGTCCAGCCGTGACCGTCAGGGCGCCGATGAGGGCCCCCAGGGCGGTCGGCAGCAGCAGGGCGAGGTTGAGGACCGCCACGGCGGCCGGACTGACCGCGCCGAGCCCGAGCTGCCGGAACGAGTCGAGGCCGAGCAGCGCCACGATGCCCGTGGCCACCGCGAAGCCGATCACCGCGACCAGTGAGGACCGGCCACGGGCGATGGTGCGGAAGTGGAAGCCTGCCAGCGCGATCATGGGCGATCGAGCGGCGAGGCGCGGGTGGGGTCCTCGGGTCCACCGATCCGGATCCGCGCGGCCGGGACGCCGCGTGCGTCGAGCTCGCGAAGCAGCTCGACGGCGTCCTCCTCGCGGCATTCGAGCGCCAGCCAGTCGCCCTCCCGTCGCGACCGCAGCGCCGCGGGCAGGCCGGACAGGTCGTCCCCCGACGTTCCGGCCTCGAGGCGGACCCAGATGACGAGCGGCAGCCGGCCGAGGAACGACGCGGCGGGACCAATGTGGACGATCCGGCCGTCGCGCAGCGCCAGGACCCGGTCCACGACCGCCAGCAGGTCCACCGCGGTGGGGCTGGCCACGAGGATGGTCGCCCCCGCGGCGCGGTGCTCGGCGAGCAGCGCCATGGTCGCCGCCCGCGCATCGTCGTCGAGGTTCGCCAGGGGCTCGTCGAGGAGCACGAGATCCGGTCGTCCCTGGAGCGTCGCCGCGAGTGCCGTGCGCTGTGCCTGGCCGCCCGAGAGCTGGCCCAGCGGACGTCGCTCGTCGGGCACGAAGCCGGGCGGTGGCGCCACCCGATCGGCCACGCCTCCGGCGAAGCGCCGGAAGAGCGCCAGCACCTCGCCCACCGTCGCGGTCGCCGGCAGGCGCAGTCGTTGCGGCAGGTAGGCGACCCGTCCCGGCGCCGACCGCTCGATCGGCTCCCCGTCGAGGAAGACCCGGCCGTCGTGGAGCACGGTCCGGGCGAGGCAGCCGAGCAGCGTCGACTTGCCTGAGCCGTTGGGGCCGACGATGGCGGCGATGGTGGCCGGCGGCAGCTCGAAGTCGGAGGCCTCGAGCGCCACGCGCTCACCGTAGCGCTTGACGAGACCATGGGCCGACAGGCGGGGCCGCGTGCCGGTCATCGACTCAGCGTGGGTCACCAGGTCGATCTCCATCGTCCGGCCCGGCGCCTCGATCGCGCTCATCGCGCCCACCGGAACGTCACGGCGCGACCGACGAGGAGTGTAGCGAGGGCCGCGGCGAGCAGCCCACCGGCCAGGGCGAACCACGGCGCGGCCATGGATCCGGCGCCGGGCGCCAGGTCCGACGGCGGGGCCACGTCCACGGTGAGCGGCAGGTCGTCCTCGACGACCGGCGCTCGACCGGATGCCCAGACCGCCTGGGCCGCCTCGAGCACGTGCAGGGCGGGACTCGTGCGGTAGATCTCCAGGCCGGGCGCCGCGGCGAGCACCTGCTGGGCCGCCCCGCCCGAGAGATGGGGCACGTCGCCGATCCCGTCGCCGGCGAGGTCGAACCCGGCGTAGTCGCTCCAGTCGTTGCCGAAGCCCCGGTCGATCCAGCTGTTGTGCCGCTCGACGCCGGGCTCGAGTGCCAGCACCTGGGTCAGGTTGCCGTCGAAGGTGTTCCCGGCGAAGACGAGGTCGGTCGTGGCCATCAGCGCGACGCCCACGCCGTTCGCGGCGAAGCGGTTGTGCAGGACGTGCCCCGCGGCGTCGGGCTCGTCGCGCGTCCCCTCCGCCTGCAGCCCGGTCCGGTTGCGGGCCACGACGTTCTCGAGGAGGCGGACGCCACGCACGTCCTTGAGCACGATGCCGAAGCCCGTGCCGGCCGACCGGCTGTCCACGATGACGTTGCGCCCGGCCTCGACCCGCTGCGTGTTCATGAAGACGAGGCCGGAGAGGTTCTGGCGCAGCTGGTTCCCGAAGACCACGATGTCCGACCCGAACATGGCGTGCACGGCGTAGCGGCTGGAACGGATCTCATTGGTGTCGAGCAGGACGTCCTCGGCGTAGTTGAGGTAGACGCCGTCGCGCACGTCCTCGATGAGGTTGCCCCGGATCAGCGTCGCGCTCGTGTTCCAGAGGGAGATGCCATCGCCCTGGCCGCCCGGGCCCGCTCCGGGCGCATGTCCGGCGTGCGGATCCTGGGCGCCGGCGGCCGGACTCGCCGCCACGCTCGGGCCCGTGCCGCCGCCCCCGGCGACGTGCTCCGCCCCGACCGTCACTTGGCCGGAGCCGATCACCTCGTTGTCCACGATCCGGACACCCCGGGCGCGCTGGACCGAGATGCCGGTGAAGGCGCGCTCGATGCGGTTGCCCTCCAGCGTGACGCGGTCGGCGAGCACCTTGACGCCGGCCCCCTCCTCGACCTGCCCTCCGCTGCCCGCGACGCGGAAGCCGCGCAGCGTCACGTCGGGGGCCGTGATCGTGACGACCGTGCCCCGCCCGCCGCCGTCAAGCAGGACCTCGCCGCTGGCGACGAGCGTCAGCTGGCGGTCGATGACGACGTTGCCGTGGTACGAACCGGCCGGCACGACCACCGTCGCACCGGCCACTGCGCCCTCGATCAGCGCCGCCAGGTTCGCCGTGCCGGCGGGTGGTGCGGCTCGGGCTTCACCTCCCGGCTCCGCGCTGGGCCAGGAGGCCGGGAGCACGAAGAGCGCGGTGGCCGCGATCACGAGGCCGATGGCTACGGCCGCAACGACCGCCCTGGCGCGCCGGGAGACCGGATCGGCGCGGCGACCGACCATCGCCAGCAGCGCCGCGAAGGCGATGAGGATGAGCGCCGGTCCCGGGTACGTCCAGATGGTGAAGTTCCAGACCGATGATGGCCCGATCGCCAGCGGCACGAAGGGCTTCAGCCGGAGCGAGGCGTCCGGGTCCAGCTCGGATCCATAGAAGATCAGCCAGCGCTGGATGTCGGCCAGTACGCCGATCGGGATGAGCCAGAGCGCGAGGAGAGCCAGCCGGCCGACCCAGCCTGGCCAGAAGACAGCCATCGCCAGCAGCACGCCCGCGCCCACGATGACCAGCGGCCACAGGACGAGTTCGGGCACCGAGGCGATGTCGATCGGGCGCATCCCGATGTAGTGGTTGAGTCCGTTGATCTCGTTGACGTCGCCCTCGGCACGCCCGCCGTAGACCCACACCGAGAGGCCCTTGGGGTACTGCGGCGCCAGCAGGCGCGAGCCCCATACCGGCAGGACGCCGGCGAGGGCGATCAGGGCGCTGCCGACGAGGACGACGATGGGACCCACCGACGGCGCGCGCAGGAAGCGCAGCCGGGCGCTCCACGAGGACGCGCCGCCGGGTGGGGATGCGGCGGCCTCGGGGGCCGTCGCGGCCTCGCTCACTTGACCTCGAGCGTGCCGACCATGCCGGCTTCCTTGTGGCCCGGGATGGCGCAGTAGAAGTCGTACGTGCCGGCGGCGAGCGAAGGGGTCGTGGTCTCGCCCGTCTTGCCCACGCCCACGAGGAGCTTGACGTTCAGGGCGTCGATCGTGAAGTCGTGCTCGATGATGCCCTTGTTGACGAGCTTGATGGTCAGCGTCTGCCCCGCCGACGCGGAGATCTTGTCGGGCGAGAACACGAACTCACTCGCCTCGATCGAGACGCTGGGCGGTGCGGGGGTCGGGGTGGCGCCGCCGCCGCAGGCGGCCAGCGACGCGGCCACGAGGGCCGCCGCGGCCAGGGCGATCAGGCGAGTGGATCGATGCATGGAACCTTCCTCCGGTACGGGTGGTGGCTGGGTGCCGGTCCGCTGCCGGCATCGTACGGCCGCCGCGGCAACGAGCCGCGGCGGCCATGATCGTCACGACGTCAGGACGGCTCGACGAGCAACCAGCCCTGCATCTCGAGGTGGAGCGCCGAGCAGAACTCGGTGCAGTAGAACGCGAACGAGCCGGTCTTGTCCGCGGTGAACTCGAGGGTGACGACCTCCCCCGGGTCCAGGCTGGCCTGGAGGTTGTAGGCGGGGACCGCGAACCCGTGGGTGGCGTCCGCCGTCTGTTCGATGTTCGTCACGTGCATGACCACATGATCGCCCTTCTTGACCCGGAGCACGTCCGGCGTGAAGCGGCTGCGCATGGCCGTCATGTAGACGTGAACCGTGTTTCCCTCGCGCTCGACGCGCTCCTTGCCGGCCGTCGTGGCGACCGCCGAGGCCGCCATCGTCAACGGGTCGGTGCCGGGCGCGTACACGTCGATGGCGCTCGTGAGGCGGCTCAGCTTGATGATCTGGACGTAGTGAGGCTCGCCGAAGCCGATCGGCATGTCGGCCAGGACCTTCATCTTCGGTCCGGCCAGGTCGATCAGCTGGAAGTTCTGGGGCTTGAGCGTGCCGATCACCGGGAAGCGGTCGATCGACCACTTGTTGAGGGCGACCAGGTAGCGGCCGTCGGCGGCCACGGTGTCGCCCTCGGTCGTGGCCAGGTGGCCGATGTTGTAGTTGACCTTGACGTTGTCGAGCAGCTTGAACTCCTCGCCGGCCTTGATGCCCGCTTTCGGGCCCAGGGTGAACTTGGAGACCGCACTGTCGAGGAAGAGGCTGACGAAGCCGTTGCCCTTGCCGTCGAACTGGGTGTGGAGCGGGCCGAGGCCCACTTCCACCTGGCCGGCCACGACCGACTTGAACGTGAGGATCGGCACGCCGAACTCGTCGTTCCCCTCGAAGTCCTTGGCCGCGATCGCCTTCTTGATCAGCTCGATGTCGTAGATCGTCACGTTCGGGTCGAGCTTGCCGCCGACCACGATGTAGTTGCCGTCCGGGCTCACGTCGGCGCCGTGCGGGCTGCGCGGCTCCGGCGCGAGATAGAGCAGGCCCTCGTCGATCGCCGTCTGGAGCGGGATGACCCGGATCCCGTTGCGCAGCTCGGTCTTGCCCGCATCGGCCACGACGGCCGCCTTCTTCCAGTCGATGATGTGGAGGTAGTCGAAGTCTCGCGCCGAGGCGCCCTGCTCGATCGACTCCTTCCCCTCCATGTTGCCGCCGGTGGCCATCTCGGTGTTGTAGCTGCCGATGAACGCGAAGCCGTCGCTGGCCAGCTTGCCGGCATCGGCCAGGTCCTGGGTGTAGGGCGGCAGCTCGATCTGGAAGCTCTTGTCGAGATCGATCCGCCCGCTGGCCTGGTCGATCGAGAGCCAGCTGGAGATGCCCCGGTACTCCTCCTTGTACTGGTCAAGCGGCGCATACCCGTCCGGCGTCTGGGGCGTCGGGCTCATGCTCGAGATGTGGACGTATTCCGTGTTCGGGGTGACGAACACGCCGCCGTGCGAGGTCTGCATGTTCGGCAGGTCGACGATCTGCTTGGGCTTGAAGTCACGCAGGTCGACCATCCCGATCCGGCCATTGGCGCGGTCGTTGATGTAGACGAAGCGGCCGTCGTACTCGCCGTTCGTCTCGGACAGGCCGGGGTGGTGCGTGTCGCCCCACTTGAGGTCGCGGGCCTGCTTGTCGCTCGAGCCCTCATCGAGGATCTTCTCGCTCCAGTCGGCGCCCTGGCCGTAGCCCGACCACGACTCCGGGGTGAAGACGGGGATCGTCTTGAGCAGGCGCATCGACGGCACGCCGACGAGGTAGAGGTTGCCGGATTGGCCGCCCGAAGACACCATCACGTACTCGTCGTACTTGCCGGGCGCGGTGAACGCCTTCAGGGCGCCCTCGGCCTCATCCGCGGTCAGGCCGCGCTGCTCGGCGATCTGGGAGAGATTGCCGGCTCCCCCGAGCCCTCCGCTGACGCGGCCGATGAGCAGCCCCGCGACGAGGCTGACGATGACGACGATGGGCAGGAACCACCTCGCGGCTGTGACCCGCATGTCCTCTTCCTCCTGGGACGCCTTGCCCTTCCTCTGTCCGGACGCCCCGGGACGGCTCAGGATGGCCGCGGGAAGGAACGCTGAGTGTCGGAGTCAGTATTTCCGGGCGGGGGACCGCCTGTGGTGGGCCGAAGGTCCCGGAATCGACGGGCCGATGGCAGGGACGCCGAGGCGGGGTCGGTCAGGTGAGCCGGCCGAAGGCGGGCGGGTAGAGGACGCGGCCCTTCAGGTCGCTGCGCCAGGTCGTGAGCGGCTTGGCCATGAAGGCGGCGTCGGGCCAGGTAGCGGCCGGCGGGAAGATGCCGTAGCGCGAGGCCGGCCGGAAGCCGAAGCGCGGGTAGAACCAGGGGTGCCCCAGGACGATGACGAGCGGCTCGTCGCGCGCCTCCGCGGCGTCGAGCGCCGCCCGCGTCAGCGCGGAGCCGATGCCCTGCCGCTGACGTTCCGGCACGACGGCCATGGGGGCGAGGGCGAGCACGGGGTCCGGGCTGCCGGCGATGCCGACATGGCTCAGCAGGATGTGCCCCACGATGCCCCCGTCCGGGTCCTCGGCCACGAGCGAGAGGTCGGGCACGAAGCCGTCCGACGCCCGGATCAGCTCGACGAGGTCGGCCTCGGCGGGACTCGGGAAGGCGGCGAGGTGGACCGCCCGGATGGCGGCCGCGTCATCGGGTCGCTCGGGGCGGATGGTCACGCGGCCAGCATAGCCGCGCCAGGCCTACTGGACGGTGATGGCGACCGGCCGGGCGTCGCCCTGGGCGGGCTGGATGGTGTACGTGCCCGGCTCGAGGTCGCCCAGCTGGAGGGTGGTGGCCTTGAAGGCGGCGATCTCGATGCACGCCGCGTTCGGGTCGCTGGTGCCCTCGAAGAGGGCGACCGTGAACGTCGAGTCCTCTCGCGTCACCTTGACCGAGTCGAGCACGTAGCACGGCTCGACGCCGCTCACCCAGTCGGCCTGGACCGTGACGGCGCGGCCGCTCACGGTGACGGTGAGCTTCGTGATGGCGACGAGGTGGACGTTGAGCTGGCCCGGCCGCGGGATGACGAGCTGCGGCCGGGGCTCACCCGGCGCGACTCCTCCACCGCCACCGGGAGGCGAAGTGACGCCCGAATCGGGTGGCAAAGGGGTCGGGCCGATGATCGAACAGCCCCCGGCGATGAGGGCGACCAGGAGGACGAGGGATCCGAGGGTGGGGGTGCGCGGCGGCTTCATGGCCGCCTGACGCGGCCCGGCGGCGGGCGGTTCCGCTCCTGTGGAATGCCTGGATCAGCCTTCTGTGATCGTTACCGTATCGATCGTCACCGGGTCGTGCGGCCGGTCGTTGGCGCCCTTCGGTGCCGTCGCGATGGCGTCGAGCACATCGTGCCCCGCGGTCAGGCGCCCGAAGATCGTGTAGTTCGGCGGCAGCCCGTAGTCGGCGTGCATGATGAAGAACTGGCTGCCGTTCGTGTTCGGGCCGGCGTTGGCCATGGCCAGCGTGCCCCGCTTGTACCCCAGCCGCACCGGCTCGTCGCGGAAGCGGTAGCCCGGGCCGCCGCTGCCGGTGCCCGTGGGGTCGCCGCCCTGGATCATGAAACCGGCGATGACGCGGTGGAAGACGACCCCGTCGTAGAAGCCCTCGCCCGCGAGGAAGACGAAGTTGTTCACCGTCAGCGGCGCCTCGCCGGGCAGCAACTCGGCGGTCATCGTGCCGGCGCTCGTCTCGAGCGTGGCCGTGTAGCGCTTGGCGGCGTCGATGGCCAGGGGCGGCGGCGCGGGGTATTGCTTGCTCATGCGCGGTGGGGCTCCTGCTGCGATGGGTCGGAGCGAGCCTACCGCAAGCGGGCGCGGGTCACTCGTTGACGACGCTAGGCGAGCGTGTCCACGCGTGGTGGGTGTGCCGCCTCGTAGGCCGCGATGGCGGCCTCGCGCCCGAGCACGTAGCCGATCTCATCGGTCCCTTCCAGCAACATGCGCTTGGCGAAGGGGTCGACGTCGAAGGGCAGGTCCTCGTCGCCGGGCAGGTGCACGACCTGTGCCTCGAGGTCCACGGTCAGCTCCGCATCCGGCTCGGCGGCGACCATGGCCAGGAGCTGCCGGTGCCGCTCGGACTCGACGACGATCGGCAGCAGGCCGTTCTTCAGGGCGTTGGAGCGGAAGATGTCCGCGAACGAGGTCGAGAGGATGGCCCGGATGCCCCAGGCGGTCAGCGCCCAGGGAGCATGCTCGCGCGACGACCCGCAGCCGAAGTTGTCCCCCGCGACGAGGATGCGCCGGCCCTGTATCTCGCGCCGGTTCAGCACGAAGTCGGGGTTCGGCTCACCGTCGTCGGTGAAGCGCCAGTCGGCGAAGAGCGCCTCGGAGAGGCCCCAGCGGTCGGTCGTCTTGAGGAACCGGGCAGGGATGATCTGGTCCGTGTCCACGTTCTCGGCGGGGAACGGGATGACGCGGCTCGTGAACGACTCGAACGGCTCGCTCATGACGCGGCCTTCATCGCCGAGCGCGGGTCGCTGATGACGCCGCTCAGCGCAGAGGCGGCCGCGGTCAGCGGCGAGGCCAGGAACGTGCGGCCGCCCTTGCCCTGGCGGCCCTCGAAGTTGCGGTTGCTGGTCGAGATGGCGTACTGACCGGGCGAGAGCTGGTCGCCGTTCATGGCGATACACATCGAGCAGCCGGCCTCGCGCCACTCGGCGCCGGCGGCGCGGAAGACGTCGTCCAGCCCCTCCTGTTCGGCCTGCGCCTTCACCTGCTGCGAGCCCGGCACGACCATGACCCTGAGCCCGTCGGCGACGTGCCGGCCCTGGAGGACCGCCGCGGCCTGGCGCAGGTCGCTGATGCGGCTGTTCGTGCAGGAGCCGATGAAGACGACATCGAGCTTCTGGCCCAGCAGCGGCTGGCCGGGCCGGAGGTCCATGTAGGCCAGCGCCTTCTCGAGCGCCCGCTGGTGGGCGGGATCGGGCAGCTCGTCGGGGGAGGGGACGCGGCCGGTGATGGGGATGCCCATGCCCGGGTTCGTGCCGTACGTGACCATCGGCTCGAGGTCGCCGGCCGCCAGCGTGATCGAGGCGTCGTAGGTCGCCCCGTCGTCGGTCGGCAGCCGGCGCCAGCGCTCGAGCGCGGCGTCCCAGGCGGCGCCCTGCGGCGCGTGCCGTCGGCCGTGGACGTACTCGAAGGTGGTGTCGTCCGGCGCGATGAGCCCGGCCCGGGCCCCGGCCTCGATGCTCATGTTGCAGACGGTCATGCGCTCCTCCATCGAAAGGGCGCGGATGGCCTCGCCGGTGTACTCGAAGACGTGCCCCGTGCCGCCGCCGATGCCGATGCGGGCGATGAGGGCGAGGATGACGTCCTTGGCGCTGACGCCCGGGCGGAGTCGGCCGTCCACGCGCACCTCGTAGGTCTTCGGTCGGCGCTGGAGCAGGGTCTGCGTGGCGAGGACCATCTCGACCTCGCTGGTGCCGATGCCAAAAGCCAATGCCCCGAAGGCGCCGTGGGTGGCCGTGTGCGAGTCGCCGCAGACGATGGTCATGCCCGGCTGCGTCAGGCCCAGCTCCGGCCCGATGACATGGACGATGCCCTGGTGGGCGGAGCCGATGCCGTAGATGGGGATCCCGAACTCCCGGCAGTTGCGTTCGAGCTGCTGGACCTGGAAGGCCGCCTGCTGGTCGAGGATGGGAAGTGAGCGGTCGTGGGTGGGGATCGAATGGTCGGCCGTGGCCACCGTCTGGCCCGGGCGGCGGACCTTGAGGCCGCGCTCGCGCAGGCTGGTGAACGCCTGCGGGCTGGTCACCTCGTGGACCAGGTGCAGGTCGATGCCCAGGAGCGTCGGAGTGCCCGCGTCCTCGGCCACGACGTGCTCGTCCCAGATCTTCTCGAAGAGGGTGCGCAGTCGCGCGTCGGGCTGGCTCATGGGAGCCGAAAGGGTAGCAGAGGCGCTCGTTCCCGGGCGTATGACCGGTGGTCTCCCCGTGCGTATGACCGGCGGTCATGCGAGCGCCCGGATCCGAGCGTGCCTGCCTCGCAATGAAGGGTCATCGTCAGGCAACGCAGCACGACTCCGCGTCTTGGCATGACCGGTGGTCATACCGGTTGCGCTGAGGATCGGGTCCAACCGGCACTTGCCCATCCCCGTGCGCGGCGAGACCGTGGCCTCGTGAGCGCCTCGACGTCCGCCCGCTTCGGCGACCTGCCCTACGGCCCGCGCCTCACCGGGCTGCTCGAGCCGCTGTACCGGGGCCTGGGCGTGGCCAACCGCTATCTCGCCCTGCCCCTGCTGCGGGCGGGCCTCGGTCCCTTGATGAGCACCCCGCTGACCGGCTCGCTGATGATCCTGCGGACGAGAGGCCGGAAGACCGGCCTGCTGCGCGAGACGCCGCTCGGCTACGCGATCCTCGATGGGTCCGTGTGGTGCTGTGCGGGCTTCGGTGCCCGGACCCACTGGTACCGCAACATCCTCGCCGATGCCGGCGTGGAGGTCGTGCTCGCGAACGGGTCCGCGTTCGCCGGCACGGCCGAGATCGTGACCGAGCCCGCCGCCTTCGCTCACGGCTTCCGCCACCTGGTCCGGAGCATGGGCGTGCTCGGCGAACGGATCGTGGGCGACGTCTCGTCCGCGTCGGACGAGGCCGTCGGGGCGATGGGCGCCGGGCTGCCGCTCATCCGCATCCGGCCCACGGGCATCGCGGCCGGTCCCGCCGACCCGGGTGGCTGGTTCTGGCTGGTGCCGACGCTGTTCTGCGCCTTGTGGTTTGTCCGCCGCTCGGCTCGCGTTCGAAACGGGCCGGAGAGGCCACGTCCGGGGCCGGCTCGTCGGGCAGCAGCCTGAGGCGCTCGCTCCTGGGCGCATGACGGGTGGTCATAGCGGCCCAGCCCACCTTCGGGCCCACCGGCACTTGTCCGCCGGCTGCCCCCGCTGTCTGCTGTGGCCGCCGGCGACCGCCGCCGCGTCCCCGGCCCGGTCGCACGTGCCTGGCTCCGGGAGGTTCCCGATGTTCGAACGGCTCGGCCACCTGGTCATCCGGCTGCGCTTCGCACTCCTCGTGGCCTGGATCGCGGCGGCCGCCGCGGCGTACCTGCTGGCGCCATCGCTCGAAGACGTCGGGACGGCCGACGAGACGAGCTTCCTGCCGCGCGACGTCGAATCGATGCAGGCCCGCGATCTGCTCGCGACCGCCTTCCCCGCCGACGCCTCCTCGGGGATGGCGACCCTCGTCGCCTCTCGTCCGGGCGGGCTGAGCGAGGCCGACCGCGCCTATCTCGGTTCGCTCGGGGACTGGATCCTGGGGCCGTCGGCACCATCGGCCGTCCACGACGTGGTGGCCGGTGTCCAGTCGGCGGACCGGCGCCCGGAGCTGGCGTCGCTGTTCCGAAGCGCGGACGGCGTGGTCGAGCTGGCGCAGGTCCAGCTGTCGGTGGCGCCCTTCCAGCGCAGCGCGAACGACGCGGTGGACGCCATCCGCGAGCGGATCGACGGGACGCTGCCGGCGGGGCTGCGGGTCGACGTGACCGGGCCGGCCGGCCTCGGCCGCGACTACCTCGCCGCGGTCGCGGAGGGCACCGATCGCACGACGCTCGTCACCCTCGTCCTGGTCATCGTCATCCTGCTGCTCATCTACCGCTCCCCGGTCACCGCGCTCGTGCCGCTGGTCACGATCGGCGTCGCGTTCCTGGTCTCGCGCGGCATCCTGGGCGTGCTCGCCCAGGCGGGGTGGAAGATCCCCTCGCTGGTCGACTCGATGCTCGTCGTGCTCGTCTTCGGCGTGGGCACCGACTACACGATCTTCCTCATCTCGCGCTTCCGCGAGGAGCTGGCGCGGGGCGACTGGCGGCAGGCCGGGGCGGCCACGGTCGGGCGGATCGGCGCCGTCATCACCGCCAGCGCGGCCACCGTGGTCGTCGGCCTCGGGTCGATGGCCGTGGCCCGCTTCGGCCTCGTGAGCTGGATCGGACCGGCGCTCGCGGTCACGATCGTGGTCACGCTGGTCGTCGGCCTGACGCTCTCGCCCGCGCTGCTGGGCATCGCCGGGGATCGGATCTTCTGGCCGCGGAGGGTCCGGTTCGCGGGTGGAGCGGCGGCCTCCCGGGCCGATGGGGTGTGGGGGCGGGTCGCGGGGTGGATCACCGCCCGACCCGGCTGGGTCGCGGCGGCCGTCCTCATCGCGCTGGCGCTGCCTATGGCCGGCGTGCAGGGGCTCCGCTCGAGCTTCGACGTCATCGCCGAATTGCCGCGCGATGCCGAGGCGCGTCAGGGCTACGACATGGTCGCGGCGCACCTCGACCGCGGTCAGCTGTTGCCGATCACGGTGCTGTTCGAGCTGACCCCCGGGATCGACCCGGCCGCGCCCGCCGGCCTGGCGCTGGTCGAGCGGACGGCGACGCGGCTCGCCGCCATCGACGGGGTGGGCACCGTGCGCAGCCTGATCACCCCCACGGGTGACGGCGCGGTGCCGGCCGGGATGCGGCCGTCGGAACGGCTGGCGGAGATCGCGGCGGGGTTCGAGCTTGCCCCTGGAGCCGATCTCCGCGCCGCCATCGCGCAGCTCGTCGGGGCCGAGACGAACGGCCGGCTGGGCGCCACGGCCGACTACCTGGACGCCGTCGCGCTGGCGTTCCCGGATGTGGCCGAGACCGCCGGTTGGCGTCGGGTGGTGGTCGACCTGGCGGCGGTGCGAGCTGCCGCGACGGCCATCGCGGCCGCCCCGTCGACCCCGCCCTCCGAGGCGCTGGGGGCCCTGACCGTGGCTGGACCCCGTCTGGCCTCGGGGCTCGATGCGCTGGCGGCGACATTCCGTGGACGCCCGGACGACCTCTTCTTGCCAACCTCACTGCCGGGCGTCGGGGGCGAGTCGGCACGTGCGGCACTGGGGACGTACGTCTCGGCGGATGCGTCGACCGTGAGGCTGTACGTCGTGACGAGCGAGGAGCCGTATTCGGCCGCCTCCTTCGAGACGGTCGGCCGCCTCCGCGACGCCCTCGCGACGCCCGAGGCCGGGGTCTCGCGGGCGGTCATGGGCGGGGCGATCGCCGAGTTCGCCGACGTCTCGGACACGATCAACGGCGACTTCAGTCGGGTCTCGGTCATCACGCTGGCGGGGATCCTGCTGGTCCTCGCCTTGCTGCTGCGCAGCGTGGTGGCGCCGATCTACCTGGTCCTGACGGTGCTGCTCTCGTATGGCACGAGCATGGGCCTGGCGAGCTGGATCTTCCAGGGCCTGCTCGGCCAGCCCGGCGTGAACTACTTCATCCCGCTCATGGTCTTCGTGCTGCTCGTCGCGCTCGGCTCCGACTACAACATCTTCCTCATGAGCCGGGTCCGGGAGGAAAGCGAAGGCCGCGAGCTGCGGGAGGGGATCCGCCTCGCCTCGGCGAGGACCGGTGCCGTGATCACCTCGGCCGGCGTCATCCTGGCCGGAACCTTTGCCGCCCTGACCATGTCGCCGCTGCTCGTCCTCGTCCAGGTCGGCGTGATCGTTTCGCTGGGCGTGCTCATCGACACGTTCATCGTGCGCAGCCTGCTCGTGCCGGCCATCGCGGCGCTGCTGGGCGATCTCTCGTGGTGGCCGCTCGGACGTCGAGGCCATGGGCCTTCGCCGGCCCAGGGGGCGCGGCACTGAGTTTGGCCCGCCGGTCGCGCCGCGCTCGCAGCCCATGCCCGGGGATCCATTCCCGTGGGGCATGGCCCCGGCGCCAGGAGGACCCGCAGCCGGCGCCGACGGGCCCGGGGCCGGTGTTGGGCGCGAAGCCATGCCCGTGGGACATGGCCCCGGCGCCAAGAGCGCCCGCAGCCGGCGCCGACGGGCCCGGGGCCGGGGCTGGGCGTGAAACCATGCCCGTGGGGCATGGCCCCGGCGCCAGGAGCGTCCGCCTACTCGAGGAACAGGACCAGGTTCTTCCACCAGCGGTACAGGGCGTCGTAGTCGGCGTCTGCCCGCGTCGCGAAGGCAAGGACACGCCCGCGATCAAAGGTCCAGTAGATCCAGGCATGCTCGTCGAAGCTGCTCTTCGGGAGGCAGGCGACGTATCCGCTCGGCAGCGAGCTGCCGCCGATCGACCAATCGCCCGAGGCTGCCTGGCCGTCGGTGCAGTCGCCCTCGGGGAGCTTGTAGCGCGCCGCGAGATCGGCGATGGACGTGTCGGCAACCGAGGCCGGGTCGACAGTGCCGCCTTCAGGGGGGAACGTCTGGACGTAGACGGCGGTGGCGCCGTCGACGGGTGTGCAGGCCAGGCTCACCTTCGGCGGGGGCGGCTGGACGTCCCAGAACCCGCCCGGCACCGGCGGATCGCCCACGAAGACGGTCGGGATGCGCCCTTCCCAGCCGGCCAGCGCGGTGTCGGCACGGCCACCGCCCCGCACGCACGTGTCCCGTAACGCAGACGGCAGCAGAGCGAGGACGCCCTGCTCGTCGACGTTCGGGTAGATCGATGGATCGGGCGTCGGCGTCGGGGTCGGCTCAGCGGGTGGAGACACGACAGCCACCGGCGCCGATGGAGACGGCGATGGCGCGCCCGACCCCGAGCCACCGAGGGCCGACGCCAGGGCCAGACCGACGACGGCGACGAGCCCGATCCCGACGACGGCGGCGATGGCGAGGGGGCGCCGACGGACCTGCGGGTCGCGCACCGGCCGCGCGACCACCGGTCCGCCACCGAGCGCGGTGCGCAGGTCGGCGGCGAAGGCGTCGCAGGTCGGGTAGCGGGCGGCCCGGTCCTTGGCCATCGCCGTCGCGAGGACCGTGTCCACCGCTGCCGGCAGCTCTGGCCGCAGCGCGACCGCGGAGGGCACCGGGTCCTTGAGGTGCGCGAGCGCGACAGCGACCTCCTTCTCGCGCTTGAACGGCACCTGCCCGGTGAGGCACTCGAAGGCCATGCAGGCGAGCGCGTACTGGTCGGCACGGGCGTCCACATCGGTGCCGTCGACCTGCTCGGGCGCCATGTAGGAGGGCGTGCCCAGGAACGCGCCCGCGCGGGTGAGGCCGGACTCGGAACCGGCCTGCTTGGTCAACCCGAAGTCGGTCAGGTAGGCGTGCGGGCGATCATCGCCGCCGGCCCGGTCGAGCAGCACGTTGCCCGGCTTCACGTCGCGGTGCACGAGGCCCCGGGCATGGGCGGCATCCAGGGCGCCGGCCACCTGGGTCAGGATCTCGATGCCCACGGCGCTGGGGAGCATCCCCTCGCGCAGGCGCGTGGCGAGGTCCACCCCGTCCACGTAGCGCATGGCCAGGAACAACGTGCCCTCGACCTCGCCGGCCTCGTAGAGGGGGATGACGTTGGGGTGGTCGATCGCCGCCGCGAGCCGGGACTCGCGCTCGAAGCGGGCCCGGAAGTCGGCGTCGTGGGCCAACTCGTCGGGCAGCAGCTTCAGCGCCACCTTGCGCCCCAGCTCGCGCTGCTCCGCGAGGTACACCACGCCCATGCCGCCGCGTCCGAGGACGGCCTCGATCCGGTACGGACCGAGGGTGGTGCCGAGGCGGGAGTCGGGACGGAGCGTCAAGGTGCGATGAACAGGGCGATCTTCTCGAAGAAGGCGTAGAGGGCAGCCGAGTCGCCACGCTGGTTCGTCGCCTTGACCAGGATGGCATCGTCCTTGTACGACCAGTACACGACCGCATCGCCGGTCTGCACTTCGGTGAAGCAGACGATCGCCCCCATGTCCTCGTCGGCGAGCTCCCATCGCCCGCCGGCCCGTGTCGACGTTGCGCAGTCACCCGGCCGGATCTGGCGTCCTTGCACGATGTTCGAGATCGCTGACTCGGTCGTGAAGCCGGTCGCTCCTGCGCTCAGGCCCGTGAACGTGAACTGGCGGACGAGGAAGGCATTGGCGCCCGACGAGATGTCCTGTGGGCAACTGAGGCTCGCGATCGGCGTCACACCCCTTCCACTCTCCCACTCGACGAGGTTGTAGGGACCCCGCTCGCACGTCGCGGCCACATCGTCGGGCAGAGCGTCGAGAAGCGCCGCCTCGGCCTGGTTCGGGAAGACGTCCTCGGTGGGGCTCGGGAGCGGCGTGGACGAGGCGATGGCCGCCCCACTTGCGCTGGGCGATGGGGTCGCGCCGGGTCCGAAGGCGCCGGAACCGAGCAGGACGCCCGCGGCCACGATGATCAGGAGGGCCCCGGCCCCGATGGCCATCGGCACGCGTCGCGAGCGTCGCGCTCCCGCCACCGGGATCGGCTGCGGCGCCGTGGCAGAGATGTCCAGCGCGCCGCGCAGATCGGCGACGAAGGCCACGCAGCTCGCGTAGCGGTCGTCCGGCGCTTTGGCCATGCCGCGGGCGAGCACGGCATCGACGCGGCTCGGCAGCTCGGGTCGGAGCTCCTGCGCGGAGGGCGGAGCATCACGCAGTTGGGCCATCGCCACCGCGATGTCCGACTCCCGTTCGAACGGGACCGTACCCGTTAGGCACTCGAAGGCCACGCAGGCGAGCGAGTACTGGTCCGCCCTGCCATCGACCTCGCGGCCTTCCACCTGCTCGGGCGCGATGTAGGCCAGGGTCCCGGCGAAGGCACCGACCGCCGTCAGGCTCGACTCCGAGCCACCGCGCTTCGTCAGCCCGAAGTCGGTGAGGTACACGTGATCCCCGCCGTCGGCGCTCGAGCCGGGCGCGATCAGCACGTTGGCCGGTTTGACATCGCGGTGGATGAGCCCGCGCGTATGCGCGGCATCGAGGGCGGCGGCCACCTGCGCGAGGACCTGGATCGCCTGCCTGGGCTCGAGCGGCCCGGCGCCGAGTCGACTGGCGAGGTCGGCGCCTTCGACCAGGCGCATGGCGATGAAGAGCACGCTGTCGGCTTCATCCGCCTCGTAGATGGGCAGGATGTTCGGGTGATCGATGGCCGCCGCCATCTGCGACTCGCGGATGAAGCGCGCGCGGAGGCGCACGTCGTCGCTGTACTCGGGAGCGACGATCTTGAGCGCGACCTTGCGCCCGAGCCGCACCTGCTGGGCGAGATAGACGACGCCCATGCCGCCGCGGCCGAGGACGGCCTCGATGTGGTACGGGCCAAGGTCGGAGCCGAGGCGAGGATCGGGACGGCCGGTCATGGGGAGATGAACCGGGCGACCTGCTGGAAGTAGGCATACAGAGCGGCCGAATCGCCGCGTTGGTTGGTGGCTCTGACCAGGACCTCCCGATCCAGGTAGCTCCAATACAGGATGGCGTCGCCCGAGTCTCCGTCCACATAGCACAGGATCGCGCCCTCGTCTTTGCCTCCGACGGCCCAGCGACCGTGCGCCTTCAGGGACGCGGCGCACTCCCCGTCCGGTGCACGCTGACGGCCGGCCAGGTACTCCACGACCGTGTCTGTCGTGGCGAAGACGGTCGGAGAGAAACTGCGCACCAGGACTTCGCTGGCGCCTGTAGCGGCGCTGGGCAGGCACCGCAGACTGGCCACCGGATACTTCGCCCAGCTCGCCTCCCCGACCACGGGGGCTATGGGGTCGTAGGATCCTCGCTCGCAGGTGGCCGCAAGGTCCGACGGCAGCCCAGTGAGGAGCGCCGTTTCGGCCGCGTTCGGGTAAACGTCCTCGGTTGGGCTCGGCAGCGGCGTGGACGAGGCGGCGGCGACGGTGGTCGGACTGGGCGACGGACTAGTTCCGGGCCCCGCACCGCCGGCCGCGAGCCAGACCCCGCCGGCGACGAGGAGGATGGCGGCCAGGGCGACCGTGCCGAGGACGATGCGCCGTCGCGTCGTTGAGCTCGGCGGCCGGGCTCGTGGCTGCGTCGCACTCACCCCGAGGGCCGCCCGCAGGTCGTCGACGAAGGCCTTGCAGTCGGGGTAGCGGTCGTCCGGCTTCTTCGCCAGGCCCCGCGCGATGACCGCGTCGACCGCCGCCGGGAGCTCGATGCGACGTTCATGGAGCGAGGGCGGGGCATCGCGGAGATGCGCATTGATGATCGCGATGTCGGAGTCGCGCGGGAAGGGCGGCTGGCCCGTGAGACATCCCACCGCGATGGCTGCGAGGGCGTACTGATCCACGCGCCCGTCCACCGGCTTGCCCTCGATCTGCTCGGGCGCGATGTACTCGAGGGTGCCCAGGAACGAGCCGGTGCGGGTTAGGCCCGTCTCCGAGCCGCGGTGCTTGGTCAGCCCGAAGTCCGTGAGATAGGCGTGGTCGGCGCGATCGACGCCCTTGCCCGAGGCGATGAGGACGTTGGCGGGCTTCACGTCCCGATGGACGAGCCCGGCCTCGGCCGCGGCGTCGAGGGCGGAGGCCACCTGCGCCAGGAGATGGACCACTTCCCTCGGCTCCAGGGGCCCCGAGCGGAGCCGGTTCTCGAGATCGATGCCGTCCACGTAGCGCATGGCGAGGTAATACGTGCCCTCGATCTCGCCCGCGTCGTAGATGGGGATGATGTTGGGATGGTCGATGGCCGCCGCCAGCTTCGACTCCCGCAGGAAGCGGGCCCGGAAGGCCTCGTCCTCCGCGTAGTCGGGCGAGAGGAGCTTGAGCGCGACACGGCGGTCGAGCCCCGTGTGCGTGGCCAGGTACACGACGCCCATGCCGCCCCGGCCGATGACGGCCTCGATCCGATAGGGACCAAGGTCGGTGCCGAGGCGCGGATCGGGGCGGCCAGTCATGGAGCGTGGACCCCCTAGGCCGTCAGGCTGCGAACATCGATGACGATGACCGTGACATTGTCGGCCCCGCCCGCGGCGTTGGCCAGCCCCACGAGACGGTCCGCGGTCCCTTGCGCGTGGGCGTCGGCGCCAAGGACGTCTGCGATCTCGCCGTCGTCGAGCTCGTTGGTCAGGCCGTCCGAGCAGAGCAGGAGGCGATCACCGGCGTCGAGCACGACCTCGGCGGAGTCGACGTCGAGGTCCGGCACGTGGCCGAGGGCGCGCAGGATGACGTTGCGGCGTGGGTGGTGTGCCGCCTCTTCCGGCGACAGGTAGCCCTCGCGCACCAGCTCGGCGACGACGCTGTGGTCCGCGGTCAGCTGGGTGAGCGTGCCGGCCCGCCACAGGTAGGCGCGCGAGTCCCCGACGTGGGCGATGCGCGCGACACGGCCGCGCACGAGGGCCGCCGTGCAGGTCGTGGCCATGCCGCGCAGGGCGTCGTCCTCCCCGGCCGCGTCGAGGATGATCCGGTTCGCTTCGCGGAGTGCGGCGGCCAGTGCGTCGCCGTCCGCGGCGGCCAGCTCGGGCGCGCGCAGGGCGATCGTCGTGACCGCGAGCCGCGCCGCCACCTCGCCGCCACGGTGGCCGCCCATCCCGTCGGCCACGACGTAGAGCGGCGGCGCGACCGCGAAGGCGTCCTCGTTCGTGGGGCGGACACGTCCACGGTCGGTGGTCCCAGCGGCGGTGATCGTGATGAGCTTCGTGCTCACCGGGTCGTCTCCGGTTGGGCGGCGTCCACGAGCGTGGCGAGCCGCCGTCTGGCGCCTTCGAGCGAGACCGTGCTGCCTTTCCGCTCGAACGCCGCGATCGCCTTCTCCATCGCCGTCCTGGCCATAAGTCGTTCGCCGCGCGCCTCGTCCATCTCCGCGAGCACGAGGTACGCCTCGCCGCGCAGCTGGTACGAGTCGGTCTGGCCGGCCAGACGTGCCGCCTCGTCGGCCAAGCGGCGGGCGTCGTCCGACCCGTTCTGCCGTAGCAGCGCTCGGGCACGTGCCATCCGCCATGTGGCCTGTGCGCCCAGATCGTCAGGGGCGGCGGCGGCCTCCGCCACGCGGGTCGCCGTGACCGCCTCGTCCAGACGGCCGAGGCGGACGCGTGCCTCGCCCAGGAGCCCTGCTGCCGTGGCGAGATTGGCGCGCTCGCCCATCGCCTGGAGGTCGGCGACGGCGCCGCCGAGGTGCCGTTCCGCCGTCTCGGCGTCGTCGACGAGGAGCGCCGCGAAGCCGGCCGTGATGGCGCCCTCGGCGGCATCGAGGCGCAGGCCCATCTCGGCGCACAGGCGCCGGTGCTCCTCGAGGTGGCCCTGCGCGGCCTCGGTCTCGCCCGCCATGGCCTCCAGCCCGGCCAGGGCGAGCAGCACGGCCCGCTCGACTGTGCGGTTGCCGGCGGCCTCGGCGCGGATACGGCGACAGCGCTCGATCGCATCGGGCACGGGGGTCGGGCCGAGCAGGCCGGCGGTCGCCAGGAGCCCGAGGCTGCGGGCCTCCTCGCGCGCGTCGCCCGCGGCTCGGGCGTGCTCGATCGCCTGCTCCAGCTCCTGCTCCATGCTCCGGACGTCGCGCCGCGTGCGATAGACCATGGCCAGTCGCCGGCGGGCCTTGGCCAGCCCAAGGTGATCGTCCCGCGCCTCGAAGAGGGGGATGAGCCGTTCCACTTCCCTTTGCGTGGCCTCGGAGACCCCCGCCGGGTCGGTGAAGAAGAAAAGGTGCAGGCGGGTGAGCGACGTGTAGCTCTGATCTTCGTCGCCGGCCGACTCGGCCGCTTTGGCGGCCCCTTCGAAGACAGCCGCGGCGCGCCCGAACTCGCCCTGCTCGGTGAGCGCGGAACCGAGCGCGGCCAGGAGGCCCGCCCTCCCAGTCGCCTCCGGAGGCAGCAGCGCCGTGGCCCGATCGAGGAGTCCCACGGCGGCGGGCAGATCGCCGCGCGCCAGGGCCCGACGCCCCGCCGCGGCCAGGTGGCCGGCCCCGCGGAGCGCGGCGTCTTCATACTCGCCATCCACGGGGCCCAGCTGCACCCGGTAGCCGTGGGCCTGCTCGAGGTGGTAGCCAACGATCTCCTGGTACTCGGCCAGGCGTCCTCCGGCCACCCCTTCCAGCCAGCCGGCCAGGCGGCGATGAAGGTCGGCGCGCACCTCCTTCGAGAGCCCGTCGTACGCCGCGTCGCGGATGAGCAGGTGGCGGAAGCGATAGCCATCGTCGCCGAGGGTGGTCGTTCGGTCGGGCCGGATCAGCTCGCGGCGGATGAGTGCCGAGAGCCGTTCCCCGAGCGCGTCGCGCTGCTCCGCTGGCAGGAGCTCCGCGACGGCGCCGCGCCAGAAGACCTTGCCCACCACGGCGCCGCGCTCGACGATGGCGCGGTCGGCTGGAGAGAGGCGGTCGAGGCGGGCGGCGATGAGCGCCGAGATCGTGGGCGGGACGGTCACGCGGGCGAGGTCGCCGATGGGCGCCCAGCGCCCGTCGTCACCGCGCCGCAGGGCGCCGTCGTCGATGAGCATGGAGACGAGCTCCTCGACGAACAGGGGGTTACCCTCGGCGGCGTCGCTGATGCGGCGGCGGATGGCGGGGTCGAGGTCGGCCTGGCCGAGGAGCTGCTCGACGAGGCCCTCGCATTCGACCCCACTGAGCGGCTCGATGAGGATCGTCGTCGCGTTCAGCTTCCCACCGCCCCAGCCGGGGCGGGCGTCGAGGAGCTCGGGCCGGCTCAGGCCCAGCAGGAGGATCGGCGAGTCGCGCGTCCAGTCGGCCGTGTGCTCGATGAGCTCGAGCAGCGTGGGCGCCGCCCAATGGAGGTCGTCGATGACGATCACGAGGGGCCGCTCGCGCGCCAGGGCCTCGAGGAGCTTGCGCACGGCCCAGAACGTCTCCTCGACCGGCGCCTCCGCTTCGTCGAGGGAGAGCGCCTGCGAGATCCGCTCGGCGATGAGGTCGGCGTCCGGGTCCCCCTCGACCAGCGCGCGGAGCCTGGCCCGGGCGGCCGTCGGCGGATCGGCCGGCGCGATCCCGGCGGCGGCGCGGACGATCTCGCCGATCGGCCAGAACGTGATGTTCTGGCCGTAGGGCAGGCACCGACCGCGCAGGATCGTCGCCTCGGCGGCCTCCTGCTCGAGGAAGGCCAGCACGAGCCGGCTCTTGCCCACGCCCGCCGTGCCGAGGATCGTGAACAGCTGGCAGGCGCGGTCGGTGGCGACGCGCTCGAACGCCTGCGCCAGCAGGCGGAGCTCCCTGACGCGGCCCACGAGCGGGGCGTCCAGGCGGCGCTGGTGGGCCGGGGCGTCCGGGTCCACCGCGAGCAGGCGATGCGCTCGCACGGGGAGCGCCTTGCCCTTGAGGTCGAGCTCGCCCGCGGGTTGCGCATCGATCGCGTCGCGCACGAGGCGGAACGTGGCGTCGCCCAGCAGGATCTCGCCGGGTTGGGCCGCCTGTTCGAGGCGCGCCGCCACGTTCACCGCGTCGCCAGTTACGAAGGCCTGGCCGGCGGAGGGGTCACCGGCCACCACCTCGCCGGTGTTGATGCCGGTGCGCAGCTCGATGCGCACGCCGTGGTCACGCTGCAGCCCGTCGTTGGCGGCGGCCAGCGCCGTGCGCATCTCGGCGGCCGCGCGCACGGCGCGGAGGGCATCGTCCTCGTGGACCGCGGGCACGCCGAAGACGGCCATCACCGCGTCGCCGATGAACTTCTCCACCGTGCCGCCGTGGCGCTCCAGGATCTCCTTCACCGACGCGAACGTGCGGCCGAGGATCCGGCGCATCGATTCCGGGTCGAGATGCTCCCCGATGGCGGTGGAGCCGGTGACGTCGCTGAAGAGGATCGTGACGGTCTTGCGGACCTCGCGCGCTTGCCCGGCACCGGGCGCGGCGCCCAGCGCCGCGCCGCAGCTGCCGCAGAAGCGGAAGCCTTCCGGGTTCGTGCCACCACAGGACGCGCACGTGGCCATGCCGGGGAGTTTAGGGCGTATGCGGCCCCGCTCAGCTGTCGGTTAACGGACAGGGCGTCGTGGCCGGCGCTCGATGAGGTGGGCCCCGCCTCCCTCGACGGTCATCCACAGGATCCCGGCACCCGGCCAGGGCGCGGTCCCGGTCAGCGCGGCCAGGACCTCGTGTGCGGTGGCCGGGTAGGCGGCCGCGAGGACGTGACCGTACGTGGCCTCCAGGGCGCGCGTCGCCGGGGTCGAGCGGAGCACCAGCAGCCGCGAGATCGTGGGCGGATCGCCCGCGCCCTGTGGCGCGAGGTCGGGCAGGTTGCGCAGCGCCTCGGCCTTCTCCATCGCCCAGCGGAGCTGCTGCTCCAGCCGGCGGATCTGCGACTGCAGCTCGGTCGCGACGAGAAGGTTCGCCGGCTGGTCGGCGAGGACCAGGTCGATCATGCCGCGCACCGGACGGTGGACGGGCACTTCCAGGAAGCGCGCCCAGCGGACGTCGATGAGGGGAAGCAGCGCCTGCAGCATCGCAGCCTGGATGTGGTCGCGGATGGCCGGACCGGAGCCGGGCTCGATCCTGATGCGCAGCCTTCCGCCGAGGGCCCGGGCGATGGCGGCGAGGATCGCCATGCTGGCTTCCACCTCGCCTGCCTCGATACGGCTCAGGTGGCCCTGACTGATGCCGGCCTCAGCCGCGAGCCGGGCCTGACTCACCCCGGCGTCCTCACGTGCCCGGCGGATCTCCAGCCCGACAGCGCGGCGCAGGTCGCGCTGCTCGCGCAGGGCGGCGGGGGAACGGCGCGGGGCGGTCGGTCGCCGTGTGGTGGTTGTTCTCCGGGTGGCCATGCGCACATGAGACCAGAGCGCGGTTCACCGGCGGTCACCGGGGAGTTACGCGCGACTCCATTGCTCCCAGGCATAGCTGCAGCGCCAGGAGTGGACGAAGGCGCCTTCCGGGCCCCTTTCGGTAGCGCCGACGCCATGCTGGGCGCGAATCCATGCCCGCGGGAGATGGATCCGACGCCGAAGGGGCCTCCAGGAGGCCTCGAAGCGGCCCGGAGGGGGTCGGCAGCCGGCGCCGACGCGGGCCGGGCGCGAAACCATGCCCCGGAGAGATGGATCCGGCGCCGAAGGAGCCCGACGGGTCCCGAAGCGGCCCGACGGGGCCCCGAAGGAGCCGACAGCGGCCCGGAGGGGGTCCGCCGCTCCACCGGGACCATCGGCATGGGTGGACAGCGACACGAACGTCGTCTAGACTCCGCGAACCGCCCAACCGGGAGAAGAAGCGTGGACCTGTCGAACGAGAGCCGCGAGCTCGTCGCCGTCGTCGTCACGACGGACGGTCGGCGTGTGCCCGTGCGCTTCCGCGACACGATCCCCGCCGGCGACCTCGCCCCCCTCTCCCCCCTCGCTCCCCTCGACCTCCTCCGGCTCGTCGGCCTTGGCCTTCTCGGCCTTGTCGGCCTCATTACCGGCTCCCGGTGGGAGCCCGGTGGGAGACGAGGGGAACGCCGCTAGCGACGGCACCACGTCAGGACCCAACGGGACCCTCGCCGGGAGGCGAGGGTCTTTTCGTTGACACGAGGCGCGAAGGACGCGCAGCAAACCGGAGGCCACGAACCGAGCGATGACGATGACCAGGCGCCAGAGCGGCCGCCATGTGCCGGCCGCCGGCACGCCCGCCGCGGCCGCGGTCGAGCGTGCCCGCTCGGCGATGTTCCACGAGGCCAAGCCGCGCGGCCGGACGCGCATCGGCGCGGACGTCGTGTGCGAGGCGCTGCTGCGGCAGGGCGCCGACGTCCTCTTCGGCTACCCGGGCGGCGTGATCCTGCCGCTCTACGACGTCTTCGGCGACTACCCCGACCTGCGCCACATCCTCGTGCGCCATGAGCAGGGCGCGGCCCACGCCGCCGACGGCTACGCGCGCGCGACCGGGAGGGTCGGCGTCTGCATGGGCACCTCCGGCCCCGGCGCGACGAACCTCGTCACCGGCCTCGCCACCGCGCAGCTCGACTCGATCCCGGTCGTGGCCATCACTGGCAACGTGCCCGCCGCGCTCATCGGCAAGGACGCCTTCCAGGAGATCGACATCAACGGCATCACCCTGCCCATGACCAAGCACAACTACCTCGTGCGCAACGCGGACGACCTGCCGCGCGTCCTGGCCGAGGCCTTCTACATCGCGCGCACCGGCCGCCCCGGCCCCGTCCACGTGGACATCACGAAGGACGCGCTGCAGCAGGAGACGCTGGCGCCGCATCCCTCCGACGACGAGGTCGCCGCCGGGCTGCCCGGCTTCAAGCCCAACTTCGACGGCCACCCTCGCCAGCTGAAGGTCGCGGCCAGGGAGATCGACCATGCCCAGCGCCCGGTCATCCTGGCCGGCCACGGCATCCTCATCGCCGAGGCCTGGGACGACCTGCGGGCGTTCGCGGAGAAGGCGCAGATCCCCGTCGCTCACACGCTGCTGGGCATCGGCGCCATGGACGAGACGCACCCGTTGAGCTACGGCTACATGGGCATGCACGGCTGGAAGCACGTCAACAAGGCCATCCAGTCGGCCGACCTGCTCATCGCGCTGGGCATGCGCTTCGACGACCGCGTCACGGGCAAGGTCAGCACGTATGCCCCCGGCGCGCGGATCATCCACGTCGATATCGATCCCAGCGAGATCGGCAAGAACGTGGCCGTGGACGTGCCCATCGTGGGCGACGTGGGACGCGTCCTGCGCGCGCTGCTGCCGCTGGTCAAGGAGCGCCGCGCCGAAGATCGCGCCGCCTTCTTCGCCGAGCTGGCCGAGTGGCGACGCGAGTCGGAGGGGTCGAGCTGGCACGGGTCGGGCGCCTGGCGCGACGGCCTGCTCTCGGCCGACTTCGTCGTGGCCAGGATCGGCGAGCTGACCGACCACGATGCCACGCTCGTCGCCGACGTCGGCCAGAACCAGATGTGGCTGGCGCGCTACGCGGGTTTCCGCCGCCCGAACTCGCACCTCAGTTCGGCCGGCCTGGGCACGATGGGCTACAGCATGCCGGCCGGTATGGGCGCGGCACTCGGTCGGCCCGACAAGGAGACCTGGGCCATCGCCGGCGACGGCGGCTTCCAGATGACGCTGCAGGAGCTGGCCACGCTCGTGCAGGACCGCATCCCGGTCAGGATCGCCCTGCTCGACAACAAGAAGCTGGGCATGATCCGCCAGTGGCAGGAGATCGTCTACGCCGGCAACTACCACTCGGCGAGCCTCTTCGGGCCCGACTACCTGAAGCTCTGCGAGGCGTACGGCATCCCGGCCTGGAAGGCCTCGAAGCCGGAGGAGGTCGACGGGGCGATCCAGGCCGCGCAGGCCGTCGACGGCCCGGCCCTGGTCTGGTTCGAGATCGCCGAGGAGCAGAACGTGTTCCCCATGATGCCGGCCGGCAAGGGCCTCTCCGACCTCATCGAGAAGTGGGGCGGGGCGGACGAATGAGCGACCACGCACCGACCGATGGCGCGGCCGCCCGCGCCGTCCCCAGCGCCCGCTACGTCCCCGGCTCGGGCGCGCCGCGACGCCACGTGCTCGTGGCCATCGTCAACAACCGGCCCGGCGTCCTGAACCGGGTGGCCAGCCTCATGCGCGCGCGCAGCTTCAACATCGAGTCGCTCGCGGTGGGGCACACGGAGAACCCCGAGATCAGCCGCATGACCATCACCCTGCGCGGCGACGACTACGGCGTGGAGCAGGTGGGCAAGCAGCTCTACCGGCTGATCGACGTGCTCAAGGTCCAGGACGTCACGTCCGAGCGACGCCTCGAGCACGAGCTGGTGCTGATCAAGCTGCGCGCCACGAACACCAACCGGGCCGAGATCGTGAAGATCGTCGAGATGTACAAGGGGCGCGTCGTGGACCTCGCCGCGGATTCGATCATCGTGGAGGCCACGGGCACCGAGGAGGAGATCGACGCCCTCGTGGAGTTCGTCACCCCCTTCGGCATCAAGGAGCTGGTCCGCACCGGCAGCATCGTCATGCTGCGCGGTTCCCAGACCGTCGAATTCGAGGAGAAGGCCTGATGGGCGCACGCATGTACTACGACGCCGACGCGGACGCCTCGGCCCTGGCCGGCCGGACGGTGGCCATCATCGGCTACGGCAGCCAGGGTCACGCGCACGCGCTCAACCTGCGCGACTCCGGGGTGGACGTCGTGGTCGGTCTCAAGGAGACCTCGCAGAGCCGCGCCCTCGCGGCCGAAGCGGGCCTCCGCGTGGCGTCCGTCGCCGAGGCCACGAAGGCCGCCGACACGATCATGATCCTCGTCCCGGACACGGCCCAGAAGGGCGTCTACGACGCGGACATCGCGCCCCACCTGCGAGCCGGCCAGCTGCTCATGTTCGCCCACGGCTTCAACATCCATTTCGGGCGCATCGACCCGCCGGCCGGCATCGACGTGGGCATGGTCGCGCCGAAGGGCCCCGGACACCTGCTGCGTTCCGTCTACGTCGAGGGCGGCGGCGTGCCGGCGCTGTTCGCCGTCCAGCGCGACGACAGCGGCACGGCTCGCACCCGCACCCTGGCCTACGCTCGGGCGCTCGGCTGCACGCGCGCCGGCGTGCTCGAGACGACCTTCGCCGAGGAGACCGAGACCGACCTCTTCGGCGAGCAGTCGGTCCTCTGCGGCGGGACGGCCTCGCTGGTGAAGATGGCCTTCGAGACGCTCGTCGAGGCCGGCTACCAGCCCGAGCTCGCGTACTTCGAGACGATGCACGAGCTGAAGCTCATCGTGGACCTGATGTACCGCGGCGGCCTGAACTTCATGCGCTTCAGCGTCAGCGACACGGCCGAATACGGCGACTACGTCAGCGGCCCGCGCATCATCGATGAGCACGTCCGGCACACCATGCGCGAGGTCCTGCACGAGATCCAGGACGGCTCGTTCGCACGGCGCTGGATCGCCGAGAACGAGTCCGGCGGCGCGGAGTTCGCGCGCCTCCGCCAGGCCGACCAGGACCACCAGATCGAGCGGGTGGGCGCCGAGCTGCGCGCCCAGATGCGCTGGCTCAACCCGGTCGAGGTGCGCGCCGGCCAGACGCAGGCGAGTGCCTCGCAGCCAGGGGGGCGCGCATGAGCAACGTCGGGGCCGCGGGCTGGGACCCGCGGCGCATCCGCGTCTTCGACACCACGCTGCGCGACGGCGAGCAGGCGCCCGGTGCCGGGCTCACCGCCGAGGAGAAGCTCGAGGTCGCGCGCCAGCTCGTCCGGCTGAACGTGGACGTCATCGAGGCCGGCTTCCCGGCCGCCTCGCCGGGCGACTGGGACGCGGTGCACCGCATCGCGATGGAGACGCGGGGCGTGGCCGTGGCTGCGCTCGCCCGCTGCCGCGACGGCGATCCGCAGCGCGCGGTGGAGGCCATCCGGGTCGCCGAGCGGCCGCACCTGCATGTCTTCATCGCCACCAGCGACATCCACCTCAAGCACAAGCTGCGCGCCACGCGCGAGGAGGCGCTGGCGGCGGCCGTGCAGTGGGTCCGCTACGGGCGCAAGGCCCTGGGCCCGGACGCGGAGATCGAGTTCAGCGCCGAGGACGCCAGCCGCACCGACCCGGAGTACCTGCTGCGCGTCTACGAGGCGGTCGTGGATGCGGGTGCGAGCACGGTGAACATCCCCGACACCGTCGGCTACGCCATCCCGTCCGAGTTCGGGCGGCTGGTGGGCGCCGTGGTGGAGCGCGTGGGCAGCGAGGCCGTGGTCAGCGTGCACTGCCACAACGACCTGGGCCTGGCCACGGCCAACACGCTGGCCGCGGTGCAGGCCGGCGCGCGCCAGGTGGAGGTGACCATCAACGGCCTCGGCGAGCGCGCCGGCAACGCCTCTCTCGAGGAGGTCGTCATGTCGCTGCGTACTCGGCCGACCCAGTTCCCCGACCTCGCCAGCCGCGTCTCCACGGAGCAGATCACCGCCGCCAGCCGGCTCGTGAGCTACCTGACCGGCTTCGTGGTCCAGCCCAACAAGGCCGTCGTCGGCGGCAACGCCTTCGCCCACGAATCGGGCATCCACCAGGACGGCGTGATCAAGAACCCGCTGACCTACGAGATCATGACCCCGCAGTCGGTCGGGCTGTCCGGCTCGACGCTCTCGATCGGCAAGCTCTCCGGCCGGCGCGGCCTGCAGGGCAAGCTGCGCCAGCTCGGCCACGAGCTCGAGGGCGAGGCGCTCGATACGGCCTACCGCGAGGTCATCGCCCTGGCCGACGCCAAGAAGGAGGTCACCGACGCGGACCTCCTGGCGATCGTGGAACAGCTCGCCTCGGAGGCGGCGCCGGTCACGAGCGACACGGTCGTCCTGCAGGGCTGGAGCGTGACCTCGAGCCACGGCGGCCGCTCGCAGGGCAGCGTCTCGCTGACCGTGGCCGGAGAGAGTGTCTCGGCGGAGGGCGCCGGCAATGGGCCGGTGGACGCCCTCTTCGGCGCCGTGGATGCGGCAGTCGGGCCCGTGCTCGGCTGGCACCCGGTCCTGGCCGAGTACGAGATCCGCGCGGTCACGGCCGGCGAGGACGCGCAGGGCCAGGTCATCGTGCGCTGCCGTCGCTCCAGCGAGGGCCCGGACGGTCCGGTCCAGACCGGCCACGGCCTCTCCACGAACATCATCGAGGCTTCGCTGGAGGGGTATCTCTCCGCGCTGAACAAGCTGCGCGACGCCGTCGTGCGCGAGGTGCGCGCGTGACCTCGCCCGCCGCGACGACCTACCGCATCGCGGTCATCCCCGGCGATGGCATCGGGCCGGAGGTCATCGCCGCCGGCCGGCGCGTCCTCGACGCCGTCGGCGAGCGCTTCGGGTTCGCCGTGGAGTGGCGCGAGATCGTGGTTGGCGGTCGGGCCATCGATACCTACGGGGTGCCCATCCGCGACGAAGACCTGGCCATCTGTGCGGGCTCCGACGCGGTCTACCTGGGTGCCATCGGCGGGCCGAAATGGGACGACCCGAATGCCGCCGTCCGTCCCGAGCAGGCGCTCTTCGCCCTGCGCGGCGGGCTGGAGCTGTTCGCCAATCTCCGCCCGGTGACCGTCGAGCCGGCGCTGGCGCCAAGCTCGCCCCTGCGCCCGGCGCTCCTGCGCGGCGTGGACATGCTGATCGTGCGCGAGCTGACCAGCGGCCTCTATTTCGGGCGGCCGTCGGAGGAACGACGCACCCCCGAGGGGCGTGTCGGCGTGGACACGCTGTGGTACACCGAGGCGGAGATCCGCCGCGTCGTGCGGGTCGCCTTCGAGCTGGCCCGCGGGCGCCGGGGTCGCCTGACGAGCGTGGACAAGGCCAACGTGCTGGCCACCTCGCGGCTCTGGCGCAAGGTCGTGGAGGAGATGCGGCCGGACTTCCCCACCGTGATCGTCGAGCACCGCCTCGTCGATGCGGCGGCGATGCTGCTCATCCAGCATCCCGCCGCGTTCGACGTCATCGTCACGGAGAACCTCTTCGGTGACATCCTCAGCGACGAGGCCTCGGTCCTGGCGGGATCCTTGGGCATGCTGCCTTCCGCGTCCATCGGCGAGCGCCGCACGGCCCATGGGATCTTCGGCCTGTACGAGCCGATCCACGGCTCGGCGCCGGACATCGCCGGTCAGGACCGCGCCAATCCCATCGGCACGATCCTCTCCGGGGCCATGCTGCTGCGCTGGTCGCTGGGCCGTCCGGAGGCGGCGGCTGCCGTCGAAGCGGCGGTCCGTGCCGCGCTGCGGGCGGGCTGGCGCACGCTCGACCTCGTGCCTTCCGACGGCGGCGCCGAGGGCGTCTCGGTCGTCGGTACCGAAGCCTTCACCGGGGCCGTCATCGAGCGCCTGCCGGATCCCGTTCCCGCGGGAGCGGCCAGATGACCGACCCCATCCTCCTCTACGACACGACCCTCCGCGACGGCACGCAGCGCGAGGGCATGGTCCTCTCGCTGGCCGACAAGGTGCGCATCGCCCGTCGTCTCGACGAGGCCGGCTTCCCCTATGTCGAGGGCGGCTGGCCGGGCTCGAACCCCAAGGACGTCGAGTTCTTCGAGGCGGCGAAGGGGATGACCTGGCAGAACGCGCGCATCGCCGCCTTCGGCTCCACGCGACATCGCAGCAACCGGCCCGAGGCGGACCCGAACCTCCAGGCGCTGGTGGCCGCCGGGACCCCCGTCGTGACGATCTTCGGCAAGAGCTGGCTGCTCCACGTGACCGAGGTGCTGGGCGCCACGGCGGACGAGAACCTGGCCATGGTCGGCGACTCGGTGGCCTTCTGCGGGCAGGGCGGCCGCGAGGTCGTCTACGACGCCGAGCACTTCTTCGACGGCTACAAGGCGGATCGCGCGTACGCGCTGGCGACGTTGCGGGCCGCCCATGACGCCGGCGCCTCCACCCTCGTGCTGTGCGACACGAACGGTGGCTGCATCACCGACCAGGTGACGGCCATCGTGCGCGACGTGATGGCCACGCTGGACCTGCCCGCCCGCTACGGCATCCACGTCCACGACGACGCGGGCCTCGCGGTGGCCAACTCCATCGCCGCGGTGCAGGCCGGCGTGCGGCACGTGCAGGGCACGATCAACGGCTACGGCGAGCGCTGCGGCAACGCCAACATCGTGACCGTCTGGGCGGACCTGGCCCTGAAGATGGGCCGCGCGACCGTGCCCGCGGGCGCCGACCTGTCCGGCCTGGCCGAGCTGTCGCGCTACGTGGCCGGCATCGCCAACATCACCCCCGACGCGCACGCCCCGTACGTCGGCGCCAGCGCCTTCGCCCACAAGGGCGGCGTGCACGGCGCGGCGACGGCCCGAGTGCGCCACGCGTACCAGCACGTCGACCCGGCGCTGGTCGGCAACGAGACGCGCCTGGTGGTGTCCGAGCTGGGCGGCCGCGTCAACACGCAGTGGCGGGCGGAGCAGCTCGGCCACGAGCTGGAGGGCGTGGTCGACCCACGCGAGCTGAGTCGGCTGATCAAGCAGCTCGAGTCCGAGGGCGCCAGCTTCGAGGGCGCCGAGGCCTCCTTCGAGCTGCTCATCCGGCGCCACCAGAAGGGCTACCAGGCGCCCTTCCGGCTGCTCGACTTCACCGTCTTCGTCGAGCAGCGCGACGGCCGCGACCTGCGTGCCGAGGCCACGGTCAAGGTCGAGGTCGAGGGTGAGGTGCTCCACACCGCCGCCGACGGCAACGGACCGGTGAACGCCCTGGATTCGGCGCTGCGCAAGGCGCTGCGGGCGTTCTACCCGCAGCTCGACGGCGTCCACCTGGTCGACTACAAGGTGCGCATCCTCGACGGCGACGCCGCCACGGCCGCCAAGACGCGGGTCGTCATCGACTCCGCCTCGGAGTGGGGCACGTGGTCGACCGGCGGCGCCGACACGAACATCATCGCCGCCTCCTGGCAGGCGCTCGGGGACTCGCTCGAGTACGCCCTCTGGAAGAGCGGCGCGCAGACCCAGCGCCGCGACGAGCGGCACTTCACGACGATCCAGGGAGACCGACCATGAGCCCGCGCAGTCCAGCCAGGCAGAGCACCGCCGCGAAGGCTTCTGGCACGCAGCCCGACCAGCGCATCCATCTGGCCCGCTGGAGCTGCGCCACCGGGTCCAACGTGCAGAGCCGGGGCGTGGTCGTGGTCGAGAGCGGCGACCATCGCTGGGAGGCGAGCGCCGAGGGCAACGGCGCCGTGGACGCGCTCTTCGGTGCCGTGGACCGGGCCCTGGCCGGCGTCCTCAGCGGGCACCCGCGGCTGCTCACCTACGACGTCCACGCCGTGGCCGAGGGACCCGATGCGGAGGGTCGCGTCACGGTCCGCATCGCCCCGCCGGCGGGCGGGACCGGGGCTCGGGCGGAGGGCACGTACGAGGGGACCTCGCAGTCCGCGAACATCATCGCCGCGTCCGTGGAGGCCTACATCGAGGCCATCAACGAGCTCCTGGCCGAGGCGCACTGGGCCGGTGCCACCGACGCCGCCGGCAACCGGCGGCGGACGCGCGGCGAGAAGCACGCCCAACCCAAGGCCGAGTTCGACGAGGATGCCGCCCGGCACGACACGAGCGCCTGGTTCGAGCGGTAGGGGCCGCGGGCCGGGCACTCGGGGGAGGGGCTGGGCACCGCCCGGGCGCGGCGCGGCTCTGGGGCCGCCCGGCGCGGGAGCCATGGGGCCGGATCCATCTCCCCGAGGCATGGTTCCGCGCCCAGCCGGGCGCCGGCGCCGGCTGCGCATCGCCTTGGCGCGGCTCTGGGGCCGGATCCATCTCCCAGGGACATGGACGCGCGCCCAACCGGGGGCCGGCCTCGCCCGCTGCGTCGGCCGGGCGTCCGGTCGGCGCCGCTAGCGCGTGAGCTATGCCCCACAGCAATGGCCGCCCGCCCAACCGGGCGCTGGCCAGGCTGGCGTTTCGCGGCTACGGCTTGATGACGCTCCCGGGCTAGATGACGCTCCCGCAGTAGCGGCACTTCGAGGCGTCGGCCAGGACGGTTTCCTTGCAGTAGGGGCACGTCTTGGTCGTCGGCGCGGGCGCCTCGGGAGCCGACTTGATGAACGTGCGGCTGATCTGCCACACGACGAAGGCGATCACGACGAAGGCGATGATCGTGTTGATGAAGGCGCCCCAGCGGATGGCCACCTCGGGCGCGTCGCCGGCCGCCGCCTGCAGGACGATCCTGAGGTCGGAGAAGTCCACGCCGCCGAGCGCCTGCCCGACGGGCGGCATGATGATGTCGTTCACCAGCGAGTTGACGACGCCGCCCAGTGCGGTGCCGATGATGACGCCGACGGCAAGAGCGAGGGCGTTGGTCTTGAGGAGGAACGCCTTGAACTCGGACAGCACGGTCACCTCCAGATCGGCGGGTGGCGAAACCGCCCGAGGATAACGCCGACGCGCGCCCCGAAGGTAGACTCCGCGCTGTGACCCGCATCGCCTTCGCCGGGGAGCACGGCGCCTTCGCCGAGGATGCCGTGCTGGCCTGGCGCCCAGACGCCGACCCCATCCCCGTGCCCGGCTTCCGCGAGGTCTTCCAGGCGGTCGCCGCGGGCCGCGCGCCGGACGACCCTCCGGGCGTGCTGCCCATCGCCCTGGGCGCGCTGCCCATCGAGAACCTCGTCAACGGCACCATCCGCGAAACCTACGACCTGCTGCTCGAGCACGACCTCGTCATCGTGGGCGAGGTGATCGTGCCGGTCCAACTCTGCCTCGCCGCCCTCCCCGGCGAGCGGCTCGAGACGATCGAGCGGGTCTACTCGCACATCCAGGCGCTGGGACAGGCGGAGGCGTTCCTGCGCACCCGGCCGTGGAGCCTGCTGACGACGTACAACACCGCGGGCTCGGGCAAGCTCATCGCCGAGGGGCGGGAGCGGGGCGCGGCGGCCGTCCTCTCGCCCCGGGCCGCGGCCGCGTACGGCCTCCAGGTCCTTGCCCACGGCATCCAGAGCGTGCCCGACAACCGCACCCGCTTCCTCATCGTGGCCCGGCCCGATGAAGCCGCGGCCCGGAAAGGCGAAGCCACGGCCCGGCCCGGCGCCGTCGTGGCCGGCTACCGGACGACCCTCGCGCTGGCCGTGCGCAACGAACCGGGCTCGCTCCACCGTTGCCTCGGCGTGCTCGCCGCCGCAGGGCTGAACATGAGCAAGCTCGAATCGCGTCCCGACCGACGCCACCCCTGGGAGTACGTCTTCTGGGTCGACCTCGATGGCTCCTCGGCCGATCCCGCCACCGCCGCCGCGCTCGACGAGTTGCGCGGGGTGGCCGTGATGGTCCGCCTGCTGGGCAGCTACGCGCGGGCCATGGATCGGTGGGAGGGCTGAGGAAAGGAGCCGCCGGGTCCTATTCCTCGCCTGGCTCATCCGTCGCGGTCGGCGCGTCGGCGTCGGGGTCGCTTCCGTTGCGCTCCACGGTGGTGCGGTGGATCCAGCCCATCGCGCCGCCCGGCGTGCACACGAAGAGGTACCCGGCCTCTTCCCTCATGACCTCGACCTCGTCACCGCGGTCGACGCGCGCGATCTCCTCTCCCCGTAGCTCATCGGGTTCGGACGAGACGCGCACCATCCGGTAGCCGATCCGCGCCCGACCGATGTGTGGCTTGGGCGGGGTCGGGAAGGCCAGAGGATGTTGGACGGGCGAGACGTCGATCGACGAAGCCTTTCGGGCGGCCTGGACGGACGGACGCCGCCAGCGCGGGATGTGCGCCTCGTCGAGCGGTGTGTCCGGCGGCGGTTGGGCAGTGATGGCGTCGTTCGGTTGGGGCGATCCCACTGCCGTGGCCAGCAACCCGGTGTCCTCGTGACCGGAGGGTTCGCGGCGCCGCCAGGGTCCGAGGACTAGGAACAGGAACAATCCCAGTCCCATCGCGGTCGACACGGAGGTGAGCGCGAGCGATGGGAACCACTCAGGTAGCGCCCCGCCGAGGTCGGCACGGGTCGCGGAGTCGGCGGCATCGGAGCCCGGTCCCGGGCCCGGTGCGGTGTCGATCGTCCCGCTTCCGCTCCCGGTCGCGGGGTGGTCGCCGCGCGAAACGGGCGATGGAGTCGTGGCCTGGCCGCCGCTGGCCAGGATCGGGCTGGCCGAGGGTGTCGCGGCGGGTCCATCGGTGGGCGGCGGTCCGGTCGACTGCGCCGAGGATGGGCGGGGGGTCACGGTCCGCGTCGGGGTCGGCACCGGCGTGGGCGTAGGGGTCGGCGCCGGGGTCGGCACCGGCGTGGGCGCCGGTGTGGGGACGGGTGTCGGTGTCGGTGCCTGCGTGGGGGCGGGTGTCGGTGTCGGTGCCTGCGTGGGGGCGGGTGGCGGCCACGAGGTGGGCACCGGCGTGGGGCTGCTCAGGCCCGGCGGCGTCCTGTCCGGTTTCGCGGCCACGACGGCATCGGGGCCCGTCGGAAGCGTGCTGGGAAGAAGCGACAGGGCCAGCACGAGGACGGCCAGGAAGGCCAGCAGGGGGGCGAACGCGATCGTCGGACGGTACATCTTCGGTTCTTCCTGTTCCCCCGGGTGCGTTGCCCGAAGCTAGCAGCCCGGTTCGGCGAGCCGAATGACCCCAAGGTCATGGCGGGGCATGGGCCCATCGGCGCTGGAGGGTGGTACTTCCCGGGACTGTCCGCGACCGATCGCCACCGGTAGAAGAGTTCCGTGTCTCTGCACGCACCGGTGTCCTGCCCATGACGACGCTCCACCTCGCCGAAGGACCGCTCGAGCACGCGGGCGCCCCAGCGCTCGCGCTGGTCCGGAAGCGCGTCGTGGTCGCGCTGGCCACGATGTTCGTGGTGGAGGTGATCCTGTCGAGTCCGCTCGTCGGCGGGCTCGTGGGGGTGGCACCCGCCGCCGATCTCGGCCTCGCCGCGCTCACGATCATGACCCAGGCCGTGGTCCTGCCGCTGCTCATGGTGCTCCTGGCCCGCCGGATCCTCGAACCCGCCGAGCGGCTCGACGAGGCTCGCGACCACTTCCGCGAGCTGTACGACCGGGCACGGCTGGTGGCCGTGATCGATCCATTGACGGGCCTCGGAAACCACCGCGCCTTCCAGGAGGAGCTGTCGCGGCAGGTCGACGAGGCGCATCGTTACGGGCGGACCCTCTCGCTCATCCTGCTCGATCTCGACGACCTCAAGCGGGTGAACGACGAGCGCGGTCATGCCGGCGGCGACGAGGTCCTGGCGGCCACCGGACGCCTCATCGGCACGACCATCCGCCACGCGGATCGAGCCTTCAGGATCGGCGGCGACGAGTTCGCCATCCTCATGCCCTACACCGACCTGTCCGCAGCCCACGTGCTCGGCCGCCGGCTGCTCGCCGGCGCGCTCGAGCGCGGCAGCGACTCCGGTCGCCCGGCGGACTTCTCGTTCTCGGCCGGCGTGTCCGCCTTCCCCGATCCGAGTCCCGACGGACCGCGCCTGTTTCGACAGGCCGATGCCGCACTCTACTGGAGCAAGCGACACGGACGAACCGACGTCCAGGTCTTCGACCCCGCCCGCCACGGAGCGGCGGGAGATCCGAGGACCACGCCGGAGCTCGAGGCGGCCGTCGCGGACGTCGCCCGGCGCATGGCGCTGCGACCCGTCTACCAGCCGATCTTCTCCCTGGTGACCGGGCGCCCGATCGGCTTCGAGGGCCTCGTTCGACCGGACGCCGAGTCCAGCTTCCGCGACGCGGAGAGTCTCTTCACGGCGGCCGAGGTCACGGGCCGGACCGTGGAGCTGGACATGGCCTGCCTCGAGGCTGTGGCAGCCGGGGTCGGCGAGATCGGCGACGGCCCGTATCTCAGCTTCAACATCTCGCCGCGCACGCTCGAGACGGACCAGTTCAAGGCGGTCGACCTGGTCGTGCTCTTCCGCCGCCACGGGATCGAACCGCGACGGGTCGTGCTCGAGCTCACCGAGCGCGAGACGGTGGGCGATATCGGGCGGCTCCGGGAGAACGTGGCGGCCTGTCGCGCGGCCGGTTTCCGCCTGGCCGCCGACGACGTCGGCGCCGGCAACGCCGGTCTTCGCCTCCTGAGCCAGATCCGCTTCGACATCGTGAAGATCGACCTGAGCCTGGTCCAGGTCGGCGTGCTCGCGGAGTCGTCCAAGGCGGTCCTGCAGGCCTTGCGCGAACTCGCCGACCGCTGGCACGCGACCGTGGTGGCCGAGGGTGTCGAGACTCCGGGGCAGCTGGAGGTCGTGCGTGGCCTGGGGATCTCGGCCGCCCAGGGCTATCTGCTTGGCCGTCCGGGCGAGCGACCCGTCGCGGACGCGGTCGACCTCGACGGCATCATCGAGAAGGACCGGTGGCGCCGCGAAGCGATCGTCGCGATGAGCGCCTGACGCCTACTCGACCACGAGGCCGTCGAGGCCCGGGAGTCCAGCGGCCCGCCGGAGTAGAATCCGCGGCGCCCTGCGCCCCACCGAAGGAGTCCTCGGCCCATGCCCGCCATCACCGGCACCAAGCCCCATCCGATCTTCCTGGCCGGACGCTGGGTCGAGTCGCCGGACATGCTCGAGGTCACCAACCCGGCCAGGCCCGACGAGCCCGCCGGGCACACCTACAACGCCACGCCCGAGCAGTACGAGGAGGCCGTCGGGGCGGCCGTGGCGGCGTTCGAGGTGACGCGCCACCTGCCGGCCTACGAGCGCGGCCGCATCCTGCGCGAGATCAGCGCCGGCATCCGGGCGCGACGGGAGGAGCTGGCCCGGCTCATCGCCCTCGAGGCGGCCAAGCCGGTCCGCGACGCCATCGTCGAGGTCGACCGCGGCGCGCTCACCTTCCGGCTGGCCGCCGAGGAGGCCGAGCGGATGGTCGGCGAGACGATCCCGCTCGACATCATGCCCGCCTCGAAGGGTCGCGTGGGCATCACGCGCCGCTTCCCGATCGGTCCGGTGGCCGCCATCAGCCCCTTCAACTTCCCCCTCAACCTGGCCGCCCACAAGCTCGCGCCGGCCCTCGCGGCAGGCTGCTCGATCGTCCTCAAGCCGCCCTCCAAGGATCCGCTGACGATGCTCACCGTGGCCGAGATCGTGGAGCAGGCGGGGCCGCCCCCCGGCTCGGTCAGCATCCTGCCCATGAGCCGCGAGCTCGGCGACCGGATGGTGGCCGACCCGCGCTTCAAGTTGCTCACCTTCACCGGCAGCCCGGCCGTCGGCTGGCGCATGAAGGAGCGCGCGGGCAAGAAGAAGGTCGTGCTCGAGCTGGGCGGCAACGCCGGGGTCATCGTCGACCAGAGCGCCGACCTCGACTGGGCGGTGAAGCGGATCCTCGTCGGCGCCTTCACCTACGCCGGCCAGGTCTGCATCAGCGTGCAGCGCATGTTCGTCCACCAGGACGTCTGGGACGATTTCATGGCCCGCTTCGTCGAGGCGGCGCGCAACCTCCGCACGGGCGACCCGCTCGACCCGGAAACCCTCCTGGGCCCGATGGTCGAGGAGGCCCAGGCGCAGCGCGCGCAGCGCTGGGTCGAGGAGGCGATCTCCATGGGCGGCAGGCTCCTCACCGGTGGCCGCGCCGAGGGCGCATTCTTCCCGCCCACGATCATGACCGACGTGCCCACGACCGCCCAGGTCTGCTCCAACGAGGCCTTCGCGCCGGTCGTCGTGGCCTTCCCCTTCGCCGACTTCGACGACGCCATCCGCCGCGTCAACGACTCCTTCTACGGGCTCCAGACGGGCGTCTTCACGAACGACCTTGGCCACGCCTGGCACGCCTTCGAGGAGCTGGAGGTGGGCGGTGTGATCGTCAACGACATCCCGACCTATCGCATCGACCACATGCCCTACGGCGGCGTGAAGGACTCCGGGCTGGGGCGCGAGGGCCTGCGCTGGGCCATCGAGGACATGACCGAGCTGCGGCTCATGGTGCTCGCCCAGCCGACCTGAGACCGGTGCTTGCAAGCAGCATGAGCGGCGCTTAGTATGGGCTCATGCTAAGCGTCAAGGTTAGTTCCAAGCGCCAGATCTCCATACCAAGCGAGGCCTGCCGCCGCTTGGGTATCCAGGCAGGGGACCGGCTGACGGTCCAGATCCGGGACGATGAGCTCGTGATGCGTCGTCGCCCCGCGAAGGCGTCGGAGCGTCTGCGCGGT
The DNA here is from genome assembly GCA_001443375.1 of Chloroflexi bacterium CSP1-4. Classification (GTDB taxonomy): domain Bacteria; phylum Chloroflexota; class Limnocylindria; order Limnocylindrales; family CSP1-4; genus CSP1-4. Next base: position 49,280 of record LDXM01000020.1, read on the forward strand.
CTCGGCCGTGGGATGTACGGGCCGGACCCCACCGCGTTCGTCCGAGCTCTCCGGGATGAGGTCGAGGAGCATGAGCGCCAGCTCGACGCCCGGATCGGTCGCTGACCTCGTCGCGGCGCACCGGGTCATCGCTCTTGACAGCGACGTCCTCATCTACCTGCTCGAGAACCGTCTCCCCGTGGCGGACCGCGTCGCGGAGATCGTCGATGCTCTCGAAGCCGGGACCGTGCGCTCGGTCATCGCGACGGTCGCCATCACCGAGGTCCTGAGCGGCCCTGCGCGGACGGGCGACACCGTCGCCTTCGAAACCATGGCCGACGAGTTGCAGTCCATCCAGCATCTGCGGATCGTCCCGCTTGACGCGGAGCTCGCATCCGACGCGGCGTGGCTCAGAGGCGCTGGTGATCGGGACCTGGTCGACGCCGTCCACCTCGCGTCTGCACGAAAGGCGGGAGCCACGGTCTTCGTCACCAACGATCGGCGGATCCGGTCGCGGCCCGGGCTCGAAGTGATCTACCTCTCGGACCTGGTCACCGCCTGAGCCGTCCCGCCGACCGGGACGCGCCGCGCCGTCGAGGCGCGGCTCAACGCCGGCAACGTCCATGCGCGGGCCCGGCGGCGACCGACACGTAGGCCGCCTGCTGCGAAAGTACCAGCCCCGATACCCCTCAAGTCCCGTATCGCACTAGGTCGTCCACGGGGTACAACCTCGCCAGACGACGCACGACCGGCCAGGCTCCGTCCCACGGGCCGGTTCGTGTCAGCGCGGAAGGGAAGCGTGGACTCGATGGACCAGACGATCAGCGCCCGGATCCAGCGCCGGCGCAAGCGCCGCGGCATCCTCGCGCTCCTTGCGGCGCTCTCGACGCTCAGCCTGGGAGCCGGCGCCTTCTCGCTCGCGCTGTTCACGGACAGCGCGAACGCGACCGGCGCGTTCACGACGGGGACGATCGACATCGCCGTCAGCCCGACGGCGCTGTTCACGGTCGCGGCCGCCTTCCCGGGCGACTCCGGCAGCGCCACGCTGACCGTCTCCAACAGCGGGACCGGCGCACTGCGCTATGCCATGACGACCGCCGCCACGAACGCGGACGGCAAGGGCCTCCGCGACCAGCTCGAGCTGACGATCACGGCGGGGACGTGCCCGGGCGCCGGTCCAGCTCTCTACGGTGCGGCCGCCCTGAGCGGTGCCGCGTTCGGCGACCCGACGCAGGGCAGCCAGGCCGGCGACCGCACGCTGGCGGCGGGTGTGACCGAGGACCTCTGCTTCCTGTGGAGCCTCCCCTCCGCCACCGGGAACGCGTACCAGAACGCGACGACGACCGCCACGTTCACCTTCGACGCCGAGCAGACCGCCAACAACCCGTAGGCGACCGGCCGCACCCGGAGCACATGAAGGGATGAACGTCCTGGCGACCGCGAAGCGGATGCTGCGACGGGTCCTCGACCTGGCGCTCGTGCTCCTCGTCGCCGCTGCCCTGGCCGGCGTCTTCTTCGGCCGGATCCTGCCCATGCTCGGCCCGACGACCCTTGTCGTTCGCGGCCCCTCGATGGCGCCGGCGATCCCCATCGGCGCGCTCCTCGTCACGACCCCGGTCGAGGCGGCGGCGCTCGCGGTCGGCGACGTCGTCTCCATCCGCGTCGGGCCCGAGCTGGTGGTCTTCACCCACCGCATCGTGCGGGTCGTTCCGCGCCAGGGCGAGACCTGGATCGAGACGAAGGGCGACGCCAACGACACGTCGGACCCGGCCCTCATCCCGGCGTCGTCGGTCGTCGGTCGGGTCTCCCTCACCGTGCCGGTCCTCGGCTATCTCGTCGTGCTCCTCTCATCGCTGTCCGGGGTGCTGCTCCTCATCGGCCTCGCCGGGGTGCTGCTGCTCGGCGCGTGGATCCTCGATTCCGTGGAGCTCGAGGAGCAGGAGGAGCCGGCGCAGGAGGTCGCGGTCGAGGCGCCCCCGGCGCGCCGCAGGGTCGCGTCTGTCCATCGTGGGGCGGGAACCTGACCCGTGCGCATCCGTCGGCCGTCGGTCGTCGCCGCGGCCATCCTCGCGCTGGCCACGGGGGCCTCCCTCGGGTCCATGGCGCCGCCGGCGACCCTCGCCTTCCTGTTCGACTCGGCGACCGCGGTCGCGACCTTCACGACCGACGGTCTCGATCCGCCGACGAGCCTTTCGGCGACGCCCGGGGCGACGGTTGCCCTGGCCTGGACGGTCACTCCGGACGCGTACGCCACCGGCTACCAGGTGCTGCGCTCCACGACCAGTGGGTCCGGGTACAGCCAGGTTGGCACGGCCACGCCGCAGTCGGCGACCGCGTACACGGACACGCCGGCGGGGGCCGGGACTTACTACTACGTCCTGCGCTCCTATTACCAGAACTGGACGAGCGTGGACAGCAACGAGGCGTCGGCCGCCTACGCACCCGGCACAGGCACAGGGTTCAAGGATTGCACCAGCCAGGCGGCAGAAACCGCGGCCGGCGACAACGACGGCTACGAGGTCAGCCCGGGGAACGCATGCGCAGATGACAACGCCGAGGCATCGGACGTTGACAGCGGCACGAACCCGGCGACCAGCTGCACGAACAGCAACAAGGACAAGCATCGCTTCTGGGGCTATGCCTTTGGCCTGCCTGGCTCCGTGACGGCGATCACGAGCATCGACGTCCGGGCCGGGATCCGCGTGGACGCCACCTCTGGCACGAACCGCCTGTGCGCCCGGCTGTCGTGGGACGCCGGCACAACCTGGACCTCCACCCAGCAGGTGGACCTGACCTCGACCGCCGAGCAGACGGTCACCATGACCGGCCTCTGGGGCCGTGGGTGGACGCTCTCCGAACTCTCCACGACCAACTTCCGGGTCCAGCTCGTCGACGTCTCGGGCACCTCGACCCGCGACTTCTACCTCGATTACGTCGCCGTGCAGGTGAACTACACGCCGTAGCCGTCGCGTTCGACCTGCGCGACGTGCCGATGGTCCGGCTATCGGGTGGGACGACCGGGTGGGGGTGGCCGGTCACGGTTTCGTGAGACAACTCGTGACAACGTGAACGAGCCTGTCCCGGCCCCTGTCACCGAGCCCCTGCGCCTCGTGCGCATTCGCCTGGCCCTGGCTCTCCTGGCCACGGCGGTGCTGCCGTTCGCGCTCGGGATGCTGGTCGTACCCACCCTGTCCGGGGTCGACCACGCCGCCGAGCAGGAGCGCGTCGGAGCCGCCAGCGCGTCGCTCTCCGCCTCGATCGCCGCCGAGTTCGAGCGGGCACGCAGCGGCCTGCTGTTCGTGGCGGCCAACCCGGAGGTGCGGCGGGCCCTGAGCGAGAAGCCGGCCGCCGA
>LDXM01000021.1 GCA_001443375.1 Chloroflexi bacterium CSP1-4
GCCCGGCGTCTTCTCATCGGCCGGCGCGGGCGTGAAGACGAACCTGCTCTTCTTCACCAAGGGCGGCCCCACCGAGCGCGTCTGGTACTACGACCTCTCCGACGTCAAGGTCACCAAGAAGCAGCCGCTGACGATCGACCGCTTCGAGGAGTTCTTCCGGCTGCTCCCCGAGCGCGCCGACTCGGACCACTCGTGGACGCTGACGCGGGAGGAAATCGAGGCCCGCAAGTTCGACCTCAAGGCCGTCAACCCGAACGCCAGGGCCGACGTCGACACGCGCACGCCGGAGGAGCTGCTCGACATCATCGAGGCCAAGGGACGCGAGGTAGACGCGGCTCTCACGACCCTCCGCGACCTTCTGGCCCACGACGTGCGACTGCCCTGACGGGACGGCGGTCCGGACACCAACGGAAGTGCCGAACGGCCGCTCCGGCCCCGCGCGGCGGCCATTGGTCGCCTGGCGTTCAAACCGACGAACGGGGACCGAGCCCGGACCCGCCGGAGGTCGCTCGATCGCTACCTTGGTCACCAGGCGTGCAGGACGACGAACGAGCCACGCCGCGGAGGTCACGAGGCGCCATCCCGGAGGCTCTCGCCATGCCTCCTTCGCTCGTTTGCACACCAGGCGTGCAGCCGGAGCGGCCACGCGGTCACCCCGACGGCTCGGAGACTCCCCCTGACGTTCGCGCAAACGGGCTGGCCAGCCCCTCGACGACCTCGACGCCAGGAAGCGTGAGCAGGATCGAGGGTGGGGCGATGACCTTCCAGCTGCGACTGCCGCCTCCGAGGACGATGCGCCGGCGGTCCATGACCGCGGCGTCGACCCAGAGCGGCAGGCCGTTGGGCAGCCCGAAGACCGTCACGCCGCCGATGGCCATGCCGGTCAGCCCGCGAGTCTCGTCGGGCGAGGCGAACGACGCCTTGCGCGTGCCGAGCCGCGCTTTGACGGTCCGGTTCACGTCAAGGCGGTGCGTGGCCAGGACGACACACGCGGCGAAGCGCGGCGGGTCGGACTTGCCGATGACCACGATGGTGTTGGCCGCGTCCTCCATGGCGAAGCCGTACGCGGTGCAGAAGGCCGCGGTGTCGGCCAGCCCGGGGTCGCAGGCGAAGAGTTCGCAGGGGCCGTGCCCGGCCAGGGCACGCTCGAGGGTCGCGCGATCGGCCTCGGTGTCCGTCATGCGGTCAGGCCGTCGCCTCGGCCCGGCGTCGCAGCTCGGCGAGGTACGGGCCGAAGGCCGGCGCAGCCGAGAGCGTGGCAACATGCCGATAGGTGGCCGGCGTCTCGGCCGAGCGAGACGGTCCGCCCCCCGGGCGCGGGATCGCTCGCTCCCCTGCCGCCGCTGACAGGCGGTCGTCGAGCGTGAGCAACCGGCCATCGACGACCTCGGCCAGGGCGAGGTACGCCGCGTCGTACGCGCTGAGCTCTTCGGCCAGCATCCGCTGCAGGACGAGCAGGAGGAGCGGTCGGTCGATCTCGAAGGTCACGATGCCAAGCTCGTCCAGCTCCCGGATCGCCTCGACGACCTCTGTCGGCGTACGGCTGTAGCGACGCAGGAGAACATTGACGAACTCGAGCCAGAAGTGGTCGGGGACCGCGATCTCACCGTCAGCCGCCAGGTGGTCGGCAAGGATCGTGCGGATGCCCGCGGCGCCCGGCTCGGCCTGTTCGATGGAGATCGCAGCCGAGGCATCGAGCACGAGGTGGTCAGCCACCGGACTCGACCTCGTCGTCGCGCCCCCGCTCCAGGCGCACGGCGTCGACCGCGCTCAGGGCGCTCGGGTGCAGCTCGGCCATCCGCTCGCCGTGCCGGACCAGGCGATCGAGAGCTTCCAGGGTGCGTCGCCTCCGCTCGGCCACGTCGGGGTCGAGCCGACGCCCGTCCTCGACCGACACCAGCATGGCCAATGGTCTGTGATCGCGCTCGATGAGGAATCGCTCGCCCGCGGAGGCGGCATCGAGGATTTGGCCCAACCCCCGCCGCAGGTCGAGCGGCGACAACGTTCTCATGGTCGACCATCATAGCTTATGCTGATAGTGAACGTCTAGCTGAAGGAGGAATCCGTTGAGCAACCTCGTCGACCTCGAGACGATCCAGCCCTTCGACGTGTGGGGCGACGCGGTCCGGGCACGGAAGGTGGAGGGCGAGCGGATCACGCTGGCCGTCGTGGAGCTCGCGCGGAACGCCATGGTGCCGGAGCATCGCCATGAGGCCGAGCAGGTGGGCATCGTCATCGAGGGTAGCGTCACGTTCACCATCGACGGGGAGACGCGCGACCTCGGACCGGGCGGCACGTGGCGGATCCTGTCGAACCGACCCCACACGGTACAGGCGGGGCCGGAGGGCGCCGTGGCCATCGACGTCTTCACGCCGATCCGCGCCGACTGGGAGCGCTACGAGCTGCTCGCGCCTCGTCCACCGGTCTGGCCCCGACAGGCCGGCACTCCGTAGACCGCCGTGGATCGCCGAGCGCTGCGGCGGGCCCCCTGACGTACGCCAGCCGCCGGAGCGTCAGCCGGCGCCCGGGGCCGTCATGGACGGCGGCGGGCTGCTCGACGCCACCCCAAGTGCGCATCGGACAGGCCGGAAGGCCTGTCGCCGGTCTCGGGGAGCCCATCGACGGCACGCGACGTGGGCATACGCTTCCCGGATCGTCGTTGGACATGGACCTTCGCAGGACCTGCCTGTCCGCGGGCGGACCCGTCCCAGGGGGCGCAACGGGGCACAGAGTGCGATGGCCTGACCGTGGGCGAGGGCGGCGTGGATGCGGTCGTCCATGGTTCGACGTGCTAGGGTGCCGCGATGACCGGCTTCGACTTCGCCTACGTGGGACCGCCGCCGCCGTGGGACATCGGCCGCCCCCAGCCGGCCTTCTTGCGACTGGCCGCACAGGGTGTCATCGTGGGTCCCGTACTCGACGCAGGCTGCGGCACTGGTGAGAACGCCCTTCACCTCGCCGGGCTCGGGTTCGAGGCCACAGGGCTTGATGCCGCGCCGACGGCGATCGCGGCGGCACGGGCGAAGGCGGCGCAGCGCGGGCTGGCGGTGGAGTTCATCGTGGGTGATGCGCTCGCCCTGGGACAGCTGGGCCGGACATTCGCCACGGTCATCGACTGCGGCCTGTTCCACGTCTTCGGAGACGCCGATCGAGCCACCTACATGGCCAGCCTTGCGGCCGCCGTGGATGCGGGTGGGCGCATCCACATCCTCTGCTTCAGCGACCGACAGCCGGGATCCTGGGGACCGCGGCGCGTGACGGAGGCCGAACTTCGGGCCGCGTTCGCAGACGGATGGCAGGTGGAGGCGATCCAGCCCGAACGGTTCGAGACGAACAACGATGGGCCGCCCGTCGAGGCCTGGCTGGCCACGTTCGTGCGTCGCTTACCGTGACCGCATCGCCGTCCGTCAGCCGTCGTCGCTTCCTGGCCTGGTCGGCGGCGGCATCGGCCGCGGCCGTGGCGGCCTGCGTCCCGACCACCGTCCTGCCGTCTGAGGGGCGCCCGCCGACCTCCGCGACGCCGGTCACCGCGCCGGTCCCGTCGGGCAGCGCCGCGCCGAACCGGAAGCCGGCACCGATCCCCACGCCGAGTACCGCGCCGAGCCCCTCCCCGGCTGCCGGGCGCCGCCGCACCCTCTACCGGGATGGGGCCCTCGCCGACGGCCGCTCCGATCGGTTGCGGCTCGGGGTGAGCATCCTCGTCGAGGACGGCGTCATCCGCTGGATCCGCCCCGCGGACGACGAAGGGCCGACCGGGCGGGGAGCGCAGCTGCGCGTCATCGACGCCTCGGGCTCCACGCTCGTGCCCGGCCTCGTCGACGCGCACAGCCACCTGACGATGCCCGGCGGCGCGCGGTGGATCGATCGCGGCTTCGACCCGCCCGAGCGACTCGTGGAGGTAGCGGAGGCGAACGCCGTCCTCCTCGGCCGGGCGGGCGTGCGCTGGGCACGCGACGTCGGCGCGCCGCGCGGCCGGGACCCCGTCGATGGACGGGAACGGGCCCTGAGCCTCGGCCTTCGGGATCGCTGGCGCGGCATCCCCGGCTACCCGATGATCCGCGCCGCGGGGACCTGGATCACCCGTCGGGGATCGCTGCCGGCGGGACTGACGGTCGAGGTCGGGAGCGGCGACGCACTTCGACGCGCCGCGCTTGGCCAGCTCGAGGACGGCGCGGACCTCGTCAAGCTGTACCTCGACGGCCCCGACACCGACCACGCGCCGTGGTCGGTGGCCGAGGTGCGGCGGGTCGTGGAAGCCGTACACGCCCGCGGCGCACGGGTGACGGCCCACGCCTCGCGGTTGTCGGGGGCGCGGGTCGGTGCAGAGGCCGGCGTGGATGCTCTTGAACACGGCTTCGAACTCGACGCCGACGTGGCTCAGACGATGGCGGAGAAGGGCGTGGCCCTCGTGTCGACGCTCGCCGTCTTCCGCTCGTGGCTGACCTTCGGGCGCACGACCCGCCTCCCGCGCTTCGCCACCGAGGACGGGCGGCGGGCGATCCGCGAACGACAGGAGGCGGCCGAAGCGGCGATCCGGATAGCCAACCGGGCGGGCGTGGCGATCGCCGCCGGGACCGACTTCGGCGGCGGATCGACGCGCGCCAACCAGCTCGCCTGGGAAGTCGAGGCGCTCGTCGAGGCCGGCCTCGAGCCGTGGCAGGCGCTCGGCGCCGCCACCTGGCGCGGCGGTGAGTTACTCGGCGAAGCCGAGGCCGGCGTGATCCATGAGGGTGGGCCGGCCGACTTCAGCCTCGTCCACGGTGACCCGACCAGCGACCCGACGGCACTCTGGCGCGTGTGGCACGTGGCCTGGCTCGACTAGCCCGCCTACGCCTCGGGGTCGGTGAAGCGGCGGGTGTTGCCCATCACCGGCCAGGCACGGGCCTGGACGTTCTTGAGCAGCTGCTGCAGGTGGGTGCGGTCGTGCAGGCACCACTCGTTGAGCAGCTCGCGGACGGTGATGCGGCCGACCGCCCGATGGAGCGCAGCGCGGTCGAGATCCTCCGGCCGCAGGGAGCGCACGAGGTCGATCGCATCGGCGCGGCTGGCCGTGAGTTCGTCGATGAGCACGGTGCCTGGTTTGGCACAGTCTCCGCGCGCCGCGGCCACGGACGGTTGGTCCCAGCCCTCCTCGTCGGGCTCATTGCCCTCTGGAGCGGCCAGGATGCGGCGGATGCGCCCCGTGAAGCCGCGCCGATCGGACTCCACGATGTGGCCGACGACCTCGTTGGCGCACCACTCCCCGCCGGCTGGCCGCCAGCCGGCGAGATCGCCCAGCGCGTACAGCTCGGCGGCGACGATCTCGGCCGTCGCGTGCAGCAGCCACGCCACCTCGTCGACGGTCAGGCCGGGCGCCGAGGGGACCCGAGGGAGTCGCGTCGGGTCGAAGCCAGCCATCGTCAGCCTCCCTCACGTTGCGCGCGCAGCATCGCCTTGTGGGCGCGCTTGCCCTCCTGGTAGCGCGCCAGCGCCTCCGCGGAGTCGACGTCGCCGAGGGTGGGATGATCGGGCGCCACCGACTCCCAGCCAGCCGGTCGCACGCCGAGGCGCTGGCCCAGCACGGCGATGAGCGTCTTCGCCTTCATCTCGCCGATGCCCGGCAGGGCCAGCAGGCGGCGCTCCAGGTCCCGCCCGTCCGCCGCGCCCGTCCAGACGCGCGAGGCGTCGCCGGCGTGGTCGCGCACGATCGCCGCGCACAGCTCCTGCACGCGCCGGGCCATGTTGCCCGGGAAGCGGTGGAGGGCCGGTCGCGCCCGGAAGACCGCGTCGAGCGCCGCCGGGTCCATCCCCGCGATCGCCGCCACATCAAGGCCGCCCAGCCGCCGCTGCAGCTCGAGGGGGCCGCCGAACGCCTTCTGCACCGTCACCTGCTGGTCCAGCACGAAGCCGATCAGCAGCGCCAGCGGGTCTCGCGCCAGCAGCGTATCGGCCGCGGCATCGCCGGTGTAGTGGAGCCGATCGGTGGTCATCCGCGGATGGTACGACGCGAGCCGCCGATGGTCACGTTTGACAGAACCGCCCGGAGGCCGGATAGTGGGGCGACCTCATGAACAACGGCCCGCTGGTCTGAGCAATCGATCCACTCGCTCCCGCGCCGCCGTCGAGGTCACGAACCATACCGCTCCGGGCGCCCATACCCGTCGAGCGCACACACATGACATCGCCCAGCCGCGGCGGGACCGGATCCGTCCCCGAGCCGCGCCGGCCGGAAGGAACCATCGACGCGATGATCTCGCGCAGCACGAATACCCTCACCTCCATCACCCAGCGCGGGGCGGCCATGCGCCGCCTCCAGCACCAGCAGCGGACCGCGACGGCCCGTCTGTACTGCCGGACCAACGGCTGCACGACGTTCATGAACCTCGACAGCCTGACCGGCATCGCCACCTGCCCCATCTGCGGCGCACGCCGCCGGATCGACTGAGCGCGGTCGGGCCCGCGTGACCTTCGACGACCTCGGGCTCCTGCCCGAGCTCCGGCGCGTCGTGCGCGAAGAGGGCTACACCGAGCCGACGCCCGTCCAGGCCCAGGCCATCCCGCTCGTCCTCGAGGGCCGGGACCTGCTCGCGGCCGCGCAGACCGGCACCGGCAAGACGGCGGCCTTCGCGCTGCCCATCCTGCAGCGCCTGAAGCCGCAGGCCAACAGCTCCTTCTCGCCCGCCCGACACCCGGTGCGCGCGCTCGTCCTGACGCCGACCCGCGAGCTGGCCGTGCAGGTCGAGGAGGCGACACGGACGTACGGCCGCCACCTGCCCCTGTTACGGCTGACGACCGTCTACGGCGGCGTGCCCATCGACCCCCAGACGGCGGCCCTGCGCGGCGGCGTCGAGATCCTCGTGGCCACGCCCGGACGGCTGCTCGACCACGTCGGGCAGCGCAACGTCGCGCTCGGCCAGGTCGAGGTGCTCGTTCTCGACGAGGCCGACCGGATGCTCGACATGGGCTTCCTGCCGGACATCCGGCGCATCATCGAGCTGCTGCCGGAGCGCCGCCAGAACCTGCTCTTCTCGGCCACCTTCTCGGATGACATCCGACGTCTCTCGGGTTCCATCCTCCGCGATCCGGCCACGGTCGAAGTCGCGCCACGCAACACGACGGCGGAGGGCGTGCGGCAGATCGTCTATCCGGTGGACCGCGATCGCAAGGAGCAGCTCCTCGCGCACCTCATCCGCAAGGAGGACCTGCGCCAGGTGCTCGTCTTCACGCGTACGAAGATCGCGGCGCGGCGCCTCGCGACCTGGTTGGAGCGCGACGGCATCGCCGCCGAGGCCATCCACAGCGATCGCACGCAGCCCGAGCGGACGCGCGCCCTGGAGGCCTTCAAGCGGGGTGACGTGCGCGTGCTGGTAGCCACCGACGTGGCCTCACGCGGCCTCGACATCGAGGACCTGCCGCACGTCGTGAACTTCGAGCTGCCCTTCGTGGCCGAGGACTACATCCACCGCATCGGCCGCACCGCGCGCGCCGGCGCGGAGGGCGACGCGATCTCGCTCGTCTGCATCGATGAGGTCGATCTGCTGCGCGGCATACAGCGCCTCCTCAAGCGCGCCCTCCCGTGGGCCGTCGAGGAGGGCTTCGTCCCCGACCGCCACGCCGAACCGCGCCCGGTGCACGCGCGCAGCTCCTATTCGGGCGGGGGTCGCGGCGCCTCAGCGGTCGTCGGGGCACGCCCTCGCGCGGCCAGCGGGCGGGGCGCGCGGCGCTGACCGAGCCGGCCGCCCGATCGGGACTCAGCTCAGGCTGAAGCGCCGGCGCTGGAGCATCGGCTCCGGTGAGGACCGGCGGACGCCGATGCGACGCAGGATGGCGTCGATCTCGGCTGCGTAGGGGCCGCCCTCAGGCCTGGCCTCGAGCCACACGAGGTAGCCCGGGTCCACGCGCGCGATCTCGCCCATCGACCAGCCGGTGTGGCGGCCGAACTCGAGCACGCTGCCCGAGGGACGACCCGGCGGCGGGCCGGCCGCGCCGGTCCCCGGCTTCATGCCCAGGCTCCAGCGGTGCCCGCCCGGCTGGTGTGCGCCGGCCGCGGGAGCGGCCGCCGGCGTCGCGTCGCCGTTGGTGTCACCCGGCAGGGCGTACGATATGCCGCGGTGGGCGCGGTCCCAGAGCGCCCGGCGCTGCTCGTCGCCGATCAGCTCCCAGGCGGCGTTGATGGCGACCATGCGGATCTGCGTCTCGGGCCCCGGCATCACGTCCGGGTGGAACAGGCGCGCCAGGGCGCGATACGCGGCGGTGATCACCTCGTGGCTCGCCGTCGGGTCCACCTGCAGGACCTCGTAGGGATCAAACTCGTTCATCGCGAGCGCGCGCCGCGGTGCGCGCTCAGGCGAGGACATCGGCTGCGCATGGCTCCACCCTTCCGCTCATCTGGCACGACGTGGTCACCGTCCGCGACCTCCACGATGGCGCGCAACGTAGTCGACGCTCAAGGCGTTGGCGAGATGACGGAAGTACCGGCGGAACGTGAGCCGCCCGGTGGTGGCGGCCTGGCTTGGGGCACGTGCCGGCCTGCAGGCCGGCACGCGGTCAGCGCCTCTTGCCGCGCATCTCCACGAGGTGGGACGTCCAGGGGGACGCGCCGCCGTCGGCCGCGGCGGAACTGCCGTGCCAGCCACAGACGCAGGTGACCGCCTGATCGCGGTGCTTGTAGACGTCGATGACGTGCTTCAGGGGGGCGTCGAGGTCGATGGGCTTCGGGGACAGTCGGGGGTTCACGAACAGGGGTGCTCCTCGGCGCGCACTGGTGGGGACACGTATGGTACCAGCCGCGGCCTTCGGCCATCGGGCCACCCGCGCGGGCGCCCGACACTCATGCGATCCTGCTCGCCCGGGCAGGCCGTATCATCCCGCGCATGGCGATCCGCACCACCGGCTCGACCAACCTCTACTCGTCCATCGTCTCCATGGCCTCCGGTGGCCGGACTCGCATCCACCACCACGGGCCCTGCGAGACAAGCTTCTACATCCGCTCCGGTGGCGCCCGCTATACCTGGGGCCCGACCGGTCTGGAGGACTGCCCCGATGGCTGGTCGTGTACATGGACGACGATACGGACGGGACGGGGGACGTGCCGGCGCCGTGCTGACGGCAGCGGGCCTCGACACGTCGGTCGAGGCGCTGCCCGCTCGGCACGGGCTCGCGAGCATCCCCAAGGAGCCCTTCCCTCGCGACGCCCGGGCGACCGAAGCCGCTGAGCGGTGCCTGGCATGAGCGAGGCGCTGAAGGTACGTTGGGTCGGCCTCGTGCGACCGGACGACCCGGAGTACCTCGCGGCCATGAGCGCCCAGGCGCTCGCCCATCGCCACCTCGGGCCACGCCAGGACCCGGGCGAGATCTACCGGGCCAGCAGCCTCGCGGAGACGGCCGTGCGCGCCTGGCTCGGTGCCCGCCTCCCGCTCCTCGAGGAGCGCGTCGTCGTGGCCGACCTGCTGCCCCACGGCAAGCGCGCCTACGAGCGTCGCTACCTCGAGCTCGACGCCGTCGAGGGCCGGGACGGCGCGCCGTCGAGGATCATCGAGGTGAAGTTCAGTGCCAATCCGGCCTCGGTGCGACGCGGGCTCACGCAGCTCGGCCGTGCCCGGGACCTGCTGGGCCAGCGCTGGGACGGCCCATCCACGCTCCTCGTCCTGGTCGAGGCGAACCGAAGCGGCGTGGAGGTGGACCTCGAGCGGCTCCGGGGCCTGCGACTCGTGGCGGCCGATGAGCTCGGCGACCGCGACGGGCCGGGGCCGTCGCTCCTCGTCCTCCCGCTGGCGGCGCTGACCAGCCATCTCAGCGCGGCCGAGATGGCCGCCCTCGAGCGCGGCCGCGACGAAGGACAGGGACTGACCGATCGGCGGCAGGAACGGGAAGCAGCCGCGGCGGCGGGCCAGCCGGTCGCGGAGCTGGGATCCGCTGGGGCGATAGTCGACCGGCGGATGGGTCCGGCGGCCACGCTGACCTTCGGCGACGACACCGATGATGCCGAGGACTCGCCCTTCGCGGCGCTGCGGCGCCGGGCCTCGAACGACGACGAGGGTGCCGACCGCTAACGCGGGTCCAGGGACATGCCCAGCAGCTCGAGGGCCCGCAGGAGCTGGGCGTCACCGCTTCTGACGACGTCTCCTGCGCTCATCGATCGCAGGTCCGTCGGCTCGAGGGGCAGAACGCCCAGCGCCAGCTCGATCTGCTCGTCGGGCTCGATCCCGCCGGGGAAGATGCGCCGCCCATCCGGCGTCAGCCAGAGCTCGACGCCGAGCCGGACGGCCGAGCCGTCCGAGAGCGGGAACTGGTTCAGCACGGTCCCGGTCCCGAACGTGCGTGTCCCGATCGCCTTCGCCCGCCCCTGGTCCTGCAGGGCGCCGGTGACGATCTCGGCCGAGCTGGCCGTGCCGAAGTCCACGAGCACCACGAGCGGCTTGTCCGTGGTCGGCTCGTCGCGCACCGCGACCGGCGTGCGCTTCCCGTCGGCGTCCTGGCGGAGGTAGACGACCCCCGTGTCGAGGAACGTGCTGGCGACGCCGACGGCCTCGTCCACCAGTCCGCCCGGGTCGTTGCGCAGGTCGAGCACGATCGCCTCGGCTCCCGACGCGTTGGCCTCGGCTACCGCCTTCTGGAGGGCTGCGGTCGTGCCCTCGGAGAACTGGACGACCCGGATCATCGCGGCCCGCGTCCCGGGTACCGTCGACCAGACGACGGAGGGCACGTCGATCTGGGCGCGAACGATCGAGAGCTCCACCGGGGCCGCTGCATCGAGGTGGAGCACGGTCAGCGTCACGGTGGTGCCCTCCGGCCCCCGGATGCGGCTGACGACCTCCTCCGTGCTCAGCCCATCGGCCGCCTCGCCGTCGATGGCGATGATGCGGTCGCCGCTGCGCAGCCCGGCCTTGTCGGCCGGCGAGCCGCTGATGACGGCCACGATGATGGGCGACCCGCCGCGCTCGCCGAGGTAGGCGCCGATGCCCGAGAACGACCCGGAGAGGTCTTCCTGGGACGCCTTGACCTGCTCCGGCGTCATGAAGGCGGAGTGCCCCGGATCGCCCAGCGCCCGGACGAGGCCGTCGAGCATCCCGTAGGTCAGGTTCGACGCGGGCACGAGAGCCGAGCGGTCCACGTAGTGCTCCCGCACGATCCCCAGCGCCTCCCAGAGCAGGCCGATGTCGCCCGGTGCATCGGGCGGGACGCTGGCGCCCGGGCCGATCGTCGCGTCGGGCGGCAGGGTGGCGCCGGGCTCCGCGCTGGCAGCCGGGCCGGACGTGGGCGCGGCGCCGAAAAGCCCCGTGCGGTCGGCTGCGACTCCCGCCCCGAAGGCGAGGACCACGACCAGCGCGAGCCCCAGGGCCAAGGAGCCACGCCCGGGTGCCCGGGGGCCGCCGGCCGCGCCGGGATACGACCCGGATAAGGGGGCGGAGCTCGTCGGGTCGCCGGACATCGCTGGCCTCCAGGCGGTGGGGATCGGCCGCCATTCTGCGGCAGGTGCCGCCAAGGTGCCGCGAGGGCTACCCGGGCCGGCCGCCGACGTCGGCCAGGCGCCGAGCGAGGAAACGTCGCTCGGCCCGGTTCGTGGCCAGCTGGAGGGCCCGGCGGTAGGCCGTAGCGGCCTCAGCACGTCGTCCGAGGCGGCGCAGGAGGTCGGCGCGCGCGGCATGGAAGAGGTGGTACTCGACCAGCGATCCCCTGGCGCCGACGCGGTCCAGCTCGGCGAGACCGGCGGCCGGACCCTCGGCGAATGCCAGCGCCACGGCGCGATTGAGCTCCACCACCGCCGAGGGCGCCAGCGTCTGGAGGGCCGCATAGAGGCCGACGATCTCGCGCCAGTCCGTCGTCTCCGCGCTGGAGGCACGGTCGTGGACGGCCGCGATGGCCGCCTGCACCTGGTAGGGGCCAGGCCGCCGCATGGCCAGTGCCCGCTCGAGCAGCCGCGTACCTTCCTCCATCTCCGCGCGATCCCACAGGGCGCGGTCCTGATCCTCGAGCAGCACGATGTCCCCACCCTCATCGAGGCGCGCTGCCCGCCGCGCGTCGTGCAGGAGCATGAGGGCGAGGAGCCCGAGTGCCTCCGGCTCATCGGGCATGAGCTCGGCCAGCAGGCGCGCCAGGCGGATCGCCTCGCCGGACAGCGCGGCGCGGATGGGCGCCTCGCCGGCGGTCGCCAGGTAGGCCTCGTTGTAGACGAGGTAGAGGACCGCCAGCACCGAGTCGAGCCTCTCCGGCAGGACGTGGTCGGGCGGGACGCGGTAGGGGATGCCGGCGTCGCGGATCTTCCGCTTCGCCCGCACGAGGCGCTGCGCGAGCGTCGCCTCGGGCACCAGGAAGGCACGGGCGATCTCGTCGGTACGCAATCCGCCGAGGGTACGCAGCGTGAGCGCCACCTGTGCCTCCGGGGCCAGCGCGGGATGGCAGCAGGTGAACATGAGCCGCAGGCGGTCGTCGGCACTGGTATCCATGCCCGCCTCCAGCTCGGTGCGTCCGGCCTGTGCCAGCCGGGCCTCTTCGTCGGCCTCGGCCTGCAATACGGCGCGCTTCTCCGACAGGACCCGCGCCCGCCGCAGGCGATCGATGGCCCGCCGGCGGGCGGTCGTCGTGATCCAGGCCCCCGGGTTGGCCGGGACGCCCTCGTGGGGCCAGTGCTCCAGGGCGGCCACGAATGCCTCCTGGACGGCTTCCTCGGCGAGGTCGAAGTCACCCAGGACGCGGATGAGCCCGGCGACCGCGCGACCCGACTCGAGGCGGAAGACGCGATCGACGACGTCGTGGGCGTCGGTCATCGGGCCTCAGCGGCGGTCGTGGCAGCCGGGGCCTGGCTGGCGTACTCCATGGGCAGCTCCCAGATCGGCCGGACCTCGATGGAACCGCGGGCGGCGCCGGGGATCTTCGCCGCCAGCTCGATGGCTCCGTCGAGGTCGGCACACTCCAGCAGATAGAAGCCGCCCAACGCCTCCTTCGTCTCGGCGAAGGGCCCGTCGCTGACGATCGTGCGGCCCTCGCGGACCCGAACGGTCGTGGCGCTCGACGTCGGCTGGAGGGCCTCCCCACCGCGCATCACGCCACGCTCCCGGCACTCCTCGGTGAACGCCGCGTAGGCAGCCATCTCCGACTGGTAGTCCTCCGGCGGCACGGAGGCCGGGTCGACTTCGGGCGTGTAGATCAGGACCAGGTAGCGCATCTCGTTCCTCCGCAGGCTTCGGCGACGCCGACACGGCGCCTACCATAGCGACGAACGTGCCAAGCGAGAATCGACAGCGCGGCCGGACGTGCGTCACACTCGTCCAGGGGGTTCACACCATGGAGGCGGCACGATGGCGAGACACGACGACGGGCGACCGCGCGATGGCCGTTGGATCGGCGGCATCATCCTCATCATCATCGGCGTCGTCCTGCTGGTCGGACAGTGGCTGCCGGACGTCGGCCGCTACGCGCCCCTGGCGATCGGTCTGGCCCTGATCGTGATCTTCATCGTGACCCGCAACCCGGGCGCGTTGATCGGCGGTTCGATCGTCACCGGCATCGGAGCCGGCATCGTTCTCGACCAGCTGTTCCCGGCAGCCAGCGGCGGTTGGGTACCCCTGGGGCTCGGCCTCGGCTTCCTCGGCATCTGGGCCGCCGGCACCGTCTTCCGCCTGCCGGAGGCCCGCGTCTGGCCGCTCATCCCCGGCGCCATCCTCACCTTCGTGGGCGTCGCCCAGGTGGGTGGCGCCGCCGCCGATGCGCTCCGCTACGCCTGGCCGGTCGTGCTCATCCTGCTTGGCGTCGCGGTCATCGCCGGCAGCCGGCGGCGACAGCCACCGCCCCTGCCCTTCGACACGCCAGAACCGCCGCACGAGGATCCGCCGAGCACGGCGGGCTGACGCCATCGCCGGGCGGGCGCCCCGGACCGTACTCGAGCCCGACCGTGACCGCCGCGCCCTCCCCTTCCCATGCGCCGCCTCCGCGTTGCTGGTGGGGCGACGGCGCAGCGGGCGACGTGCTCATGACCCGCTACCACGACGACGAATGGGGCGTCCCGATCCGCGACCCCGTCGCGCTGTTCGAGCGCCTGGCGCTCGAGTCGTTCCAGGCCGGGCTGTCGTGGGCGACGATCCTGCGCAAGCGGGCGGCTTTCCGGGCGGCTTTCGACGGCTTCGACCCGGCGATCGTCGCGGCCTACGGTGCGGCCGACGCGGACCGCCTGATGGGCGACGCGGGCATCGTTCGCAACCGCGCCAAGATCGAGGCGACCATCGGCAACGCACGCGCTTTTCTCGCCCTCGAGGCGACGGACGGCGGCTTCGCCGCGCTCGTCGACGGTTTCGTCCCGCCACCGCCGCCGCGCCGGCCGCGCGGCACGAGGCTCACCGACCTGCCCGCCACGACCCCCGCGGCCGAGGCCCTCTCACGGGAGCTGCGTGCTCGCGGCTTCCGCTTCGTCGGGCCGACGATCGTCTACGCCTTCCTGCAGAGCGCCGGCTGGGTCGACGATCACCTGCCCGGCTGCTTCCGCTACCGCGGCTGAGGCCGCGCCTCGAAACCGGCGGAAGCGGTCACGCCATCGTCCGCGGGGACGTCGTGACCGGCCTCCAGCACCGCGCCGACGCGATCGAGGAACCAGCGCGCCGTGCCCCTTGCGGCGACGTTGAGGAGGGCGCGGTCGATGATCCTGCCGGCCTCACCACCGGGCGGGGCGTACCAGCCCTCGAGCGTCAGGCCGTCCGCGCGGACGTCGAGTCGGCCGGCGAAGACGGGGAAGAGCGGCGCCATCGTCGCCGAGCGCCAGCCGATGGGGACCCGCCAGCCACCCTCGATCGGTTGCGGCGCGCCGATGTCCACGTAGGCGGCCTTGCGGAAGATCGTGCGTGGCCGGCCGCCCCGTAGGGGCAGGGCCAGGTCCGTCTGGTATCGGCGCGTCCCATCGCGCTCGTCGGCCTCCTGCGTCCCCAGCCACTCCGCCCGACCGAGCAGCACCAGCGCGCGGTCGAGCTGGATCGCGCCGGGATGCGCCAGGCGGAGGTGGACAGTGCCGGGTTGGGCGGCCTGATCGTTCATGCGACACGCGTGACTGGGCGCCGGCGGCGCCGTGGGAGGATGCTGCCGCAGCGCGCGCCGCAGTGGCCGTGCCGTTCGTCACGCGATCACGGGACCCCCGTCCCATTCAGCAGCCCACGCCATTCGGCCCGAGGGAGGCGGGCCGGCCGCCTCTAGCCCGTCCCCCACGTCCGCGGGAGAGTCGAGGCGGCGTGGTACGTTGGCGCAGGGAAAGGCGGTCGGCGATGACAGCTCGACGCGTGGTGATCATGGGCGCCGCAGGGCGCGACTTCCATGACTTCAATGTCGTCTACCGCGGCGACCCCGAGACACGCGTCGTGGCCTTCACGGCGACGCAGATCCCCGGCATCGCCGGGCGACGGTACCCCGCCGCACTCGCCGGCCGGGGCTACCCTGACGGCATCCCCATCGTCCCCGAGGAGGAGCTCGAGCGGCTCATCCACGAGGAGGCGGTGGACGAGGTCGTGTTCGCCTACAGCGACGTGCCCCACGAGACGGTCATGCACGCCGCCTCGCGCGCCCTCGCGGGCGGCGCGGACTTCCGGCTCCTGGGCCCGCGCGCCACGATGCTCGCCAGCCGGCGGCCGGTCATCTCCGTGTGCGCCGTGCGCACCGGCGCAGGCAAGAGCCAGACCACGCGCCGCGTGGCCGCCCTCGTGCACGAGGCGGGCCTCACCCCGGTCGTGGTACGCCACCCGATGCCCTACGGCGACCTGGCCGCCCAGGCCGTCCAGCGCTTCGCGACGCGCGACGATCTCGTCCGGCACCACACCACGATCGAGGAGCGCGAGGAGTACGAGCCGCACCTCGAGGCGGGCACGGTCGTGTATGCCGGCGTCGACTACGGCACGATCCTGGCGCAGGCCGAGCGGGAGGCCGACGTCGTGCTCTGGGACGGCGGCAACAACGACTTCCCCTTCTACCGGCCCGACCTGGCCATCGTCGTCGTGGATCCCCTGCGGCCCGGCCACGAGCTGACGCATCATCCCGGCGAAACGAACCTGCGCATGGCCGACGCGATCGTCATCAACAAGATCGACTCGGCCGACCCGGCCGACCTGGACGCGGTCCGGGCGACCATCGCCGCCGTCAACCCGACCGCTCTCGTGCTCGAGGCCCGCTCAGCGCTGCGGCTGGACGGCGGCGACATCGCGGGCCGGCGGGTCGTCGTGGTCGAGGACGGGCCGACGCTCACGCACGGTGGCATGACCTTCGGGGCGGGCGTCGTGGCCGCGCGCCGCTTCGGCGCCGCGGAGCTCGTGGATCCGCGGCCCTACGCTGTGGGCAGCATCGCGGCGGTACTCGCTCGTTACCCGGCCCTCGAGCCGCTCGTGCCGGCCATGGGCTACGGCGAGGAGCAGATCGCCGAGCTGCAATCGACGCTCAACGCCACGCCGGCGGACCTGGTGCTCGTGGCGACGCCGATCGACCTCGGCGCGCTGCTGCACCTGGACAAGCCGGTCATCCGCGTCCGCTACGACCTGGAGGAGGCCGGCGGCGTCTCTCTCGCGGAGATGGTGGCACCGATCCTCGAGCGGGCGCGCCGGCCCGCACATACGGCGAGGTGACGAGATGGAACGCACGACCGCCACGCTCATCTGGATCGACGCCGAACGGGCCATCGTCTGCCGTTGGGATGGCGAGGCCACGGGCCTCGAAACGGTCGAGTCGGAGGTGCCCTCTCACCGCCGCTCGACCGGGCACGTCCGGCACGTCGCGGGCATGCGGCACGGAGGTGGGGGCGCAGCGCAGGACGCCGGGGAGCCGCATCGCCTGGAGCACCTGCGCGGCTTCCTCGCCGACATCGCCCGCATGGTGCCGCCCGGGGACCCGCTCGAGGTCATGGGCCCCGGCACCGTCCACGAGCGCCTGGCGGCGCTCCTGACCGGGGACGACCGCGAGCACGGCCGGGTGCGCGAGATCCGCTCCACGCGCTCGGGCCCGCTGACCGAGCGACAGCTCTGCGCGCGCGTCCGCGAGTTCGCCGGCGCCGCTCTACCGCGGCGACCCGTTCGCGTCGACTGACGCCGGGGACCAGCCGGGGTCGGGGCTACTCCGCGAGCCAGGCCGTAGGCGGGCGGGCGCGGCATTCCCGTCACTCGCATCGAGGCGCGCGGCGGCGGCGAGGTTTCAGCCACCGACCGGGAACCGGTGCCGCCCGACACCGACGCGGCATGAGAGGCGCGTGGCATGATGCCGGCCCATGCGCCTGGCCCCGTACCTCGCACTGCTGCGCCGCAACCCGGCCTTCGCACGGCTCTACGCCGCGCAGCTCGTCAGCTTCGCCGGCGACTGGTTCGCGACGGTCGCCCTGCTCGGGCTCGCGCTGGAGCTGACCGGATCGGACGCAGCCGCGTCGTTCGTCCTGGTCCTGCAGGTGGGTCCCTTCTTTGTCGCCTCGCCCATCGCGGGCGTCCTGGCCGATCGCCTCGACCGGCGCCGGCTGATGGTCGCCGCCGACATGGCACGCGCCGTCGTCGCCCTCGGCTTTCTCCTTGCCCGCGATCCCTCGACGCTGTGGATCGCCCTCGTGGCCACGGCCGGCGTCTCGGCGCTCTCCGCCTTCTTCGAACCGACCTCGTCGGCCGCGCTCCCGAACCTCGTCGACGACGAGGACCTGCCCACGGCCAACGTCCTCCTCGGTTCGGCCTGGGGGACGATGCTGGCCGTCGGTGCGGCGCTCGGCGGTCTGGTGGCCGCGACGCTGGGGCGTGACGCGGCCTTCGCGCTCGACGCGGCCAGCTTCGCCGTGTCGGCCCTGCTCATCATCGGCATCCGCCGCTCGTTCGGCGGCGCGGTGGCCGGATCGGCCGTCGACAGAGACTCGGGCGGCTTCCGCGAGTCGCTCAGGGAGACGTGGACGCTGGCCCGCGGCTCGCGGCGCATCTCGGCCCTCCTGCTGGCCAAGACGACCTTCGGCGTGGGGACCGGCGTGATCTTCCTGCTGGCCGTCTTCGGCAGCCGGGTCTTCGGGGCCGGCGACGTCGGCATCGGCATCCTCTTCGCCGCTCGCGGGCTGGGCGCCCTGATCGGCCCGTTCCTCGCCCGCACCCTGGTCGGCCTCGACGACCGTGGCCTCATCGTGGGCATCGGCGCCTCCTTCGTCGGCTTCGTGTGCGCCTACCTGCTGCTGCCGCTCGCGCCGACGATCGCCGTCGCGGCCGTGCTCGTCTTCCTGGGCCACCTCGGCGGTGGGGCGCAGTGGATGCTCTCGAGCCTCGGCCTCCAGCGAGCCGTGCCGGACGCCATCCGCGGTCGGGTCTTCAGCGCCGACTACGCCCTGGTCACGCTGGCGGTGGCCGTTTCCACCCTTGTGGCCGGTGCCGTCGCATCGGCCGCGGGGCCGGCTTCCGCCCTCTACGCGCTGATGGTGCCGGCCGGGCTGGCGGCGGTCGCCTGGCTGATCTGGACGCGGCCCCTGCGCCACGCCGAGCGCGCTACACTCGACCCGTGAGCGAGCAGCCGGTCGCGACCCCCCTCGACGTGGTGCCGCGGAGCGCGACCCCGCGGAGCCCCGCGACCCGCGACCTGGGCATGAGCGCGAAGCTCCTCTTCCCCACCCGAGAGATCGCCGAGCAGTACTACCTGCCGCTCATCTACACGGCCTGCCGCACCTGCTACAGCGAGCTGCGGCCGGAGGAGATCTTCGCCCGCGCGGCGGAGGGCCGGGTCGCACCGGAGAAGCAGCAGGACCTCGTGCGCAAGGTCATCGAGTCCGGGCACGGCTCGACGATCGAACACATCGTCTTCACGTTCGCCATCAGCGGCGTGACGCGTACGCTGAGCCATCAGCTGGTCCGCCACCGGGCCGGGCTGGCCTTCGACCAGCAGTCGCAGCGCTACGTCAACTACAAGCGGCCGGCCTACATGGTGCCGGGCACCATCCAGGACGCCCCGCAGGAGCTGCGCGAGCGCTACGTCGCCGAGATGGACGAGTCCCTCGCCTTCTACAGCGAGCTGCTCGAGGCGGGCGTGCCCGGCGAGGACGCGCGCTTCGTGATGCCCAACGCGACGCGCACGAACCTGGTCATGACCACGAACCTGCGCGCGCTCATCCACATGTCCGGGCTGCGACTGTGCACGATGGCCCAGTGGGAGATCCGGCGGCTCTTCCAGCTCATCCGCCACGAGGTCTTCGGGGTGAGCCCCTTCCTCGGCTCGTTCCTGGCCCCCAAGTGCGTGCCGCTCGGCTATTGCGACGAGGACCGCAACCGCGACGAGCACTGCCCCATCCGGCCGCACAAGGACAACGTGCTGGCCGCATGGGCCGAGAAGAAGGCCGTGGCGAAGGCCGCCGGGCGGGAGCTGCCGACGCTCTGAGCCGCGGCGGTCAAGCGGCCCCGACCAGCGCGATCCAACGGCGGACGAGCCGCTCGAAGCGCGGCCCGGCCTCGTTCGCCGCGACCAGCACCTCCTCGTGGGAAAGCGGCACGCCGGTGACGCCCGCGCCGGGGTTGGTGACCAGGGAGACGCCCGCCAGCTCGAGGCCCGCCCAGCGGGCCGCGATGGCCTCGAGGACGGTGGACAAGCCGACCGCATCGGCACCCAGCGCGCGCAGCATGCGCACCTCGGCCGGGGTCTCGTAGTTGGGGCCCAGCAGGCCCGCGTAGACGCCCTCCTCCAGGACCACGTCCGCGTCCGCCGCCGCTTCGTGGAGGAGCGCCCGCAGGCGCGGGCTCCAGGCGTCCGTGAGGTCGGGGAAGCGCGGCCCGAGCAGGTCCGCGTTGGGCCCGATGAGCGGGTTCAGCCCGGTCAGGTTGAGGTGGTCCGCGATGGCCATGAGCGTCCCCGCGGGCCACGCGGCGTTGACGCCGCCGGCGGCGTTCGTGAGCAGGATCGTCCCTGCCCCGAGGCGGCCCATGAGCAGCACCGGCTGCACCACCAGGCCCGGATCGTGGCCCTCATAGACGTGCAGCCGGCCCTGCAGGAGGACGACGGGCACGCCCGCCAGGTGGCCCAGGAGCAGGCGACCGGCATGGCCAGGGGCGGATGCGGGCGGCCATCCCGGCAGGTCGCTGAACGGGATGGCCAGCGGGGCCTCGAGGGCCGCCGCCAGGCCGCCCAGCCCCGAGCCGAGGACGATCCCGATGCCGGGCACGAGGTCTGTACGGGCCCGGACGGCAGCGGCCAGAGCGTCGAGGCGGGCAGGCAGGTCGGCGGGCGCGATCCGGTCGTGCATGGCTCACGGGCAGGATAGCCTCGCCGGTCGGAGGGGGTATCGACACCGGGATGCCGATCACGCCCTTCCGACCGGCCCCGTCGGCAGCTCCGGGAAGGAGCACCGGCAGCGGGCAAGGAAGCGCCCGAAGCGACCGGCCGGTTGGGCCACCATCCATCGCTCCGTCGCTCCGTCGGCCTTGATGCGATCGCAGCCGCCGTGTGCGCCGTCGCGGGGAGCACCACGATCGCTCGCGGTGCGGGCGCCGGGGATCGCTCCCCGTTGCCGGTAGTCTCCGACGGCCCCTTCGGGCAAGAAGAACGGTACCGGCGGCGGCGAGGACGGGTCAACGCGGTTATCCACGAAGTTCGGGAACGGCGCGGGCGCACTGTCCACCAATCCACC
The DNA here is from genome assembly GCA_001443375.1 of Chloroflexi bacterium CSP1-4. Lineage (GTDB taxonomy): Bacteria > Chloroflexota > Limnocylindria > Limnocylindrales > CSP1-4 > CSP1-4. Next base: position 20,564 of record LDXM01000021.1, read on the forward strand.
GCCACTGTGGACGGAGCGTGGATAACGTGCCGGGCCGTGCCCCGGGGCTCAGCCTCCGATGCGCGACATCTCGACCTTGGGCAGCGCCGCCGTCTCCGCCGAGCGCTGCTCGGAGTACCGATCGGTCCGCGCGCCCCAGATGGCCGCGATCCGAGCGGCCAGGGCCTCGTCGCCCTCGCCGTCCCGCAGCGGAGCGCGCAGGTCGTGGCCGCTAACGGCGAAGAGGCACGTGTAGAGCTCGCCCTCGGCGGAGAGACGCGCCCGCGTGCAATCGCGGCAGAAGGGCTGCGTGACCGACGCGATGACACCCACCTCCCCGTCGCCGTCGCGGTACCGCCAGCGATCGGCCACCTCGCCCGGGTAGTTCGCCGGCACCGGCTCCAGCGGCATCTCCGCGTCGATCATGGCCACGATCCGTTCGGCCGGCACGACGTCGTCCAGCCGCCAGCCGTTGCTGTGGCCTACGTCCATGTACTCGATGAAGCGCAGGATGTGGCCGCGCTGCGCGAAGAAGCGGGCCATGGGCAGCACGCTCTCCTCGTTCATGCCCCGCCGCACGACCATGTTGATCTTGATCGGCGCCAAGCCGGCGGCCTCCGCGGCGGCGATGCCGTCGAGCACCCGCCCGACCGGGAAGTCGACGTCGTTCATGCGCCGGAAGACGTCGTCATCGAGGGAGTCGAGGCTGACCGTCACACGCCGCAGGCCCGCGTCGGCGAGGGGGCGCGCCTTCTGCGCCAGAAGCGACCCGTTCGTGGTCAGCGTCAGGTCCCGCAGGCCGGGCATCGGCGCGATGAGCTCCACGAGCCGCTCCAGGTCGCGGCGCACCAGCGGTTCGCCGCCGGTCAGGCGCACCTTCTCCACGCCCGCCGCCAGGAAGAGGCGCACGAGCCGGGCCGTCTCCTCGAAGGTGAGCAGCTCGTTCCGCTCCAGGAAGCGGAAGTCGTGGCCGAAGACCTCCTTGGGCATGCAGTACACGCAGCGGAAGTTGCAGCGGTCGGTGACCGAGACGCGGAGGTCGTGCAGCGGGCGGCCGAGGCGATCGTCGAGGCGCACCGCGCCATCCTACCCCGGTTCGACGACGGGCCGGTGACCATCGGCTGCCCAGGCTCCGGGCGACCCGATGCAGTACCACCGGCCCGACCCGCCGGTACCTCTGTCCACCTCGAAACTGCGCACTCCCCGACCTAGCATGCCCGTACGCGGGGTAACCGCACCGCACCGCCCGAAGACCGAGGATCGCTGACGATGGCTTCGACCGAACAGCGCACCGGATTCCGCCTCTGGGGAGGCGGCACGCCCGCCCAGCCGGCGGAGTCCGACCAGCTCGTCGCCGACGACGCTGCCGTGGCAACGACCGACGCCGCGCCAGCGGCAGATGAGCCGGCGGTGGCAACGACCGACGCCGCGCCAGCGGCAGATGAGCCTGCGGTGACCTCGACCGCCGTCGAGGCTCCCGCCGCCGCCCAGCCGGCGGCGCCCACCGCTGCCCGCCGGCCCGCCCGCTTCCTGGCTGACCTCGTGCGCGCCATGCGCGCCGCGGCCGAGGAGAGCCGGACCGCGACTCTCGACGCCTTCCGCCAGGACGCGAAGTCGTTCGTGGCCGGTGTCCATGCCCGCTCCGCCGCCGAGGTCGAGCAGCTGCGCCGCCTGGCCGACGACGACGTCACCGCCATCAAGGAATGGTCGAAGGGCGAGATCGCCCGCATCCGGGCCGAGACCGACGAGCAGATCTCCGGCCGCAAGCAGGAGCTGGAGCTCAGCCTCGAGGGCCACGCCGCGCTCATCGAGCGCGAGATCGACCACATGCAGGCGCGCATCACCGCCTACGAGGCGAAGATGGACGCCTTCTTCGGCGGGCTCGAGGGCGTCGAAGATGCGGGCGAGTTTGCCGCTCTGGCCGCACAGATGCCCGATCCCCCCATGCTCGAGGAGGCCGACGCCGCGGCGCGCCAGGAGGCCCTCGCCGCGCTCGTGCGCGAAACGGCTGAAGCCGCCGTCCAGGCCGAGGCCGAGGCTGAAACGGAGGCCGCGCCCGTCGCTGAAACCGAATCCGCCGTGACCACCGACCCGCGCCTCGCGGCCCTCGGGCTGGACACCCCGCTCGACGCGGCGCTCGAGCTGGAGGCCGAAGCGGCCGCCCCGCTCCAGGAGCCCATCGAGGAGCTCAGCGAGGAGTCCATCGCGGCTCGCCTGGGCGACCTCGGATCCTTGCCGATGAACGGCAGGAGCGGCCGCTCGGTGACCACGAACGTGGTCGTCGTGGGGCTCGTCAGCGTCGCCTCGATCGCCTCCTTCAAGCGCCACCTGGCCAGGCTGCCCGGCATCCAGTCGGTCGGCGTGAGCTCGGGACCGGACGGCGAGTTCGTGTTCAAGGCCACCCATGATCCCGACGTCTCGCTCGGCGACGCCGTGCCCATGCTGCCCGGCTTCGCCGCCCGCGTCGTCGCAGCCGGCGAGGGCGTGCTCAATATCTCGGCTCGGGACCCCGAGTCCGAGGCCTGAGCGAAACCGACCGATCCAGAAAGGGACTCGATACATGGCCCGACCGGCCGTCGTCTGCGCGCTGCCCCCGGACGAGCTGAAGCTGGTCGCGTCCGGACTGCGAGAGGCGGGCTTCGAGGTCCTCGAGGCCGGCCCGGCCGACGGGTTCGACGCGCTCCTCCGCGAGCGGCGCGACATCGGCCTGGCCGTCATCGATGGCGAGACCGACTTCAACGCCTCGCTCGAGCTGTACAGCAACCTCCACGACGACGGGCGCGACGTGCCGACGCTGATGGTCCTCTCACAGCGCGCCTTCGAGCGTCTGAACGCCTCGCAGCAGGCGGACGACACGACCGAGTATTTCACGCGCCCCTACAGCGCCGAGTCGCTGCGCTGGCGCGTCGAGGCCATGCTCATCCGCGCCCAGACCTTCGACGACGGCAGCGGACCGATCCTCGCCGCCGGCGAGCTCGACCCGCGCGCGCTGGCCCGGCGGGCGATGATCGTGGCCGTCTTCAACCCGAAGGGCGGCGTGGGCAAGACGACCCTGGCCACGAACCTGGCCGCCACGCTCCAGATGAAGCGCCACCAGCGAGTGCTGCTCATCGACGCGGACACGGTCACCGGCCACATCGCCACCTCGCTCGGGCTGGAGCAGGTGGAGACCGTCGCCGACGCCTGGGAGCAGGACCACACCCTCGCCCAGGGACTCGCCGGCGTGGCCACATCCCACGCCAACGGCCTCCGCGTGGCCGTCCTCGCCGCCAGGCCGATGCAGACCGAGTCGATCGATCCCCAGCGGCTGGCCGACCACCTCTCGGGCTCGAAGCTCGGCTTCGACGCGCTGATCATCGATCTCCACCCCGACTACGGGCCGCTGAACCTGGCCATCTTCGAGCGCTGTGACCGCATCCTCGTGCCGGTCACGCCCGACATCCCGGCCATCCGCGCGGCGGTCCAGTTCTTCGAGATCGCCGGGGACCTGGGTATCCGAGACCGCATCTCGATGGTCGTCAACCGCGCCAACAGCGGCGTGAGCGTCGACGACATGGAGCGCACGACCGGCATGCCCGCCCTTGGCACAATCCGCTCCGGCGGGTTCCTCTTCGTGCGCGCCGCGAACGAGGGCACCACCGTCGTGGAGAGGTTCCCCCGGGAGAAGGTCACCGAGGACTTCGAGCGCCTCGCCGACCGCCTCCTTCAGCGCGAGGCGCCGATGGCCTCTCGCGCCGCTGAGCGCGGCCTCTTCGGCTTCCTCGGCCGCCAGCGCGAGCCCATCCGCGCCTGACCCGACCCCGGGTGCGCGGCGACAGGCGAGCGGCGCCGCAGCAGCCTAACCCTGCCGGTGGCTGGTCCCGCCCAGGGGCTTGCCGGGCAGCGGCCGCACGGCCTCGTTCGTGCGGCGATCGATCTGCTCGACGCGCTTCAGGTAGCTGCGGTTGATGAGGGCCACCTCGCTGGTGTCTCCGACCCGCCGCGTGTCCACGAAGGTCACGGCGTCGGTGACGGCCACGAACAGCTCGGTCTGCCGCTCCAGGAGGCGATCCGGCTCGGTGCCGGGGAAGAGGTGGATGGTGCCTACGACACGGAACGGCGGGCAGTCCAGCGCCACGTCATAGGCCACCTTGTGGAGCTTGTGCGCCGCGCGCTGCCGGTCGTCGTAGGCGGGCTGGCTGTCATGGCCGCCCAACACGACGATGAGATCATACGGATCCACCGACTTGAGGCTCGGTGCCGGGGCGAAGGGCGCGCTCTCGTCGATCGGCGCCCAGGAGACGGCGATGATGGGGATCGGCTCGCGGCGGTTCAGCGCATCCGAGAGACGGCCCTGCACTTCCATGACGCCCACCAGGCGCCACTCCTCGGTGAGCGCGTCGAAGGGGATGCCCGGCGGCAGCGGCTGGGCGCCCGGTAGCGGGGGCGGCTCCTCTTCGGGCCCGCCGCGTCGAAAGATGCGGAAGGGCATGGCCGAGCCTACTCGTCCTCGCCCCGTCCGGAGGCGGCGCGGATGGAGTCCACGACCATCGCGTCGGCGAGCGTGGTGGTGTCGCCCAGCACGCGGCCCTCGGCCAGATCGCGCAGGAGGCGGCGCATGATCTTGCCCGAGCGCGTCTTGGGCAGATCCGGCGTGAACAGCAGGTGCCGCGGCCGGGCGATGGGACCGATGACGTGGGCCACGTGCTCGCGCAGCTGCAGCGCCAGCGCCTCGGATGGCTCCTGCCCGGCCTTGAGGATGACGTAGGCGAAGATGGCCTGGCCGGTGACCGCGTCGCTCTTGCCGACCACGGCCGCCTCCGCCACCGACCGGTGGTCCACCAGCGCCGACTCGACCTCGGTGGTGCTGATGCGATGTCCGGCCACGTTCATCACGTCGTCCACCCGCCCGAGCAGCCAGAAGTAGCCCTCATCGTCCCGCTTCGCGCCGTCGCCGGTGAAGTACATCCCCGGGAAGCGGCTCCAGTAGGTCTGCCGGTAACGCTCGGGGTCGCCGTAGATGCCGCGCAGCATCGCGGGCCACGGTCGCTTGAGGACGAGATAGCCGCCCCCGCCGAACGGCACGGAACGGCCGTCGCCGTCCACCACGTCGGCCTCGACGCCCGGGAAGGGGAACGTCGCGGAACCGGGCTTCGTCGTGGTCACGCCGGGCAGCGGCGTGATGAGGATCATGCCGGTCTCGGTCTGCCACCAGGTGTCCACGATGGGCGCCTTCCCGCCGCCGACATGCTCGTGGTACCAGAGCCAGGCCTCGGGGTTGATCGGCTCACCGACGGAGCCGAGCAGGCGCAGGCTCGAGAGGTCGTGCGCCTGCGGCCACGCCTCGCCCTGCTTCATGAAGGCGCGGATGGCTGTGGGCGCGCAGTAGAGGATGGTGACCTTGTAGTCCTCGACGATCCGCCACCAGCGATCCCAGGCCGGCGTGTCCGGCGCGCCCTCGTAGAGGATGCTCGTCGTTGCGTTGGCCAGGGGCCCGTAGACGATGTAGCTGTGGCCGGTCACCCAGCCGATGTCGGCGGCGCACCAGAAGACGTCGTCCGGCTTGACGTCGAAGATCGTCTCGTGGGTGAAGCTCGTGCCGACCAGGTAGCCCGCCGTGGTGTGCACGATGCCCTTCGGCTTGGCCGTGGTGCCCGACGTGTAGAGCAGGTAGAGCATGTGCTCCGACTCGACCGGCGTGGGCGGGCAGAGCGCCGGCTGGCGCTCCACGACCTCGTGCCACCAGTGGTCGCGACCCTCGAGCATGTAGACCGCATCGCCCAGGCGGCGCACGACGAGGACGCTCTCCACCGAGGGTGTGTCCACCAGAGCGTCGTCGGCGTGCTGCTTGAGGCCGACCGCCTTGCCCCGCCGCCAGCCGCCGTCGGCGGTGATGAGGACCTTCGCCTCGGCGTCGTTGATGCGGCCGGCCAGCGCCTCGGCCGAGAATCCGCCGAAGACGACCGTGTGCGGCGCCCCGATGCGAGCGCAGGCGAGCATCGCGATGGGCAGCTCGGGGATCATGGGCATGTAGATGGCCACGCGGTCGCCCTTGCGCACCCCGAGCTCCTTGAGCGCGTTGGCCGCCTTGCCCACGTCGCGCAGGAGGTCCGCGTAGGTCAGCGTGCGCGTGTCGCCGGGCTCGCCGATCCAGTGGTAGGCGACCTTGTCGCCGAGGCCTCGCTCGACGTGGCGATCCACGCAGTTGTAGCTGATGTTGAGCTCGCCGCCCGTGAACCACTTCGCGAACGGCAGATCCCACTCGAGCGTCCGATCGAAGGGCGTGTACCAGCTGATCCGCTCGCGGGCGAGCCGCTCCCAGAAGGCGACGTAGTCGCGCTCGGCCTCCTCGTACAGGGCGGCCGTCGCGTTGGCCCGGGCCACGAAGGCGGGATCGGGCGGGAAGCGCCGGGACTCCATCAGGAGGTTCTCGATCTCGGCCCGCGGGCCCTTGCTGGACTCGACGCTCACTCCACCCTCCTGCCGTCTGATCCGGCCATTCTAGGAGCCCCGGATCTCGATGGACGCGGCCGCGAACGCGTTGGCGATCCGCTTGCGCAGCTCGCCCGTGGCCGCCCAGCGGTCGGCGGCGCGGACGGAGCCGAGGATCTTCAGCGTCACCCCCTGGCCGGCCAGCGATGAGACGCGGTCCACGCGCGGCGCCTCGAGGACCCGCCGGCGCCAGGCCGGATCGGCGGCCATCTCGCGGCCGATGCCGTTGACCAGCTCGCTGGCGGCCTCAAGGTCCGTGCCGTAGGCGACGGTGATGTCGAGGTTGATGCGTGCCCAGACGCGGGTCAGGTTGCTGGCCACGCCGATGAGCCCGTTGGGCACCGAGTGGACGGTGCCGTCGAGGTCTCGCAGCGTGGTGCGCCGCAGGGAGAAGTCCTCCACCGTGCCCGAGACGTCGGCGATGCGCACGACGTCTCCCTTGGCATACTGGTTCTCGATGAGGATGAACGAGCCGGCGAGGTAGTCGCGCACGAGGTGCTGGGAGCCGAGGCTGACCGCAAAGCCGATGATGCCCAGACCGGCGATGGCGGGCCCGATGTCGAGGCTGAAGGCCTGCATGGCCATCAGGAAGGCGATGGCCAGGATGACCACGCGCAGGAGCGTCGTGGCCAGACCGTGCAACGTGGCCTTGCGCTTGGATACCTCGATGGCCGACAGCTCCTGGGCCGTGCCCTCGACGACCTCGCGATCGAGGAGTGCGGAGATGATGGCGGCCACGCCGATGCGCGAGAGGCGCAGGGCGACGATCGTCGCGGCCGCGATCAGGAGCAGCTGCAAGCCGAGGGCGAGGAGATCGCGCAGCGGCGGCGACAGCTCCTGGTAGGCGGCGACGACGTCCATCCCGCCTAGCGTAGCGGAGGGCTGGCCCGGACGGCGAGCCTCGGGATCAGCCCGCGGTGCCGGTCTGGACGCCCCTGGGCTGCAGGTGCGCCCGGGTCTCCAGGGCCGCGTCGAGGGCGTCGGCGAAGATCGACACGATGCGATCCACCTGGTCGCCCTCGGCGTGCGCCTCGCAGATGAACCACGGCTCCCGCGAATCGGGCTCCGGCATGGCGCCCCGGGCCTGCATGCCCACGGCCACCGCGTCGTACAGGTCGTGGTCGCTCTTCGCCCAGTCGCGGTACTCGTGGGGCACCTGCTCGGTGAACATGATCCCGAACATGGAGGGGTGGCCGGTGAAGACGTAGGGCAGGCCGCGGCTCTCGATGACCTGGCTGAGCCCGGCCTGGACGCGTTCGCCGGTACGGCGGATCGTATCGAGGGCGTCCGTGTCACGCAGGATCTCGAGCGTCTTGCAGGCCGCGGCGGCGGCGACCCGGTTGCCGGCGTACGTGCCACCGTGGCTCATCTTCTCGGGCAGCATGCTCATGACCTCGCGCGTGCCGCCGAAGGCCGCTGCGGGGTAGCCGTTGCCCATGGCCTTGGCGTAGCTGGCGATGTCCGGGGTGACGCCGAAGTACTCGGCGGCGCCGCCCTTCGCGAGGCGGAAGCCGGTCTTCACCTCGTCGTAGTGGAGGAGGATGCCGAATTCGCGCGTCAGCGCGCGCAGGCCCTGATGGAAGCCGGGCCGCGGCTGGATGGCCTGGGCATTGCCCAGCACGGGCTCGACGATGACCGCTGCGATCTGCTCGCCCTGTCGCTCGAAGAGGCGACGCAGGAAGTCGAGGTCGCTGAAGGGCGCCGGGATGATCGTCTCGGCGATGGCCTGGGGGATGCCGCGGCCCCAGACGAGACCGACCGGGTTGTCGCGGTCGCCCAGCTCGTCCATGACGTCGGGCGTGACGCTGATGAGGGCGTAGTCGTGGACGCCGTGGTACTGGCCCTCGAACTTCACGATCTTCGTGCGGCCGGTGTAGGCCCGCGCGAGGCGCATGGCGTGCATCGTGGCCTCGGTGCCCGAGACGGTCATGCGCACCATCTCGACCCAGCCCGTGAGCTCCTTGATGAGCTCGGCCACGCGCACCTCGTCCTCGCTCGTGAGCGAGAAGGCGGAGCCCAGGCGCATGCGCTCGTTGACGTGGTCGTCCACGCGGTCGTCGGCGTGGCCGAGGATGGCCGGGCCGTAGCCCATGCGCAGGTCGATGTACTCGTTGCCGTCGATGTCCCAGACGCGCCCGCCCTTGCCCCGGTCGACGTAGACGGTGTCCTCGCCCCAGGCGCGGAAGTTGGAGTTCGTCCCGCCGGGCATCGACCGCATGGCGCGGCGCCACATGGCGAGCTGCTTGTCGCGGCGGAGCGCCGGGGTTCGGGACGTCGTGCTCATGGTGCCTCCGAGGCGCTGGGATGCGCGAGATTCGCGCCTCACACACCTTCCAGGTACGAATCACGTCCTATGTGAGGCGCCCATTCTATGCGATGCGTAGACCGCGGCGCCAGCCTGGCAACCGGGGCAGCCGAACGTGCCCACCGTCCCGCGCCGGCCTGGCCCGTGCCGACCCTGGCCGCCCTTCCGCTGCCGCGGGCCCCTCGGCGCTGCGCCCGCGCACGACGCGCAGCGCGGACGCACCGACCGGGCCGCGGTCAGACGACGCGGCCTACGAGCATGCCTGGCGGTCATGCGAGCGGCTGGATCCACGGTGAGGCGCAGCTCGATGAGGCTTCATCGCGAGGCAGTCGCGCTCGGGTTCGCGGCCTCGGATGCCCGGGGGGCATACGGCTGGTCGGGGCGGGGCTGAGCAGAGAAGACGGTGTCGGCCCGCGCTCAGTCAGGCCGGGGCTTCACCCAGTTCGGCAGCTCTTCGCGCAGGATCGCCAGCGGCAGCGACCCGTGGCCCAGCAGTTCGTCGTGGAAAGCCCGGAGATCGAAGCGGTCGCCGTCACGGACCTCCAGCTCGTGGCGCAGGGCGAGGATCTCGCGCTGGCCGACCATGTAGGCGAGGGCCTGGCCGGGCCAGACGATGTAGCGGTCGATCTCCACCCCGGCCTGCGCACGGCTGAGGCCGGTGCCCTCGAGGAAGTCGACCGCCTGCTGGCGCGTCCAGCGGAACGCGTGCAGCCCGGTGTCGGTCACCAGGCGGCCGGCGCGCAGGGCCTGCATGTCGAGCATGCCCAGCCGCTCGCGAGGATCCTCGTAGAGGCCCATCTCGTCCGCGAGGCGTTCGCTATAGAGGCCCCAGCCCTCCGCGTAGGCGAGGCCGGCCAGGCGCGACCCGAAGCGCCGGAAGGCGTGAAGGTTCTCCAGCTCCGTCTCGATGGTGCACTGGAAGTGGTGGCCGGGCACCGCCTCGTGGTACGTCGTCGTGGCCAGCTGGTGGAGCGGACGCCCCTCGGGCTGGTAGGTGTTGATGAAGTAGATGCCCGGCCGCGAGCCGTCCGGGGCGGGCGGGAAGTAGAAGGCGGCCGGCGCCTCGCGCTCCATGAAGGGCTCGACCGGGCGGACCTCGCAGGCAGCCCTGGGGAGCCGGCCGAACCAGCGCGGGGCGAGGGCGGCGGCGCGCTCGATCTGCGCCCTGGCCCGCTCGGCCGGCTCGGCCCGGGTCCGGGCGAAGTTATCCGCATCGTGCTCGAGCGCCACCCGAAGGCTGGCCACGTCCGTGTGCCCGAGCCGGCGCGCGATCTCCAGCCGATCGCGATCGATCTCGGCGAGCTGCTGCAGGCCGAAGTCGTGCAGCTCGCGCGCGGTGAGCGGCAGGGTCGTCGAGGCGAGGATGGCCGTCTCGTAGATCGCCTCGCCGTCGGGGATCGACCAGACCCCCTCCCCCACGCGGGCATGGGGCAGATACCCGCGGGCGTACTCGAGGAAGCGTGCCTGGGCGGGCACGACGTCGCGCACGAGGGCCGCGCGCAGTCGCTCGCGCTGGTCGACCGAGAGCTGGTCGCCCAGCGCCTGCAGCAGCGGCGCTTCGTCCATGGGCGCCTCGACGGCGCGCTCGGTCTGCTCGATCGTGCGCTCCACGACGACGCGGGCGGCGGTCCGCCCCGTGGCGATCCCCTCGTCGAGGTTGGCCGTGTGGGCGTCCATCCAGGCGGGGTACGCGGCGAGACGCGACAGCAGGTGGTCGAAGGCCTCGTCGGAGTCCACGACCGTGAAGCGGGCGAGATCGCCCGTGAGCCCCTGTGGCCCGTTGATGTGGTCGAACGAGCCGAACTCGTGCAGGTGCTGCTCGTCCCGCGCGAGGTGGACGCGCGCCACGACCTCGAGCATGCCCAGCGTGACGCGGTCCTCGACCCCGAGGGCCGCCCGATCCACCTCGGCGGCGTCGGCCAGGACCCCGCCCAGCATCGCGCGGTCGGCTGCGCGACCAGCCGGACCCGGATCGTCCAGGCGATCCTCGTAGCGGCGGTCGCCGAGCATGGACGCCAGGACGGGCTGGCGTTCCAGGACGTAGGCCCAGAATCGGTCGGCGATGGCGTCGACGGGGCTGCGCGTGGCGACGTCGGTCACGTGGTCCTCCATGGGCGGCTGGCGCGGGCCGGCGGGCCGGGGCGGCTCAGTCGAAGAGCGGCAGCTGCTCCCCCTGCCGCTCGATCTCGGGGTCGAGCCCGAGGTAAGGCGCCAGGCGGTCGAGGTCGGCGCCCTCGCGGGCAACGAGCGCACGCAGATGATCGGCCTTGAGGATATGCCAGTTGTGCGCTTCGAGCTCCCGGCGCAGGAGCGGCGAGCGCTCGAGCTTGAAGCGCACCAGCTCGACCCGCTCCGGAAGGACGACCAGGAAGCGCACCAGCTGCTCGTCGTCGGGGATGCGCGGCCCACGCTTGAGGAGCACGTCGCCGAGCATGGCCGTCCACTCGATCTCGAAGAGGAAGGTGGCCCGGTTGCGCAGGTACCAGATGACGTCCACGGCCTCGAGGACCTCGACGGGGCCCTTCGAGATCAGCGGCAGATAGGCGCGCTGCTCCGTCTCCGAGAGGAGGCTGCCCAGCGGAGCACCCTGGTACGGCCGCTTCTGTTCCTGCCTCGCCACCCAGCAGCGCAGCCCCAGCCGGTGGCCGTACTCCACGAGCAGGCCCGCCAGCTCGGTGTGCTCGGCGTAGCGCGCCTGCAGCTGGTCGTGCGTGCGCAGCAGGTCGGGCGTGGAGGCCCGGCTGCGGTAGCTGTCGAGACAGGCCCGCACGAGCGCCTCGTCGGGCGTGTCGTGGCCGCGGAACATCGTGCCGATGCGGTCGAAGAAGGCGCCCTCGGAGAGGCCACCGGAGGTGGAGAGCAGGCTGAAGACGGCCCATTCGACGCGATCGGAGAGGGGCTGCGCGGCCACGGCTATCTCGCCCTGGTCGCGCAGCCACCATCGGCCGGGCTCCAGCTCCACCAGGCGAGGGTTGTCGGGGCGGCGCAGCTCGCCGTCGATGAGCTCCAGCAGGAGCGCCACGTGGTCGGACCCCGGGCGGCCCTCCGGGGAGTCCGCCGGGGCCGGGGCCGCGGACTCGCCATGCCGGTCGGGCAGCTCGGAAAGCTCGGTCGCCGGCCCGGAGAGCATGCCGATGGCATCGAGCGTGCGCTCGCTGCGCGCCTCGCTCTCGGCGAAGGTGCGCGTGCCCACGAGGCGGCGCAGGTCGCCGCTCCGATCGAGGCCGACCAGGACCTCGCCGAGCAGCCGCTCGAAGCGCGCCGGCTCGCCCCGCGCTGCCAGCACCTCCACGGCCACCTCGGTCACCGCGCGCTCGACGTCCGCGAGACGGAAGGCGACCGGGTCGGACGCCGGCGCGCCGCCGCCATCGAGGGGCACGTTCGCCCGGGTGCGCGGTCCCCCCGGCACCGGCGCCCCGGGGGGCACGAACTCGAGCGTGCCGCCGATCGCCTCGCCGGTCTCAGCCAGGAAGGCGCCGATCAGCCGGTAGCCGGCCTCCACGCCCCCCAGCGCGCCGGCCACGAGAGCCTCGGGACCACCCGGCTCGAGAAGCACGACCGCGCGAGCGTCGGCAGCCAGGAGGTCGGTCACGGACCCCAGGGAGCGGCGCAGCGCGGCCGCCTGCCAGCCCCATTCGGCGCGCGGCGCGGCGCCGAAGAGTGGCTCCAGCGGGAGCGCCGCGGCGGCGTCGCGGCCCAGCACGACGGCCGTCGTCAGGAAGGCGAACGAGAGGCTCTCCGTCGTCCAGCGGATGGGTGGCTGCGTGAGCACGAGGCGCACGCGCGAGCGACCGGCATCGAGCCGGGGCGCCGCGCCCGGCCCGAGGGGGATGCCGCGCTCGCCGGGTCCCAGCCAGCGCGCCTCGGGCCGCTCCGCCGCCCCGCGGCGCATGACGACGTTGACCGTGCCATCCACGAGCGCGGACGGGTCGTCACCGAAGCGCGCCGCCACCGGCCCCCCCGGGGCGGCCTCGAGTCGCTGGATGAAGCCGCGCACAAGGCGGCAGCCATCCTCGAAGAGGAGCCAGGGGTTCCGTTCGCGCCACTGCCGGCCACCCGGTGGCCGGACGCGTCCGCCCACGATGCGCAACGCGGCCAGGCGCCCGGGGTAGCTGTTGAGACGGCTGGCCGGCAGCAGGACGTGGAGCAGGGCCAGGCGCAAGGCGGCCTCGATCGGTGCGGCGCGCAGATCCTGGTCGAGGCGGGAGAGGATGGCCTCGATGGACACGAGGGTGCGCGGCGTCCACAGGTCGAGGACCTCGTCGACGAGCGCCTCGCCGCCGTGCGGGACGGGCAGCCGATCGCGCAGCGCGGCCCGGGCCGCCGCGTCTGCGGGCGCCGACCGGGCCCGCTCCCGGTCCGCTTCGTCGACCGGGACGCTGCGTCCCTCGCCGCCGCCGACCTGGTCACGACATGCCGGGCAGCGGTAGATCTTGCGGAAGGGGGCCGGCGCCCCGCCGTCCCAGATGAACTCGTCGACGACCACCATGCGCTCGCACGTCGCGCAGCGCGAGGAGAACAGCTCGTTCAGCGCCTGGCGCAGGCCGACCTCCCCTCGCGGCTGCGCCGCGAGGGCGTTGACGGCGGCGTCGAAGTGGCGCAGGTCGGGGGGGCGCAAGACGACTTCGGCCGCGAGGCGCGTGAGGGCCGTGGACTCGTGGACGTAGGCGCGCCGCAGGCGGCCGATGGCGGCGCGGGCGATCCAGCCGCCGCGGCCGTGGAGGTCGATGACGACGTCGCCGGGGCTGGAACGGGCTTCGATCTCGGCCACCACGAGGTTCATCGGCGGCGGCGGCGCGAAGCGGTCGAGCGAGGGCAGGCTCGGCCCCCGGTCCGGCCGTATGAGCGACGCGAGCAGGTCAGCCATCGCGCGTCAGTCTAGCGACGGCGCGGGCGGCGGGACCGGCCGGCGCGATGCCCGGGCCGGGGCCGCGGGCGCCGGCGGGGGATCAGCTCTCCTCGAGCTCCTCGGGCTCCTCGACGAAGGCCTCCTCATCGGTGACCTCGACGGGCAGGACGCGCTCGATGTCCTCGATCTCCTCGTCCTCCTCGTCGAGCTCCAGGTCCTCCTCGAGGTCCATCTCCTCCCGCACCAGCGTGCCCTTCGTGTAGGGCCGCAGGTCGCTCACCTTGGCGGCCGTCGGGAAGGAGACCTTGCCGTAGTTGCGGGGGTCCTGGAAGACCTCGCGGATGATGATGCGGACGTCCTTGTCGCCGAGACTGGTCACGCCCGCGGCGTACTTGTTGCCCTCCGCCACGAGCTTCAGGAGGCGTGCTGCGACGGCCCGCTCGACCTTACCTATCGGCCGGCCGTTGGAGCGCGCGAGCAGCTCGGTGCCCTGGGGCACGAGCTCGACCAGGTCGCCCGGGTTCACCTGGGCCAGCTGGCGCGGCGTGGGCAGGTCGTAGAGGCCGGCGAACCCGGTCTTGCCGGTCTCCTCGACGAAGATGCTGACCGGGGCCTTGCTGCCCTGCGCCGCCGGCACCGTCTTCTCCCCTGCCTCGGCCAGCAGGATCCGCAACCGGTCGATGTTGCGCTCGGCGATCCGGTTCGTCGGGTCGAGCGCGAGCGCGGCCTGATAGTGCACGCGGGCCTCACCCAGCTCGCCCAGCTCCCAGTGGGCCTTGGCCAGCCGGTTCTCGGCGGGGCTGTCGGGACCGAGCTCGAGGATGCGCCGGTTCAGCTCCGCGGCGGCGGCCCAGTCGGCGCCGGTGGCCGCGGCGATGGCCTGCTCGGTCAGCTGCCGCTTGAGGCGGACGAGGTTCGTGCCGGCGCTTTCGGTGACGGGAGAGAAGCTCATGGTCTCCTTCGATCGGACGATCGCGGGCGCGGGCGGCGCCATGGGGAGGTCGAGTGGAAGCCGATGGGTTGTACCACCGCTACGGACGAAGTGTCAAACGTGGGGGGCGCCACGGTAACGCTCCGGCCACAGGCGCGTCGCTACCTGTGATCGGTCGACAGGCTTCGCGGCCCGGGACCGAGAACCGACCGGACTCGATGCAACAGGAGGTGCCCCGATGGGCCTCGATCAGCAACTCCATCACGGCCATACGAGGCGGCTGGCCGGCGCGCTCGCGCTGGCGGCCGCGCTCGTCCTGGCCTCCATCCAGGTGGCGTCGGCCGCCACGCTCAGCCGCGCCTGGCAGGCGAAGATCGGCGCCGGCACGGCCACGATCTCGGCTTACACGACCGGAACGGGCGCGCTCGCGCTCAAGCTGAGCGGTCTCAAGGCGTCCACGGGCTACGCCACCGTCCTCTACCGTGGGACATGCAGCGCGGTCGGCGCGAAGCTGCTGACGCTGGCCTCGTTCACGACCACGAGCGCAGGTGCGGCGAGCAAGACGATCACCCTGACGTCGTCGCAGGTTTCGGCCATCACAGGCGCCACGAGCGGCATGGGCACGATCGCCATCCGCGTGGGATCGGGCTCGCTCACGAAGTGCGGGCCGTTCACCGTCCAGCCGGTCGTGGCCGCCCGGGTCAGCGTGGGCCACAGCGCCTTCGGACTCGCCGCCGATGGCACGGCCGTCTGGGTGACGAACTTCGATGACGGCACGGTCAGCCGGATCGACCCGGCCACCAACACGGTGACGGCGACGATCACGGTGGGTAGGTCCCCGGACAGCGTCGCAAGCGATGGAACGGCGGTCTGGGTGACGAACTCGGAGGACAGCACCGTCAGCCGGATCGACCCGGCGACGAACGCCGTCACGGCGACGGTGCCCGTCGGGACGGACCCCCGCGGCGTTGCGGTCGGTGGCGGAGCGGTCTGGGTCGCGAACTGGGGCGCGAATAGCGTCAGCCGGATCGACTCGGCGACGAACGCCATCGCAGCGACGGTGCCCGTCGGGCTGGGCCCAGGCGGCATCGCCTTCGGCGAAAGTGCGGTGTGGGTCACCAACTGGGGCGATGGCACGGTCTCCCGCATCGACCCGGCGACGAACACCGTCGCCGCCACGATCCCGGTCGGGTCCGTGGATTCGGTGGTGGCTGGAGGCGGGTCGGTCTGGGTCTCGGTTTGGGGCTTCCCGGTGGCCGCGAATGGCTCGGTCGCACGGATCGATCCAGCGACCAACACGGTGACGTCGCAGGTGACCGTCGGCTACGACCCCACCGGCATGGCCATCGTCGGCGACACGCTCTACGTCGCACTGTCCGGCGATCCCACGATCGTCCAGGTGCGCGCGGGCGCAGTCACCGCCCGGACCTCAGTCGGCATGAAGTCGTACGGGCTGGCGGTCGGCAACGGGTCGCTCTGGGTGCTCCACCCCGTGGCCTCCGGCATCGCCAACTCGGGCTTGTTCGCCGGAGGTGTCACCCGGCTGAACATCTGACCCGTCGAGCGCCCGGCGGCGTCGCGGCCCACCACGATGGTCGTGGGCGGGCTCCGATCCCGCCGGGCGTACCCTGTGCGACGTGATCTCCATGAGGATGAAGCGATGCTGACGCGGCGGACACGGCGCCCGCGTGGATCGGCGATCGTGGCGGCGATCGGCCTGCTGGTCGCGGTGGCGCTCGGACCCGCCACAGGGTCCGTCGTGCGCGCGGCGGATCCGCTCGCGCCATCGGGGCAGCGCACAACGACGCGTGACGTCCCAGAGGTCCTGCGGGGCGGGCTGCGAGTGCTCGCCTCGGATCGGCTGGCGAGCCGAGAGCATCGCACCATCCTGGGCGAGCTCATCACTCGGGAGGGACGTTTCGGGACCGAGGTCGCGGTCACGATCAGGCTCGACGGCGCCGCCGACGCCGGCAGCGTGTCCCGACTCGCACGTACCGGCGCTCGGGTCGTGAACATCGGGTCCCGGACCGTGGAGGCCTATCTCGCGCCTGATGCGCTTTCGGCCCTTGCCAGCCTCCCCGAGGTCCGCTCGGTCAGGGCGATCCCGCGACATCGACCCTCCTACGTGAGCCTTGGCGTGAGCCTGCACGGCGCCTCGAGCTGGCAGACGGCCGGGATCAACGGGGCGGGCGTCAAGGTCGGGATCATCGACGTCGGCTTTGGCGGTCTGGTCGCTCGCCTCGGGACCGAGCTTCCCTCGACGGTGCACGCCCGCTGCTACGCCGAGGTTGGTGCATACACGAGCGACGTTTCAGCGTGCGACAACGGCGAAGTCCACGGCACCGCGGTCGCGGAGACAGTCGCCGACATGGCTCCCGGCGTGGAGCTGTTCATCGCGAACCCGATCTCCATGCTGGATACGCAGCAGACGGTCGCCTGGTTGACCTCGAACGGGGTCCGGATCATCAACGCGTCCTGGTCGTCCGACTACCTCTTCGAAGGGCCAGGCGATGGGACGTCCCCGTATCCGGACTCGACCTATGCCCTGGTGGACCAGGCCGTGGCCGGCGGGGCGCTCTGGGTGAACTCAGCGGGCAACATGGGCGACGCGGGCTGGACCGGGAGCTGGGCGGACGCCGACGCCGACGGGCTGCTCGAATGGTCCGGAAGTGACGAGCTCAATCGGATCACGCTCGCGGCCGGCGACGAGGTCGCCGTGGCGATCCGCTGGGCGGACCCGTGGGGCGCCGCGGCGAACGACTACAACCTCCAGCTGCTTCAGGGCGCCACCGTGGTCGCCGCGGGCGAAGACCTCCAGGCCGGCGCGGGCGACCCGTTCGAGATCCTCGAGTACACGGCAGCTGTCACGGGTACGTTTGCCATCAGGATCGTGCGGGCCGCCGGCGCGCCGACCACTCGGATGCAGCTGCTCGTCTACGGTCTGCGTGACACCGTCAGCTACCAGGTGCCCGCCGGGACCCTGCCCGCCCCGGCCGACAGCGCGAACCCGGGCATGGTGACCGTCGGCGCCGTCAACGTGGCGTCGCCGGGGACCATCGAGCCCTACAGCTCGCGCGGCCCGACCGTCGACGGTCGGATCAAGCCGGACCTCGTCGCCATCGATTGCGCGCCGACGACGGTGACCGCGTTCTTCTGCGGGACGAGCGAGTCGGCACCGTTCGTCACTGGAGCCGCCACCCTCATCCTCCAGGTGAGCCCCGGCCTCGCGCCCGCCCAGCTCGCCGCCCAGCTCCGGTCCCACACGGTCCCCCTCGGCAGTCCCGTCCCCGACGCGACCCACGGCTGGGGCCGGCTCGACCTCGGATCGGCGCCGATCGCTCCGGCCGGCGGCCTGGCGTTCTCGTACCCACCCACCGGGGCGGTGGCGGGCGCGCAGCTGACCGGCCAGCCGGCGATCAGGATCGTCGACGTCGGCGGAAACACGGTGTCCACGGGCAGCTCGAGCACGGCGACCGTGACACTCGCCCTGGGGTCGAACCCGACCGGCGCGACGCTCGCCTGCGACGCGGGTCTCTCGAAGGCCGCGGTCGCGGGCATCGCCCACTTCACCGGCTGCTCGATCGACAAGCCCGGCGCCGGGTACACGATCGGAGCATCGATGCCGGTCCTGCCGCCGGTCGTCTCGGCCCCGTTCGAGATCCTGGCGGAAGGCTCGTCGCTGCCGCTGACGATCTCTTCGAGCGCGGGCACCATCACCTGGCCGGCGGGCGTCACCCTCGCGGGCCTGTTCGCGCCGATCCCGGCAAGCTCAGGGCGCTTGATCGAGTTCCAGAGATCGCTCGACGGGATCCGCTGGACCGCCATCGGGTCGGGGACGACCGATTCGGCAGGTCTGGCCGGGCTGGCGAACCAGCCGACGACGAGCGTCCGGTACCGGGCGTTCTACGCCGGTGCGCCGGACCTTCCGGCCGCGACGAGCTACCCGATCACGGTGACGGTTCGCCAGAAGCTCGCGCTCAGCGCGTCGGTCCGGCCGCCGCGGACGATCACCGTGGGGAGGACCGTCACGTTCACCTCGACGGTCAGGCCTCCGCCCGGGGACCTCCCGCGGGCGAAGGTGACCTTCGTCGTCTATCGGCGCCTGGGAACGTCCTGGGTCCTCTTCCGGCGCGTGGATGTCCTCACTGACACCGCCGGCAGGGCGCGCTTCAGCTGGCGCTTCTCGAGGACCGGCTCCTGGTACGTTCGCGCGAGGGCGATGGCGACCCCCTACGTCGCGGCGAGTGCCTGGAGCCCGGTCGCCCGCTACGACGTGAGGTAGGCCGCCGGACGCGCTCCGGCCCGTTGCGGCCGCTTCCCCTACCGCACGAGCAGGTTCCAGGCCACCACGCCGGCCAAGGCGAGCGCGAGCACGAGGTACTCCCACAGCCAGCCGGCCGAGCGCCGCTCGGCGCCGGGCGCGGCCCGGTACGCGCTCCAGAGGTAGAAGATGCCGGCCAGGATGGCCGGCCCCAGCAGCCGCGGCAGGGCCAGGGCGCGCAGGAGTGCCGCGCCGACGCCGATGACGACGGCGAAGGTGCCGGCTGCCCAGGCCGCCTCGATGAGATCGGGGGCACGCGCGGCGGCGAGACGATAGCCGAGCAGGAAGGCGACGACGCCGTCGGCGACCGCGAGCAGCAACAGGCTTCCCTGGTCGATCGCGGCCGGCTCGGTGGTCCCCGGCAGCGGCGCCGCCAGGCCCGCGTAGATCGCGCCGGCGACGCTCGCGAAGCCGAGGAAGGCGAGCAGCACGACGACCGGCACCAGCTGCCGTCCGCGCCGCGCCCGCGCATCGTCGGCCGGACCCATCAGCCGCGCCTCGAGGAGCAGCGTCGCCACCAGCAGCAGGCCGCCGCCCATCAGGATGGCCGCCAGGGCCGGGCCGACGCCGGCCAGATGGGCCATCCCGGCGAGCGCCATGGCCGCCACGGCGGGCGTCGCCAGCGACTCGATCGGCACGCCGCGCGGGTCCACCTCGGCGAGGAAGTGGAAGGCGCCGAAGGCGGCCGCCGCCCCGACGATCAGCGCGCCGAGCCAGACGGCCGGTCCCTCCAGCAAAGAGGCAAGGGCGGCCAGCACCACGAGGAGCACGGCGAGGTTGACGGCGCGCGAGCGTTCGGTCCGCATCGTCGGTGGAGTCTAGGCCGTCAGGCGACGGTGCGGTCGCCGCGCAGCCAGGCCAGGAAGGCCTCGCGGGAGCGCGTGTTCAGCACATCGGCCGCCTCGAGCCAGCCGCGCCGGGCGACCGCCGTGCCCCAGGCGAGGTTGTCCAGCTCGTGGCGGTAGTGGGCGTCGGAGCCGATCACGAAGCGGCACCCGAGCGCCCTGGCCCGGCGGATGCGGCGATCGTCGAGGTCGAGGCGCTCGTCGGAGCCGTTGATCTCGAGGAGCGTGCCGGTCTCCGCGGCCGCGGCGTAGAAGGCGTCCCAGTCGAGGTCGAGGTCCTCGCGGCTGCCGATCTTGCGGCCCGAGGGATGGCAGACGATGTCCACGTGCGGGTTGCGCATGGCCCCGAGGTAGCGGGCCGTGAGGCGCGCTCGGGGCTGGCCGCGCCCGACGTGGAGGCTGGCCGCCACGACGTCGAATCGCTCCAGCAGCTCGTCGGGGTAGTCCAGGCTGCCGTCGGGGCGGATCTCCAGCTCGCACCCGTGGAGGAGCCGGAAGCCGTCGGGGTGCCCGCCCTCCGGCGCGCTGCCGGCCGCTTCCTCGTGCGCGAAGCGCCCGTTCAGCTCGCCCACGATGCGCCGCTGGCGCTCGACGCGATCGGGCGTCAGGCCGCGCGCGACGGCCAGGCTCTGCGTGTGGTCCGACAGCACGTGGTAGGCGTAGCCGCGGGCCCGGGCCAGCCCGGCCAGCTCGTCGATGGGCAGGTGCCCGTCCGACCAGTCGGAGTGGCTGTGACAATCGCCCTGCAGGTCGCCCAGCTCCACGAGGCGCGGCAGCCGACGCTCGAGCGCCGCCTCGACCTCTCCGGCATCCTCGCGCAGCTCGGGCGGGATGAGCGGCAGGCCGAGGAAGGCGTAGACCTCCGCCTCGGTGGGGAACGTGCGCAGCTCGGCCGCGGCTCCGGTGAGCGGCTCGCCATCCGCGCCCAGGCGCAGGAAGCCGTGCTCCGACAGGCTCCAGCCACGTTCCCGGGCCATACCCCGCAGGCGCACGTTGTGGGCCGCCGAGCCGGTGAAGTGGACGAGGTACGATCCGGCCGCCCCCTCGGGCATGACCATCAGGTCCACCTGCGGGCCGCGCTCCAGCTCGACTGCCGCCTTGTGGACGCCGCGATTCAATACCCTCGCCACGGACGGCAGCGCGGTGAAACGGGCCACGACCGCGGCCGGGTCGTCCGTGTCGGCCAGGAGGTCCAGGTCGCCGACCGTCTCGCGCCGGCGGCGGAAGGAACCGGCGGGGATGAGCGCGCGCAGGCCCGGCGTCCCCTGCAGGGCGGCCATGATCCCGCCGATGGCCTCGGCTGCCTCGCCCAGGCGCATCCGCCGTGAGCGCCCCTCGAGGCCAACCAGGCCGGCCAGGATGCGCTCCTCCGCCTTCGGACCCATGCCCCGCACCCCACGCAGTCGCCCGGCGCGGACGGCTGCCTCGAGCTCCGCCGGGCTCGTCACCCCAAGGGTCTCGTGGAGCTCGCGCACGGTCCGGGGCCCCAGGCCGGGCACGGCGAGCAGGTCGAGCAGCGAGGGCGGCACCTCGCGCCGCAGGCGGTCGTGGAAGCGGAGGCGGCCGGTGTCGGCCAGCTCGGCCAGCTTCTCGTCGATGGCCCGACCCACGCCCGGCAGCCGCGGCGCATGGCCTTCGCGGTAGGCCCGGGCGACCTCCACGGGGCTGTCGGAGATGGCGTCGGCGGCACGGTGATAGGCCTGCGCCTTGAAGATCAGCTCGCCTTTGAGCTCCACGAGGTCGCCGATCTGGTGGAAGATGCGCGCCAGCTCGGCGTTGGAGAGGAGCGGCACCTCGTCGCCCCGCGCGGCGCTCGGCCGCGCCTCGAGCGGCTCCTCTGGGGTCGTGGCGGGACGCGGCTCGGGCATCGGCGTCAGTGTGCGGCAGGCGCCCGGCCGCCGTCACGCCGCCGTTTCGTCGACCACCACCCGGTCGCGGCCGCGCCGCTTCGCCGCGTAGAGGGCGCGATCGGCGCGCTCCACCAGCTCGGTCACGGCGAGGCCCGTCTCGCCGCCCACGGCGACGCCCACCGACACGCTGACGGGATCCTCGATGCCAAGCTGGCGCGTCGGCACCTCGGCCACGGCGTCGTGGATGCGCTGCGCGACCTCCACCGCCTGCTCCAGCGTGGCCCGGCGCAGGATGACCGCGAACTCCTCACCGCCGTAGCGGCACGGCGTGTCCTCGCTGCGGAGGGCGCCGGCGATGGCCCGCCCCACCTCGCGCAGGACGGCATCGCCGGCGGCATGACCGTGGCGGTCGTTGAGCTTCTTGAAGTGGTCGATGTCGATCATCAGCACGCCCAGGGCGTCGCCGACCCGGCGGCCCTGCGTCAGGATCGAGGCCAGCTCGTCGAAGTGGCGCCGGTTGGGCAGGCCGGTCAGTGCGTCGATGCGTGCCCTGGTCTCCGCCGCCTGCTGGGCATGGACGCGGGCCAGCGCCACGGACAGCTCACCGGCGGCCGACTCGAGGAGCTCATGGTCGGCGGCCGTCCAGGACTCCCCGGTACGGCGGGAGAGGAGCAGGACGCCGATGACCGCGCCGTCCGCCAACAGGGGCGCGTCCAGTGTGTGACGGAGGCCGTAGGCGGCGCGCAGTCGCCCGACCAGCCGCTCCTCGACCTCGCGGCGCGCCTCCGACGAGTCGGCGGCGTCGGCGTGCCCCGGGTCCGGCACCAGCAAGTCGGCGGGCAGCGTCGTGCGCGATGGGGGCACGGTGAGGCTCGCGGAGACGAGCGTGGCCTCGATGACGCGGTCGGCGGGGCGCAGGCGGGCGACGATGACGTGGTCCGCTCCGGACGCCCCGCGCAGCGCGTCCACGATGGCCGTGACGATGGCGTCGGGCGAGGCGGATCGGGCCAGGCCCTGCATGAGGCGCGTGAAGCTCACGCCGGTGGCGCGCTCGCGGGCGGCGAGGATGCGCTGCGCCCGCCGCTGCACGAGGAGGCCCGCGCCGACCACGAGGACGGCCAGCGCGGTGAGCCAGTCCACCAACCCCGCCGGGCCGGCGACGATGCGGACGAGGATCAGCAGCCCCAGGAGGGCGAGGCTCACCGTGGTGGTGCGGTCGATGACCCGGATGGCCCGGACGATGGTCTCGTCGGGAAGACCGCGCGGTGATTCGAGTCCGGTGCCCACGTCGGACACGAGCATGGGGCCGGTGCGGTGCGGTGTCCAGCCGTCCGGTCAGGCCGCCTCGTCCAGATCCGATGCGGCGGAGGAGCCCCCTCCCCCGTTGCGCTTCACCGCGTACAGCGCCCGGTCGGCCGCGCCGATGAGGTCGCTCGGGGTGCGCGCATCCGAAGGGAAGGCGGCCAGGCCGATGGAGATGCCGATGGGCACCGCGCCGCCCTCGGCGGGCTGGAAGACCTCCGCCGCGAAGGCGTCGAGCAGGCGCTGTGCCGCGCTCCGCGCGGAGGCCACGTCCGTGTCCGGGAGGATGACCACGAACTCATCGCCGCCGTAGCGGGCGGGGATGTCGCTGGCCCGCAGCGCCGAGCGGATGCGCTCGGCCGTCCAGCGTAGGACCTGGTCGCCCACCTGGTGCCCGCGCGTGTCGTTCACGAGCTTGAATCCGTCGAGGTCCATCATGGCCAGGGCCACGGGACGGCGGCCGCGCTGGGCCCGCAGCAGCTCCTCGCCGAGCCGCTCGTGGAAGGAGCGGTGGTTGAGGAAGTTCGTGAGCGGGTCGCGGTCGGCGAGGTTCCGCGCGGCCTCGTAGAGACGTGCGTTTTCCAGGACGACGGCCGCTTCGTTGGCCATCGCGCGCACCAGGTCCAGCGTCGCCGGGTCGTGCTGCATCGGCCCCGCGCCGAGGAGCTCGACCAGCCCGATGGCGTTCCCCGTGGCCACCAGCGGCAACATCACCAGCTCGGCCATCCCGTTCCTGCGCAGCTCCGCGACCTCGGCCGGATCGGCGGCCGGATCGGCGACGTCGACGAAGATCGTCGCCTGGTGCTCGAGGACGCGGCGCGTGGCAGGGAAGTCAGACAGCGCGAAGGCTGGCTCGATGACGCGCGGCTCCGGCTCAGGGTAGTAACCCCAGGACAGCACGCGATCGTTCGCTCGATCCCAGTAGCTGATCGCCGCCTCGTCCGCACCGGCCGCCTGGCGCAGGTGGCGGGCGATGAGGTCGGCGACCATGAGCGGATCGAGGCTGCGGCTGAGGTCGCTCGACATGGCCAGGAGGCGCTGCATGCGCCCTGCGGCCCGCTTCGTCTCATCGAACGCGCGGGCGCTCTGGATGGCCGTGCCGGCCGCGTCGGAGAGGATCTGCATCAGGCGCACGTCCCGCGTGTCGAACTGGTCGAGGCCGAGCTTCGAGAGCGTGACCACGCCGATGACGCGATCGTCGAACCTCATGGGCACCACGACCATCGACTCGTCCACCTCGTCGGTGCCGGGGATCGTGGAGCCACGGGGGTCGGCGTTGGCGTCGTTGATGAGCAGCGCCTCGCCGTGCACGGCGACCCAGCCGGTGAAGCCGGTGCCGACCTTCGTGCGCAGCACGTCCATGGGGATCTCGAGGTAATGACCGACCTCGCCCTTGAAGGCGATGGGCACGAGATCGTCGGGCGCCTCGAGGAGGTAGACGCGGCAGTTGTGGTAGGCCACGACCCGGCGCGTCTCCTCGACCACGGCCTGGCCGATCTCCTCCACCGAGGTGAGCCGGTTCATCCGGCTGACGGAGGCCTGGACGACGGCCAGCTGGGCGGCCCAGCGCTCGGATTCCTCGTAGACGTCGGCGTTGTGGAGGGCGATCGCCGCCTGGCCCGCGACGGCCTCGAGGAAGGCCACTTCCTCGGTGTGCCACGGTCGAGGCTCCTTCCGCACGGCGGAGAGCAGCCCGACGACGGTGCGGTCCTGGACCAGGGGCACGACCGCCGAGGCCCGATAGCGGAGGGCGGGTGGGTAGGTCATCTCGGGCTCGACGTCGTCCCGGACCCACGGGCGGCGCGTCCGGCGAAGGCGACGGAACCACGGCTCATCGACGCCGAAGTCGGGCAGCTTGCGCACCGCGCGCGCGCCCAGGCCCGCCGCCGCGACGACCGGCAGGCGGCCGTCGGAGGTCACGACCCGGATCGTGGCCGCATCGACCTCGAGGGCGCCGAAGACCTCGCGCACGACGGCCCGATGCACCGCGTCGCGGTCGAGCGTGCCCGAGAGGCGCCGCGAGGCGGCCGCAAGCGCGGCGAAGTAGCGGGTATTGCGATCCGGCCGTTCGACCGGCCGGCGCCGGGCGGGAGATCCCACGCCCCCCATCGTAGGCAGCCCGGATCGACGGTTCACGACCCCGGAGGTACCTCCCCGAGGCCGCCGGACGTACGGGCCGGCCCCGCTGCCGTATGCCCCCCGGGCATCTGGGGCCGTGAACCCGAGCGTGCCTGCCTTAGGGTGAGGCCTCATCGAGCGGCAGCTGAGCGTGCATCCGGCCGCTCGCATGACCGGCCGGCATGCACCCGTTGACCCTCGTCCCGGCGAGCGGCTAGACTCGCCGCGGCACGTCCCGCATGACCCGCTCGAGGGATCACGTGCGTCCCGCATCGTCTCGGAGGAAGCCTCCCATCGTGGAGAACGGACCCAGTACCTCGGGCGCCCCAGGCGCCGTGAGCCTCAACCGGGTCCGCCCCGCCACCGCGGCCTGACGCGCCGGACTGCGCGCCACCGCCGGCGGGCCGGGCCCGCCCGCGAGGTGGAAGATGCAGTTCTACCTGAGCCAGGTCATCGGCCGTCCGGTCCTCGACCGGCACGGCGAGCCGATCGGCAAGGTCGCCGACCTCATCGTCGCCATCGGCGACCGCTATCCGCCCGTCACCGGCCTGGTGGTCAAGACGGACCGGCGCCGGATCTTCCTGCCCTGGGCGGACGTGGCCCGCTTCGACACGAGCGGCGCGCAGCTGGCGACACCCACCATCGAGATCGACAAGTTCCGCCAGCGCGACAACGAGCTGCTGCTCTTCGCCGACCTCCAGGACAAGCAGATCGTCGACATCGACGGGCGCAAGGTCGTGCGCGTCAACGACCTTCGTCTCGATGAGATCGAGGGCAAGCTGCACCTGGTGGCGGTGGACGTGGGCGCGGCCGGCCTGCTGCGACGCCTGGGCGTCGAGGGCCCGTACCGGACGATCGCGCGCAACCTGCGCCTGCCCGTTCCCGAGCGCTACATCGACTGGGAGGACGTGGACCCGGTCGAGACCTCGATCGCCTCGATCCGCCTCCGCGTGCCGCACGAGGGGCTGCGCGAGCTCCATCCGGCCGACCTGGCCTCGATCATCGACCAGCTGGCGCCGCGCGACCGGGCCGGCATCATGGCCGCCTTCGACGACGAGGTCGTCGCCGATGCCATCGAGGAGATGGAGCCCGAGACGCAGGTCGAGGTGCTGGAGGACCTCGAACCCGGGCGGGCAGCGGACATCCTCGAGGAGATGAGCCCCGACGATGCGGCCGACCTGATCGCGGATCTCTCCGACGCCGCGCGGGACGAGATCCTGCCGCTCATGGAACGCGAGGAGGCCCAGGAGGTCGCGGAGCTCCTGGGCTACCCGGAGGATACGGCCGGTGGCATCATGACCACCGAGTTCGTGGCGGTCCCCGAGGAGCTCACCGCCGACCAGACGATCGGGCGCCTGCGGGAGCTGGAGCCCGACGCCGAGACGATCTACTACGTCTACGTGGTGGACGCCGCCGAACACCTGCGCGGCGTGCTCTCGCTGCGCGACCTGATCGTGGCCGCCCCCGACCGTCCCATCCGCGAGTTCATGTACGACGAGCCGGTGGCCGTCGAAGTCATGGCCGGCCAGGACGAGGTGGCGCAGGTGGTCGCACGCTACAACCTGCTGGCCGTGCCGGTCGTGGACGGGGAGGGCCGCCTCGTGGGCATCGTGACCGTGGACGATGCCATCGATACCGTCCTGCCCAGCGGCTGGAAGCGGCGGCTGCCGCGCCTGTTCAGCCGGGTCGCGCCGTAGTGCCCCAGCTCCCCTCGGCGACCCGTCGCCGACGGCCGGCGCCGCCGGACACGGGCCTGGGCCAGCGCCTGCGCGCCCTGTGGGAGTCGCGCAGCCTGCGCCTGCGCTCCCGCTTCCGGCGCCGTGGACTGCTCGCCTTCCTCGCCGTCATGGGCCCGGGCCTCATCGCCGGCATCGCCGGCAACGACGCCGGGGGCATCACCACCTATTCCGTGCTGGGAGCGGATACGGGCCTGCGCCTGCTCTGGCTCTTCCCCATCACGATGCTCATCCTGGCCGTCGTCCAGGAGATGGCCGCCCGGCTGGGCGTGATCACCGGGCAGGGCCTCTCGGACCTCATCCGCGACCGATACGGGGTGCGCTGGACGGCGCTGGCGATGGGCGTGCTGCTCGTGGCCAACCTCGCCAACACCGTGGCCGAGTTCGCCGGCGCCGGCGCCGCCCTGGAGATCCTCGGTGTGCCCCGCTGGCTGACCGTGCCCGTGGTGGCCGTGGCCATCTGGGCGCTGGTCCTGTTCGCCGACTACCGCACGGTCGAGAAGGTCTTCCTCTCGGTCATGGTCGTCTTCCTCGCCTACATCGCCTCGGCCATCCTGGCCGGACCCGACTGGGGCGCCGTGGGACACGCCCTGGTCACGCCGGACCTCGGGGGCCTCGATCCCACGCTGCTCCTGCTGATGGTCGCGGTGGTGGGCACGACGATCACCCCCTACATGCAGTTCTACCTGCAGTCGGCGGTGGCCGAGAAGGGCATCGACGAGGAGGAGCTGGCGCTCGAGCAGGCCGACGCCGTCGTGGGCTCGGTCTGGACGAACGTCATCGCGGTCTTCATCGTGGTGGCCACGGCGACGACCCTGCACGCCGCGAGCGTTCGCGTCGAGAGCGCCGCCGACGCCGCCGCCGCGCTGGGACCCGTGGCCGGCGAGCTGTCGTCGCTCCTCTTCGCCGTGGGCCTCTTCGGGGCGAGCGTGCTGGCGGCCACGATCATGCCCATCAGCACGGCCTACGTGATCTGCGAGGCCTTCGGCTGGGAGTCTGGCGTGGGCCACCGCTTCCGCGACGCGCCCGCCTTCTTCGGCCTCTACAGCTTCGTCCTCTTCGCCGGCGCGCTCGTCGTGCTCATCCCCGGCCTCGACCCGATCGGGCTCATCGTGGGCAGCCAGAACCTGCAGGGCCTGCTGCTGCCGATCGTGCTCGTCTTCATGCTCCTGCTGGTGAACGACCGCGCCCTGCTCGGGCGCCACGTCAACGGCCGCTGGCGGAACGGGCTGGCCATCGCCTGCATCGGGCTCGTCGTCGCCCTCGACGTCGTGCTGCTTGGCTCGGCGGCGCTGGGCTGGCTGGGGGTACGGGTCGGGTAAGCGGCCATCCTCGCCGCTCACCGGCTTTCGCCGAGGGCCTCACACCTCGCACGCCGCGTTGCCCCGCGTGCCCCGCCCGCCCCGCGCGCCCCGCGTTGTTCAGGAAACACCAAACGGCCTTCAGCGGACGCGGAGGGGGCGGCGCGCCCCCGAACCACCATCGGTCCCACGCTCAGTGATTCTTCGGCCTGGCTCCCGGCGCCCGCTCCGAGCCTCCGAACCCCTTGTGAACCCCCCGATAAGCGGCATTTGGTGTTCTGTGCGCAACGCCCGCCACGTCCCGGCCCGCCGGAGGTCGAGGAGACGAGCCATGCCCCGATCCACGCTCAGTCGAACGGTGATCCACGAGGCCGACCGGCAGCTCCGCCGGACGGCGCTCCGCTTCGGCGAGGAGTTCCGTGCCCTACGGCTGCGGGCGCACGTGACGCAGGCGGCGGTGGCAAGGTTGATCGGCGTCGAGGCTCCGTCATCTGCCGCATGGAGGCCGGCGACCCGAGCGTCGGCGACGCCATCCGCGCACGAGCCGCGGTGGCGATCGGCGCCGAGTTGCGCCTGGCCGTCTACCCGGGCGCCACGCCCGCCCTCCACGACGCCGCACAGGCCCGGATCGTGGAGGCGCTGCTGGCGGCCCGGCACCCGCGCTGGGCGGCGACCGTCGAGGCGCCCATCCCCGGACCCGGTCGACGCTCAGGTGACGTGCTGCTCGACGATGGGCTTGACGCCGTGCTGACGGAGGTCGAGATGCGGGTCGATCGCTGGGAGGAGGTCGTCCGGGAGGGGCACGCCAAGCGCGAGGCGCTTCGGGCCGTGCTGCCGGCCCGGCGCGTCTGGTTCGCGCTCGTGATGCCGGCCACGCGTCACCATCGAGCGATCCTGGCGGCCCATCCGGAGATGATCCGGGCGGCGTTCCCGGCAGATCCATTCGTGGCGACGGCGGCACTGACCGGCCCGGAGCAACGATGGCCCGGCGACGCGCTCATCCTGGTCACGAGGCACGGGGCGCTGCTCCCGGGGCGCGACGCGGCTGGCACCGCTGTTCGGTCCGGCGCTGTGGCGCGGTCCGGCCCTGTCGTTCGGTCCGGCGCTGTTGTTCGGTAGGCAACAAACGGCGATTCCTGGACTCGGCCGAGGGGTCGAAAGGCCCCGCCGGAGGATCCGAGGGCCCCGCGACGCCCCTGGGAGGCGCCGCGCACGCTCAAGCGAGTGCGCGCCACGCTTGCATGAGCTGGCTACGGCGCCGATTCGCTCTCCCTGGGGTCGTGTGGACGACGCGCATCTGCCGTTTGGTGTTCAGGAAACAACGCGGCG
>LDXM01000022.1 GCA_001443375.1 Chloroflexi bacterium CSP1-4
CGGCCGGCTCGTTGGGGGTGCCGAAAGCGGACTCAACGATGCAAGTTCGACGGCGTAGACCGGCCGGAACGGCCGTGTGGTGACGCGGACGCTCTCCATCCGATCGACACGATAGGAGCGGTGCTCCCGAGTGTCGGCCTTCAACGCATGAAGGAGCAAGTAACCGTCGCGGCCGCGGCGGAGCGAGTAGGGCTCGATCACGCGGATGCGGCGCTGGTACCCAAGCTCGATACAGAGCCGGTTCGCTGCCGCGAAGCGCACCGTTTCGAGCGACACCCCGGCTCCCCACGTCCAGACGGTCGGAGGCGGCGCCCATCCGGGTTCCTCGTCGGCCTCGAAGGCGATAGCCGCAGGCTCTTCGGGCTGGGATCTGCCTTCAAGCCAATCGAACAACCCAGGCAGTTCGCCCCAGAACTGCTGGTGGAACGCAGCCTGCCCGCGTTCGGCACGGCCCTCACGGAAGCGCGCTGACGGTCCGACCTCAGGCCTCTGGCGCCGCCTCGGCCTCGTCCTCGATCGACTGCGACGACGCGCCGGCCGCGGCGGCCTCCTCGCGAGCGCGCCGGACGCCCGCTTCGTGGCGGATGATCAGCGCCACGCCGGTCACGATGACCGCCCCGCCCACGAGCATCGCCGGCGTGATCGACTCGCTGAGGATGACCGCCCCGAGGACGACGGCCACCACCGGGTTGACGTAGGCGTACGTCGCCACGCGCGAGATCGGGGCGTGCTGGAGCAGCCAGGTGTAGGCGCTGAAGGCGGCCAGCGAGCCGAAGACGACGAGGTAGCCCAGCGCCAGCAGAGCGTCCGGCGTCTCGACCCAGGTCGCCGGCGCGAACGGCTCGCCGCGGAGCGTGCCGGCGACGAGCATGAGTGCGCCGCCGGCGAGCATCTGGTATGACGTCGAGACGTCGCGGTCGGCCGGCTCGTTGGGGGTGCCGAAAGCGGACTCAACGATGCAAGTTCGACGGCGTAGACCGGCCGGAACGGCCGTGTGGTGACGCGGACGCTCTCCATCCGATCGACACGATAGGAGCGGTGCTCCCGAGTGTCGGCCTTCAACGCATGAAGGAGCAAGTAACCGTCGCGGCCGCGGCGGAGCGAGTAGGGCTCGATCACGCGGATGCGGCGCTTGTACCCAAGCTCGATACAGAGCCGGTTCGCTGCCGCGAAGCGCACCGTTTCGAGCGACACCCCGGCTCCCCACGTCCAGACGGTCGGAGGCGGCGCCCATCCGGGTTCCTCGTCGGCCTCGAAGGCGATAGCCGCAGGCTCTTCGGGCTGGGATCTGCCTTCAAGCCAATCGAACAATCCAGGCAGTTCGCCCCAGAACTGCTGGTGGAACGCAGCCTGCCCGCGTTCGGCACGGCCCTCACGGAAGCGCGCTGACGGTCCGACCTCAGGCCTCTGGCGCCGCCTCGGCCTCGTCCTCGATCGACTGCGACGACGCGCCGGCCGCGGCGGCCTCCTCGCGAGCGCGCCGGACGCCCGCTTCGTGGCGGATGATCAGCGCCACGCCGGTCACGATGACCGCCCCGCCCACGAGCATCGCCGGCGTGATCGACTCGCTGAGGATGACCGCCCCGAGGACGACGGCCACCACCGGGTTGACGTAGGCGTACGTCGCCACGCGCGAGATCGGGGCGTGCTGGAGCAGCCAGGTGTAGGCGCTGAAGGCGGCCAGCGAGCCGAAGACGACGAGGTAGCCGAGCGCCAGCAGAGCGTCCGGCGTCTCGACCCAGGTCGCCGGCGCGAACGGCTCGCCGCGGAGCGTGCCGGCGACGAGCATGAGTGCGCCGCCGGCGAGCATCTGGTATGACGTCGAGACGAACGGGTCGGCCGGCAGCGGCAGGCGCGAGGAGACGAACGAGCCGGTCGCCCAGCAGATGCTGGCGATGATCAGCATCCCGAGGCCAAGGGCTTCAACGTTGCCCGACAGCCCCGCCGGCACCACCAGCGCACCGACGCCGACGAAG
This sequence comes from Chloroflexi bacterium CSP1-4, assembly GCA_001443375.1. Taxonomy (GTDB): domain Bacteria; phylum Chloroflexota; class Limnocylindria; order Limnocylindrales; family CSP1-4; genus CSP1-4. Next base: position 1,977 of record LDXM01000022.1, read on the forward strand.
CCGACGGCGACCCCGAGCAGCGTGCCGCGCGCCACGCGGTCTCCCGTGATCGTGCGCAGGACCACGACCCAGATCGGCGTCGAGGCGATGATCAGCGCCGTCAGCGCCGAGGGCACCGTCTGCTCGGCGAGCACGACCAACCCGTTGCCCCCGAGCAGGAGCAGCGCCCCCACGAGGGCGACCGAAGCGAGGCGCCGTCGCTCGACGCGCAGTCGTCCCGGCCCGGAGCGGATGGCCACGGCGACGGCGACGACCGAGCCCGCGAGGAGGAAGCGAAGCCCGGCGCTGAGAAGCGGCGGCAGGTCGGCCACGACGATCCGTATGGCCAGGTAGGTCGAGCCCCAGACCACGTAGACGACGAGCAGCGCCAGCCAGACGCGCAGCTCCTCGGCGCGATGGTCGGCCGGGGTCCGCGGGCTCGTGGGGGGGGCGCTCACGGGAAGGCTGCCAGGGCGTCGCGCACGAGGCCGAGGAAGCGCTCGCGGTCGATGCTCACACCGACATCCACGTTCGGCGGCCGCCCGAGGAGTCCCCGGATGTCGACCACTGTCCGCCCGCGTGTCAGCTCGCTCGTCGTCTCCACGTCCACGCGATACGGCTCGGTGCACACGAGGCCCAGGTCCAGGACGTGGGCGACGGCCACGGCGTCGTGGATGGGCGACCCGTCCCAGCCGTAGCGGTCGCGGTGGAAGCGGGCGAAGAAGCGGAAGAGGTCGGCGAAGACGCGGCCGGTGCGGGTCCCCAGCGTCGCCCAGGCGTCGGACTCGGCCACCGTGACGCGCGCCTGGTGAGTCACGTCGAGGCCCATCATGGCCACCGGTAGCCCGCAGTCGAAGACCTCGGCCGCGGCCTCGGGATCGACCCAGATGTTGAACTCCGCTGAGGCGGTGGCGTTGCCCTCCCCCATCGAGCCGCCCATGAGGCAGATGCGCGCGATGCGCGGCCGCAGCTCCGGATGCGCGCGCAGGAGCAATGCGACGTTCGTGAGGGGCCCGGTGGGGACGAGCGTCACCGGGGTCGGGCTCTCGCCGATGAGGCGGGCCATGAGCGCGACCGCCCCCTCGGAGACGGGCGCGGCGGCCGGCTCGGGCAGGTCGGCGCCGTCGAGGCCGCTCTCGCCGTGCACCCAGTCCGCGACGCGCAGCGGCCGCACCAGCGGACCCGGAGCGCCCATGGCCACCGGCACGTCCGTCCGGCCGGCGAGCGTCAGCACCGCGAGGGCGTTGCGAGTCGTGCGCCGCAGGTCGGCATTGCCGCCCACGGTCGTGACCGCCAGGAGGCGCACCTCCGGCCGCACCAGCGCAAGGAGCATCGCCAGGGCATCGTCGTGGCCCGGGTCGCAGTCGAGGATGATCGGCCGCGGCGCCGGCCCCTTGGGCGCGGCGGGAGTCGTGACCGACCCGCTCACTCTTTCTCGTAGGGCCGGCCGTCAGCAGCCGGCGCGCGAACGCGACCCACCAGCCCTGCGACGACGACGATGGTCACGAGGTACGGGACCATCAGCAGGAACTCCGACGGGAGCGCGATGTTGAGGATCGAGAGCCGGGCCTGCACCGCGTCAGCGAAGCCGAAGACGAGGCTGGCGAGAAACGCCCCGACCGGGGTCCAGGCGCCGAAGATCATGGCCGCGAGCCCGATGAACCCGCGACCCGCGGTCATGTCCTGCACGAAGCTGCCCGTAGAACCCAGGGTGAAATACGCCCCGCCAACGCCGGCCACGATCCCGCCCAGGATGACGTTCCGGTACCGGGTACCCAGCACGTTGATGCCGACCGTGTCGGCGGCGCGCGGGTGCTCACCGACGGCTCGGACTCGGAGGCCCCAGCGCGTGTAGAACAGCCCGTAGTGGATCAGCCCGATCAGGACGAACAGCGCGTACAGGAAGATGTTCCCACTGAAGAACATGGGGCCGATGATCGGGATCTCGGACAGCACGGGGATCGGGATCTGGGGGAAGCGCTGGGGCTCGTTCAGTTCGCGGTGTAGCTGAAGGACGCGGGTCGACACGAACCCCGTGATCCCCGCTGCGAAGATGTTGATGACCGTACCGGCGATGATCTGGTCCATCCGATAGCGGATCGCGAGCACGGCGAGGAGTGTGCCAAGAGCGGCGCCGACGAAACCTGCCGCGACCAGCCCCACGATGTTGTTGCCGGTCGCGCTGCCCACCACCGCGCCCGTGAAGGCGCCCGTGAGGAGCATGCCCTCGATCGCGATGTTGACGACGCCCGCCCGTTCGCAGAGAAGCCCCGAGAGCGCGCCGAACGTGATCGGCAGCGCTTTGACCACCGTGAGTTGAAGGATCCCGATCAGGCTCATCGACTTGCCCACGGCGGCCCACGTCAGGAAGCCGAACACGAAGACGGCGACCGCGATCCCGAGCACGACTGCCCATCGCGTCCCGAAGCCCCTGACCAGCTGGATGGCGCCGAGGAACCCACACAGTGCCGCGACGGCGTACAGCGTGACCACGGAGGGCACGACCAGGTTCGGGATGTCGAGTCCCGTCTTGGATCCGGCCGGCTTGAGAGCGAAGGTGCTCGTGGCCTCCGGCGCGATGCCCGAGGTCAGCACGAATGCGGCGATCGCGGCCAGGAGCAGGTAGAAGATCCCGATGATCCGCTGGCGGCGCACGGCCCCTCGGTCGACGATCGCGCCGGGCGCCGCCACTGCCGCGGTCATGAACCCCACCCCTTGCTGAACACCTCGGTCCCGGTCGCCTCGGGGACCCGGATCCGGTAGATCCCGCGCACCAGGGCTGGGGCGGCGACGAACATGATCACCAGGGCCTGGACCACGACCACGAGGTCGATCGGGATCCCGGTCGCCGATTGCATCGGCGTGGCCCCGGCGCGGAGCGCGCCGAACAGGAGTGCGGCGAAGATGATGCCCCTCGGCCGGGCTCTGGCCATGAGTGCGATGGCGATCCCATCGAACCCGAGGCCGGCGGAGACCCCGGACGTCAACGACCTTGTGATGCCGAGCACGATGCCTGTTCCGGCGAGCCCAGCCAATCCGCCGCTGATCATCATCGCGAGGATCGTCGACCCGGCGATGCTCATGCCGGCGTATCGCGCCGCCGAGGGATTGAAACCCACCGCTCGGAACTCGAAGCCCTTGGTCGAGCGGAACAGGAGCCACGACACGGCGAACACCGCCGCCAGCCCCAGGAAGAAACCCCAGTTGGCGCGCAGCCCCTCGATGAGCGGCGGGTACCAGGACGACGCCTCGGTCACCTTCGAGATCGGGTCGCTGCGGCCTTCGCGCTGATAGCCCGGGAGCTTGAGGATGAACTCGACGAACCGGTAGGCCGTGTAGTTGAGCATGATCGTGACGATGACTTCGTGCGCCCCGGTCTTCGCCTTCAGGATCCCCGGGACGAAGCCCCAGATCGCTCCGCCGGCGAAGCCGGCAGCCACCGCGAGCGGCAGGTGGATGAACCACGGCAGGCCCGTCACCGCGAACCCGACGAACGTCGCCGCGACGGCTCCCACATAGAGCTGGCCCTCGGCCCCGATGTTGAACAGGCCGCACTGGAAACCGAGGGCGACCGCCAGGCCGGTGAAGATCAACGGCGTCGCCGCGAGCAGCGTCTCGCTGATCGGGTTGAACGCCGAGATGATCTGGTCGGAGTCGCCCGATGCGAACGCCTCCACGTATGCGCCAGGACTGCCGAGCGCGCCGCTGATGAGCGCTCCGTAGGCGCTCCAGACGCTGCCCAGCGCATCGCCGAGCGCACCACCGGGATCCGCGCTGAGACGCTCGAAGAAGGTGAGGTCTGAGAGGACGATGATGATCGCCCCGATGACGAGCGCGCTGAGCACGGCGAGCACGGGCACGAGGAGGCCGCGGACGGCCGTGGCGAGCCTCGACGGGGGGGCCGCGGCCGCCGGCGGCGGCGGCTCACCCGCGGACCCAGCCCCGGTGGGCAGGTCCGCCTCGATGACGGGATCCACGTGCTGCTCGTCCGTCACGTGCCGGGGTCCCCAGGCGCCGCGGGCGACACGCTTGCTGCTGCCGCGCTCTCCAGGGGCAGCGAGCCCCCCATCAGCATCCCGAGCAACTGTGGCGTCGCCCGCTCCGGCTCGACGATATCGACGATCCGACCCTGGTACATGACGGCGATCCGATCCGCCAGTGCGAGCACCTCGTCGAGCTCCGTCGAGACGATCAGGATGGCGGCACCCTCGTCGCGCTTCGCGACGATGCGACGATGGATGTACTCGACCGAGCCCACATCGAGCCCGCGCGTGGGCTGCGCCGCGACCAGCAGGCGTACGGGCCGGGAGAACTCCCGCGCGACGATCACCTTCTGCTGGTTGCCACCGGACAGATCGCCGATGTCAACGAACATGGACGGCGTCCGGATGTCGAAATTCGCCACCAGCTCCGTGGCCGACCGTTCGATGGCCTCGCGGTCGAGCCGGATGCCACGGGAGAACGGGGCTCGGTAGTAGGTGTTGAGCACGAGGTTGTCGACGATCGTGAAACCCGGCACGCAGCCGTCCTCGAGGCGATCCTCGGGCACGTGGGCGACGCCCGCCTCGAAGATCGGTCGCGGCTCTGGGCGAACCGTGGCGCCGCCGATCCGGATCGTCCCGGCGACCGGATGCCGGAGACCGGTGATGGCGTCGACCAGCTCCGTCTGGCCGTTGCCCTGGACCCCGGCGATGACCACGATCTCACCGGCACGCACTTGAAGATCCAACCCGTCGACCGCCACATGGCCACGGTCGTCCCTGACGACGAGTCCGTGGACCTCGAGCACCGGGGCCCCCGGGTGCGCGGGCGTCTTCTCCACGACGAGCTCCACGGGCCGGCCGACCATCATCGACGCCAGGCTTTCCCGGGTCGCCTCGGCCGGCGTGGTCGACCCGACGACACGACCCCGCCGCAGGACGGTGATGCGGTCCGCGATCTCGAGGACCTCGTTGAGCTTGTGGGTGATGAAGACGATCGAGGTGCCGCCGGCTTTCAGCGACCGCATGATCTCGAACAGCTCCTCGTCTTCCTGGGGCGTGAGGACGGCGGTCGGCTCATCCAGGACGAGGAGGTCGGATCGGCGGTAGAGCGTCTTGATGATCTCGACCCGCTGGCGAACGCCGACGGGAAGGTCCTCGACCGTGGCATCCGGGTCGATCTTGAGGTTGTGGCGCTCCGAGATCTCGATGATCCGCTTGCGTGCCGTTGGGCGGTCGAGCTGCCCGAGCGGCCCGCGCACGGACTCGACGCCGAGCATCACGTTCTCGGTCACCGTGAAGACCGGCACGAGCATGAAATGCTGGTGGACCATGCCGATGCCGGCCGCGATCGCCTGGCCCGGATCGTGGAACATGACCACCCGGTCGTCGATCCGGATCTCGCCCTCGTCCGGCTGGTAGAGGCCGTACAGGACGTTCATCAGGGTCGTCTTGCCGGCCCCGTTCTCCCCGAGCAGGGCATGGATCTCGCCCGGCTCCACGACCAGGTCCACGTCCTGGTTCGCGATGACGCCGGGGAATCGTTTGGTGATACCTCGGAGTTCCAGCCTCACGGTCGGTCAATCCTCGCGGCGGATCGAGGTCGTGCTGGATACGTCACGGTCGGCGGTGCGGGATCCGCACCGCCGACCGCTGGTTTCGCGTGGAGAGCGAACCTCTCGCTACGGGGCGGCGAAGTAGTCCGAGACCTTCACCTCGCCGGAGATGATCTTGGCCTTCAGGTCCTCGAGCGCGGCCTTCGTCTCGGCCGAGATCTGCGAGTCATAGTCGTGGAACGGGCCGAGGTCGACGCCGCCGTTCGCGAGCGTGCTGACGTAGACGGGCAGGGCAGGTTCGCCCTTGAAGGCATGTTCCACGGCCGCCGTCACGCTGATGTCGATCTTCTTCAGGATCGACGTCAGGATGAGCGACTTGTACTGCGGCACGGAGACGTACCAGTCCACGTCGACACCGAGGCCGACGCCCGTGACGCCGCGCTCCTCGATCGCCGCGAAGGCCCCCTGACCGATCTGGCCACCGACACCCAAGATCACGTCAGCATTCTCATCGAGGAAGCCGAGCGACAGGGTCTTCCCGTTGTCGATGCTGGCGAAGTCGCCGGTGAAGGATCCTGTCTTGGTGACCGGGTCCCAACCCAGGACCGTCGTCTTCGAGCCCGTCGTCTTGTCGTAGTAGTGGGCTCCGGCGACGAGACCGTCCATGAAGTCCGTCACGGGACCGCCGATGTTGATCCCGCCGAAGGTGCCCAGGACGTGGGTCTTCGACCACGCCGCCGAGGCATAGCCGGCGAGCATGGCAGCCTCGTTCGTCGCGTAGACGAGGCCTTCGACGTTGGGGATCGCCGGATCGTAGGCGAAGTCGACGATCGCGAAGCGGACGTCCGGATTCGCCTCAGCCCCGACCTTCGTCGCGTCGCCGAGCAGGAACCCGACGGTCACGATCATCTCGCAGCCTTCGCTCAGGAACTGGTTGATGTTCTTCTCAAAGTCGCTTTCATCGCGCGACTCGAGGAACTTGATCTCGATACCGAGCTTCGCCTGGGCGTCCTGCAAGCCCTTCCAGGCGTTCTCGTTGAAGGCATGGTCGTCGATGCCGCCGGTGTCGCTCACCATGCAGGCCTGCCAGTCGACGGGCGATGCGGTCGGCGCCGCGGTCGGGGCGACAGTCGGCGGCGCGGTCGGGGCGACGGTGGGCTCCGGTGTCGGGGATGCCGCGGTGGCGCACGCGGCAAAGATGAACGCCGCCGACACGAGGGCGGCGAGCGCGCGTGATGTTCGCAAGGTCCGATCCTCCTCCAGATCGTCCGGCCGGCTGGTGCGTGGGGCGCCGCGCCGGACGTCTTCTCTCGCCGGCGCCCCATTCGAACTCCGGGGGGCCCCGATGCTGGATCCGGCGCGGGCATGTGCCGCGCGGTCCGTTACTCCCGTCAGTATGCACGTCGAGTACGACCCCGTGCAATCATGCCGGCATGACCGCGGAGGAACGCGCCCGGGCACGCGACATCCTCGACCTGCAGGAGGGCACGGGGCCCCTGCCGGTGCTCGACGAGGCGGGGGCGCTCGCGCTGCTGCGCGGAGCCCGGCGCATCGCGGTGGTGGGCGCATCACCGGATCCCGGACGGCCGTCGTACGCGGTGATGCGCTACCTGCAGCACCAGGGGTACGAGTGCGTGCCGGTCAACCCGAACGCCCGGGACGTGCTCGGCATCCGCTCGTTCGGCACGCTCGAGGAGGCGGTGGCGGCCAGCGGGCCGTTCGACATCGTGGACGTGTTCCGCCGCCCCGAGTCCGTCGCGGACGTCGCTCGCTCGGCGGTCGCCACCGGCTGCGGGGCGCTCTGGCTCCAGCTCGGCGTGGTCAGCTGGGAGGCCGCGTTCATCGCCCACGAAGCCGGCCTGCCCGTGGTCATGGACCGCTGCACGGCCATCGATCACCGGCGCCTGCGCGGGCGCTAACGACTTGGGATCCTGCGGCTCAATCCATTCGCCACGGGCATAGCCACGGCTGCAGGGGCGGCCCCGAGCCGCGGCACAGACCTCATCGACGCCGATCCATAGCTGGGGGGCATGGATCGGGGCTCACGAGGCGCCGTAAACGCAGCGACTCGTCTTGCTGGCTCACAGGCCATGCCTCACCGACATAAGAGCGCGCCGGTTGCCGGCGGCACGCCGGCCGCTCGCGTCAGGCCAGCCAGAAGCCCAGGAACACCAGGAGCAGGCCAACGCCGCCGACGGCCATCCAGCGCTGGGCCTGGCGGCGCAGCTCGGCCTGCATCAGCCGGGCGCTGCTCGGCTGTGTCTCCGGGGCGGCGGTGCGCCGGCCACCGCGCCAGGAGTCGTAGCGGGCGAGGTTCTGCTCCTGCTCGCGCAGCGCCATGTAGCGCCGGTACGGCTCCCGGACGCGCAGCCCGGCGACGGCGATGAGCGCGGCGCCCGCCGCGATCAGCAGGAGGCTCGCCACGCCCACGGTCAGTCGAGCCCGAGGCGCTCGCGCAGCAGCGCCTGCACGACGCTCGCCTGCGCCTGGCCGCGCGTGGCCTTCATGACCTGGCCGACGAGGAAGCCACTCGCCTGGCCCTTGCCGGCGCGGACGTCCGCCACGGCCCCGGGGTTGGCGGCCAGGACCTCGTCGATGATGCCGATCAGCGCACCGCGGTCGCTGATCTGCGCCAGGCCCAGGTCGGCCACGATCTCGTCCACGGGCTCCCCGCTCAGGGCGTGGCGCTCGAAGACCTGCTTGGCGTTCGTGCCCGAGATCGCCCCGTCGGCGACCAGGCGCACGAGCCGGCCGAGCTGCGCCCCGTCGACCCCCGACGCACCAGCGCCACTCCCCTCCCCGGCCCCCTTGGCCAGGCGCAGGTACTCCCCGGTGACCCAGTTCGCGACCGCCTTGGGGGCGAGGCCGGGCTCGGCGGCCAGCGCGGCCTCGAAGACGGCCGTCGCGCCCGGGTCGCCCACGAGCACGGCCGCGTCGTAGGCCGAGAGCCCCAGCTCGTCGCGGTAACGCGCCCGCCGCGCCGCCGGCAGCTCCGGCAGCCCCGCCCGGATCGCGTCGAGCCAGGCCCGGTCGGCGCGCAGCGGCGGCAGGTCCGGCTCGGGGAAGTAGCGATAGTCGTCCGAATCCTCCTTGATGCGCATCGTGTACGTGATGCCGCGGTCGTCGTCCCAGCCGCGGGTCTCCTGCACCAGGACCTCGCCGGCGCCGAGGGCGCGGGCCTGCCGCTCGATCTCGAAGGCGATGGCCCGCTCGACCGAGCGGAAGGAGTTCATGTTCTTGACCTCGGTCCGCGTCCCGAAGGCGTCCGTGCCCACCGGCCGCAGCGAGACGTTGGCCTCGACGCGCATCTGGCCCTCTTCCATCGCGGCGTCGCTGGCGCCGATGGCGAGGAGCAGGAGACGCAGCTCCTCGGCGTAGCGGCGCGCCTGCTCCCCCGTGCGCAGGTCGGGTTCGGTGACGATCTCCATGAGCGGCATGCCCGAGCGGTTGAAGTCGACCAGCGACACGCGGCGGCCGGCGGCGTCCGTGGCGTGGATCAACCGCGCGGTGTCCTCTTCGAGGTGGGCGCGCCGGATGCCCACCGTCACCGGGCCGTCGGACGTGTCGAAGGTGAGGTGCCCGTTGGCCGCCAGGGGCAGGTCGTACTGGCTGATCTGGTAGCCCTTGGGCAGGTCGGGGTAGAAGTAGTTCTTGCGGTCCCAGCGGGTGAACTCGGGCGTGGTGGCGCCGATGGCGATGCCCGTGGCCAGCACCAGCTCGACCGCCCGGCGGTTGATGACCGGCAGCGTGCCGGGCAGGCCCAGGCAGACCGGGCACGTGCGCGAGTTCGGCGCGGCGTCCTTGATGTCCGTCGAGCAGCCGCAGAACATCTTCGAGGCGGTCTTGAGCTGGACGTGGATCTCGATGCCGATGACCGCCTCGTAGCGGGCGGCGACCGGCGCCCCGGCCGCGGCGGCGCCCATCAGAGGGAGCCCATCAGAGCGAGCCCAGGAACCGCTCGATGCGCACGAGCGCCTCCTCGAGCCCCTCGTAGCTCGTGGCGTAGCAGGCGCGCACGTGGCCCTCGCCGGAGGGCCCGAAGGCGTCCCCGGGCACGACCGCGACCTGCTGCTCGAAGAGAAGCCGTTCGCTGAACGCCGCGCTGGTCATGCCGGTAGAGGTGATCCTGGGGAAGGCGTAGAAGGCGCCGCGCGGCTCGAACGTGGGCAGCCCGATGCGGTTCAGCCCGTCGACGAACATGCGCCGCCGGCGGTCGTACTCGGCGACCATGCGCCGGACGTCCATCTCCGCCCCGGTGAGCGCCGCGAGCGCCGCGTCCTGCGCCGTCGTGGGAGCGGACATGATCCCGTACTGGTGGACCTTGAGGATGCCCTCGAGGATGTGCTGCGGCGCGGCCGCCCAGCCCACGCGCCAGCCGGTCATGGCATACGCCTTGGAGAAGCCGCCGAGCAGGATCGTCCGCTCGCGTGCGCCCTCGAACGAGCTGAAGGCGTGGTGCACGTGATCGCCGTAGACGAGCCGGTCGTAGATCTCGTCGCTCACCACGAGCAGGTCGTGGCGCGCGGCGATCTCGGCGATGGCGCGCGTCTTCGCCTCGGGCAGGACGGCGCCGGTCGGATTGCAGGGGTAGCCGAGGAAGATGGCCTTCGTGCGCGGCGTGATGGCCGCCTCGACCGCCGCCGGGTCCAGCTCGAAGTCGCCGTCGAGGTGGGTCGGGATGAGGACCGGCGTGCCGCCGTTGAAGAGGATCGCCGGCAGGTAGGCGACGTAGGAGGGCTCGTGGAGGATGACCTCGTCGCCGGGGTCGACGATGGCCGCCATCGTCGCCGCCACCGCCTCCGAGGCGCCCACCGTGACGAGCAGCTCGCCCTGCGGGTCGTAGCTCACGCCGTAGAGCCGCTCCAGGTGCGTGGCCAGCGCCCGGCGCAGCTCGAGCGTGCCGAAGTTGCTCGTGTAGTGCGTGCGGCCGGCGCGCAGCGAGCGCACACCCGCCTCGATGACCTGCGGCGGGGTCGTGAAGTCGGGCTCGCCGACGCCGAGGCTGATGACGTCGGGCATCGTGGCGATGACGTCGAAGAACTTCCGGATGCCCGAGGGCGGCACCGCCTGCACGCGCTGCGCAAGGCGGCTCTTCGTCGTGGCGGGGACGTCGGTGGCCATGGTCGCGAGTATAGGGCGGGTCGGCCTGGGCTCAGGCGTGGGCGGCCATGCGCTCCGCCGGCGTGGGCGTGGCCGGGTCCTCCAGCGCCCCCAGGTCGGCAGGGTCGAGCCGTCGCCAGCCGGCATCGGCGGTGATCGCCTCGTAGGCGCGCCCGAGGTGGAAGAGCGTGCCTTCGTCCCAGGCCCGGCCGATGAACTGGAGCCCGACCGGCAGTCTGTCCGAGAGGCCGCAGGGCACCGAGAGCCCCGGCAGGCCGGCGATGTTGACCGGCAGCGTGCAGGCGTCCGATAGGTACATCGCGACCGGGTCGTCGAGGCGGGCGCCGAGCGGGAAGGCGACGGTCGGGCTGGTCGGGGCCACCAGGGCGTCCACGCTCGCGAAGGCGGCGTCGAAGTCGGCCTTGATGAGCGTGCGCACCTTCTGCGCCTTGAGGTAGAAGGCGTCGTAGTAGCCGGCCGAGAGCGCGTACGTGCCGAGCATGATGCGGCGCTTCACCTCCGCCCCGAAGCCCCGGCCCCGCGTGGCGAGGTAGTTGCCGAGCACGTCGCCTTCGTGCTCGCTGTAGCCGAAACGGACGCCGTCGTAGCGGGCGAGGTTCGCGGATGCCTCGGCGGGCGCGATGATGTAGTAGGTCGCTAGGCCATAGTCGGTGTGCGGCAGGTCGACCTCGACGATGATCGCCCCGGCCGACTCGAGCGCCGCGACCGCCTCGCGCACGCGGGCCTCGACACCCGGCTCCATGCCCTTGACGAAGTACTGGCGCGGCAGGCCGATCCGGGCGCCGCGCAGCCAGCCGGCGGCCTCGTCGTCGTTCGCGGCCAGCTCCGTGGACCAGTCGGGGACCGGGATCGGCGCGGAGGTCGAGTCGCGCTCGTCGCGGCCGGCGATCGCCTGGAGGAGCGTGGCGGCGTCCCGCGTGTCGCGCCCGAACGGGCCGATCTGGTCGAGCGAGCTGGCGAAGGCGATGATGCCGTAGCGGCTGACGCGGCCGTAGGTCGGCTTGAGGCCGACCACCCCGCAGAGCGCCGCGGGCTGGCGGATCGAGCCGCCCGTGTCCGTGCCGATGCCCAGCGGCACGTGGTATGACGCCACGGCCGCCGCCGAGCCGCCGCTGCTGCCGCCGGGGACCCGCGTGAGGTCCCAGGGGTTGCTCGTCGGACCCCAGGCCGAGTGCTCGGTCGAGGAGCCCATGGCGAACTCGTCCATGTTCGTCTTGCCGGGCACGATCGCGCCGGCCTCGGCGAGCCGCTCCGCGATGTGGGCGTCGTAGGGGCCGACGAAGCCACCGAGGATGCGACTGCCGGCGGTCGAGGGAAGCCCCCGGGTGACGACGAGGTCCTTCAGCGCCACGGGGATGCCGAGGAGCCCTGGCAGGGCGGCGAGCGCCTCCTGCCCTGCCCCCCGGGCCGCGGCGAGTCGGCGATCCGCGGCTTTGGCGGCGTCGCGGGCCCCGTCTTCGTCGAGCGACGCCCACGCGTGAAGCGGCCGATCCGTGGCCCGGATGCGCGCCAGTGAGGCCTCCAGCAGCTCGCGCGCGGATACGTCGCCGGCACGCAGCGCGGCCGCCATCTCGTGGGCGCGGAGGCGGGTCAGGTCGTTGCCGGCCACGACTACTCGTATTCCGCGATGATGCCGGGCACCACGATGTGGTCGCCGGCCCGCTCGGGTGCCCCGGCCAGCGCCTCGTCCACGGAGAGGCTCGGCGTCACGACGTCGGCGCGCAGGATGTTCTCCAGCTCGATCGTCTGCGCCGTGGGGGCGATGTGCTCGGTGTCCAGCTCGGCCAGCACCGCGTACTGGTCGAGGATGTGGTTGAGCTGACCCTCGAGGCGCGTCAGCTCCTCCTCGGTGAGGCCGAGGCGGGCGAGGTGGGCGACATGGGCGACGTCGTCGCGGGAGAGGGTGGCCATCACGGAAGGATAGCGGGCCGTCGGGCGAGGCTGCCCGCGGCCTCAGCCGAGGCAGCGCAGCGTCGAGCAGTCCGGCTTCTGGCCGTTCAACCAGACGTTGTAGAGGCGCATGAGGCCGTCCAGCGCGCCACCCACCGGCTCACCTGCGTAGTGCCCGCACGTCTCATGCCCCATCGTGCTCTCGCAGTGCTCGTGCGTCGCCACTCCGTGGGTCCGGACGAAGTACTCCTCGTCGTGCCGGTGGAGCGCGCGTCGATAGTCGAGCTGGTGATGGCGCAGCTCGTACCCGTACTCGGCCATGTACCAATCGCGACCACGGGGCCGCCATCGCTCCTGGAGCACGAGATGAACCGGCGCCGACCCCCGGACGACCGGCAGCCGGGTCGCGACATCCATGACGAGGTCGTCGCCGTCGCGCGCCCAGGCGACCTCATCGCCGTCGTGGGGCGGTAGGATCGTCGCGCCGTAGCGCTCCGCTTCGGCGATCACATCGGCCAGATAGCCGAGCAGCTCGCCTGTCGAAGCGGTGATCACCGCCGAAGGGACTGCACGCGCTCCGGCAACGACTCACCTGTGCCGATGGCAACCCTCTTCGTCGCCTGACCGATCCCGACTCGCCGCCGCGTCGGGACGAAGCCGGACCGCCACAGGTCGAAGGCGACGACCGGCACCCGGAAGATGCGGGCGGAGACACGGAGCGCGGGGATCTCGTCACGATGGATCTTGGCAAGCACCGTGTCGACGCTCACCTCGAGCATGCCGGCGACCTCTTGAGGGGTGTAGTAGAGCTTGTCCATCGCTTGCCTCTTGCCGTGTATGCGTCATCCTCACGATACCGCATAGACCGGCTATGTCAAGCGACGCGCGTTCCTACCCCTTCGGCGCGCCCACGAAACGCAGGCCCAACTCCGCCCATTGCCCGGGCTCCGCCGGCGAGGGCGACTCGAGCATGAGGTCGCTGCCCGACTGCGTCTTGGGGAACGCCATGACCTCGCGGATGTTGGTCTGGTAGGTGAGGATCATGGCCCAGCGGTCGATGCCCAGGGCGATGCCGCCATGGGGTGGGGCGCCGTACTCGAAGGCGTCGAGCAGCGCCCCGAACTTCTGGCGCATGCCCTCGAGCGTGTGACCCATCATCGAGAAAGAGCGCTCGAGTAGGTCGCGCTGGTGGATGCGCACCGACCCACCGCCCAGCTCCCAGCCGTTGAGGGCCAGGTCGTACTGCTGGGCGAGCGCCCGGCCGGCGGGATCCTCGGGCGAGGGCCGCGACGGGTCGCCGGAGAGCGTGGTCAGCAGCTCCACATGCTCCGGGATCGGCGCGCTGAAGGGGTTGTGCGTGGCGTCCCAGCGCCCGTTCTCGACGTCCCACTGGTACATCGGGAAGCGGTGCACCCAGCAGTAGGCGAGCACCTCCTGGTCGGCCAGCCCGAGTCGCGCGCCCAGCTCGACCCGGAGGCGCCCCAGCACCTCCTGGGCGAGGACGTCCCGATCGGCCACGATGAGCACGAGGTCGCCGGGGCTCGCACCGGCGGCCACGGCCATCGCCTCCGCCCGGTCATCGCCGACGATCTTCGCGATCGGCGAACGCACGGCGCCGCTGCCCTCGATGGCGATCGAGACCAGCCCCTTGGCGCCGAAGCGCTTGGCCAGCTCGGTCAGCTCGTCGACCGTGGAGCGGCTGGCCGTGGCCATACCCGGGGCGGCGAGGCCGACGACCCGCCCGCCGCCGGCGAGCGTCTCCTCGAAGACGCGGAAGCCGCTCCCCCGGGCCTGCTCGCCGAGGTCGTGCAGCTCCATCCCGTAGCGCAGGTCCGGCTTGTCCGACCCGAAGCGGTCGAGCGCCTCGCGGTGCGTGAAGCGCGGGAAGGGCGCGTGCTGGATCGGGCGCTCCGGGACGACAGCACGCGAGACCTCGATGACCATGGCCTCCACGAAGGCCATCACGTCCTCCTCGGCCACGAAGCTCATCTCCAGGTCGAGCTGGGTGAACTCCGGCTGGCTGTCGCCGCGCAGGTCCTCGTCGCGGAAGCAGCGGGCGATCTGGAAGTAGCGGTCGAGGCCGCTGACCATGAGCAGCTGCTTGAGCTGCTGCGGGCTCTGCGGCAGGGCGTACACGCTGCCCGGCTGGAGGCGCGAGGGCACGATGAAGTCGCGTGCCCCCTCGGGCGTCGACTTGATGAGCATGGGCGTCTCGATCTCGACGAAGCCGTGGTCGTGATGGACGGCGCGGATGGCCTCGACGAGGCGCGAGCGGGCCAGGATGCGGCGCAGCATCGGCTCCCGACGCAGGTCGAGGTAACGGAACCTGAGGCGGACCGCCTCGTCGGCTTCCTGGTCGGGCTCGTTGATGGGGAAGGCGGGGGTCCTGGCGGTCGAGAGGATGGTCACCTCGGCGGCCCGCAGCTCGACCTCGCCGGTGGCCAGCTTCGGGTTCTCCGTGCCCGGCAGCCGCGCGGCCAGCATGCCTTCGACGCGCACCACGAACTCGTTGCGCACGGTGGCGGCGGCGGCGTGCGCGTGCGGCGCCTCCTGCGCGTCCACGACCACCTGGGTGATGCCGTAGCGGTCGCGCAGGTCGAGGAAGATGAGCTGCCCGAGATCGCGCCGGCGGTGGACCCAGCCGGCCAGGCTCAGCCGGCGGCCGACGTGCTCGCGGCGCGCGTCGCCGCAGGTGAGGTCGCGGAAGTGCGTCTGCATGGGGTTCACATGGTAGTCGAACGTCTCATGCCGGCCGCCACGCGCCCGAAGGGCACCGTGCCCACGGCCACGCCGACCACCACGAGGCCGACGCCGAGGAGCTGGAGCGGCGAGGGCGTCTCGGCCACGATGATCATGGCCAGGAAGATCGAGGCGACCGGCTGGCTGAGCAGGAGCAGGGAGGTGGTCACGGCCGGCAGGCGCGGCAGCGCGATGGCGATGAGGAGGCCCCCGGCCGTCTGCGCGCTGAGGGCGAGGAGGACGAGCCAGCCGACCGACGACCAGCCGGGGAACGGGCCGAGGTCGCCCACGACGAGCCCGCCCAGCGCCGAGAAGATCGCCGTGGCCACCGTCGCATCGAGGATGGGGCCGGCGACGTGGCGGCCATCCTGTCCCCGTCGCAGCACGAGCAGGTAGCCCGCGTACGAGGCGGCGGTGAGGAGCCCGAGGATGACGCCGAGCCCAGGATCCGAGCCGTAGGCACCCCTGCCGATGACGCCCGAGATGAGCACCACCCCGATGAGGGCGACCGGGACGGCCGTCACGAGGCGGTTGGCCGGCCGCTCCCCGAGGAGGAGCCACCCGATGAAGCCGACGAAGATGACCTGGAGGTTGCCCATCACGGTCGCCAGGCCCGCGCCGAGGTAGACGATGGCGTGATGGAAGAAGGTCAGGTCGGCGGCGAAGAAGATGCCGGCCACGAATGCCAGGGCCCGCTGACGACGGGTACGTCCGCCCTGCCGGCGATCCTCCAGCCACGCGAGGAGCAGCAGTGGTGGCACCGCGAAGGCGGCACGGTAGGTGGCGGCGGCGGAGGGGGAGACGGCGGCGAAGATGACGAGGATGCCCGAGAACGCGATGCACATCGCGCCGCCGAGCACGGCCAGCGTGGGCATGGCCGGTGAGGCCGGCCTGGGCGGTGTCGCCTCCCCGGCCGCACTCAGCGTGCGGCGTCCGTCCCGTGCCGGTGGCCGGCATGGGCGCGGGTCAGCTCGCGGGCGAGGTCGGGGAGGTTGACGAGGCGCTGGGTCCCTGCCGGCAGGTCGCGCACCTGGACCTGGCCGAGGTCCAGCTCGTCGCCCACGATGACCGCGAGGTGCGCCCCGTCGCGGGCCGCGCCCTCGAGCTGGCGTCCGAGCTTGCGCGTGGCCAGGTCGGCGCGCGCCACGAGCCCCGCCGCGCGCAGCTCCGTGGCGATGCGCAGGCGCGTGGCCGTATCGGCCGGGTCGGCGCCGACCACCACGACCGCCGGGTGCGCCGGCGCCGGGAGGGCTACTCCCGCGTCCGCCAGGGCAAGCACGACGCGATCGAGCCCGAGCGCGAACCCGATGCCCGGCGTGGGCTTGCCGCCCAGCAGCTCCACGAGCCCGTCGTACCGTCCGCCGCCGCCCAGCGCCGACTGCTGGCCCTCGGCGCCGGGGAGGTAGTACTCGAAGGCGGTGCGGGTGTAGTAGTCGAGGCCGCGCACGAGACCTCGCTCCCGACGGTGCGGCACGCCCAGCACCGTGAGGTGGGCCCGGACCGCCGCGAAGTGGTCCGCGCAGGCGGCGCAGAGGTGGTCGGCGATGTCCGGCGCGGTCGCGATCAGGTCGGCGATGTCGGGGTCCTTGGAGTCGAGCAGCCGCAGCGGGTTCGTGGCCAGGCGCTCGCGCTCGACGCCCGCGAGTCGATCCGCGTGGGGCGCGAAGTGGGCGCGCACGGCGTCATGGTAGGCCGGCCGGCAGGCCGGATCGCCGATCGAGTTGACGAGCACATCCACGTCGGGCAGGCCCGCCTCGCGGTAGAAGCGGTGCCCCAGCTCGATGATCTCGGCGTCCACGGCCGGGCCCGGGTCACCGATGGCCTCGATGTCCCACTGCCAGAACTGGCGGAAGCGGCCGGCCTGCGGGCGGTCGTAGCGGAACATCGGGCCGAGCAGGGAGACGCGCACCGGTTGCGGCCACGTCTGGAGGCCGTGCTGCACGTAGGCGCGCACGATGCCCGCCGTCGCCTCCGGTCGGAGCGCCCATCGTTCGGTGTCCTCTCCCCGGCTGGGGCTGACGCGGAACAGCTCTTTCTCGACGACGTCCGTGGAGGCGCCGATACCGCGTTCGAAGACGTCGCTCTGCTCGAAGAGCGGCGTCTCCATCGACGCGTAGCCGTACCGACGCGCGAGGTCGCGGGCGAGGGTCTCGAGGCGCTCCCACACTGGGCGTTCGTCCGGCAGCAGGTCGCGCGTGCCTCGCGGGGCGCGGTAGACGGGCATGCCGGGAAGTCTAGCGAGTGGCGAGGCCCGGGCGCGGCTACGATCGCGCCGTGATCACCGCGCACCGCGTCCACGTCGTGCCCCGGCTGCGACGGATCGGCCGGGCCATGCTCATCCGCGACTGGCTGGCGATCACGATCGGGCGCGACATCTGGACGTGGCGAGCCCTGAGCGACGCGGAGCTTGCCCACGAGCTCGAGCACGTGCGCCAGTGGCAGCGCTACGGCCCACTCTTCATCCCCCGTTACGCCAGGGCGTCCTGGCGCGCCGCTCGCGCCGGCGGGCATTGGTACCGCGACAACGCCTTCGAAGTGGCGGCGCGCGCCGCCGCCGGCGGCTAGGCGAAATCGCGCTGGACGGTGTAGACGTCCTTGAGGCCCTCGAGGCGGGAGAGCACCCGGGCCAGCTGCGTCACGGACGCCACCTGGAGCGTGGCCACCACGGTCGCGGTGTGGTCGGCGTTCGTGGTCACGTTGGCGGCGAGGATGTTCACCTTGTTCTCGGCCACGACGTTCGAGATGTCGGACAGAAGGCCGGTCCGGTCGAAGGCCTCGATGCGGATGGCGATGGGATAGGTCTGCTGGAGTTGATCCTCCCAGTCGACCTCGATGAGCCGGTTCACATCGCGCTCGTTGAGGACGGTGGGGCAGGAGCGCAGGTGGACGGTGATGCCCTTGCCACGGGTGATGAATCCGGAGATGGGGTCGCCGGGGATGGGGTGGCAGCATTTCCCGAAGCGCACGAGGAGGTCGCCGACGCCCTTCACGCGCACGCCGCCGGCACGTGACGGGGCGGGCGGCGCGACCTGCGGCAGGACCGCCTGGTTGGCGTCGTCGACGACGCCCAGGCGCAGCACCACCTGCTGGGCGCCGACGGCGCCGTAGCCGATGGCGGCGTAGAAGTCGTCCACCGAGCCGTACTTGTAGGCCTCGGCCATCTCGGCCACCTTGTCCGAGCCGAGCCGTTCGAGCGAGGTGCGGGCGAGGCGGCGCAGTTCGCGCTCCAGCGCCTCGCGCCCGTGGACGATGTTCTCGTCCCGCTCCTGGCGTTTGAACCATTGCCGGATCTTCTCGCGCGCATGGCTCGTGCGGACGATCTTCATCCAGTCGCGCGAGGGGCCGTGGGCCCCCTTGGTGGTGACGATCTCGACGATGTCGCCGGTCTTGAGCCGGTAGTCGAGCGGCACGAGCCGGTTGTTCACCTTGGCGCCGATGGTCCGATGGCCGACGTCGGTGTGGATGCGGTAGGCGAAGTCGAGCGGCGTGGCGCCGGCCGGCAGGTCCTTCACGTCGCCCTTGGGCGTGAACACGAAGACCTGGTCCTGGAAGACGTCGAGCTTGAGGCCTTCGACGAACTCGGTCGCGTCGCTGACCTCGCGCTGCCAGTCCATGAGCTGGCGCACCCAGGCCAGCTTCGCGTCATAGTCGCGGTCCTTGGACGAGCCGCCGCCCTCCTTGTAGCGCCAGTGGGCGGCGATGCCGACCTCGGCCACGCGGTGCATGGCCTCCGTCCGGATCTGCACCTCGAGCGGCCGGCCGTCGAGGGCGATGACCGCCGTGTGCAGGCTCTGGTAGAGGTTGCCCTTGGGCATCGCGATGTAGTCGTCGAACTGGCCCGGGATGGGGTGCCAGAGCGAGTGGACGACGCCCAGCGCGGCGTAGCAGTCCTTCAGCTCGTCGACCAGGACGCGCACGGCGTAGACGTCGTAGATCTCGCCCAGGTCGGCGCTCTTGCGCTGCATCTTCCGCCAGATGCTGTGGATGTGCTTGGGTCGCCCGGAGAGCTCGGCGGTCACGCCGGCGGCGGCGAGGGCATCGCGGAGCACCGTCATGGCCCGCTCGATGTAGGCCTCGCGCGACTTGCGCCGGGTCTCGAGCTGGGCCGCCAGAAGCCGGAACTCCTCCGGCTCGAGCTCCTTGAAGGCGAGGTCCTCGAGCTCCCACTTGATCTGCCAGATGCCCAGGCGCTCGGCCAGCGGGGCGTAGATCTCGGAGGTCTGGCGCGCGATGCGCAGGCGCTTCTCGGCCGGCAGGGCGCTCAAGGTGCGCATGTTGTGCAGCCGATCGGCGAGCTTGATGAGGACGACCCGGACGTCCTCCGCCATGGCCAGGAACATCTTGCGGATGTTCTCGGCCTGCTGCTCCTCGTGGGAGTGCGTGGAGAGCCGAGACAGCTTGGTGACCCCGTCCACCAGCTTGGCCACGTCCGCTCCGAAGCGCTCCTCGATATCGGCCAGGGCGTAGTCGGTGTCCTCGGGAACGTCGTGGAGGAGCGCCGCCTGGACCGCTACCGGGTCGATGCCGAGGTCGGCGAGGATCTGTGCCGAGGCGATGGGATGCGTGATGAACGGTTCGCCCGAAGCCCGCTTCTGGCCGGCGTGCGCCTCGGCGGCGAAGCGGTAGGCGCCCTCGACGGCCTCGAGGTCGGCCTGCGGATAGTGCTCGCGCAGCGTCTTCACGAGCGTCCGCGCCTGGGCGTCGACCACGCGCGGCGTCACCTCGACGGCGGCCGTCGGGCGACGGCTACCGCGACCGGTGGCGGGACTGGCGGGCTCGGTCGTCATGGGCGTCCCAGTGTAGCGCGCCCTCCCGGACCGCCCGAGCATGAGTGCGGGCGGGTCAGCCGCCGCGCAGCCGCTCGCGCAGGTCGCGCAGGAGGTACCAGCCGGGAGCCACGACCAGGTCGAAGGTGCCGGGATGCCGCAGCGGGGCACCGCCGAACTTGCGCTTGAAACGGCTGTAGCCGGCCGCGCCCGGGTCGGAGGCCTCATCCGCGGCGTCCACGACACCCCACATGTCGAGCGTCCGGCAGCCGTCTGTCGCCAGTGCCTCGATGGCCGCGGCGAGCGCCGCGTAGGAGCCACGGGCGCCGCCCAGCGACGTGTCCCGGAGCGAGCCGCCCCAGAGGTAGAAGCCCCGATCGCCGACACGCAGGAGGCCCATCGCCGCGATCGGCCGACCATCGAGCACCGCCTGCACCGCGTACCAGCCGCCGGAGGGGGCGAAGCTCCGTGCGGCGTCGGCCAGGAACGCGGCCGGGCGGCCCCGGAAGGCCGCGCGCTGGGCGGTCTGCGCGTGCAGCTCCGTCAGCACGGCCAGCGCGGCGGGGTCGCCGGCGCGATCGACGAGAGTCGTGACCCCCTCCTTCGCCGCCCGCCGGACGCCGTTGCGCGCGTCGGACTCCCAGCGCGCCCACATGGCCTCCGTGCCCCCGGTCAGGTCGACGATGCGCGTCGTGCGCGCCTGGAGATCATGGCGCGCCGGGCGTAGGCCGGACCGGCGCAGCGCCGCGCGCAGCGCGTCGTCGTCGCCGGGGCGGGCGCTCCGCGGATCGAGTTTCACGACGATCGCGCGCTCGTCCCGCCCGGCCTGCCGCAGACCGTCGAGGAGCGCCGTGAGGATCGCCTCGGCGTCGGGCGCCTCGCGCTCCCAGAGCGGCCCGTGCGGCACGTAGGCGACCGATCGGCCGGCCCCCGTCGCACGCACGAGCGCCTGGGCGAGGCCGGCCGGCCGGCCGTCGGGGCGGACGGCCACCACCCGGTGCGGTCGCTCACCGGACCCGGCGGTCAGTTCTCCCCAGGCCCATGCCTGCAGGGGATCACCCTCCGGCCGGGACGCGACGAAGGCGTCCCAGGCCGGCCGGTCGGCGTCGGTCGCGCCGCGAACGATGACGCGCGGCGCCGAGACCGCCGGCCGCACGACGCCGTCGGCGCTCACGGCGTCCCGAAGCCGAGCGCGGCCAGGGCCCGCCGGGCCGCCGCGCCGTCGTCCCAGGGGACGGCGCCGCCGGCCAGCTCGATGGTCTTCTCGTGGCCCTTGCCGGCCAGCAGCACCACGTCGCCGGGGCGCGCCCGCTGGCAGGCCTCCCGGATCGCGGCCTCGCGGTCGGCGATCAGCAGCAGGTCGTGACCGCGCCGGCGGCCGGCCCGCTCGGCGCCCGCGGCGATCTCCTCGAGGATGCGCTCGCGATCCTCGCCCCGCGGATCCTCGTCGGTCAGCACCACCAGCCGGCAGCGCTCGCCGGCCACGGCGCCCATCAGCGGCCGCTTCAGCGTGTCGCGCTCGCCGGCCGAGCCGAAGACGGCGACGAGCCCTCCGCCGGTCGCCGCGGCCACTGGCGCCAGCCCGTCCAGCACGACCCGCAGCGCCTCGGGCGTATGGGCGTAATCGACGATCACGGCGAACGGCTGGCCGGCGTCGATCCGCTCCATCCGGCCGGGCACGGCGGGCATCGCCGCCAGTCCCTCCCGGACGGCCGCCCCGTCGAGCTCCAGCGCCTCGCCCACGGCCAGTGCCGCCAGCGCGTTGTGGGCGTTGAAGCGGCCGGCCGACCGGAGCGCAACGTCGCCCTCCCAGCGTGCCGTGCGGACACCGAGCCGCAGGCGATGCCGGTCCTCATCGAGCGCGGTGAGGCGCGTGTCGGCCGCCGCGGCGGTGCCGTAGGTCAGCGTCCGGGCGCCGGCGGCCCGAGCCGCGGCGAGGAACCCCTGCGCGGCAGGGTCGTCGGCGTTGACGATCGCCGTCTTGCCGAAGCCCTTCTCCGGGTTGGCCGCGCCGACCGCCAGGGCCTCGAAGAGCCGGCGCTTGGCGGCCACGTACGCCTCGCGCGTGTGGTGGAACTCGAGGTGCTCCTGCGTCACGTTCGTGAGGACCGCCACATCCCAGGCGACCTCGCCGACGCGCTCCTGGGCCAGGCCGTGGGAGCTGGCCTCCACGACGGCCCAGCGGTCGGCGGCGCCGACCATCGCCGCGAGGAGTGCCTGCAACTCGGGCGCCTCGGGCGTCGTGGTGCGGCCGGGGTTCCCCAGCGAGCGCCCGCCGACGACCACGTCCACCGTGCCCAGAAGCCCGGTCGGGCGACCCGCCGCCTCGAGCACTGCACGGACCATGTGCGTGGTGGTCGTCTTGCCGTCGGTGCCGGTGACGCCGACGATCCCCAACGTGCGAGTCGGGAACCCGTGTCGCCAGGCGGCCGCGATCGCCAGCGCAGGGCGCGAGGCGGCCACGAGCAGCTGGGGCACCGGCAGGCCGGCCGTCGGCCGCTCGGCCAGCACTGCGACCGCGCCGGCGGCCACGGCGGCGGACACGAAGGCGTGGCCGTCCAGGCGCTCCCCGGGGACGGCAGCGAACAGCGCGCCGGGGGCGACGCGGCGCGAATCGAGGACGACCTCGGTCACCACCACCGATCCCGCCGCGGCTGCCACGCCGGGCACGATCCCGCGAAGGAGGCCGCGCGCCTCGAGCAGCGCGATCAGCTCAGCGAGGGGCGCGCTCACCGCACCGGCAGCCCGCGGGCGCGCCGGCGCAGGCGGCGCAGGGCCAGGCCGACCCGGTAGACGCCGGGCCGCAGGACGATCTCGTGCGCCCCCGCCGACTCGACCCAGCGGGCGCCGAAGCCGAGCTTGTGCTCCAGCATGCCCCAGGCGGGCTCGCCGGGCTGGGGCCGGCGCCGGGCGCCCGGCACGTCCACGCCCCCCAGGTCGATGAACCGGGCGCCGGCGGCCAGGGCGCCGCGGATGGCCGCCCAGCGCAGGAGATGCATCGAGCCGGGGTGGTCGCGCCGGAGCGTCGCGTCGTCGGCCGAGAAGGCCGTCGCCCAGTGGCCGCCCTGGAGGTAGACGAGCAGGCCGCCGAGGAGACGCCCCTCGTGCTCCGCGACGAGGAAGCGCGCGCGCCCCGCCCCCAGGACCCGCTGCCACCAGTCCACGAAGCCCCGGTCCGAGCCGAAACCGAAGCCCTTGCGCCGCGCCGTGGCGTCCATCTGCGCCCCGAATGCGGCCAGGCGCCCCCCGGCCGCGTCCTCCCGCACGATCGTCCCGCCCGACTCGGCGGCGTGGATGCGCTGGCGCGCCGACTTCGACATCGCCGCCAGGAGCCCGGCCTCGTCCGTCCCGGGCGGCAGGTCGAGCACGAGGCGGTGGCGCGACGGCTGGATCTCCTCGGTCGCGCGGAAACCGGCCGCGGCCATGGCCGCCTCGTAGACAGGGTCCGCGTCGAGTTCCGGGTCCACGGCGAGGATGATCGGGCCCTCGGCCCGCAGACGCTGCGCCAGCGCAGCCGCGCGGGCGGCCACCAGGGTGGGCGGATCCCCCGCGGCGATCGGCCCGCGCGGGCAGTAGGCGAGGAAACCGGGGAGCGGCGGCCTCGCTCGGGTCAGGACGAGCGCCGCGCGCCGGTCATCGAACAGCGCGAAGCGTGGGCGCCAGCCCTGGCGTTGGCGATGCGCGGCCCAGGCGGTGCCCTGCAGGACGTGGCCGCCCGGCGGGTCGACGGTGAGGGCATCCCATCCCGCCGGCGGCGCGTCGAGCATCTCCCGGATCGCGGTCACGGACGCTCCGCGGCCCGTGCGCGGCGCAGCGCCGAACCGAGGATGACGAGCGTCTGGCGGAACTCGGGGATGCGCACGACGAGACTGTAGGCGACGTAGACGGCCGTCGCGGCCAGGAAGGCCAGCGTCGCCTGGACGAGCACCAGCAGCTTGCTCGGGTCGTGCGTGCCGAAGAGCGCCCCGGTCACGCCGACCACGCCGAACGCGGTGGCCCCGGCCAGCACCGCGCCCACGACGAACTCGACCCCGGCGCGCACGAGCCCGGCGATGGGCAGCGTGGCCGCCCGACGCCAGAGCAGCACGAGCAGGACCGCGGCCTCGACCCAGGCGCCGCTGGCGATGCCCAGGGCGAGCCCCGAGAGGCCGAGCGATCCGGCCGTCAAGAGCGAAACGACGACGTTCACGGCAACCGCGAGGATCGCGGCCATGACCGGCGTGCGTGTGTCCTGGCCGGCGTAGAAAGCCCGGGCGAGGACGACGATCATCGCGTGCGCGGCCAGCCCCAGCGTGAAGAAGAGCAACGTGTTCGCGGTCAGGTCGATGGCCCGCTGGTCGAAGTTGCCATAGTCAAAGAGGAGCGTCACGAGCTGGCGCCGCAGCACCATCGTCATCGCCGTCAGGAAGAGCATGACGTAGAGCAGCAGCCGCAGCGAGCGCACCACGAGCTGGCCGAAGCCACGCAGGTCGCCCACCGCGAGCGAGCGCGACATGGACGGCAGCAGCACCACGCCGAGCGGCACGCCGATGACGCCGAGCGGGATCTGCATGACGGTGAAGGCGATGTTGTAGGCGACGATCGAGCCCGTGCCGAGGCCCGAAGCGAGGGTCGTGTTGACGAGGAAGGTGATCTGCATCACCCCCAGGCCGATCGCGCGCGGCGCCATGAGCAGGAGCGCCTGGCGGGCGGCCGGATCGCGCAGGTCGACTGCGAAGTCGTAGCCGAACCTGGGCAGGCGCACGATCGCCGGCAGTTGGACCGCGAGGTGCACCAGCGAGCCGAGGACGACGCCGATGGCCAGGCCATCCACGCCGAGGATCGGCGCCAACAGCACGGCGGCGAGGATGATGACGACGTTGTACAGGAGCGGCGCCACCGCCGAGGCGGCGAAGCGGCCGCGGGCGTTGAGTACGCTCGTGGCCACGGCTCCCAGCGCGAGCAGGATCGGCGAGAGCAGCATGACCCGCGAGAGCCGCACGGTCAGCTCCGTCTCCACGGCGTCGAAGCCGGGCGTGACGAGCGGGATGAGCACCGGTGCGGCCAGGGCCACCACGACCGAGAGCGCGAGGAGTGCCAGGAGCATGAGGTTGACGACGGTGGCCACGACCCGCCAGGCCCGCTCCTCCTCCTCGGCGGCGTGCAGGCCGGCCAGCACCGGGATGAGCGCCGAGCTGAGCGCGCCCGCGGCCACGAGCTGGAAGATCGCGTCGGGGATGCGGAAGGCGGCGAAATAGGCGTCCAGGTCGGCGTTCGCCCCGAAGAGCGAGCTGATGACGACGAGGCGCAACCAGCCCAGCACCCGGGAGAGGAGATAGGCCGCGGTGACCACGAGCCCGGCCCGCGCCAGGGCGCGCGCGGTGCCCGTCACGGAGGCGGCGTCTGACCCGAGCGGGCGGCGCGCGGATGGGCCTCACGGTAGGCCGAGCGGAGGCGCGCCGTGGAGACGTGCGTGTAGACCTGGGTCGTGCCCAGGCTGGCGTGCCCGAGCAGCTCCTGGACGACGCGCAGGTCCGCGCCGCCGTCGAGGAGGTGGCTGGCGAACGAGTGCCGCAGCGTGTGGGGCGTGACGCCCTCCCGGGCGCCCGCCAGCTGGGCGATCCGCCGGAGCCGGTAGCGCAGGCCGCGCACGCCGAGCGGGCCGCCGCGGGCGTTGAGGAAGATCGTGCCGTCGTCCGTGCCCTCGACGCCTCGGCGCAGACGCGGCCGACCGCCGGCGAGGTAGTCGTCGAGGGCCTCCCGTGCCGGTCGCCCCAGGAGGGTCATGCGCTCCTTGCGGCCCTTGCCGATGACGCGCAGCTCGCCGCGCCCGAGGTCGAGGTCGCCGAGGCGGGCCGACGCCAGCTCACCGATGCGCAACCCGGCGGCATAGGCCGTCTCGAGCACGGCCC
Source organism: Chloroflexi bacterium CSP1-4 (assembly GCA_001443375.1). GTDB lineage: Bacteria > Chloroflexota > Limnocylindria > Limnocylindrales > CSP1-4 > CSP1-4. Next base: position 27,899 of record LDXM01000022.1, read on the forward strand.
GGTCGCGCAGGGCGATGGCGGCCGCGATGCCCGCGTCGCGCGCCCGCCCACGGTCGGCCACCGGCGCCACGGTGTCGAGCAGCTGTTCGACCTCGCTCACCTCGAGCACGACCGGCAGCCGGCGGGGTCGGCGGGGCGTGGAGATGGCCGCCCACGGGTCGCCGTCCACCCAGCCCTCGCGGCGAGCGTGCCGATAGAAGGAGCGCAGCGCCGCCACGCGGGCCGCGATCGTGGTTCGAGAGAGCCCCCGTCCGTCCAGCTCGGCGAGATAGCCGCGCAGCGCGAGCCGTCCGGGGCGCGTCCAGCCGCCGCCGGGCCGGGCGGACAGCCACTCGAGGTACTGGCGGATGCCCGTCGCATAGGCCCGTCGCGTGTGCGCCGATGCGTCGCGCGCCTCGAGAGCGCGCAGGAAACCGTCGAGTGCGGCGGCGCCCGTCACGCGGGCTTGACGGCGGGGCGGGGGGCGCGCTCGGCGCCCATCGCCCTTGCGCTCTTCCGCCGGCCGCCGGGCGGGCGGCCTCCGCCGGGACCGGCCGCGCGGCGCGGTCGTGCCAGCGCCCCCGGGTTCGGCGGGCCGCCGGCCAGACACAGCCCCACGAGGCCACCCTCGGCCGGCGCCTCGATGGCCGCGCCGCAGACGAGGCAGAGGAGGACATCGCCGTGCCGCGCCACCGCTCCGGCATCCGCGTCATGGACCGCGCCGACCGGCTCGAAGTTCGTCGTGTAGTCGCACTTCGGGTAGGCCGAGCAGCCCCAGAAGACGTTGCCCGTGCGTCGCGCCCGGCGCGCCAGCAGCCGACCGTCGCCGTTCTTGGGGCAGACCACCTCGAACGCCAGCGGCGCCGGTGGCGGCGGTCCCTCCTTCTTGATGTAGTCGCAGTCGGGATACCGTGAGCAGCCCAGGAACGGACCGAAGCGTCCCCGCCGCTGCGTCAGCTGCCCCTCGTCACAATGCGGACAGGCATCGCCCTGGCCCTCCATCCGCGGCGGCTCTTCGCCGGGCAGCGGCCGCGACTCCTGGTGCTCGGGGTAGAGCGAGCAGGCCAGGAAGCGGCCGTTGCGTCCGAGGCGGATGACCATCGGGTGGCCCTCTGAGCAGACCTCGTCGCTCTCCTCGGTCGTGAAGTCCCGTCGCTTCAGCTCGCGGCGCTTCTCGTCCACCCGGTCCTTCAGGGGTCCGTAGAACTCGCGCAGGAGGGGCACCCAGGCGCGCTCACCCCGTGCCACCTCATCGAGCCGCTCCTCCATGCGCGCCGTGAACGCCACGTCCACGAACTCGGCGAAGTGCTCCACGAGCAGGTCGGTGACGATCTCGCCCACCAGCTCCGGTCGCAGCCGGCGGTCCTCCACGCGGACGTAGCCGCGGTCGAGGATGGTCGAGATGGTCGCCGCGTACGTCGAGGGGCGGCCGATGCCGTGCTCCTCGAGGGCCTTGATCAGGGTCGCCTCGGTGTAGCGCGGCGGCGGCTCCGTGAAGTGCTGCGCGGGCGTCACGTCGCGCACGGTCGTCGTATCGCCCTCCGCCAGGGGCGGGAGTCGGCGCTCGCGCTCCTCGTCATCGGCATCGTCGTCGCGGCCCTCGGTGTAGACGCGGGCGAAGCCGTCGAAGAGGGTCCGCGTGGCGCTCGCGCGCAGGCCGTAGCGGCCGGCGCCCAGGTCCGCGGTCGTCGTCTCGAGTTCCCTGGCCGCCATCTGCGAGGCGAGGGCACGCTGCCAGATGAGCCGGTAGAGCTTCAGCGCCGGCGCGTCGAGGAAGCGCGCCAGCGAGTCGGGGTCGCGCCGGAAGCTGGTGGGCCGGATCGACTCGTGGGCCTCCTGGGCACCCTTGGCCTTCGTCCTGTAGACGCGCCCCCGGGGCATCGTGTACGGCTCGCCGAAGCGGTCGCGGATGACCTCCCGGGCCTCCCCCATGGCCACACCGGCCATGGCCGTCGAGTCGGTGCGCATGTAGGTGATGAGGCCGACCTGCCCGTCGGCCGTCTCCATGCCCTCGTAGAGCTTCTGGGCGATCGACATCGTGCGCTTGGGGTTGAAGCCGAGCTTGCGGCTGGCTTCCTGTTGCAGGGTGCTCGTCGTGAACGGCGGCGCGGGGCTGCGCTTCTGCGCGCGCCGGGCGACCTTCTCCACCACCGGCCGCTGCGCGCGCAGGGCGGCCGCATGGGCTTCCGCCGTCTCGCCGTCAGCCATCTCCGCGGCGACGCCGTCGATGCGCGCCAGCTCGGCCACGAAGGTCGTCCCGTCCGCGGTGGCAAGGAGGGCCTCGAGCGTCCAGTACTCGCGTGCGCTGAAGGACGCCACCTCCCGCTCCCGATCCACCACGAGGCGCAGGGCGACCGATTGGACCCGCCCTGCCGACAGGCCGCCCCGCACCTTGCGCGAGACGAGCGGGCTGAGCATGTAGCCCACGAGACGATCCACGATGCGGCGCGTCTGCTGCGCGTCCACGAGGTGCACGTCGATCCCCCGGGGGTGCGCGAAGGCTTCGCGGATGGCGCCCGGGGTGATCTCGCTGAAGGTGACCCGCTTCGTCTTCGACGCCGGCACGCCGGCGGCCTCGGCAACGTGCCAGGCGATCGCCTCACCCTCCCGGTCGAGGTCGGTGGCGAGATAGACCGTCTCGGCAGCCCTGGCCGCCCGCGCGATCTGGTCGACGTGCTTGCGGCGGTCCTCGGCGACGACATATTGCGGGGCGAAGTCATGCTCCACGTCCACGCCGAACTGGCCCTTGCCCGGGTTCTCCGGCAGGTCGCGGACGTGGCCGTACGAGGCGAGGACCCGGTAGTCGGGGCCGAGGTAGCGCTCGATCGTGCGCGCCTTCGCCGGCGACTCGACGATCACCAGGTTCTTCGTCATCGGCCGGGAGTGTAGCACCGGCCCCTTGGCGCTCCCTGCTCGCAGACTGCGCCGCGGCTTCCCGGCTAGGCCTCGCGGACGCGGCGCAGGAGATCCTCGTCGAGCTCCAGCTCCGGCTCCGGGCCGCTCTCCAGGAGCTCGACGCCGGCCGCATCCCCATCCCGCCGGCCGAGCGCGGCGGCGGCGATCTCCACGAAGCGGATGTGCTGGTAGGGGATGACGAAGGTCGAGTCGATGGCGTCGATGAACGACGGCCGCTGGCCGCCCGTGGCGCGCAGGTTCGAACACACCAGCACCGTGTCGCCGGGCAGCGGCACGGCTTCGAGGTCCACGAGGAGGGGCTGCTCGCCGGTCATGTGCACGACCGCGCCGCGGATCATGGCCGCCCTACGGGTCGTAGAATTCGGACACGAGACGGACGCGTCCGCTGGCGACCCAGATGCCGACGCCGACGACCGAGAAGCGGGCGTCCTTGATGTTCCGCCAGTGGCCGCCGTTGGCCGACATCTCGCTCTGGAAGAAGAGGTGCGAGCCGAGCACCGCACTGTACGGGTTGCCCGAGCGGCAGCCGAGGTTCTCGGCCCAGCGGTAGCTGCTGTAGCCGCCGCGGTTGAGCCGATCGCCGGGATCACCGTCGGCGTAGTGGCTGCAGATGCCGCGCGTGGCGAGGAGCTGCGCATACGGCCGCGCCACCCTCGACGATATGCCGGCGCTCAGCGTGAGCGGCGCCACATAGTTGCTGTACCGGCCGCTGCCGTAGCCGACGCAGCTCCCGTCCGACTGCACCCAGCCGCCGGTACGGGTGCAGTTGAGGAGGCCGAGGTAGTACTTCTCCACGCTCAGCCAGGGTGCGCTCGACGTGCTGCCGCCCCCGCTGGTGGGCGGCTTCGTCGTCGGCCTGGCCGGGGCCGGCGGCTTCGGCTCGACCCTGAAGGCGGACCGGAAGGCCACGGCGGCGAGATCGTCCGCCAGGGGCACACCGGCCGACGAGCGGGCGGAACCGGCCACCTCGATCGTCACCGCCGCACCGTACGCGAAGGTCTTCGACGGGTCGAAGATGAGGACCGTGTCGCCCTCCGCCCAGCGGAACCTTCCGCCCTTCTTGGTGTCGAGGCCGGAGACGCTCAGCGCCGCCTGTGTCGTGCGGCGGTCCATCTTCTCGCTGAACCGGACGCTGATCGTCTGGTCTCGATCGACGCCCTGCCCGCCCTTCGCCGGCCGGCTGCGCACCACCCGGGGGCGTGCCGCGACGGTCGCCGAGAGGTGCGCGGGCGCCGTGAGGCGCAGCCCGTCGGCGTCGCGCACCGATGCCGCGAGGTGGAACCCGATGGGACTGCCCGGCGCGAGCGGCGCGTCGGGGACCCAGAGGAAGCGGTCCGCGCCGGCCTGGCCGGGGTCCGCGGTCGCGACCAGCCGTCCGGCGGTCGCCGGCGTGACGCGCAGCGCCCGCGCCACAGAGGTCGGGTCCACGGGTCGCGAGAAGCGGAGCTCCAGCGCCGACGCGGGCCGCGCGGTGCCCTCGTCCACCAGGTCGGTCAGGGCCAGCTCCACCGTGGGTCGGTCTTGGGTGAAGAAGATGACCCGCAGGGGCTCGGCCAGCGGCGTTCCGGCGGCGTCGCGTGCCTCGCGGCCGATCGTGACGGTGTAGAAGCGGCTGGGCGCCCAGGCACCGCTGGGAGCGATGCGCAGGCTGCGGCCCTCATCGAGCCAGGAGAGGGTGGGGGCCGCGGCGGGGGAGACGCGCAGCGCGGCCTCGACGGAGGTGCGGTCCATCGCGGCGCTGAAGTCGATGCGCACCGTCTGATGGATGCCGAAGTCCGTCACCACCGAGGAGGCCATGCGAGCCGCCGCATGCGGGTCGACGGGGACTGTCTTGTAGGCGGTGATCGGGGGCGCGGTGCCGCCTATGGCAGCGATCGTGAGCAGGCCCACGATGGCCGCGACGGCGGTCGTCGAGAGGGCCACGGGTCGTCGCGCGAGCAGCGCGACGTACGTCGCCACGATGACGGGCAGGCCGAGGACGCCGGCGATCGCTTTACGCAATAACGGTGTCTCCTCGCTCGAAGGCCGGGAACCGCCGCTGGGGCGACCGCTCCGTCGATGGCCGTTCGGTGTCCGGCGCAGGGTACCAGAGGGCCGCCGAAAGCCGCAAACCCGCAGCGTTGCGTAGTCAGCCACGCTCGAGCAGCGGTCCGGCGGGCAGGACGGCGCCGTCCACGATGCGCGCCAGGCCGCGCAACTGGAGCAGCGTCACCGCGCCGCCGACCACGCCCGGCGGGAGGCCCGTGGCCGCCACGAGGCGCTCGAGGCCGCTGGGAGCCCGCGCGATCGCCACGGCCACGCTGCGTTCCGCGGCCCCGAGGTCGACCAGCGGGTCGGGCGCCGCCACCGGTCGGTCCCCTGCTCGAACCGGGCCGATCCCCAGCGCCGCCAGGTCCTCATCCAGCTCCGCGAGGCCGACGAACGGCCGTGCGGGCGTCTCGCGCAGAAGCCGCAGGCAGCCCGCCGTGGCGGGATCGCCGGGCCGCCCAGGCGCCACGAACAGCGCGCGCCCCTGCTCCAGGGCGTGATGGCCGGTGTTGATGGCGCCGCTGCGCGATGGCGCCTCCACGACCACGACGGCATCGGCGAGGGCCGACAGGAGCCGGTTGCGTCGCGGGAAGGTTCCGCGGCTCGCGGGCGCGTGCGGGGCCAGCTCGCTCACGACCGCGCCACCCCGCGCGAGGATCCTGCGCAGCAGCGCGCGATGGGCGCGCGGTCCGGGATGGTCGTGGCCCGCGCCGATCACTGCGACCGTCCGTCCCTCCGCCTCCACCGTCGCGGCGTGTGCAGCGCCGTCGATGCCGATGGCCAGGCCTGAGATGACCACCGCGCCGCGGCCGGCCACGTGGCGCGCGACGCGTGCCGCGAGGGCCCGGCCGGCCGGAGTGGGCCGGCGGGTACCCACGACGCCGACCGCGTAGTGGTCCTCAAGCGCCGCCGGATCGCCCCAGCCGTAGAGCACAGGCGGCGCTGCCTCGAGAACGCCGAAGCGCGACGGGTAAGCGGGATCGAGCGGCGTCAGCGTCCACAGCCCAAAACGCTCCAGCGTCGCCGTCGCGGCATCGGGCGCCGCCGCCGCCACCAGGATGCGGTCGACCACCTCGGTGGGCAGCCGGCGCCCGGTCTCGACCTTGATCGCCGCCCGCCCCAGGCGACCATCTGAGGCGGCATGGAGCACGGACCGTGCGCCGCCGAATGCCGCCACGAGCCGCCCGAAGGTGGCGGGCCCGACACCGTGGACGGCGGCCAGTGCGAGCCAGGCGATCCGCTCCGAGGGGTCCATCCAGGGATCAGGCCGCGTCGGCCGCGCCGAGCCGGTCGCCCGCGGGGTCGCGCAGCCCTGCGGCGGCGAGGATGGCCGCTTCGTCCACGTGTGGCGCGCCGGCCAGGTCGGCGACCGTTCGCGCGACGCGCAGCAGCCGGTGCACGTTCCGCGCCGAGAGCGCACCGGCCTCCGCCAGCTCCGCCAGCCGCGTCCGCGCCCGTGGCTCCGATTCGGCCGCGGCCAACGCCGCGGCCCCGCTCAGGTCGGCGTTCAGCCGACCGCCGTTGCGTGCCCGCGCGCGCTCGCGGGCCAGCGCGATCCGTGCCGCGACGACTGCGCTCGCCTCCGGCTCCGGCCCGCCGAGCAGCTCACGCGGAGGGACGCGCCCCAGCTCGACGCGCAGGTCGAGCCGGTCGAGGAGCGGGCCGCTCACCCGACGCACATAGCGTTCCGGATCGCCCGGCGCGCAGCAGCAGGCCCGCTGGGGGTCGCCCCAGTACCCGCAGCGACAGGGGTTCATGGCGGCCACCAGCTGCAGCCGCGCCGGATAGCGCACCTGGCCGGCCGCGCGGGAGATGACCACGCTCCCCTCCTCGAGCGGCTGGCGCAGCGCGTCGAGGACGCCCCGATCGAACTCGGCCAGCTCGTCGAGGAAGAGCGTGCCCCGGTGAGCGAGGGTCACTTCGCCGGGCAGCAGCCGCGGCCCACCGCCGACCAGCGCGGCGTAACTCGCCGTATGGTGCGGTGCCCGGAACGGCCGCCGCCGTCCTGGGCGCCGTCCGTCGCCGAGTAGCCCCGCAACGCTGGCGATGACCGCCACCTCGAGCGCCTCGTCCTCGTCGAGCGGCGGCAGCAGGCCCGGGATGGCCCGTGCGAGCAGCGTCTTGCCGGCGCCCGGCGGGCCGACCATGAGCAGGTTGTGGCCGCCGGCGAGCGCGACCTCGAGCGCCCAGCGCGCGAAGGGCTGGCCCCGCACCTCGCGCAGATCTACCGGCTCCAGCCCTGAAACGAGGGCTACCCGGCCCTCCGGCGCGGCGCCGGTCGGAGCCGCGATGCCGGCGGCGGGCAGCCCGGAGACGCCGATCACGGGCCGCCGAGCGGCGGACATCGCCCGGCGCCCGCGCGGCCCGGCCACGAGCCGAGCCGCGTCGTCGAGACCGTCGAGGCCCACCGCCTCCACGCCTTCGACCAGGCGCGCCTCCTCGAGGTTCGCCGCCGGCACGCCCACCCGGCGCTGGCCTGCGCGGGCGAGCGTGGCGACCATGGGCAGCACGCCCGGCACGGCCTGCAGCGTCCCGTCCAGGGACAGCTCGCCGAGCAGCGCCCAGGCGCCTCCCCCGGCACGGATCTGCTCGGAGGCGACCAGGATGCCCACGCCGATGGCGAGGTCGTAGGCGGCGCCGTGCTTGCGCCGGTCGGCCGGCGCCAGGTTGACCGTGATGCGACTGGCCGGGTAGGCGAAGCCGGCGTTGCGGATGGCGGCGCGCACGCGCTCTCGCGCTTCGGACAGGGCCGCGTCGGGGAGCCCCACGATGTGGCAGACGGGCAGGCCGGGACTGACGTCGACCTCGACGCGCACGAGCGCGCCGTGCAGGCCGCTGACGACGGCGGTGACGAGGGTCGCGAGCATCCGCCGACCCTACGCGGCGCGGCTCATCCCCGGCTTATCGGCGGCTCTCCGGGCGCTTGCCGCGCCCGGCCCCGTGGAAACGGCGGTCAGGAACTGACGGGGGCCAGCTGAGGGACGGCGCCCGGACCGGCCACCTGCTTGTCGACGACCCGCGCGAAGTCGAGGACGGCGCGTCCGAGCAGCGAGTCGGCCTTCGTGAACATGAAGGGCGCGCCGCTGTTGAGAGCGCTGATCGCGGCCCGGTACTCGTTGACGATCTGGAAGTCGATCTTCCGCTTGAGCGCGCCCTCGGCGTTCTTGACGTTGATGCCGGTGAAGGCGTTCGAGCGGTTGAGCACGAGCTGGACCTTGTCGCGCGGCACGCCCAGCTGGGTCATCGTCTCGAGCACCAGGCGCACGTTCTTCAGGCACGAGAGGTCGGCCGTCATGACCACGAAGAGCGCGTCGGCCGCGGTCACGACGTCGAGGTTCGTCTCGTCGAGCCGCTTGTCGATGTCGACCAGGACGTAGTCGTACAGCCCGCGCAGCTGTTCCACGATGCGGGACATGTGGTGCTGGTCGGCGCTGACCAGCTCGGCCGTCTCGGGCGAGGGCGGCGCGAGCAGGAGGTCGACGCCGGAGTCGTGCTTGACGAGGACCGAGCGCAGCAGGTCCTGGTCGATGGTCGTCGCGGTCACGACGTCCACGATCGACTTGCGGTCGAGGCCGAGGTCGAGGAAGACGCGATGGTCGCCGAACTGCAGGTTGCCGTCCACGAGCACGACCTTGCGCCCGATCTCCCGATGCAGGGCGATGGCCGTGTTGATGGCGATCGTCGTGGTGCCCACGCCGCCCTTCGCGCCGTAGAAGGCGTGGACCCGGCCCATGGGCGGCTTGCCCACCACGAGGTCCCGCGGGGCGAAGCGGGCGAGCAGGCTCTTGATGCGGGCAAGCAGCTCGGCCGGGTGGAAGGGCTTGATCTGGTAGTCGTCCGCCCCGGCGCGCAGGCCGCGCACCTTCTGCTCCACGTCGGCCTCGGCCGTGAGCATGATGATGGGCACGTGGGCGCCCGGACCCTCGTCCGCACGGACCTTCGCGGCCACCTGATAGCCGTCCATCTTCGGCAGCATCACGTCGAGGAGCATCAGGTCGGGACTCTCGGCGGCCCACTTCTTCAGCCCCTCGGCGCCGTCCGAGGCGACGATGACCTCGTACCCCTCCTGCTTGAGGGTGTACGTCAGCAGTCGTTGGATGTTCGGGTCGTCGTCGACGACGAGGATCCTGGCGGACATCCGCTCCTCTTCTTGTACTCAGCCAACGGGAACGCCCGGGCGGGCGGCGTCGCGGCCATGATAGCGCCGCACCCCCGGGCGTCCGAGGCCCATTGGTACCGGTCGCTCAGGCCCCGCTCGGCCCTCCTTCGGACCGGCTGCGATCCAGGTATCCGGCCAGCGGCTTGAGCAGCTGCGTGAACTCGAAGGGGATGATGAACTTCGTGGCCGGCCCGGCGCCCAGCGCCTTGAGCGCCTCGAGGTACTGGAGCGCCATCGTCTTCTCGTCCACGCCCCTGGCGGCGGAGAAGATCCGCTGCAGCGCCTCGCTGAAGCCCTCGGCGCGCAGGATGGCCGACTGCCGGTCGCCCTCGGCGCGCAGGATGGCGGCCTGCTTCTCGCCCTCGGCGACGTTGATGGCCGCCTGCCGCGAGCCCTCCGACTCGGTGATCACGGCGCGTCGTGTCCGCTCCGCGGAGAGCTGGCGATTCATGGCGTCCTGGACGTCGCGCGGCGGGGTGATCTCGCGGATCTCGACCGTCGTGACCTTGCCGCCCCAGCGCTCGGTCTGCTCGTCGAGCTTGGCCCGCAGAACCTCGTTGATCTGCTCCCGCTTGCTGAGCACGTCGTCCAGCGAGATGTCGCCGATGACCGCCCGCAGCGTCGTCGTGGCGATGCCCTGCAGGGCACCGGCGAAGTAGCTCACGTTGACGATGCTCTTGAGGGGGTCGGCGATGCGCCAGTAGATGAGGAAGTCGATGTTGATCGGCGCGTTGTCCTTGGTGATCGTGGTCTGGCTGGGCACCTCGATGAACTGCTCGCGCAGGTCGGCACGCACCGGTCGGTCGACGATCGGGATGAGGAAGATGAGCCCGGGACCGCGCACCAGGCTGTCGTCCGTGCGGCCCAGCCGGAAGACGACCAGCCGGTCGTACTGGCGGACGATCCGCACGCTGAGATAGAGGAAGATCACCGCGATGGCGAGGACGACGGCCGCTCCCGTCGCCAGCCCGATGAATCCGTCCATGTGCCTTCCCTTCGCGCTAGGTGGATGACCCGCCGTGATCGGCAGGTTCGACGACGACCGTCAGGCCCTCCTGACGGATGACGCGCACCGGCGTGCCCCGTTGCAGCGGCCGTTCGCCCGCGGCGCGGGCGCTCCATTCCTCGCCGGCCACGTAGACCGTGCCGACCGGCAGCAGGGGGTTGCGGACCTCGCCGAAGGCGCCCGCGACGATGGCCGTGCCGACCGTGCCCGGCGACGGCCGCATGTGCCGGGAACGCAGCGCGACCGTGACGATGACGAGCATGAAGCCGCCGGTCGTGGCCACCATGGCCACGATGATCGGCATGGCCACCGCGACGTCCGGCGCGGTGGGGCTGCCGACGTCCGTGTAGAGCGCGGCCGCCCCGAGCGCGAGGCAGACGAGCCCGCCGATCGCGAGCAGCCCATGGCTGGTCACGGTCAGCTCGAGGATGAAGAGGATCCCGGCCAGCCCGAGCAGGAGCAGGCCGCCGACGTTGAGGGGCAGGCTGCCGAAGCCGATGAAGGCCAGGATGATCGCCAGCGCGCCCAGGATGCCGGTCACGAAGTTCGGGTTCTGCAGCTCGAAGAGGAGCCCATAGAAACCGATCGTGAAGAGGATGAAGGCGATGTTCGGGTCGGCCAGCAGGTGGAGGATCGCCTCGAACGGGCTCATGCCAGACTCGCTCGTCGCGGCGCCCGCCGTATCCAGCGTCACGTCGAGACCGCGGACCGTGACCGTCCGGCCGTCGATGGCCGCCAGGAGCGCGGGCAGGTCGGCGGCGAAGCCGTCCACGAGGCCCTTGTCGATGGCCTGCTGGGCGGTGTAGGAGGCGGCGCTCCTGACGGTCTCCACGGCCGCATCGACGTCGCGGCCGCGCGCGTCGGCGATGCTCGTCATCAGGGCGATGGCGTCGTTCTTCACCTTGTCGCCGAGCGTGCCCTCGATGTCCTCACCCTGCCCGCCCACGGGCGAGGCGGCACCGATGTTCGTGCCCGGCGCCATGTAGGCGAGGTTCGCGGAGAGGGTGATGAACGTGCCCGCGCTGGCTGCCCGCGCACCGGACGGAGCGACCCACACGACGACCGGCAGCGGAGCGTCGAGGAGCGTGCCCACGATCGAACGCGTCGCCTCCAGCGCGCCGCCCGGCGTGTCGAGCCGGACGACCACCGCGCTGGCGCCGGAGGCCGCCGCGTCGGCGATCCGATCGCGCAGGTAGCCGGCCATGACCTGGTCGACGATGCCGGTCGTGGGCAGGACGACGACGCGGGGTTCGGCCGCCCGGACCATCGAGGCCGCGACCAGCACGAACCCGAGCAGCCCGATGACGGCGGGCAGGCGTCGGGCGATGTCGGTGGGGCGGCTGGACACGGGTGGCACTCTCCTCGAGTCGATTATCCCACCGGGACGTCGGCGGGCCGTGCCCCGATCGGATCGAGGTGGTCGAGGACGAGAGCGCTCCAGGTCTCCAGCCCGTCGGCCACCCGGCGCACCTCGTCGAGCGTGGCGAAGGCGCCGCGGAGCTTGTCGTTCTCCCGGATGGCGACCGGGCGCCCGGCGGCGTCGGCGATGTAGACGACCCCGAGATGCACGGCGCCGACGGGATCCTCGTCGTCGTTGAGCAGCCCCAGCAGCTGGAACTCGGGCGTGAACGACGCCACGATCTCCTCGCGCCACTCTCGCCGCAGCCCGCCCAGCAGGTCGCCGTCGCCGGGGTTGAGGTGTCCGCCGATGCCGATCGACCAGCGGTCGTGCAGCCGGGCGTCCCCGCCGGCGCGCGTGCGACGCATGAGGAAGACGCGAGGGCCATCGCGCAGCACGAGGTATGGGATGACCTGCTTCCAGGCCGGGTCCGGCTCCAACTCCCCGCGCGGTCGGAAGACGCCCGCCGCCGCGATGGCCTCGAGATGGGGCTCGAGATCGTCCCGGCGCACGCCCCGCCAGGGGACGCCGCCCGGCAGGCGCGCTCGCGGGACGGCGAGGATCAGCTCGTCGTCGCTGGCCACGTCACGTCGCCGGCTCGATGTGCGCCGCGGTCCGGGCGAGGTCGGCCGCCAGCCCGGGGACGGCGGCGGCAGGATCCCCGGCGGCAACCAGCGCATCCAGCCGTACCTGCCAGCGCTCGAGTTCGTGCCGGTAGCGGCGCAGCGCCTCCGCGATCGCGCTGGCGTTCATGGCCAGGATGCCCGCACCCAGCTCGGCATCGCCGCGGGCGAGTCGCGTCGCGTCGCGCCAGCCCTGGGCGGCGAGCGACCGGGCGACGGGCCAGTCGGGCGCCGACACGGCCGCCTCGACGAGCGCCACCGCGGCCAGCAGCGGCACGTGGCTGATGGCGGCCACGGCGCGGTCGTGGATGCCCGGCTCCAGCTCCAGCGGGTGCGCCCCGCAGGCGCGCGCCAGCCGCCGCACGAGATCCACGTCCCCGCCGCTGGCGCGAGGGCCGGGAAGCACGACCCAGGGCCGGTCGACGAAGAGCGCGGCGTCCGCGGCGGCATAGCCACGCCGCTCCCGCCCGCTCATGGGATGGCCACCCACGAAACGCAGGCCGGGCACGGCGGCCGCCCGTGCGGCGATCGGCGCCTGGACGCTTGTGACGTCGGTCAGCAGGCCGCCGGCCGCGGCCAGCGCCGGTCCCAGCCGCTCCACGAGGGCGAGGTTCGCAGCCGGGCTCGCCGCCAGGACGACCAGGTCGGCGCCGGCGATGGCGGCCGTCGCGTCGGAGACGGCGTCCGCGACCACGCCCTCCTCCACGGCGCGCCGGGGACCGTCGGGCGTGCGGCTCCAGGCCGTGACGTGCCACGCGCCGGGCTCGCGGACCGCGAGGGCGCGCGCGATCGAACCACCGATGAGGCCGAGGCCGAGGATCGCCAGGCGCACCACTCCGGCGAGTCTAGCGGGCGCACCCCACCCGCGGATTGGATTCCGGGCACGCGATGGGCTACGATCGGGGCCGACTTGGGGTGATCGTGGGGAGTCATCACAGGAGACCAGCCGGGGGCATGCCGTGCAGCGCCGTCAAGCGAACCCGATCCGTGTCCTCCTCGTCGACGATCATCAGCTGCTGACCGACGCCCTTGCGCAGCTACTGTCCCACGAGCCCGATCTCGCCGTGGTCGGCGTGGCCGGCAGCGTGGCCGAGGCCCGGACCGCCGCGCGTGAGCGCGTGGACGTCGTGCTCATGGATTACCGGCTGCCCGACGGGACCGGCGCCGATGCGACGCGCGCGATCAAGGCCCGCTGGCCCGCGGCGCGGGTGATCATGCTCACCGCGGTCAACGACGACGAGACCGTCCTCGACGCCATCCAGGCCGGCGCCGACGGTTACCTGACCAAGGACCACGCCAGCCAGGACGTGGTGGACGCCGTCCGTGCCGCGCACGCCGGGGAGATCCTGCTGCCACGCGCCGTCCTCTTCAGCATCGCCCGGCGCGTCGCCACGGCTCGCGAACAGGCAGTGGCCCAGCATCCCATCGAGCCGCTGACGCCGCGCGAGCTCGAGATCCTGCGCGCGCTCACCGAGGGCCTCCCCTCGCGGCAGATCTGCGAACAGCTGTCGATCGCCCCGAACACGCTCCGCACGCACGTCCAGAACATCATGGGCAAGCTGGGGGTGCACTCGAAGCTGGAGGCGGTCGCCTTCGGGCTGCGACACCGCCTCGTGGAGCCGCCCCGCCCCGATCGAACGGCCTGAGGGCGGGAGGCGCTCAGCCCGCGGGGCCCCGCCGCGGTCCCTCGCGCCGGTCGCGGACCCGGCGCTCGGTGCCGTCGGGCGGTCCCGGATCGTCGGGCGGGTTCTGGCGCCGGTTGGACTGCCGGCGGCTGGTGCCGCGGCGCTCGGGATTCAGCAGCGCGCCGCAGCGCGGACAGCGTCGCTCGTCGGCGAAGAGCGATTCGAGCGGGACCGTCGTGAAGATCCGGCGGCCGCACGACCAACAGGCGAGCGAGGGCATCGCCCGCTAGCTTCGCACATCGCGCGGACGCCGGGCGGCCCGCATCAGCCGGCCACGACCGGCAGCGCCTCGAGGGCGGCCGCGACCTTCTCGGCCGGGTACTCGTAGTCCTCCAGCCGCCCAGCCAGGTGGCGCTCGTAGGCCGACAGGTCGAAGTGGCCGTGGCCGCAGAGGTTGAAGAGGATGACCGTGGGCCGGCCCTCCGCCTTCGCCCGCAGGGCCTCGTCGATGGCGACCTTGATGGCGTGGGTCGGCTCGGGCGCGGGCAGGATGCCCTCGACCCGGGCGAACCGGACGCCCGCCTCGAAGGTCGCCCGCTGGTGCACCGCGCGGGCCTCGATCAGGCCCCGCTCCTTGAGCAGGCTGACCAGCGGCGCCATGCCGTGGTAGCGCAACCCGCCGGCGTGGATGGGCTCGGGGATGAAGTCGTGGCCCAGCGTGTGCATCTTGACCAGCGGGGTGAGCCGACCGGTGTCGCCGAAGTCGTAGGCATAGACGCCGCGCGTCAAGCTCGGCGCGGCCTCGGGCTCGACAGCGATGAACCGATAAGCCGCCTCGCCGCGCAGCTGGCGGCCGAGGAAGGGGAAGGCGAGGCCGGCGAAGTTGGAACCGCCGCCGGTGCAGCCGATGATGGTGTCCGGCTCCTCGCCGGCCAGGGCCATCTGCTCGAGCGCCTCCTGGCCGATGACCGTCTGGTGCAGCAGCACGTGGTTGAGCACCGAGCCAAGTGAGTAGTGCGTGTCGTCGCGCCCCACGGCGTCCTCCACGGCCTCGCTGATGGCCATGCCCAGCGAACCGGGGCTATCGGGGGTCTCTGCGAGCACGCGCCGCCCGTAGTTCGTGTCCGGGCTCGGGCTGGCCACGACGCTGGCGCCGTAGACCTCCATGAGGTTGCGCCGGTACGGCTTCTGGTCGTAGCTGGCGCGGACCATGTAGACCTTGACCTCGAGCCCGAAGAGCGCCCCGGCGAAGGCGAGCGCCGAGCCCCACTGGCCGGCGCCCGTTTCGGTCGTCAGACGTCGCATGCCCTCCTCGCGGTTGAAGAAGGCCTGCGGGATGGCCGTGTTGGGCTTGTGCGAGCCGGCCGGGCTGACGCCCTCGTACTTGTAGTAGATGTGCGCGGGCGTATCGAGGGCCCGCTCGAGGCGGTGCGCGCGGTAGAGCGGCGAGGGCCGGTACAGGGCGTACGCCTCGCGGACCGGATCGGGGATGCCGATCTCCCGCTCCGCGCTGACCTCCTGGCCGATGAGCGCCATGGGGAAGAGCGGCGCCAGGTCGGCCGGGCCGATGGGCTGGCCGGTCCCCGGATGGAGCGGCGGCGGGGGCGGCCAGGGCAGGTCGGCGGCGATGTTGTACCAGACCCGCGGGATGCGGTCCTCGGAGAGCACGAACTTCGTCTGACTCGTCATCGTCGGGACCTCATTGCGCTGCGGCTGCCGGGGAGGCCGAATCTACGGGGACGGAGGGAAGGCCGCAAGCGGGACGTTCGCGAGGGGCTCGTGGCGGGCGCCGTCCCGGCCCAGGTGGCTGCGCATGACCACGAGCCCATCGATCGTCCACGCCGGCCCCTCGTCGGCAAAGGCGCTTCGCAGCAGTGGCGCCAGGGAGGCCGGCGCCCGGCGGGCGACCGTCAGGTGCGGCCGCATCTCGCCGGCGCCCGCGAGGTAGGCCAGGCCGGGCAGCGTCATCAGGCGCGCACGGATGTCGGCCGCGAGGGCTGTGAGCTCGGCCGCTCCCGCCCCGATGCCCAGCCAGGCCACCAGGGGACGTCCCCGGCCGCCGAACGAGCCGGCCCCATGCAGCGCGACGCGGAAGGGGACGTGGCCGGCAGCGGCGCGGGTCACCGCGTCGACCACGGCCGGCACGACCGTGGCAGGAGTGGCGCCGAGGAAGACGAGCGTCAGGTGTGCGTCGGCGAGGTCGCTCCAGCGCGCCTGTGCGTGCGCCGCACGGTGTGGCGCGAGGCGGGCCTCCAGCGTCGTCGCCACCCCCGCCGGCAGGGGGATCGCCACGAAGGTCCGCCAGGCCTCCGCGACCACGTCAATCGTTGTAGAGCCGCTCCTCGATGAGCTTCTCCTGGACCGTCCGCCCGTTGGGGTCGAAGCAGGAGAACTCGAAGTGCTTCTCGAACTCGAGGTCCACGTTGTCCTGGCCGCCGCGGTTCTTCTCGACCGACAGGATGACCCAGTCGCGGAAGCGCTGCGCCTGGTACGGGTTGAACTCGATGTTGACCTTGGCGACGATGTGGTACTTCTCGTTGAGGATCAGGATGATGTCGGCCTCGTAGTTGATGGCCGACGAGCCGCGCAGGTGGAAGTTCCGCAGACGGGAGGCCTTCAGGCCCTCCTTGTCCGCAGCCACGATGGTCACGATCGGCACCCCCTCCGAGAGGGCGATGTCCTTTAGGCCGTTGACGATGAAGGTGACCTTCTCGGTCTCGGTGGGCGGCTCTGGTAGCTGCGGCACCTTCTGCATGTAATCGACGAAGACCACCAGCCGGCGATCGCCGGACAGCTCGCGGTGCTGCCGGACGAGCGTCCGGATGTTGTCGATCGTGCTCGCGGTCTGCGAGCCGCGCAGGAGGAAGAGGTTCTGGCCGTAGCGGGCGATGCGGTCGAGCGACGGGCGGAGGCGCGGGTTGGCCGCCAGCTGCGGCCCGCCGGCACCCTCCGCGGCCCAGCTGCCCAGGATCTCCTTGCGCACGTCCTGGATCTTGATGGCGCCCGTCTTGTGCGGCAAGTGGGCCAGCGCCGACTCCATGGCGATGAGCCGGTTGAGCAGGTACTCCTCCTCGTGCTCGAAGCAGAGGTAGAGGACGTTGGCCTGGCCGCCCGAGGCGATGTTGCGGGCCATCTGCAGGGCCATCGTCGTCTTGCCCGTGCCCTGCGCGCCACCGATCAGCAGCAGCTCGCCGGTACGGAGGCCGCTGCCCATGGTCTTGTCGAGCGGCGTGAAGCCGAGGGGCACCGGCTGGTACTCGCCGATGCGGCCACCGCTGACCTTGTCGCTCAGGTTCACCAGCACGTCGAGCGCGGAGCGCGGGACCATGCTCCCGCCGTCGGCGTCGAGGCGCCAGTCGGCGCGGGCCACCGCGGCCGGCTCGCCGGCCTGGACGTCTGACTCGGTCGACTCGATCGTGCTCACGGCCGGATGATAGCACCGGCCCCCCGGCCGCCAAACCACCCGGACCCCACAACTCCTGACATCGAGAGCGAATCTCAGTGCGGCAGGGCGGCCAGCGCCTCCCAGTAACGGACCGTCGTGCGCAGGCCTTGTTCCCAGTTGTCGATTCGCATCGACTCGTTGGGGCCATGGGCCTGGCAGTCCGGGTTCATGAAACCGAGCAGCACCACCGGTAGCCCCAGCAGCGATTCGAACGAGGCGGCCACGGGGATCGAACCGCCCTCGCGCGTGAAAAGCGGCGCCTGCCCGAAGACCTCCTCGATGCAGCGTGCCGCCGCCTGCGTGGCCGGATGGTCGATCGGCGTGAGGCTCGCGAACCCGGTGTTGATGAGCGTCATGTCCACGGTGACGCCGGGCGGCGCAAGCTCCAGGACGCGAGTCCGGATCGCTTCGAAGATGCGCCGCGGGGCCTGGTCGGGGACCAGGCGGCAGCTGACCTTGGCGTGGGCGCGGGCGGGGATGATCGTCTTCGAGCCCTCGCCCTGGAAGCCGCCCCAGAGGCCGCAGATCTCGAGCGTGGGCCGGGCGCCGCGGCGCTCGAGGGTCGAGTAGCCGGCCTCGCCGAAGAGTGCGTCCACGCCCATCTCGGCCATGTAGTCGGCCTCGTCGAAGGGCAGGCGCGCGAACTCGGCACGCTCGCCTTCGCCCAGCGGGCGCACGTCGTCGTAGAAGCCCGGCACGTCGACCCGGCCTTCCCGCGTGTGCAGGCCGGCGATGATCTCGGCCAGGACGGTGGCCGGGTTGCGGACCGTGCCGCCGTAGCCCCCCGAGTGGAGGTCCTGGCGCGGTCCCGTGACGTCCAGCTGGGCGTACATCATGCCCCGCAGCCCGGTCGTGATCGACGGCCGATTGCCCTCGAAGAAGCCCGTGTCGCTGATGACCGCGAGGTCCGCGCTCAGACGCTCCCGGTTCGCGGCCAGCCACCGGTCGAGGTTCTCCGACCCCGACTCCTCCTCGCCCTCGAAGACGAAACGGAGGTTGACAGGCAGCCGGCCGCGCACGGTCAACCAGGCCGCAGCGGCGGAGATGAGCATGTGCACGTGGCTCTTGTCGTCCGCCGCGCCCCGGGCGAAGACGCGGCCGTCCTCGATGCGCGGATCGAAGGGCGGCTTCACCCACTCCTCGAGGGGATCGTCGGGCTGGACGTCGTAGTGGGCGTAGACGAGGACGGTGGGCGCCCCGTCCGCGTGGAGCCAGTCGGCGTAGACGACCGGATGGCCACCCGTCTCGGCCACCTCGACGTGCTCCAGCCCCGCGCGCGTCAGCCGGCCGGCGATCCACGCCGCCGCCTCCCGGCAGTGGCCGGCATGCTCGGGCAGGGCGGAGACGCTGGGGATGCGCAACAGCTCGACGAAGTCGGCCAGCCGCGCCGCGGCCGTGGCCTGGAGGTGGGCGTCGAGATCGGCCAGGCGGACGGACACGTGAAGGACTCCTGCACAGCGTCGAAGCGGGCCCCCGGGGCCCGCTTCGAATGACGATCGGTGGTCGGCGCCGGTCCCTACGCCGGCTGGGGCGAGGGCTTCGGCACAGTGCCGCCGGCGCCCTCCTCGCTCGGGGCATTCTGCGTCGCCGCGGCGACCTCGAGCGGCTTCGGCGTCGGGCTGCCGCCCGGCTCTTGGCGCGGGTTGGGGATGCCGGCGAAGAGCTTCTCGAACTCCTCGCTCTCGATCGTCTCCTCGGCGATGAGGCGATCGGCCAGCGCCACGAGGCGATCCTGGTGCGTGACGAGGACCTCCATGGCGCGCGCATAGCCCCGGTCGATGATGGTCCGGACCTCTTCGTCGATCTGCCGTGCCACATCGTCCGAGTAGTTCCGCTGCTCGCCGATCTGGCGACCCAGGAACACGAGTTCATCGCGTGTGCCAAATGCCAATGGACCCAGCTTCTCGCTCATGCCGAACTCGGTGACCATGCGCCGGGAGAGCGTGGTCGCCTTCTCGATGTCGTTCGAGGCGCCGGTGGTGGTGTCGCCGAAGATGAGCTTCTCGGCCGCGTTGCCCCCCAGCATGCCCGCGATCTTGTCCTCGAACTCGGACTTGCTCGTGAGGTAGCGGTCCTCGGTGGGCAGGCCCATGGTATAGCCGAGGGCCATGCCGCGGCTGATGATGCTGACCTTGGCCACCGGGTCGCACTTGGGCAGGATGCGCTGGACGACGGCGTGACCGCCCTCGTGGTAGGCGATGATCTGCTTCTCGGCGTCGCTGATGATGCGGCTCTTGCGCTCGGGGCCGGCCACGACACGTTCCAGGGCCTCGCTGAAGTCGCCCGTGCTGATGACCTTCTTGTTACGGCGCGCGGCGAGGATGGCCGCCTCGTTGACGAGATTGGCCAGGTCCGCGCCGGAGAAGCCGGGCGAGGTCTTGGCGATGAGCTGCAGGTCCACGGTCTTGTCGAGCGGCTTGCCCTTGACGTGGACGTTGAGGATCTCCAGGCGGCCGCGCATGTCCGGCCGGTCGAGGATGACTTGGCGGTCGAAGCGGCCGGGGCGCAGCAGCGCCGGGTCGAGCACGTCGGGGCGGTTGGTCGCGGCGACCACGATCACGTTCGTGTTCGTGTCGAAGCCGTCCATCTCGACCAGAATCTGGTTGAGCGTCTGCTCGCGCTCGTCGTGCGAGCCGCCGAGCCCGGCGCCGCGCTGGCGGCCGACCGCGTCGATCTCGTCCACGAAGACGATGCAGGGGGAGTTGCGCTTGGCCTGGTCGAAGAGGTCGCGCACGCGGCTGGCGCCGACGCCGACGAACATCTCCACGAACTCGGAGCCTGAGATGCTGAAGAAGGGCACGCCCGCCTCGCCGGCCACGGCCCGCGCGAGCAGCGTCTTGCCCGTGCCGGGCGGCCCGACGAGGAGCACGCCGCGTGGGATGCGCGCCCCGAGCGAATTGAACTTCTCGGGGTACTTGAGGAACTCCACGACCTCCTGGAGCTCCGACTTGGCCTCGTCCACGCCGGCCACGTCGGAGAAGGTCACGACCGTCTTGTTGCCTAGGAACATGCGCGCCCGGCTCTTGCCGAAGCTCATGGCCTGACTATTCGTGCCCTGCGCCTGGCGGAGCATGAAGAAGAGGATGGCGCCGATGATCACGACGGGCATGACCGCGGTCAGGAGCAGGCCCACCAGCTGACCGGAGCCGTCCGGCTCCATGGCCGTGATGGTCATGGCCGGGTCGCACGTCGAGCCGGCCTCGGTGCACACGCCGGCGATGTCCGCCCGCAGCCCCTCGCCCAGCTGCCCGGGCACCTGGCTCTCGACGATCTTGGGCTTGCCGGTCGCCGAGTCGAGCTCCTTCAGCGTGACGACGAGCTTGTTGCCCTGCTGGACGACTTCGTCCACCTTGCCCGCGGCCACGCGCGAGAGGAAGGCGTCCGAACCACCGCTGTAGGGGATCGGGACTGATTTCGGGGTGTCGAAGATGAACATGTACAGGATGGCGGCGATGCCCACCACGAGGATGAGCGTGAAGATGCCGCTCCTGAGGAACCGAGTGTTCAAGAGATCAAAGCCTCCGGGTCGCGTCGCCGCTGCGTGAAGGCTCCACGGCGAGGTACACCCAGTATAGGTCGGTGGTCCGTACAGCGACGGATACGCCCGGGTGGGCCACCGGATGGTCGCGGGAGGCGCGAGCTGGTAGCGGAGGGCGGATTCGAACCACCGACCAAGGGCTTATGAGTCCCCTGCTCTACCACTGAGCTACTCCGCCACGGATTCACGCTCAGTTACACGACATAACTGGCGCGGAGCTTGACCACAACCGTTTTTGAGCCTATAACTGTGACCATGGTCTCAAGCACGGTGGTCGATAGTTATGAGCTCTAGCGCCCGCGGTCGGGCTCGACGTGATTCTATAGCCGAACCGGACGTTCTGGACAACCTCGCCTCGTTCACCCGTCACCTGCGCGCCGAGAACAAGGCGCCATCGACGATCGTGACCTACTCGAAGGCGGTCGAGCAGCTC